>CALEDJ010000007.1 GCA_937951485.1 uncultured bacterium
TTGCGATCTTACCCTTGGGAGGCTTTGGTTTTGGCATGAGGGGTCTCCTGGCACACCCTCCCCGAGGGGAGGGTGTGCGACATCTGTAGTTCAGTATTTTGTTGACGGGCGTTTTCTTGCCGAAGGGCGGCAATCACGGCCAGTTTTTTCTCAATGGCCACGCTGAGCGCAAAGGGGTCCGTCTGCTCTCGTAAGACCACAAGCCGTCGCACCGCGGGCGGAAGGTCTTTAAGGGCGCGGCCGGCTATAAGGCGGTCCAGGGGCGTCTGGGCGTCGTCGTAGCGCCGCCGCAAGCGCGCGCCCACGCGCTCTTTGGCGCGCAGTTTCACGGAAGGTTGGTACAGGTTCATCATGAGCCGCAGTTCCTGCGTGTACAGGTCGTTCATCGCGGCCTGAAGGGCGCATGTGTCGTAGCGGTCCCAGCCGAAGATCCGGCGCACATGGGTCCAGTTTTTCTGCTCGATGTGGGCGTTGTCGTCCTTCTTGTAGGGGCGCCCGCGGGTGAACTCGACGCGGTGTTTTTGACAGTAGCGGTAGAGGTGATAATTGATGAATTCGGAGCCGTTGTCGGAGTCGATGGCCCGCAAGAGAAACGGCAATTCCCGGCGGATACCATCCAACGCCTCCACGACGCCGGTCTCCCCTTTGCCCATGATGGCGCGGGTTTCCACCCAGCCGGTATGAATGTCTGTGACGTTCAGCGAGTGGAGGAATTGTCCGGACGCACTGTCGCCGGAATGACTGACCAGGTCTGTCTCCAGGTAGCCGGGCTCCGCAACATCCCAATGGTCCGTCTTCACCGGAATCTGGTGCTTAAGCAGCGTTCCGGGTTTGGTGCGCCCGTACATGCGCCGCTTGAGAAGCTGCTTCTTGCGCCGCAGCCGCCGGTCGAGTTGACGCGCCGAAATCCGCAACATCTCCTGCTCTACCGCAGGCGTCAATTGGGGCAGGCGCTTGCGCAGCCACGGCAGCCACAGTGGCAACAGCGCCTTGAGCCGTTGCGACCACGGACACCCGGCCGCTTTCCAGACTATTTCTATCGCCCGAAGGGCCGCCTCCGAATATGTCGGACCCCGGCGGCGCTTGAGCACCTTGACCGCCTCATCCGCCGGACGGTTCAACAGCGCGATCGCGTATTTACGATGATAACCTGTTGCCGCGCAGAACTCGTTAAGCACCGTACTTTTCCCACTTTGACCGGCCTTCGCGTACCGCTGACGGAACCTCTTCAACGCCTTCTCCAAACGTTCTCCAGCCATCTTGCGACCTCCCTTGTATTGTTCTGTTCGGTAAGATCGCAAATGTCTCGACGATTTGTCTCCAGGTAAGATTTTAGATGGCGTGATTCGCCCGCTTGAGATCGCGGGGATGTATCTCTATAATAATACATATGCAATAGCACACTGTTACGCGAACCAGGCAAAGAGAAGGAAAACGCCGATATGGCCAAAGCCGCGCCGGATAGCACGTCGCATCGAACAGATCAAGAAGAGCCTCGCGCGCTTGGGCGACATGCGGCCACGATCGCTTTCCACCCAATCCAGACGCTGGGGCGGCCAGTACGCACAACTAAGTTACACCCATCCTGGAAGGGGACACACCGAATACGCATCCCCCGCACGCCTCAAAGAAGTGAAACAGCAGATCCACAACTACCGCAACTTCAAGACACTCACCCAAGAATGGGTGACGCTGGCCATCGAATTGTGTAAACTCAAGCAGATTCAGAAGGATAAGGGGTAATCCGAGAATTCGGTACTCTCAAGATACATACTATTGCTATTCACAAAGAGCCTTGAAGTCCCCGCATTATATCCTCGGCCAGCCACATGCCAAGTTTTTCAGGATTAGCGTAGCCTAGACGTTCGTATCCCGTATCGGTTGCTACAAGTTCTCCACGTGCTTGGGAACGTCTGGATGGGGGCCAACCGGCACTACTGCTGGTTGCAATAACACGGCCTGTATTTACCTCATAAAGCCGTACCCGATATATGTATCCATATTTTCTATCAGGCGCACGACTGATCGTTACTTCAGCAAGAATATCTGCATATCCTTTTAAGGCAGACATCTCAATAGTCTTGACGGATGACTCTGCTGCTCCAGGTCTTGCGTCAGCGGCCACCAGTCGCATAATAACTTTTCGGTCGACAAGAGAAGCCCCTCCTTGTAACAGGGGGGCTTCAATGGCGTCCTCAAGTCGCCACGCCCATTGTTCCTCCAAAGGCATTCCCTCGGAATTGTCTCTAATCGGTGTCTGGATAGACGCGCTCGCGCTTCCATGTACATCATATGACAGTTCTGCTTTTCCGTCTTTTACTTCTTTTGAATCCTTTTCAAAGTGAATTGAAACTGGTCCTAAACTTCCTTTCGCGTGGGTGTCTTGGGTAGTTCCTTCTTGTCCCTTGATTCTCACTTGTGCGGATTCTTCATACCTTTGTTGTATACGTACAGGCGTATCCCAATCCCTCACCTCGCCGCTGAGAATGCGGTTAACGTAAATCGCGATTCTTGGGTGATTTGAATTGGCATATGCCACTTGAAAGGCTGATACAAGTGCTGGAAAAGCATTAGAAGCGGCTGCAGAGTCGCTGGAAACATATTCATCCGGACGATAAGGTTGCGGTGCCGAAACATCCTGAATTGGCGGAGGCACTACACCGGGTTGTGTTGGACGATCAATGACAACCGACTGATCCTTTGTGGAACACGAAAAGCCTATAAGCATCTCGACAAGAACGGAAGCAACAATACCTGCCCTCACAATTATCCGTTTTGTGAACATGTCATCTATCTCCCTTTAGGGCATCTCTTGAACCTCAATGTAATAATAGGCAGGATCAGTTCTTGTGGAATAAGTACGATAAGTCTGTATGGTGTTGGGACCCAAGAACACGTTCTGCCATGCGTCAGGCCCCTCCAGCGGCTCTCCTTGTTGACCGAAAAACTGCGTCCGAACCTGCAACTGCTGGGTATATCGGGTACGATTGCGGAAAACACAATAAACTTCAAGAGTATTGGTGGGAGTGCGCATCGCATTTGTTTGTTCGACTGCCACTCTTCGATTGAGCCCAGGTGTCAAGAATCCCACATTGTTCATCCGGGGACCGGCACCGGGAAGGTCAACAGTCGCGCCCGGTTCTGTTCCCTCATCAAAACGCGTCATCACTTTGCTGTGACATCCAAGGATGAGCAGCACAGCAAGAGCGACAACGACGAAAAGGAATTGACCTGATTTTTTCATATATCCCTCATAATTCTGTATACAATCATTATTGTTGCAATTATCTATACACAACTGGTACTAATACTTCCTTTTTTAAATCATAATAATCACTGAATACTATTTGTCCGGTTTGGATATCCACAAGTTCGAATAAAATTTGCGTATAACGATCCCGTTTTCCAGAAACTTCATCAACGATCGAATGGTCGGTGAGTCTTCCATGAAGGCGATAATCAGCGCCTAATGCCACGCTGGCTGGCGGGGTAACACCCCTGCCTACTTCCCCAATTTCCCGTAAATCACGTTCTTCTTCAATCATGGCGGCCGCTTCGCGCGAAACAAAGATGATTCTTCCGTTGGCGGCATTGATCAGATCTGCACGAAACTGATCAACCAAAAGATTCATATTGAATCTTGACGCTGTTTGGTTGCGGAAGTACCTGGCATCAATGACCACATGTGGTGGCCGCGCTTGCCCCGCAATCAGTGGATTTTGAAGAATTTTCCCCACCATCTTACTACATGCACCCTTGATATCAAACGATTCAATCTCTGTCGTTGTCGTGTTGGAAATTGCTCCGGGATCCTTATATTTAGGATTTATATTTCCTGACCTGTGTCGCACGCCAGTCGTAGCACTTGTGGTACCACATCCTGATACAACAAACACAAGAAGAACGAGAAAAACGCTGCACGCCCTTTCAAAATATCTTTGCGTTCTTTGACTTGGCTTTGTTCTCGGCACGGCCCGATTACCTCCACAATTTTTTTCCAAAGATAGATCATCCGCCACATTTTGAATATGACAATACGACTATTTGATCCTTGTCTGTCTCCGCCATCCACCGTAATTGACAATATAATATTTTGACCGCAACTCGGGATAAACCATCATTGCCGCCGCAACTGCCTCGGTGTACATCGGGTGTCCTGCGTGCTGGATAAACAAGTCTACTGCAAGCGCGTCTGCTGTATTGAAACTCTTGTCGCTTGTTCTGGCGATAAAATCCCATCCACCACATAGATTAGCAGAACGCTCCGCTACGATACGGTCAGTTTTGGTCGTTTTATTTACCTTCACGACTCCAGTTGTGCCTCTCGTTGCGCGGTTGTCCGGGAACGCTGCAACCTCGGTATACAATTGATTGCCTAAACCCCGATCTATGGCACGCGTGGCCCATGCAGCAAGGGAGCCGTCAGCAGTGTAGGGGGAGTAAAATGTGTCAGGCAAAGCTGGCACCGGTCCCTGAACCGTATGGCAGGAGGCAAAGATCACAGTGAACGCACTTATCAGGAAGAGTCTACAAACTCTGCTGTTCATAGGGGGTTTCCTCTCTCTTCGCATCACATTTAGGATTCATATCCTGACAACAAGGCTTTTCATCAACTGGCCTGCGTTCATTGCCATTGCGAAACTTTGAATTCACACAGTATCGTGTGTGGAGTCTTTCATCTTGCGGATAAGTCACTTCCCGTCAAAAAACTATTTACAGCAAAAAACATTTTCGTCGGGCACAAATCCTCATCTTCTTTTGCCTTATAAGTTCATATATTACATCTGTTTCAATAATAATAAGAATCAGCTTTTCTTTCTTTTGCCTTTTTGGGCTGCTTCAACTACTTGTTCCCTCGTAGGGGCGTTGGGATCAACAACAGTTTCTAATTCATATGGGAAACCCGCATACCGAGCAAGTACTACGACCGGTCTTGACGAATCGGGTACTGAAGGCATATTTGCCACTGCCAAACATTCACCATTTACATTCAATATCTGTAGTTTTGCATCCAAGGCATCTTGCGGTCGCATGAATGCAACGGCAATATAGGAAGGAACAGAATAAAGACTGCGTGTATCGGCGAATGCTTTGGTCTTTGCTGCCGCTCCTCGCATGGCTTGACCACCTATTTGGAAAAGAATCCCTATGTAGGGTAATTGTCCTCCCACCTGCTCCATAATATCGCCACCCCGTTTGAGGTTGTCTTTGGTCTTGGCCATCTTATCGAGCCTCTGGTCCATAACCCGCTGCCCTCTGCATACGGCTTGCATGACAACATCTTCAATGGGTTCCACCCTCTTTGATTCTATTTGCCCAACTGGCACGATCCCTGCGCCTGCGGCCCCAGTATCTGCTCTTTGATATGCAAGCAATGAGCCGTGATAGCCAGCCGCTTGTTTGAGCGGTGGATAACCCAGCGCAAACACGATAACAACGGTGTTTTCCTTGAGCGCAGGTGGAATCGGTACTCCAGGATATGCTAGACGCATTCGATCTTCCAGGCTATCTTCAAGGCCATCGCCAATCCAAACCGAGCACTGACGCTCCATAATGTCCGCCACGATCCAGTTACCCCGTTGGTCAGGATCCTTGGCATATTCATCTTCAAGATTTGCACTCTTAAAGCACGCTCTGGCATTCTCAAGATCACCTGCAGCAAGATAGGCCAGACCTCGCCAGAAAAACACTACTGCTCTTTCGTGCGGCTCCCCCTTGAATTCTTTCAAAGACTCCGAACCCCAAAGCGACACCGCTTTCTTCAAATTCTTTTCATCGCCGCCGAATGATGTCATAATCTGCAATGCGATATCTAGAGCCTTTACTGATATATCCATATTGCCTTTCTCAAGCGCCACGATGCCCAAATCGGCGCTCATTAAGGCCAATTCTGTAATCGTCTCTTTGTTTACCTTCCGTAATCCTGCCGTCTCACCTTCCGAGGGTTTTTCTTTATTTTTAGAAGATTTTTCTGTAAGTTGCACCTGTGAAGCAGATTCGGGTAAATCTATGTCCTCACCGGCCGCCAGTGCAAATACTTCCCCCAGACCTGCACTCATTCCCGTGCTAACTAAATTTGCGAAACACTTCTCCACTATGCCCGAATCGTGCGCCGGGCTTTCTCCTAAGACGGAAACTTTAACGGGAATTGTTTCTGGTGATGGATGAGGAACATTCCACATTACATCAAGATTAGGTCCCTGTTCCTTCGTGGCACAACCACAGCACAGAAGAAGAATAAACGAAACGATTGCATATGTGGTGTTCTTCATGACTGAATACCCTCCAAACCCCCAATCAGCGGCTCAAGGTCGCTGAACATTGTGCTCATCGCTTTTCGAAGACTCTTTTCAAATGATTTCGGTGCCCCTTTTACGGATGGCTTACCCCCGACAGAACTAAAATACTGCCTGTTCCAGATCACAACATCGTTGTATTTGATGGTAGCATTTATAAGCACTTTGAAATAGAAACCACGCCCACCACGTTCGTACTCCACCATATGCACACTACCACCAATCTCATATTCATCATCAGGGATATCTACCGCATTCACAAGCTTGGCATTGTAGCCACGCACCTGCAATTCCTTGAAAATGGCATTGGTCACCCAATTGCCAAGGTCTTCATTGCACAAAATCCCGACTACTTGCCTTTTCCGGCTTTCAGGCGTCATCAATCCTGTTTTTTCGCCTCGCATATCAAAAAATCTGGTTACATTGAACGCTGTGGATGTCACCGGCTGGGAATTCTTTACTGGAACTGCAGTGTATGTCATTCGTGCATACGGAGGCTTGGTTTGGCATCCTGTCATGATTATTGGTACCAAAATACACACAAATTCTGCGATTAGAAAACGCTTACTCATTTTCCCTCCCATACTCAAGAATCCTCACCCACACGCTACACACTTTATGAGAGGATCCCCACCTCTTAGGCACGTTTTCGGGTGATCTCAGGTGGCGATGTCCGCCCCTTGCACCCATCCACCGATCTATTCGAACAGAAAGGAAGGACCAGAACCCGGAGTCGTGGACTGGTCTTTTCCGTTTCTTTATTCCGACAAGGTTACTCTAGCACACCTTGCGTCTCCTGTCAAGACGTGGCCGCGGGCGTTCATGACATGCTCCCGGCGTAGTGCCTTTGCCAGGGCGTGGCGTTGTTAAGGGCTTGGTGCCGGCGCTCCCCGTTGTAGAACGTGAAGTACGCGCCCAGGCTTTCGCGCGCCTGCGGGGCGCTCTCGTAGTCGCGCAGGTAGATTTCCTCGTACTTGACCGTCCGCCACAACCGCTCGATGAAGATGTTGTCGAAGGCTCGGCCGCGTCCGTCCATGCTGATCCGCACGCCTTGGCGCAGCAACCGGTCCGTGAACGCCTCGCTCGTGAACTGCGAACCTTGGTCGCTGTTGAAGATCGCCGGCGCGCCGTGCCGTCCCAACGCCTCGTCGAGCGCTTCGACGCAGAAATCGGTCTCCAGCGTGGTGGACAATCGCCATACCAGCACGGAGCGGCTGAACCAGTTTATGATGGCCATGAGGTACACGAGTCCCCACCGAAAGCGCCGGATGTCCGCATTGCGCCATGGCGCGCCTTGCTTCAACCGGCACGGCCCAGTTTTTTTGAGCCAATCCAACTCGAACTTCAGCCGGCCGATCTCCTCGTACAGCCGGTCGCGCAGATCCGACTCCGCCTGTTCCTGCCGTGCGCGACCGTTGGAGAAGACCTCCGACAGGCCGGCCACCGCCTGTTTCTTCCATTGCGCCACCTGGTTCGGATGGTCGCCGTACTCGCTGGCGATCTCGTTCACCGTCCGCATACCTCGCAACGCTTCCAACGCTGCCTTCGCCTTCGTCTCCGCGCTATGCTGCCTCCGGTCTTGCTTCATCACGACCCTCCCCGCTGGACATCCTCAACCCGTAATAACACACCATGATAACCGTCCAGTTTTTGGGGATCACTTCAGGGAACTCTCACTGACGAAGTTATGCCCAGTGGTTACTTCATTCGGCTAAAATGTTACGAAAGCACAAAGATTGGGCGATAATCCAATCCGGGAAACGACAAGGAGATCAGTCATGCGGCATCTCTTTTCGCTGCTTGTGTTCGTTACTGCAGCATGCGCCGGTAACGTAGAAGCGGAGGCGTTGGCATTGCGGATCTTTTGCTACAACATTCACCACGGCGAAGGAATGGATGGCAAAGCAGACCTCGACCGCATTGCGGACATTATCCTGGCACATAACCCCGATGTGGTCTGTCTGCAGGAGGTGGACCGTCATCTTTCGCGGACCGACCGCCTGGATTTCCCCGCGATCCTCGCCGAAAAGACCGGGATGAAGGCTATCTTCGGCGCCAATTACCGCTTCGACGACGGAGAATACGGCAACGCCACACTGACCCGCCTTGATGTCGTCTCGTGGCGCAATGTCGCCCTGCCCAATCCCAAGGACAAGGAACCACGCGGATGCCTGATTCTTACCGTGCGCTGGGAAGGCCGTGAGGTGGACATCATGAACACACACCTCGGCCTCGACGCCGGAGAACGCCTTGCCCAGGCCAAGGCCATCACGACGGCATTGCGCGATGTTCCCACGATACTGGCGGGGGACCTGAATGAACAGCACAACGCTCCCGGCCTGCGACATCTTCTGGAACGATTCACCGACACCTACGCACCCGCCCCCGATATGCCTGCGGGCACCGTGCCCACCACCAATCCGCGCCGGCGCATTGACTTCATCCTCGCCACGCGACATTGGGATACGGTATCCTTCAGCATTGTGGACACCCCAAAAACACGCATCGCCTCCGATCACCTGCCCTGCTTCGCCGCGTTGCGGCTGTTGCCACAGGATGCGCAGGGCGAAGGCGGCGAACCTGAAGGCCGATGAAATGAAGCGGCACAACAGAGAATCCGATGGTTTCTTTTTTGTCAGCCTCGTCAGACATGTCTGACATGTCTGACCAGTATAAGGATCTATGCTCATGAAATGCCCAAACACACGCCAAAACTGCGGATTCACCCTCATTGAACTGCTGGTGGTCATCGCGATCATCGGCATCCTTGCAGCGATCCTGTTGCCTGCGCTGGCGCGGGCGCGCGAAGCGGCCCGGCGCTCCAGTTGCCAGAACAACCTCAAGCAATTGGGGCTTTCTTTCAAGATGTACGCAAACGAAGCGCCCGGCCAGAAATTCCCGCGCACGCGGCGCGGTCTTGCGGGCGTGGACGGCCCCGCCCTGTATCCCGAATACCTGACAGACGACAAGGTGCTGGCCTGCCCCTCAGACCAGGATGGCCAGACCCTGCTCACCAGCGGCGGTCCGGACAATGTGGGCTTCTGGTATCGCCTCACGCCGGAAGGCCGGCGCGTCGTGAATCCCGACCGCTTCAGCACCCTCAGTTACATCTACCTCGGCTGGGTGAGCATGCGGCCGATTGAACTCGTCAATGTGGCGGCGATTCAACGCGCTTACGGCGTCTCATTCTCGGCCAACATTGATCATCCCGTGAAGGACCGCGATTTGAACGTTGTCTCCGATCCCGGCGGACAGGGTCCAGGCACCGGCAACGGGGAAGGCGACGTGGTCTATCGGCTGCGCGAAGGTATCGAACGCTTCCTCATCACCGACATCAACCAGCCCGCCACAAGCGCCCAGGCGCAATCGAAAATCCCCGTCATGATGGATACCGTCACCACCCGGGCCAGAAACTTCAACCACATTCCCGGCGGTTCCAACGTCCTCTACATGGACGGCCACGTCGCCTATATCCGCTATCCCGGCGACTACCCCGTCTCCGAGGAAGCCGCCGCCGCCATCGCCGATTACAGTTTCTGAACCGAGTTCCGCAATATCTTCCGGCATTTGAGTGAAAATGCGTCGTTGCGGTATTGTGCAGGCGGGCCCTTTACGCGCTGTCGCCGACGTTGAGGAGAGCGAGGAATTCGGTGTAGTTTCGGGCGTTGAGGGCCTGTTCACGCGCATCGGCGTTGTGGAACGTGCGAGAAATGTCGGCCAGGATTTCCAATTGCGCGCCTTCGTCGCGCATCGGCGTAAGAATCAGGAAGATGATTCTGGCGGGCTCGCCGTCGCGCGCGTTGAAATCAATACCATCGGGGGAAATGCCCACAGCCACCACGGGCGCGGCCAATTCCCTCATGCGAGCGTGCGGGATGGCGACACCATCGCCAATGCCGGTGGACATGATCTTTTCCCGCGCCCAGACCGCTTTGACCACTTCCTCGGTGTCGAGGCCACTGGCGGCGGCGGCGGCCTGGGAAAGTTGCCGGATGGCGCCCAGGCTGTCCCCTGCCGCCAAGTGCCCCACATAGGTGCGCCCGGTAAGGTAGCGGCCAATCCGCCTGGGCTTCTTAAGCCCCAGGACCAATTGCATCAGCGGACCACTGATGATCGAGGTGCCAAGCGCCACTACGACCAGGGCGACAAAGACGCGCTCGTTGATGATGCCGAATTGCAGGCCGAGCAACCCCAGCACAATTTCCATGGCGCCCCGGCTGTTCAGGGCAAAACCCAAACCCCAGGATTCCCGCGCCGTCATACCGACGACACGCGCGGCCACGGAACATCCCACAATCTTGCCCGCGCAGGCGAACGCGAAGAGCACCGTCACCAGCGTGAAATCGAAATGCAATGCAAAATTGACCTTGAGGCCGATGGTGGCGAAAAACAGCGGCGCGAAAATGGAGGAGATGAACTCACGGATGATGTTGCGCGTGTGCTGCCGCAGATGCGGCGAATCGCCGATCGCCACGCCGAACAGAAACGCCCCGAAGATGGCGTGCACGCCGATCCATTCCGTGAATGCGCCGTTCAACAGGGCCAGGATCAGGCCCAGCGCAAGGATGCCGCCCGGCCACGCGGTGTGCGCCTGAAACCACGGCAGACAGCGATGGATAAGCCATCGCCCGCCGGTCAGCATGACGGCGGCATAGGCCAGGGTGAGGGGAATCGTCATCCGGACGGGGAATCCGCGGCCTTCGCCGATCAGCGCCAGAATGCCGGCAAAAATCAGCCAGCCGCACAAGTCGTTGAAAATGGCCACAGCAATGATCACCATGCCGAAATCCGTGTGGAAGAGGTTGAGGTCCATGAGGGTACGCGCAATCACCGGCAGCGCCGATATGGCCATGCACGTGCCCAGGAACAGCGCAAAGACAAAGCGGTCGCCGCTGATGTCGAATTCAAACAGCGCGGGCACATGCCACGCGAGGGAGAATCCCAGAATAAACGGCACCGACATGGAAAAAACACTGATGACAAAGGTGGTCCGGCCCCGCTCCCACATGGTGGAGAGGTCCACCTCCATGCCCGCAACGAACAGGAAGAGCACCACCGCAAGTTCCGCCAAGCCGCTCAGAGTGACGTGGACAGGTCCCGTGGCAGGAAATAATTGCGCCTGCAAACCCGGCGCCAGCATGCCCAGAACCGTCGGGCCGACGATGATGCCCGCCAGGATTTCCCCCAGGACAGCAGGCAAATTGAAGCGCCGGAGCAATTCTCCCAGCGTTCTCGCCAACGCCAGCAACGCACCGATGGCGACCAGCAGGGTGACGAAATCGCCTTGCGTCATGCGTGGTTCTTCTCCCGCGGTTTCCAAAGGCCGTGGTGCTACGCACCCACACGATCATTTTATCGCATGAGACAGGGGGACTCGTCAAAAAAAGGGACCATGAGGTCCAGGGAACATCATGGAACACTCAGGCGCAGCAGGCACCTGGGACAAAGTGGCCAAAACGGAAAGGCATACCCCAGGAAAAATGTGTCGGCTTAAGTCCTTTATGTCTTTTATGTCCTTTGTGTCCTTGCAACAGTATCACCGCCGCTATTGCAGCAACGCCTCAAAACGGGCTGCAAGCCGTTGAATGGCTTCCATTTGTTTCGCGGCATCCTCAACCACCTCGCGTTCCAGGCGAAGCCCCAGGCCGGGCGCATGCACGGCGCGTTTCAGATCGCGGAGTCCGCCGCGCCGCGCCATGGCAGCGAAGCCCCGTACCGCCAGCGTCATGAAAAACAACTCGGTCCCAAGCAGAATACCGAACACTGCGCCGCTGTGCACGAAAAAGGCGGTCGGCAGCAGCGGCGATCTGAAGTAGGTATACACGGCTTTCCAGCCGGCATAGCCCAGAAAGGCCAGAAGAGGCGCATCGGCGAGAATGGTCAATGGCCAACTGGTCAGCAGCCGCGCGGCGCGCAGCACGCGCTCGCGCACGGGGCCGCCGAGCGCGGAGGCCAGCCGTGCGTTCAGCGTTTGCTGGAACAACTCGACACTCTGCGCCGGGTCGGGAGGATCGAAACCCGCCTGTGTGAACGCAAGCGAAATCTTCGCCCGTTCATCATCATAAATGGCGCGCAACGTCGGCGACACAAGATCCGCTTCTTCTCCTTCCGCGTCATTGCGCAGAAGAGCGATGGCGCCGCGGCCGGTCGTGTCGCGCAGCACACCCCAGGAAAACAGTGGCGGCAACCGTGCGGGCAGGCTCCGCAGCCATTCCACCACGCGATACAGCATGCCCATCAACCCCTTGGCCCTCAGGCTGATCTCGCGGTCAAGGGCGTGCATCCAGAGGTGCGGCGCAGCGAAAACCCGGACACGGAGATAGTCATGACAAGCGCAGGCGATCGCAGTGTCGGTCTCGCGGATAAGCACACGCAAGCGCTCGATTTCCGGCGCATGCTCGCCGGCGCGCGCCGCAAGCCGCTGCGTGATGCGGCGGATCAGCCCGGTTACGTTGGAGCGCTTGATGCGTGCGATACGTTCGCGCGTAAGTTCCCGGCGGAGGAAGCGGTCGAGATCAGGAAAATCATACTCCGGTTGCGCCGGAATTTCTTCCTCAACCCCCGCAAGTTTTCGGTCCAGCGTGTGCAGGGCATGGACCCGGAAATACGCCGTCGCTTCGATGCCCGCCTCGCGCAGCCGCGCCAGCCAGTGTTCTCGGATCGAGGCATGGCCCACGGCCTTGGTCTCCACGCAGACAATGGCGCGTTCGCCGCGCAGCGGCCGCAACAACGACCAGGTGGCCTCGTCAAGATACTTCTCCTGGCTGCCACACATGATAATCAGGTCACATTTCTCAAGCGTGCGAATCACCGCTTCGCGGTGTTCACGGACGATGGTGTCGGAATCGGGCGTGTCAATGAGAATGAGATGTTCGAGCGCCGAGCGCGGCACGCTTTTCCAGGACTCTCTCCCGGCGTTGGATGTGTCGAAGTCGAGCCGCGCACCCGGCGGATGGTAGATCATCGGAACGGCGGTACAGGGGCGCATCTCGGAGGTTTCGGCGATCTGGTCTCCGGCGATGGCGTTCAAGAGGGTGGATTTTCCCACCCCGGACCCGCCGACCAGCGCAACGATCAGCACATCGTCCAAACGGTCCATGCGTTCACGCAATTCCGCCGCTGCGCGCCGCAGGGCGCCCGCTTCTCCGCGCAGGGTCCGCCATGGTCCATCATAGGCCGCCAAACGCTCGATTTCCTCGACGAGGCTCAGGATTCCTTCCGGCACTGTTCGTGACACCTCCGCATGGTTTCCACGGCCTCTCCTTCCAAGACGGCAATGGCGGCGCGAATCCTCGCGAGAAACGCATCGGCAAGATGCGCCCGCAGCGCGCACCGGAAACGCGCCCGCTGTTCATCGCGCCAGGGCTGAACGAATTTAATCCAGTGGTCGGCGAATTGGTGTTCCATGATCTTGGCAAAGAACGTGGAGGCGAATGTGCCGCTCATGGCGGCCACTTCCGGCACCCCGAAACCGCCGGTGAGCACCCCCATGGTCAGGGCCACCGCAAAAGGAGACGCAGCAAGAATCCAATCCAACTCCATCAGAACACGCCGCCCCACCGCGTGATCGTTCCACCATGCTTCCATTGTCTGCCGCGCATGTTCCCGGAACGTTCGCGATAGTTCGACGTTCCGCGTTGTCTCCTCCACAATCTCGCGCACAACCGCTTCAATATTCAGTGCCTCTTCCCCCCCCGCCAGGGACTGCGCCGGTTCGCCCAGCGTCTGGACAGTCCGCACAAAATTCTCTGCCAGAGTGCACGCGAGCGTTTCAACACGCCGACGCTGCGTTTCGGCCAGATCATCGGCGGTGCGCGCCGATCTTTCCTCGCCGTTTTCCGTGTAACCGCGCAATGCAGCGCCCGCACGACGCCATACGGAAAACATCCCCTGGCCAACCTTATCGTTAACGTAGCCGATGGCGCGGCGCAGCGGGCCGCGCTTGGACTGCACGAAATCATGCACCAGCCGCCCGACGTCTTCGCCGGGTTCCGGGTCGTACTGTTCGGCGCATTGATCCGCGCGCGCTTCAAAATCCGCCACCACAGCGCGCAGTTGTCTCGAGGTATCCTCCAATATGTCCAGGAATGCGCCGAATTGCGTCGAAAAATGCCGGATGGTGTCCCGGTACACTTCCGTCTTGATGGATGCGGCGTCCAGCGTATCGAGATAGGCGCGCAAATGTTTCTCACCATCCAGCGGGGCGATTTCGCGTTGAAAATTTCCTGCAAGATCGAAGTCGTGCGGCATCACGAATGCAGGACCGCGTTCCAGACCGGCGCTCCGGCGGAAATCTTCGAGTTGTGCCCGCGCCGCCGCGTAGTCCTGGCGCGGGTCCGCCTTGTTCATCAGCGGGAGGATGCGGCGCCCGGCGGCGCGGGCGCGCTGGAAGAACGCCACCACGCGCTCGTCCTTGTATTTCTCCGGCGTCACCACGGCAACCAGCACATCGCCCGCCGCCTGGATGTTCTCCGCCAGTTCCCAATGATCCCGGTCAATCGAGTCCACATCCGGAATATCCATCAGCACAAGACGGTCGGGCAGGGCGTCCTGCTGCGAAACGAAAAGAGCGTCTGGAGGAGTATCGTGAGAGATGGGCGCATCGGGGTCGCTGAGAGGAAGGGGCCGGAACCCGGACAGGAGCAGTCCATCCAGACATTGTGACGCGCGGCGGGCATTGGCGGCGACCACAGGGCGACAGGTCGCCGCCGCCGTTGGGCGCACCGGGCTGACGTTCCCGCCCAGCAGCATGTTGAACACGGTGGATTTGCCTGTGTTGGTGCCCCCCGCCACGGCAATCACCAGACACCCCTCGCCGCCCAGATGCGGCAGGAGTTTGTACTGGAGCAGCCGTATCCACGTGTCCGCCCCCCCGAACAGTTTTTCTGACAGAGCCGGATAACCCCTGGTCGCTTCGCGCAGCCGTTCAACAGCCGCGGCAAGTTCTCCGATCGCCTGTCCAATTTTTGTCGTCATGGAAACAGTGTAGCAGGTTGCGTCTTAACAAATAACGCCCCATCTTGCCGGACGTTAAGAAGCGACACTCCACCCACACCGGCAAATCCAGGGCGATATTGCACAAGAAGAAGAATTCTCTGACATCCGCGCTGTTATCTGCTTCAGACGTGGAAAAGCATCCTGCACTTCGGAAGGGCGCGGAACCGGCGCCTTGGCGGCATCATCAGCGACCGAAAACGTTATTTTATGTTCCTGGCCAGAGCGGCGATATGTGGCGGCGTCAGCGCGTAGGGCGGGGCATCGCTTTCAAAACACTTGCGCACGACGCTCAGCACGTCCTGCTGATTCCAGCCGGCGGCCTTGGCTTCGGCCACAACTTCATGGATCCGGGAAACCAGTTCCGACGACACTTCGCTCTTGCACTTGGCCTCGATGCCCTTGTTGATGAACACGCCCATACCGCGCCGCGTATACAGCAACCCCATCACTTCCAAGTCGCGGTAGGATTTGGCTACCGTGTTCGGGTTCACTTCGAGCCGCTCGGAAAGTTCGCGCACCGACGGCAACTGATCCCCAGCCTTGAGAATCCCCTTCGCGATTGCGAAGCGGATGCAGTTTTCAATCTGCACATACACGGCCACCGAACTGCGGATGTTAATGCTCTCAAGAACCTTCAGTGTTTCCTTGGGGGTCTCTGTTTTCTGGCGTGGTGACATATCCTGTTTCTCCTATTTGATACTTGACAGGCACTCAGCCCAGGCCTCATCCGACGCACGTTGCGCTCAAAAACTATACTACTTTCAACCTTTGTGAGTCAAGTATCACTTACGCGATTGAAGATAGGCATCTTGCAGATAAGGCTAATTGCTCTAATATTTTTCAGTGTCC
This sequence comes from uncultured bacterium, assembly GCA_937951485.1. GTDB lineage: Bacteria > Hydrogenedentota > Hydrogenedentia > Hydrogenedentales > CAILVY01 > CALEDJ01. The sequence goes on from CALEDJ010000007.1 coordinate 16,143, forward strand.
AGTATCTATTGCCGCGCTTCCTCGACGATCTTCATGAGCCGTCTGCCATATTCCGTATAACTGGAATACAACTGCTCCGCACTTTCCGCCTGCTGGCCGGTATGGATCACCGCGGCAAGATGCGGCTCGATGGAAAAGCCGCCGTCATAGCCTTTTGCGAGCAGGTCCCCGACAATCCGGCGCACGCACCCGTCACCTTCGCCGCAGAAGCAATAGTGGTCCTCGCCGTTGATGCGCTTGACGTCCTTGATGTGGACATACACAATGCTGTCATAGACTTTCTGGTAATAATCCCACGCATCCTGGCCGTAGGTGACTGGATTGCCCGTGTCGAAGACCACCTTCAGGGCCGGACTGTTCACCTCGCCCAACAGGATATTGCTGTTCTCCGCGGAAAGCCCCCCCCACCCGCTGCAGTTCTCATGCACCAGCACGATACCGCCATCCTCAGCGATTCTCGCCAGCGTCTTCATCCGCGAAATTGCCTCGCGCCGCCACTCATCCTCATCCAGCGGGTGATTCGGATCATTCGGATAACTCATAACCCGGATGAACCGCGTACCAAAACGATGCATCCGGACAATCGCCCGCCTGAGATCATCAATGTCAATCTTTGGATCGCAGGTGATGGGGCGCGCCCAGTTCGCAATTGCGCTCGCGAAACAGGATACCTTCATGCCGGCATCCGTGACTTTCGCAAACACCTCTTCAAATTTCTCATCAGGCAGTTGGGTCAGGTTGACGCCATCCACGAGACGCAGTTCGAGATGATTCCACCCCAGTTCCTGATGCGCCTTGATCTGCGTATCAATGGCCTGGCCCGCCTCGTCACTGATACCCGAAAAAAACATCGTTTATCGCTCCTTTTCCAAAGCAGAACACCTGTTGGAAGTTTAAGGATAACACAATTCGCCCGTCGAAGTCTTCACTCATTCATGGAAATTGTGCACAACATCCATATCGGTTTCCTGAAGCAGATGCAATACGTTGTCCTCCGATCCGGCAAAGGCAAGTTCCTGCGACAACAACTGCGGATGTTCGGGGGCGTTCCCACCCGCAATTCCTACGGATTTCCCCGGAAAATACCCGCACTTTTTACGGATGCAATGGATGCGGCGCCAGGGGTATGCTGAATACACCTTGGGGTAAGGTGTTCCGTCCGTCCGTCATACGCGGGAGGGAAGATGGCAACCGATGCTGACGACAGGCGACCAGGCGGCTTTTCAGGGCGCTTGGGTGAGCAAAAGCGCCGAGGGAGGCGCTCTGCGGTCGCCTTTGCGCTTCCGGCACTCGCCGCCCTGCTGTCCATGGGAAACGACGGTTGCCGAATAAATCTTGCCGGACACGTCGGCAAGGATGTGTGTCTTACCTGTCACAACGGCTATCTCGCCCCCGACCAATCGGCTTTCCCGATGAGTGTGCACCGTACCCTGGAATGTGAAGCATGCCATGGACCGGGACTATCTCACGTACGCAACGGCGGTCGTGGCGGCCTGTTCATTCGGAACCCGGCCCGTGACCCATTTCCAAAACACCATCGGTTGTGCGAGGCGTGCCATCCGACGCAGACCCTCCAATACCTCGCAAGCGGCCATGCCACCAGCCAGACCGTCCGGTGCGCCGACTGCCACGACGTGCATTCCCATACGCCCACACGGCTCGAATTCCTGGACAATTCGCTATGCCTCCATTGCCACGCCCAAATCCATTTCACATCCGAAGCCGCAATAGAAGCGCATACCTTTCATTCCAATGATCCGGTGGGGACGGGGGCAAGTCGCTGTACCGCCTGCCACATGACGCCGCTGGACCGGGCACTGCAAGCGGCGGGGCCGCACCTGCACACGATGACCCCACTGCCGCCTCAGACCACTCTCGACGCCATTGCCGCCGGCGTTTCGCCGGCCCCTGTCAATTCCTGCGCAGGAACGGCGGGCTGCCACGACGGGTCCGTCATCACCGCGCCGACATTTGATGTTGATAATCCCCGCCACAACCAACTGCTCCAGATTCTCTACGAAGAACGCTACGACGGTGAGCCGTCGAGCAGTTGACTGGGCGTTACTGAAACGATACGGTGATTTTGGGAGGGACAGACTTGGACCTGGAGGGCAAAGGCATAGCCCGGGTGTGCCTTATCGCACTTGCCGCCTGCCTGGCGCTATGGAGCGCGGCAGGCAACGCCGCCGAGACGGATGCCGCAGAAACCGCCGGCGCGGATAAGGCCGCGGAACAACAGGCGAACACTGATCCCGACGCACCCGAAACGCCAAAAAAGAAGTGGATATCGGGCTGGTTCGAGTCCGGCATTGACGCCGCATGGGATGATCGCGAGTCCGACATTGACCTCGTTCAGACGCTCAAATTGGACGTAACCCCACCCAGTATCCCCCGCCTGCGTTTCCGCGGCCTGTTGTGGATGAACGTGGACTTCGACTCGGACGCGCGGGGCGGCAGCACCCTGCGCGACATCAATGACGCCTCACAGACAGCCATTCGCCCGCGCCTGTTGTATTTGTACGGCGAATACGATGACCTGTGGGGCGATTCCACCATCCGCGTGGGCCGGCAGCGGATTCTGGAAGGCGCGGCGGCAAACCGCATTGACGGCGTCTATTTCAAACAGCGACACCATGGCTGGGACTGGTATGTCTTCGGCGGCGCGCGCGCCAGCATCTATTACGATACCCACGAAGACCTGCTGGGCGGGGGCGGCGTCTCCTGGTCGCCCCATCCGAAAACCCGGCTGGCGCTCGACGGCCACTATGGCGAAGACAATCGAAGAAAATACCCCCCGCCGCGCGGCAACCTGCTGCTGGATGCGTTTTCGCAACGACAGCCGCGCCGATTCAACTCGGAACCCCGCGACTTCCTCCTCTCCTTCAGCCTCTGGCAGCGCCTGACCGAAAATATTCAGGCATTCGGCCGTTTCAACCTGAAAGACGGCGAACCGGATCAACTGCTCCTGCGCGTCACCGGATTTGTTCCGGACTGGAAACTAACCTATGATCTGAGTTACCAGAACCGAATGAAACGCGCCGGCGACCGCATCAACGACAGCACCGCCTACTATCGCGTCCTCGGCTATCTCGAGCGCTACCACCATTTTACGCTTGCGCTGCACAAGGCTGTCGGCGCCAGACTGACGCTGTCATTCGAGTGGGAGGCGCATGAATCCCTGGAGGACCATTGGAAGACCGCCAACCGCGATTACCACCGGCTGGCCGCGATGGCCGCTGTGGATAACGTCGGGTGCGGCGTCAACCTGAAAGCAGGGCTGGAACAATGGATCGTGTCCGGCGACGAAGGCTCATGGGCGATCACCGGCGAAGTGGACAAAAGTTGGAAGAATGTCCGCCTGACGGCCGGCACCGCGTTTGAACGCTACCAGGACCGACTGGTCCGTTACCGGGCATGGCCCGGCGAGTTGAACCTGCTGCTGGTGTCCCTGATTCCGGGGTATTATCTGACGAGAAACCCGATTGTTTTCCTGTTTGACGACTGGGCGGTGAAAACGCACGAGAACATTTATTCCGTGTTTGTCCGAGGCCGGTGGCAACTGACGAAAAACCAGAGCCTCCAGGCGCGCGTCACATGCGACATTGACGATGGCCCGGACGCGCCGTACTGGCGCGCTCAGGCCGGTTACAACATTCAGTTCTGATCGCAGGCGGGAGCATTGAAACCCATGCGTGAACGTTTTAAAGGGAGTGAACGGCTGGCCGCAGGCGTGCTGATATGCCTGCTGCTGGCGGCTTGCGCGACATTGACGACCATGAAGTTTGGCCGCGGCGGCGACCGCGGCATCCAGTTCCCGCATGCAAAGCACGCCGAAGAAGGCATGGACTGCACAGATTGCCACGCCATTGAGGGCGCGCGCGCCGCCATGCCCAATCATGACATCTGCGGCATCTGCCATGAAATTGATGAGGATAGTGCGGACAAAAAAGCCTGCGGTCAGTGCCACACCCGACCTGAACAACTGGTAACCCCGCGAAAACAACTTCTGCGCGACGAGGTGCTGTTCTCCCATGAAGTGCATGTCGCCCAGGAAATACACTGCGCCACCTGTCACCCTGCGCCGGATAAATCCGCCCTGCCCAAAGGACCCCTGAAAAAATTCTGCATGGATTGCCATGAGAAAAATGACCCCGCCCTCAATGAATGCTCGGTGTGCCATCAGGAAATCAGAAAAGACAAAATTCCACTGTGGCGCAGCGGCGCACGGATAGCGCACGATGTGCCCGCCGTATGGGAAAAAACGCACGGACAGGAATTTCGGCACGATCAGGCCTATTGCGGGTTATGCCACGACGACCAGTCCTTCTGTGACACCTGTCACCAGACCACCCCACCCAGTGACCACACCCTTGCCTGGCGCAGAAAGCCGCACGGGCTGCGCGCCCGCTGGGACCGCGAGCGGTGCGCCGCATGCCACGATGAGGACTCGTGCTGGAAATGCCACCGCAATACGGAGCCTGCCTCGCATCGCGGCGCTTGGGGACGACCACTCAACCACCACTGCGCCAATTGTCATTACCCACCCCAGGACACGGGTTGCGCCACCTGTCATATCAGCATCGAGCATAGAAAGGCAAAGCCCTCGCCACATATCCTCGGCATCTATCCGACCAAATGCGGCGTCTGCCATCCGGGCGGCAACCCGTTCCGTGCCCCGCACCCGATGAATAGTACGACTACTTGCACAACCTGCCACTAAGTTGCGCCATTTCATAAATCCAATGACATATCAGAGCCGTCTGAGTGACATCATCTCACCGTCATTGTGATCCCCCTGCCACCTTCGGCGGCGATTCGCAAAAAAAAGTGTGTCATGCTTTGGCCGACTGAAATTGAGTTCAATGGCTCTTTCCTATTCACCCTGTGCAAACCAGAAACTTCTGATTGCGCCTTTTTGTGCTGCGGCCAGAACACCCCGGACGAAAATCGGACATTGGCCGGTGGTATCGCTGCGCTCAACCACCGGCCAATGTCCTGCACCCCTCCGGGGTTCCTTGGAATCGCCGTCAAAAGCGTACACAAATACTCTGCAACGGGGATATCTACTGAACACCGAGTTTCATTTGTCCAAAATGTTGCGAAAGTGCATCCGCTTTCTTTTACGAATCGCCACGGAAAGTGGCATGGAACTCACAATGACGGGATTATGTCTATGTTCTATATGAAATATGTCTCTGTATATTTATGTAATTATATATTTGGTATGGACTCCATCCCAACAGTGGAGCGGCGAAAAGCATCCGCGTGGGCTGGATGATGAGATGCAAATCCAGCACGCTGACGTACATTTCCGGGGACGGCAGGGGCGCGCACGCATTACGTGCCTGCGCGCCCCATAACACATTTCCGGCAGGGAGGCGAATCAGGGGCCCAGATTGTGGATGGTCTGGACCGCTCGCGCTCTCCCCTGGCCATGGCATACCGCACACGATTCCACGCCGTTCTCCGTATCCGACATCAAAATCGCATGAATATTCGAGAGAGGATGATCGTGGCATGAGGTGCAGGCGGCCCGTTCGGGCAGGATTTGCGTGACCGTAATCGTATTGTCAATCACGGTTGGCAGCGCCTCGTCGGCTACGGGAACACCGTAGGTGCCTTCAAAATGACATATTGTGCACTGCCGGCGATCGCCGGGGAAGCGCACATGCGTGAAATCATACACCGTTCCCCGGCTGCCGATTACGGTGTAAGGCATAGTGAGGTTTTCACCCGTGTGGATACGATGGATCATATCTTTGAAGTTGACCGTTACCGCATCGGCCACCTGCCTGAGAGGCGTGCTGTTGTCCCGGCCTGCGAGATCCGCCTGGTGTGTATGGTGACACATAAGACAAACCGCGACACCGACGCGTCGCGTTCCATGGGCGCGAACCTCGCCGTGGCATTGATTGCAGCGGTGCTCATCCACGACCTGACGGCGGTGGACAGGTTCGCTGCCGTCCACCGTGAAAACCGTGTAGCCGTTCGTCATGGTTCCCTGCTGGTACTGCGCAGCGCCGATCATGAACCGCACACGCCCCTGCAACGCGACGGCGTATGTGACACCGCCACCCGGCGCCGGCGCGCCGAAAGTGTAGCGATACAAACCGTCACCGAGATTGAATAACCGCGGCGAAGCAGGGCCGGCGCCCACAAAGGTTTCCGCAACATTGAACTGAAACTCAGGGACGGGCCATGCGAGAATAGCCCCCACCTCGGCATTAAATCCCGCCAAATCCGAGACAGGAACTCCATTGCCGTCCGCCGCGCTGAATTGAATGCTTATCGCAAGGCCGTCTTCGGCCATATCCGCAAAGACACTGACAATGTCCAGGGCGAGACCGGGGCCTTTGTTGGCTTCGATGCCATGGCTCTCCAGGATGGGGGACACGGCCGGGGCGGCAGGCCGGTGGCAGGTGGAGCACAGGCTGTCGTTGGGCTGCTCGAAGTCAAACGGGTGATTGTGGTATCCGGCGGGCGTTGCCCAGGGATTGCCGAACCAGATCCGATCATGACAGGAACCGCAGGCGGCGCGCGTCGGGCGCGTCAGATAGGCATCCGCATGTGGGGCGTCGCGATGGCACGTGGTGCAATTGCGCACGTCCTGCGGGAAGCGCACCGTCGAATAGTCATGCACGCTGTTCTGGAACCCAATGAGCCGATAGGGCGTTCCCTGCTGCACGCTGGGGAGATTCTCGCCCATGTGAATCTTGTGCACCATTACGGCCATATCCACCGTGTTTCCGGTATCGGGGTCAACGCTCTGGGGGTTGTGGCAGACGATGCAATACTGAAATTCGCGCCGGGTGCCGTGCAGTGACAGGCGCGTGTGGCAGGAGTTGCAGACCGCCGTGGTGGAAATTTCCCGCGTCTGGGTAACCGGCTGGCCGTCTGGCCGAAACGCGCTTACGGCATTGGCGTTGTAGACAGTATTCGTGACGAGGTGCCGCCGCTGGAATTGCCCCGCCAACTGATGCGTGGCTGCCGGATTGTAGCCCGCCGGAAGCGCGCTTTGAAATCTATACGTAAAAGACCCATCGGGATTCTTCGTGACGCCGTTGATCCGGGCGGCGTCGAAGGTGGCCTGCATAACGTTGTTGACGATATAACTCGTATAATGCGGGCTGACTGGATGGTCGTTGAGGTACGCCAGCACAAAGCGCAGGTCGGTGAATTCAGCCAGGATGAGGGGCTTACCCAGATTATCTGTCGCCTCAAAATGTACAACCGGCCTCAAGTCCGCTGGAATGTTCACCGACTTGATGGTGATATTGAGGCCGGGCGCCAGTGCGGGAATCTCCGGTGCAACGACTTCACCCTCGCCTTCCCCTTCCCCTTCGCCCCCCCCTGGCTCAGTTGGCACGGAAATCACCGCTTTGCCGACGGCGCCGCTCACATTCCCTGTGGCCCGGATCGTTGCCGTGCCGGACCTTATCGCCCGCAGAATCACCGCCGTGCTCTTCGCCACTTCCACGCGCGCAACCGCTTCATTGCTGGATGTCCACGTGAATGCCGTGTCCGCCGCCGAAGTGGATTCGGCAAAGAGTTCGATGGTCTGGCCCACTCCCACCACCGCATAGGCAGGGACCACCGTCACCGTTATTTGCGCAGGCGGCGGGCATCCCCCCATCCCCAGCGCTATTGCGATGCCCAGTAGCGCAAGCACTCCCTTTTTCACATGGCCTAATCTCATCATTTCCTCCTCCTGTCGCGTGTTCAGCGGTTTCCAACACCCTGATCTGATATAAAGGCTTTGACAAAAAGAATACGTTGAAGCGGGGTACAAAACATCAGGAAAAAATACTGAATCGGCGCAAATGAACCCGGTACTCTTGCGCTGTATTCCCCACTGCGGCGAACAGGGACACCCGCTTGGGGGCGGAAATTCGGCGGAGTCACTGTATCTGCAGGTCTTCGAGGATTTTCGGTTCGGTTTCATCCCAGGCAAGAACCGTATGGCAGATTGAACAGTCGCCGCTGATGGTTTCTCCCGTTTCCGTGACCAGGTTGTCATTATGACACCGGGTGCATCCGGGCCAATGCAAATGGCCGATATTGTTGGGATAGGTGCCCCATGTGACTTTCATGTCCGGAAAAACGTTTCTCTTGTAGATTCGAACCAGTTCGTCCGTCGCCTTGTCCACTTGCCCTTTATTGGCGGCGTAGAAATCCGGGTGATTCTCACGGTAGTACAACTGCACGCGCTCGACTATATGCTTGAGGTCCCCCGCATCTCCCCTGGCCTCGACGAGGGCTTCCGTCCCCACCTTCTTGATATATGGGATGGAACGATCAATACGCCGCTTGGCCAGCGCCTCATCCACAGCCTCGTCGGGCATTTGGAAAATGTGCGTGGGCCGGTTGTGGCAGTCAATGCAGTCCATGACGCGTTCCTTGCCGGTGGGAATCTCAGCGTCCCTGGCCTTGAATTCCTGCACCGTACCGTCGCCTTTTTCCACGCGGACATAGGCGATCTCCTGGCGGCTGTCATCCGTCGGGATGTAGTTGGTGCGAATGTCGGGGTCTATGTGCCAACTATGAATGCCGTGGCGTTCGCTGGCCCCTCCGCCGATGTGCATCAACAGGACCGTCTTGATCGGCGTATTCTCCTCGTCTTCGAGGAATTTGGTGATCACCCTGACACGGTCGCCGGTGAATTTCTCCGGCCAATGGCATTGCTCACAGGTGTCCTGCGAGGGACGCAGGTTTTCCACGGGGGTGGGAATGGGACGATGGTAAGTGCCCAGGGTCACCGCGATGACCTGCCCCAGTCCTGAAAGTTTTGAACGCACGAACCAAGGTGCACCGGGGCCGATATGACATTCCACGCATTTGACGCGCGAGTGCGGAGAGCCGAGGTAGGCGGTATGTTCCGGTTCCATCACCGTGTGGCAAACGGTGCCGCAAAACATCACCGAGTCCATGAAATGAACCCCATGATAGGTCACGGTGGAGATGATGAGGAGATTGACCGCAGTCAGGACAGTCACGAGAAAAGCGGCCCGCCGCGTACTTGGATTATTCAGATCAATCACCGGAAATTGTGCAGCGGCAGCGGGCTGCGTTTCGCCTTCACAGCGCCTGCGCCGGCGATCCCACCACGCGCCCACGGGAATCACCAGCAGTCCGGCAACAAAAACTGCGGGAAGTATCAGCAACGCCATGATATCAAGATATGGGGAGACTTCCGTATCGGTGAAACCCAATAAAAGAAAACCGATAATGCAGATGGCGCTTGCTGTGGTCAATGCCGATCCAAACAGGGTGATCCAGTTGCGGCCAAACAATGTGGCAATCACAGCCAACCAACGGTTAAGCATATGACCATCTCCTTTCGTTCCGCGCAGCAAGTTGCTCGAGAAAGCGTTTATTGTTCCACGGCCCCGTCAACCTCCGGACTGATTTTCCACCCCAGCCCTGTCTTGTCCTCCCATGTCCACACCGCCGCCCCCAACAACAGGACCAGTCCCTGCGCAATGTAAAACCCCAGCAGGGCGCCGTAGGTGCCGCTGGAAAACCCATAACTGTGTAGTCCCACGCCCAGCAAATTCACCCCAAACCATGCGAACGCGGTAATCACCCCGCTGAAGATCGCCGCCAACGAGACGCCGAAATCCTTGAGGTATCCCCCATACCGGGCATGAAAAACTGCCAGTTGCCACAGCACAATCATCAGCGCGCCGTTCTCCTTGGGGTCCCAGCCCCAGAAACGCCCCCAACTCTCGTTGGCCCATATGCCGCCGAGAATGGTCCCCAGCATCGTGAAAAGCAATGAAAAACACAACACCCCGTATATCATGCGCGTGAGTTGACGATAGAAAGAAGGATCCTCGTGATGGACGCGCAGCGCGCGTCCAAAGACATAGACGTGCGCAAGGGCGCTGGCCAGAAAACTCGCGCCGTATCCCATGATAATTGTCGTGACATGCGTGGCCAGCCAGAAATTGGTGTCCAGTACCGCCACCATGCTGGGCATCGTATCCACCCCTTCCCGGATTTCATATTTTGCAGCCAGGAACATGCCGGCCGTTCCCAGTAGGGATGCTACCGCCAGCACAATCCGCCGCCGGTGCACATACTCCATGAACAGCGCCACCGCCACCGCGACGAACGCCGTGAACAAAATCGTCTCATAGAGCGTCGTCACCGGCGGGCGTCCCCGAATCACACTGCGCATGGCGATCCCGCCCGCCAACAGAAACGTTGGCAGCAACACCGACAGAAAACCCGCCGCGTACATGACGCGGTGACGCGGCAGGAGCCAGGAAAAAGTGACCATGAAAAAGGACATCACAAACAACACGAGGCTGTAGTAGAAGGGCTGGAGCCGGTTGTACGACACCTCCAGAGTGATCTTTGGATGCTCTTCGCGCAGCGCCGCAAGCCTTGTTGCGGCGGCATGAAACGGCGCCAGGTTGGCCTGGACCTTTTCAGGACCATCGGCCTCCATGGCCGCTTTTTCCAGCAGCGAAAGCAAATAGAGGCTTTCATCCAGCGATGCAGTTTCACCGCTGAAGGCTGCATCGGTGAGGGATTCGGGCGTGAACCATTCTTTGTCCGCGCGTTCCGCGGGCGGGGGGATAAGCCGCAACGCAGCCGAAGCGCCAACCTGTTCCTGCACCGCCCGTATGTAATCGAGCATGCGTTGCTTCGCCTCGGAGGCGGCCTGCGCCGCTTCCGCGTCGCCGGGCGTCTGGCGGGCCTGTCGTATCTCCTCGATAATCCGGGGGGCCATTTCCAGCATCGCATGCAGCGGCGGCCGTTCCTGTTCCGGGAACAGCGCCGCGATCGGCGTATCCGGGGGAATTGCCACCGGGGCGCGCGCAAAGGCCAGGTAGTCGCACAGCCGCTCAAATTCGAGAAGATTGTGGGCGAGGTGGATGACCTGCCGCTGCACGGGGTTGCGCTGTTCCCCGGGAATCCCGGAGTATTGCCGGGCAAGGCTGATCATCCGATCGCGCACGGGCGCCAGTTCCACATAGGCGTATCGGCCCCGCTTCTTTTCGGGCGACATGCCCAGCGCCACGATCACGTCGTCGTTGTCTATGCGGAATGTCTTGTATTTTTTCGCGCGCTCCGGGAAGAACAGGCAATCCGCCAGCCACTCTATCGGCGTAATGCGCCGGCCTTCGAGATTGACGGTGCGCCGCATGCCGTTGAACCGGAGCAGGCGTACATTGGCCACTGTGTCGAGGGGTTTGATTCGACCCTCATCCAGTACTGGAAGCGTTGCCAGAAAGTGCAACGTGTCTCGCTCCCAGTGATGTGTTTCCTGTGCCGCATGCACCACGCCTGCCCCCTCGACGAGGCCCATCGCAATCCCCCATGCGACCACGACCAGACGCACCGCCGCCAGCGTCGCCTCCCGGCGTAAATAGCCGACCAATTTCTGCACGAAATGCACCGTCAGACCAACCATGATAATGATGCAAGCATAAAGGGGGAATTGGTCGGCGGGATTGCGCACCACGGCAAACACGGAATACAGGCGGGTGCCGGGCGGCGCATTTTCCGGCCCCCACGATGATTGATACAGCGTGTAGCCGTGCTCGCGCAACGGCTGATTCATCGTGATCATCAGGTCCTGGCCGACGCCCTGTTCGATCTTCGTCACTGCGCTCATGAAAACCTTGGGGATTTGCGTTCCCGGATACAGTTCCCGGGTGAATTGGTTCAGCGCAACCGTGAAAGGCAATTGCCAGCGCCGCCGCCGCAATTCGAACACCCAATCGCTTCCGGCAGCATGCAGCATGAGCGGGAGTTCCGCGCCGGCCCAGACAATTCCCTTCGACCCCGGCTCCGACTGCCCCTCCAACAGCGCCACATAGACGCCCGGCAGGGCGCGCCCCCGATCGCCGCGCGGCAACGGCTCCAGGTAGAATCCGTCCACAATCGGCGCGCCTGGCGCGCTGGCCCCGGTGAGCGGCCTGGGCTGGGCGTTCTCCATGAACTTTGAAACATGCAGATCGAACGGAAGCCCGTCAATGTGGTACCGCACGCCCCTGAAAGACCAGGCGTCCCGGAGTTCCTTGTCGTGGATGACATACTCCGTCGCCGTTTCTCCCATCCCGGTTTCAATAAGGGCCAGTTCCCACTCGGTGTAACTTTCAAACATATCCGACCGCTCGCCCTCATGAAGTTTGAGATAGCCGCTGACCGAATATTCATAGGTGATAAAACCGCCCACCAGCAGAATGAGAATGCCGGCATGGCCGATGAGAATGCCGAGTTTGGACCAACCCTTCCGCGCGCGGATGATTCCGCCCAACAAAAGATTCACGAAAAGCACCGTCAGCAGCAGATAGGCGCCCGGCAAGGGCGCCGGCATCACGCCAAAAGCGTAATGAATGACCACAAAGGAGTTGAAATAGCGCTGCTGCGCCTCGTACAGCCCGTATTCCGTCTGGTAAAGGGTGCCGAGATAGGTCAACAGCAGGAGCAGCAGCAGCACAATGCAGGCCAGCCCGCTTGAAGCAAGGAATCGGTAAAGGTTTCGCGCCAGATTGACCAATGGAATCACTCCGGCCTGCTGCGGCATGCTTTGGGGATATGAAGGGACCGGGAAAACGCCGCAAAATTTTCCTGCTCCTGCAGTACAGCCTCGCGTGGCCCCGTCATCTTGACGAAAAGCGTCTGTTCCGGAACGGTGGCAACAACCCCAAGCAGCATCCAACCCGGGTGCGTGATACCGTCCATGCCGGTGAATGCGCCTTCAACGGCGACCATGTGCGCGGCGCGTCCCATGATGTCAATCCTGGGGAGATTCGCAATCTCCTCGTCGGTCAGCGCCTCCTGGCCCATCTCTGCGCGCCACCGGTTGATGTTCGCCGCAAGGCCGCCCGCCTCGCCCGGCAGCAATGCAATGTAACATTCGGCGTTTTCCGCGTCCGGCAGCCCAAAACTGACCGCGCGCATCGGCTTGTCGGGCAGACGTTTCCAGGATGCCGGCGCCTCCCACTGCAACGTGCCGGAGAACGGCGCGCCGCCCGCGGCGGTCCTTACGGGACCCCCTCCGCTATCCTGGAGCGAGACAGAAAAGGCAATGAAATTCCCGCGTTCCTGCTGGAGGATTTCCTCCGGCCCGGTCATTTTCAGGAACACGGTGTCATCTTCCCGCTGCAAAATGGCGCCCAGAAGCGCATACCCTTCCCGGATGTCGCGTGCGGGGGCATGAACGTCGTCAACCATGCCCCCAAAGGACCCCTTCAAATCCACGAATACGGCTTCCGCGCCGAGCAGCGGTATCTTCGGCAACTGCGCAATGGTTTCCGGATCGGCTTCCTCCAAGCCCATTTGCGATCGCCAACGGTTTACATTGAGTGCAACACCCCCGGCGGGGCCGCCCAGAATCGTCACATAGCACTCCGCTTCCCCCGCCGGCCCGATGCGGAAATTCGCCAGGCGCAAGCCCGTTGCGCCCGCGTCCTGCCATCCGGGCGGGGTCTGCCACGATAACGACGATCCCGGCGCAGAAGTAAAACCATCCGAAGACGCGGGCGAGAAGCCAAAGCGTTGCGCGCTGGTCGGCGCGCCTGCGGGGAAAAACGCCGAACGCTCGACCGTGCGGATTTCACTGACAGTGCGCGGCTGCTCGCCGCCACAGGACGTCAATATCAAGGCGCCACTCAACATCGCTGCGCCCACCACGCGCACCGGATACACGCGCCATTTCCAGGATATTCCGCAATTCATCTTCACAAATTGTCTGGCTTTCCGCCGCAGACGGCTTGAAGGCGTGGCCCGAAGAACCGGTTCATCAGGTTACGGGGCAAAGACACGCCACAAATGAATGCTGCGGTTTCCAAGGGCAGACTATTTCTTCTCTTTGCCCGGAATCGAATGCTCTATTTTTTTCCACGCCTGTTCATAATCGAATCCAGTTTTCGTGCCGTCTTCGCGTGTGTATCGCTCAGGATTCCACGTCGGACTTTCCTCGTTGTGACATCTCCGGCAGACGTTCTCATCCGCACGCGTCATGTGGGCCGACATGTCCACCGACGTGTCCTTTTTCATCTTAAATGCTTGACCGTCCTTAACATGGAGCGATGCCGGGCCATGGCACGTCTCGCATTGAACGCCGTCCTTCATGGCGATCTTGGCGGGAAGCGGCGGATCCTTTTCGGGGTTGTACGCCGTCACATGGCAACGCAAACATTCCGGCGCTTCCTGGGGCGGCTTGCCCAGTCCCTTCTTTTCCGCAACCTCTTTGGCCTCCGGGCTTCCGAGCATTTCGTATGCCTTCGCGTGTTTCTTGGTGCTCCAAACGTTCCAGATTTCCCCCTCTTCCTTTTTGTTGTGGCATATCTTGCATTGCGAATGGCCCACATATTCAGGCCCTTCGACCGCATACGCCGGGACACTTGTGCAAACGACACTCAACAAGAACATCACTGCAATCATTAGTCGTCCGTCCATTACCCTGTCCTTTCCGCGCTGCCGTGGGCAGATCTTTCGAGGCTCCCACCTATTGGCGCCGATGCGCCGTTCTGCAAATACTTCGATGCCGTCTCGGTTGCTCCGATCTATCGTTTCCCTTGAATAAATCCTGTTTCAAGGGTCTCGCACAATGAAGCACAAACATAACCTAGCGAAATTGTGGCCGCGTGAACAACCGTGAAAACCCTGATTTCCCCCGCTGGAATTCAGGGAAAAACCCGTAAGATACTGGCATTCGGGTTGACTCATACAAAGTCTCAGGGATAACCTTTTGATATGACATGGCTCTTAACACATATCCCGATGATTGCGGCGGCGGCGGAGCACGCGAACAGCACACTGGCTGTTGCCCCTGCATATGCCGGCTGGGGTGAAGTCTGCGTCAAACTGGTGGTCGCGTCGGTGCTTTCCGGAGTGCTGGGATATGAACGACAACGCAAGGGGCGGGCGGCGGGGCTGCGCACACATATTCTGGTATGTCTCGGCGCAACGCTGCTGATGGCGATATCCGACCTGCTTGCGTGGGAATGGGCCGGCGCAGACATGCCGGTCTGGCTGGACCGGGGCCGCATCGCTGCAGGCATCATCACGGGGGTGGGCTTTCTTGGCGGCGGCGCGATCCTGCATTTTGGCCGCGAACAGCGCGGGCTGACCACGGCGGCCATGATCTGGTTTGTGGCGGCCCTGGGCGTGGCCATCGGCGCCGGATTCCTGCTGATTTCGGTGCTGGCCACCCTCATCGCGCTGATAGTCGTGGTTGGGTTTGAGAGTCTGGAGCGGTTAATGCCGTCGCGGGGGTATTTCCTGCTTACCGTGCGCCTGCCGCATACCGATGCGGACCTCTCGGCAATAAGCAAACGCATATGCGAAGCGACACATTGCAGGGTGATCGCAGCCCGCATGAAATACACCAGCAGCGAGGCGGAAACCACTCTCGTGTTTCGGGTCGAAGCCCCGACAACGGATGCCTTTCCCGCCCTGGCCGAACAAATCCAGACGGTAATGCCGTCCGCATCGCGGTTCACACTGGAACTTCAGAACTGAAGCAACCAGCGCGTTTCTCCCCCCGTGCCCGCGTGAAACGATATCTCAACGACCTGGCCGTCCAATCGGAATGGCGTTGCGGTGCCGTTCAGATAGGCTTCCCGGACGGCATACGGCGGCGGCGCCAACATGCGAAGCAGGTAGGGCGTATCCCCCACAGCCTCAAAAACGCCCTCCAGCCGACGCGCCTCAGGCTCCCATGTGATGGATTTATGATCCAAAGCGCCCTGCGTGAAATGACGATCGCTGGCAAGAAAGATGGGATGATCCCTGTGCGGCCGCAATCCCAGCAGGCATACCCCGCCGGCGGGAGGCTGCACATCAATTTTTCCGCGCGCGACGCCATAATACTTGTCCAGCCAGAAATCGAAGACAGTGTAATAGGCGTCCGGCGCAATGCCCATGGCCGCAAAAGGCACCTCAATGGTGCGGATATTGGCTTCGTCCCAGTTGAAGACACCGACAATGTGCCATTCCCCGGCGGGGGTGCGTATGGGCAGATGCCAGATACGCGGTGAGTCCTCCTGGAAAAGATCCAACGGACGTGCAGGTCGCTCGACGGAGGGCAGCAGTTTTCGCAGCACCGCTACCTCACTGGGGTCCAGTTCGGAAAATCGGTCGCCTATCTTCAGTACGCCGCCGGTCAGGGCCGCGCCGGTCATCCAGGCCAGCGCCTGGTCCCGTGTCAACGGCGGCTGGTCCAGCACATTCCAGCGTTTCCGGGTCGCTTCATGACCAAAAAACGCCACGTCCTGGTCGGCGACATAGAGATGCGGCGTGAAATAATAGCGCCGTATGGCATTGGTGAGGCTTTCCACGCACCCCCAGTTGCCCTGGATATTCCCGCTGCGCCACACCGGCTTGTTGTCATATCCGACCCGGACGCCGTCCGCATGGACGGCATTGACCGGCTGAGGGGTCATCGTCATGATGAACTTGTCGTCGCCAAAACCTTCCCGAATGGCCTGCATGCCCCGACGCATCACCTCAATCCGGGTAAGGCTCTTGTCAAAATATTCCTGGGCAAGAAGAAGATAATAGACGAAGTCAGCCTCCATGAGAGCATCAAACCCCCAAGTCCTCCCCAGTTTCGCGCAGAGATTCCGCACATGTTCGTAGGCGCCTGGCGCGGTGATATCGAGGATGTAATTGTCCCTGCCCACCAGCATGCGCCCCATCGCATGCGGCTCCGCCATCCATTCAGGATGCTGCTGCGCCAGTTCGGATTGTCTTGGAATGCTGAACGGGTTGATCCATATGCCTGCAGTCATGCCACGTGCCTGAATTTCCTCGACCATGCGCTTCATGCCGCCGGGAAAACGGTCGGGATGCGCCTCCCAGGCCGGCGTGCCGCATTCCCATCCCGCGTCAATGGCGAAATGCCGCCACCCATACCGTTTCAAGTGCTTATCCACGAATTCGAGTTCCCGGAGCATGGCCGCTTCGCTGATATTGCGCTGGTAAGACGTGCTCCAGGAATCCCATCCATGCGGCATGAAGGGCCTCGCATCGCGTACGCCATTCACCACCGCCATGGCCTTGGCGAACCTTTCCAGGCCGATCAGCGGGTCCGCTTCCGCAACAGCCACATAGAGAATTTCCGATTCCAGCGACGCCCCGGGAGCGAGCGTCAATGGCGGGTCATAGACGCATTCCGCGCGAAATAAGGGGAATATCTCACCGGGCGATTTCTCATTGCGCTCCATGCGTATCTGGGTATAGGCCCGGTTGTTGGTCAGGAATCCGGCAATAAGCGATCGTCCGGAGACGGGGTTGTGTGCGCCCAGATTCCACTGGCTGAGAGATTTTTCGCGGACCACCTGCGCATAATCGTTAAAGGTGCTGAAGAGACGTCCATTTTCGAGGATAAGCGTCCTGTCCGCGCCTGGCCCCATAATCAGGGCCCCCTTTCTGGGATCGCCCACACACCAGGGCACCAACTTCGAAATCTGCAATGGATGTTTGCCCCTGTTCGTGTAAACCATCTGGACAGTGAAGAACGGCTTTGTAGGGTAGGTCCGGAGGTGCCAGGTGAAATCCCGGTGGGTGAAAGTCATGCCATGCCCTTCTCCCAGGCGATCATGCACCGCCTGGCGGGCTTCAAATCGCGGATTTACAAACAGCGCGCGCGCCTTCTCCCTGTCCGGAAATTCCACCGCGGCGATGGCGTTGTCGAAGACCTTGTGTCCCGAAGCCAGATAGATCTCACACTGACCGTTCTTCTGCACCGCCAATTCGTACATATCGGTATTGATCGTGCGGATCTCTTTGCCAGGACGGTACATCAGGCGGCCGCAGCCCATATCGCCGATGGTGATCCCCACGCAGAGGAAACTCAACAAGACAATTCTCAATACTTGGCGCTTGGATGCTGGCTTCACGATAATCCCTTTTTCCATTTTCCATGTTGGCCCAAACGGTTCGTCTCCATCTCCCAACAGGCGGAAACCTGTACTCCACAGCACATATGGACGTATTATACGATATTGATGAAATATGTTCCGGGGAATTTTACGCCGGCGATGACCGCTTTGTCCATATTTATCATTAAGTGCTTGTCGGTAAATGAGTTGGTCAACTTTTCCTCCTCGCTCTGCGTTGATACCCCAAGCGGACACAGGTCGCAAGCAGGCGCAGGTTGTAATGAGTAAAAATCGCACCTTGATTATCTTGTCGTTTTTTGTTATACTGTCGCTTTCTATGATTCTCGCCGAAAATCTTCGGCTATTCAAAGCCTTGGACTCAAAGCAGTAGGCCAATCGCAGAGATCAAGGAGTTCCACAATGGCACAAAATGTTTGGCGCTACACCTTAACGCGCCACGAGCAGAATCTTTGGGATGTTGCAGAGATGAAGGGCTGGCGCGCGGCGATGCAGGCATATGTTGAAGACGAAGCGCGCGAACAGGGATGCAGAAAATACATCCTGTACGGCAGGAAAGAGGAGATTCTCGCCAAAGGAGAGGTGCGACAGCGCACCGAATCCTTGCCCACATGATTTGTGAATGAGGATGGCAGTTCGTGCTTTTTCGGCGCGAAGCGATCGGCATCAGGCATCGTTTCGCGCCGATTCCTTTGTCCGGAACTCAGCCCTCATGCACGCATGCCGCGCCGGCTACTTATCGTCTCATTCAGAACGCTCGACGTGGCTTGGTCTTCGCCCGACGTCTTGTCTATACTACCCCTTCGCGACCTTTCTCAAACAGACCAATCAAAGGAGTAGCATTTGCGAAATGAACTGTTTCTGCGCATAAGATGACGAAATATTCGGTATTTCAGATGGAACGGGGGACCGAAAGACCCATTTCGCAAATGCCTCAAGGAGTGCAGAAGAATGAAATCTATCCAGGCGACACCGGACCGCAGCCAGATTGCAGCAGAGGATCAATGGGACTTGGGCAAATTGTTCCGGTCCGACGCGGCCTGGAAAAAGGCCTTTGAGGAGTTGGCGGACATGATCCCCAAGTTTGCCCGGTTCAAAGGCAGACTGGGTCAGTCTCCCAGAATGTTGCGCGATTGTATTCTCCTGGAAACCGCCTTGGGCCGTCTTGCGGACCGTCTGGGGGTATATGCGTACTTGAAAGCATCCGAGCAGGTCTCGCATTCAAAATACCAGGGGCTTCTGGCACACTATGCCCATGTAATGACCGTCGCCGCTGAGCAGATGTGCTTTATTGAGCCGGAAATCCAGCGGATTCCCAAGTCGCGGATGCAGCAATTTCTGGCATCAAAAGAACTGCGGCCCTATCGCTTCAACCTGGAAAAACTGCTGCGGTACAAGCCGCATATTCTGTCGGAAGCCGAAGAGCGGGTGCTGGCAATGCAGGGCGAAGTTGCGGGGACAGCGGGGAAGATATTCGGCCAGTTGAACGATGCCGACCTCTCGTTCGGCATGGTCAAGGATGACAAGGGGACACAGGTAGAGCTGACACACGGGTCCTTGCGCGTACTGTTGGAGTCGAGGGATCGCCGCGTCCGTCAACAAGCCTTCCATCAGTATTACAAAGCCTACGAGGATCACGCCAACACACTGGCCGCAACCCTGAGTTCGTCGGTGCTTCAGGATGTGTATTACGCCAGAGTGCGGAATTATCCGTCAGCCCTTGAAGCGGCGCTCTTTGGCGACATGGTGCCCGTATCCGTTTATGACAACCTTATTGCCACGGTGCGCGATCACCTTCCCACGCTATTCCGCTACCATGAACTGCGGCGACGCGCCCTGCGTCTCAAAGACTTACACGCCTATGACCTCTTCGCGCCAATTGCCAAGACCCCGCCGGTGGATATTCCCTACGGTCATGCGGTGGACACCATTTGTGAGGCGATCCAGCCGCTCGGCACGGATTATGGGAAAACGTTGCGCAACGGACTGACGACCGGACGCTGGGTGGACCGCTACGAGAACAAAGACAAGCGTTCCGGGGCGTTTTCCTATGGGTGCTATGACAGCCCACCCTATATTCTCATGAACTACAAGCCGCAGGTGCTGGACAGCATGTTCACGCTGGCGCACGAGGCGGGGCATTCCATGCACACCTATTACAGTTGCCGGAATCAGCCGTATCATTACAGCCATTACGCGATTTTCGTGGCGGAGGTCGCCTCGACCTTCAACGAATGCCTGCTCAGCAGGCATCTGGTCCCCAGGGCGAAAAGCACGGCGGAACGGGCCGCGTTGATCTGCCGGGAAATTGATGAAATCCGCGGCACCATCTACCGCCAGACGATGTTCGCGGAATACGAGAAGGTGATTCATGCCATCGCCGAGGCGGGCGAACCCCTGACGCTGGAACGCCTGAGAACGGAATACAGGCGGCTGCTTGACGATTATTTTGGCCCCGATTTTGCCATTGACGACGTGCTTTCCCTGGAAGGTCTGCGCATCCCCCATTTTTACCATGCGTTCTATGTCTACAAATATGCGACCGGGCTTTCCGCAGGGATTGCGCTCGCCAATGCCGTGTTGAACGACGGCGCCGCGGCGCGAGACCGTTATCTGGCGTTCCTGGGCAGCGGCGCTTCAAAATACCCGCTCGACCTCCTCAAAGATGCCGGCGTGGATTTAAGCCGTCCCGAACCGGTAACCTGCGCCTTGGAACACTTTGGCAACCTTGTGGAAGAATTGGACACGCTGATCTAGTGCGATCACACCATTGGCGGCTTTGGACCGCGAATCGAGGAGAATGACTGATGAGGAAAATGTGGCTGGGATTCATGATGTCGGTGATTCTCGTCGTATCAGGCGGCGCCATTGCGGTTTCCCCGATTGACAACGCACTGGATGCGCTCACCCGTCAACAGGATTACGAAGCGCGGCGGGAGAGCAGCTCGCATCCCGATTTGGAGCGCAACGGCGACGCCAAGCCCATCCCGCCGGGCGAGACGCTGGTGCTCATGGACGAGGAAGGCCCGGGGATGATCACCCATTTCTGGAACACCATAGGCGCGTATGACCCGTTTCACGGGCGTTCATTGGTGTTGCGGGTTTACTACGATGGCAATGAGAAACCCAGTGTCGAAGCGCCCCTGGGTGATTTTTTCGCCGTGGGGCACGGCGCATTCAAGAACATGACATCCCTGCCCGTTACGGTTTCGTCGCATGGACGTTCGCGGACGTGCTATTGGCGCATGCCCTTCCGGGAGCGCATCAAGATTACTCTCTCCAATGAATCGCCGAAATACCGGGTGGATTCGTTTTATTACTATCTCAACTGGCGCAAACTGGAACAACTGCCGGAGGATACGGCCTATTTCCATGCGCGCTACCGGCAGGAATTCCCCGCAAAACCCGGCAACTACGTCATTCTGGAAACCGAAGGTCGCGGCCATTACGTCGGCACGGTCTATTCGGTGCACCAGATGGAAACCGGCTGGTTCGGGGAAGGCGACGACTTCTTTTACATTGACGGCGCGGAATATCCACAACTGCGCGGCACGGGCACCGAGGACTATTTCAACGACGCTTGGGGCTTCCGGGAATTCTGCACGCCATTTCACGGGGTGTCTTTGTATGAGGGCGTGTTCACGGGGGACCGCGTCACCGCCTACCGCTGGCACATTCCTGATCCGGTGCCGTTCCAGAAGTCACTGCGCCTGGAAATCGAACACAAAGGCAGCATCTTTAATGACCGGGGAAGCATCACCAATTTTGAACTGGGCGGTTTTATCGAGCGTCCGGATTGGGTGAGTTCCGTCGCCTACTGGTACCAGTATCCTCCTGCTGCGTTTGATGATCCTATTGCGCCGCTGGAAGAGCGCCTGCCGCCGTATCAGGTGCTGTTGGCCGGCGAATTGGAATACCGGGCGGACCCGCCAATGCTGGTCATGCAGCAGGGTCCTTTTCTGGCCTATATCCCCGCAGTCCCCGACGGCAGTATCGAATTTGACTTCACTGTGGAACACGACGGCCGTTATCGTCTGGACGGCATCTTCATGCACGGCATCATCGGCGGCGTGTATCAGCCCTATCTCAACGGCGAAAAACTCGGTACCCCGATTGATTTTGTGATCATCAACATGGACCCCGTGTGGGTTTCGCTGGATACCCATGACCTCAAAGCGGGCAGGCACACCCTGCGCTTTGAAGGCACTGGGATGGAATCGCCCGGCGCCCGCGCGCTGGGATTGAAGACTTACGCCTTCGGCCTCTACGGCCTTACGCTGCTGCGCCTGGATGACATGGAAGGTTTCCAGCAGGAAATGCGCCGCATCCTGCAGGAAAAGAAATAGCGCAATTCTCTGAACAAATCGCTTCGAAATGGTCCGCTGACTTCCCCCTTCCGAAATGCTGCAAGCGCAAAGGTTTTATATGCGATTCAGATCGCGTGACGATCGCCCAATCAAACCTGTGCGATGCCTCGTATGCTCGAGACCAGATATTGCACCGCTTCGTCGGTGAGCCGGGGATGGATGGGCAGGGTGACGAGGCGATCGGCGAGGGCTTCGGCGACGGGGAATTGTCCCTTGCGGAAGCCGCGCTTCTGAAATGCCGTGCTCCAGTGCAGGGGAATGTAGTGCGTGCCGATTTTGACGCCCTTGTCGCGCATGGCAAGGATGAAATCGTCTTTGTCCATGCCGAATTGGCCGGCTTGTATTTCGATGGGATAAAGATGAAACACATGCCGGCCCTCGGGGCGCGTCGCCGGCAAGGTCAGCCCCGGCACATCGCGCAATCCCCCGGTGATTTGCGCCGCAATTTCGATGCGCCGCCGGTTGAGCGTTTCGAGTTTGCGCAGTTGAACGATGCCGACGGCCGCCTGGATGTCGGTCATGCGAAAGTTATAGCCGGTATCGTCGAAATCCTGCCACCAGAAGCGCTTGCCCATCGGGAAACGGGATGCATCGAGCGAACAGTATTTCGTGCTTTTTCCATGGACCCGCGTGCAGTGTGACCGATACAAGGCCACCCGCTCGAAGAAATCCGGGTCATTGGTCGTCACCATCCCGCCTTCGCCGAGCGTGGAAATGTTTTTCTGCTCATGGAAACTGAAACACCCCGCCGCGCCAAGGGACCCCGCCATTTTTCCCTGGTACTGCGCGCCCGGCGCGTGGCATGCATCCTCAATCACAGCAAAACCATATTGGCGCGACAGCGCCAGAATAGCGTCCATGTCGCAGCATTGCCCATAGAGATGCACGGGGATCACCGCCTTCACTTCAGGGATCAGTTTCTTTTCCAGTTGCGCCGGGTCCAGCGTATAGTACTGCGGCTCCACATCCACGAAATCCACCGTCGCGCCCAGCGTTGCGCCCGCCGCCGCCGTGGCGATCCACGTCAACGGCGTGGTCAGCACCCGGTCGCCCGGCCCCACCCCCGCCGCGATCAGCGACAAAAAAAGCGCTGCCGTGCCGTTCGACACCGCCCGCGCATGCGTCACGCCGCAATACGCCGCAAAATCCCGCTCGAATTGCAGGCACGCCTCGCCCGAAGTCGGCGCATTCTGCGCCAGCACCGCCAGCATCGCCTCCGCCTCTTCCCCGCCGTATTCGGACCCGAACTTGCTTTCCAGTTCATACCTGATATTTGACATTTACACATTCCCGTCTTTCATATGATTATTGTGTCATAATACATATCAGCATTCGCCCGGCATTGCGAGCGCTGCGGCGCGCAATGACGGAAATGGCGGGTGTTGTGATGATCCAGGAGGTCTCGCTGCTCATATGAAGTATTGCGCCTTTCTCATCGCATTAAAACCCGCCTCGTGTTTCCATCATCAAGGCAATCCCGCCGTCCAGGTCCTGCATGGGGGTCCTCAAGACGGCCCGCGCCTTGTCGTTGCGCAGGGACACATCGCGCGGGCGCGGGGCGCGGCCGGGGAGGTGGATGGGATTGGTGGGCGTCACCAGGGCGGGATCGTAACCGAAGCGCTCGGCGATGCGCCGCACCATGGCGTGGCGGTTCAGCCAGTCATTGCCCGCCAGGTGCATCACGCCGCTAAAGTCGGCCCGCGCCAGTTCCAGCAGGGCGCGGCCCAGCGTGACCACATCAATCGGCGACCGAATTTCCTGGTCCGGCACGCCCAGTTCCTTTCCCTGCGCCAGCACGGGCAGCATGCGCGAAAGGAACGAATTGCCCGCGCCCAACATCGGCAGCCCCATCACCAGCGCCACCCGCGCCGTCACTGCGGGGCATCCCGCCCCGGCGACCACCTGCTCCGCCTCAAATTTCGTCACGGCATAGTGGTTCAGCGGGTTCGGCGCATCTTCTTCCGCATAACCGCCCCGTTCCCCGTCGAACACGGTGTCCGTGGACAGATAGATCAGACGACACCTTTGCCGTGCGCAGCATTCCGCGATATGCCGCGTTGCTGTGACGTTCACGCGCGTCGCCGCGTCCTGATGCGCCTCGCAATAGTCAATGTCGGCGATGGCTGCAGCATGGATGACGGCATTCGGACGGAATGATTCAAAGACGGCCGCCATCTGCGCCGCGTCGCAGATATCCGCAGTGTGCCAGGTGAGGCCCGGCCGCACCAGCGATGCCACGCCACGGCTCAGCGCAAAGACATCCCATGCGTCCGGGGCCTGGCGCAGAATGCTTCCCGCGACAAAACCGCCCGCCCCCGTTACCAGCAGACGCATCCCCAAAATGACTATCCTTCCTTCCTGATCACTCCAATAAATCGAACAACCGCTTGGGCTTGGGCGCTTCGCCGGTCTTCTGTTCGGTATTGAATACAGGGCGGTAGATCACCTGGATGGGGCCCTGGCGGGCGCCCGCCGTCCATTCCCCCAGTTGTTCGATGCCTTCCGCCGCCGCCTCGCGCACCGGCAGCCAGACATGTGCGGCGGCCTCCGTCAGGACCGCTGCGCGCTCGTCGTAGGTCCATGCCACCACGTCAACATCTTTCCCAGGCGTTCGCCCGGCGCGGCGCATGCCCTCGCGCAGGCTCGCGCCATCCTGCACGGCACTGCAATCAATCAAGCCCGTGACCTTTGGGTCCGCCAGCAGCCGGTAAACCATGTTGGCGACGTTGCGGGAACCGAAGTTGACGGCGCGGATAAGGGTCTCGTCGAACGGGATGCCCGCCTCGTCCAGCGCCCTGCGGTATCCGCGGATCCGCTCCACGCCCGGTTGATACCCGTGAAACCCCTTCAACATGGCGATTCGCGTATGGCCCCGCTCCAAAAGAAACTTCGTGCTCAGATACGCGCCCTCGACATAGTCCACGGTCGCGCTGCTGCATTCCGGCAGACTGTCCAGCCGCCCCAGCGCAATATAGGGAATCCCACTCCGGTGGATGCGGTGAATGCTGGTATCGTCGGTGGCGAGCGGTCCCGCCACCACGCACGCCTTGAACAACTGCTCGAAAATCCCCCGCGCGTAATCCCGGTTCGGCGAGGCGTCATACGGGTTGATGTCAAAGCAGACATATTCTCCCCGTATGCCGAAGACCCGGTATAATTCATTGAATAGCCACAAAAAGAAATCCTGGCTCACCGGCACTTCATCCATCGGCGCGGGAAGCGTCACGCCGATGCAGGCGTTGTGCCTGCCCCGCAATCCGCGCGCCCCGATGTGTGGGTGATAGTCCACCCGACGCATGATCTCCAGGATCCGCGCCCGCGTCTCGCGGCTCACCCCGCCCTTGCCGTTCAGCACGCGGCTCACGGTTTTCGCGGAAACCCCTGCTTCCCGCGCAATGTCGTATATCGTCCAATGTCCCGATTCGATATCGCTCGCCTGACGTTTCATCCTGCTAACTTTCCCCTGACCCACGCGGGGGTCGTCATTATTCATGTGATTCGGAAACGTGGCGCCCCGTTAGATAACTGCTCCGAAGCCTGCCAGATGTCCCCACGAAGGACATGCTCCATGTGCGACGCTGTCGAACCTCTGTCCATGCTTATCACAGCCTGCTCCCATTCAACCCATCACCAAGCATCCCGGATTCCAACGCGGTAATCGGTTACTAAATCAAAGTGTAACCCATTACCGGGGATTTGTCAATCATTTCTTGCCATGATGAAGAAAAAAAGCGAAAGGAACTCCGTAACACTTTAGCGGCATGGCATTTATCGTCGGAAAGCACTACATGGCCTGCAACATTCCCCGCTGCACGCAACTACGGTAAAAATTTTACAGAATTCCCATTTTAGAACAACGAAGCAGTCTAAGAACTACGCGAAAAAACTGGGTTGACAATCGGCCGGCTTTCTGCTATGCTGTACACTAGGTTATCGGTTACTGCGCAGGGCTGTGAGTGAGAAAGGTTGTCGCATCCGCGCGGCGACAAGCGGGCAAGGCTCGCGTCAGCGCATAATCGGAGTCATCGGGCAGGAATTTATGTTCGCGCGGGAAACGGGCAACGCCCAAAAGGAGTGTATCATGCGAAAAGGATTTACGTTGATCGAATTGCTGGTGGTGATTGCCATCATCGGCATTCTGGCGGCGATCCTGCTGCCGGCGCTTGCGCGCGCGCGCGAAGCGGCCCGCAGGTCCAGTTGCCAGAACAACCTCAAACAATGGGGACTGGTGTACAAGATGTACGCCAACGAGTCCCCGGGCGAGAAGTACCCGAGATTGCATGTGTATTTGGGACCACGGCACAATTGCGATGACCCGACGTTCCCTGTAACCAATCCTCAACATGGTCGGGTTAAAGCGGGTCCCTATGTACCATCAATATATCCGGAATACCTCACAGACCCGAACATCGTCTATTGTCCGTCCGACGCCGAAGACAACCCGACCCAACTGTACAGTCCCGTCACGGGTCTCATGGAATTCGGCTACCACTGTCACAAGGACCAGCGCGGACACAGCCAGATTGACCAGAGTTATGCTTATGTGGGCTGGGTGCTGGACCGCATGGACGATGGCATGGACGGCGTCCCGGCAAATATCGTTGCAGGGCTTATCCCGCAGATTCCCACGAATTTTCCTTACACCATTCCTGCCCAGTTCCTCGCCATGTTGGAATCGTTGCTGACATTGCCTGATCCGGCAAAGGTTACAGCTTCCGACCAGGACATCAATACACTGAACAGCGCGTTCAATGGCTTTGCCACCCCGCCGGCCATCGGTGTGGGCAACGCCGGCGGCACAACCATCTATCGCCTGCGCGAAGGCATCGAGCGCTTCCTGATCACCGACATCAACAACCCCGCCGCATCGGCCAAGGCCCAGAGCGAGGTCTATATCATGTTTGACCTGGTCGCCATTGTGCCGGAGGGATACAACCACATCCCCGGCGGTTCAAACGTGTTGTACATGGATGGTCATGTCGAGTTCATCCGCTATAACCCGCCCGGTTCGCCAGCCCCGGTCGCGGCGGGCTTTGCCGCGCTGATCGGCGCCATCGGTTTCATGTAAGCCGAACGCGAACGCCGGCGTGACCGGCTGATATGTGTAGAACGCGCCGCGGTACGACCGAAGGTCGTACCGCGGTCATTTTTTTGCGGAATGCGGAGTGAAGGGAGAAGAATGAGATGGAGAGCGCGCAGAGGACTGACCTGCCTTCCGGCTGGCAATGGTTTACAGTCCCGAACCATTGCCCGCGTGGGGGAAATGCGTATGGGAAAGGTATAGTAATCGGTTACTAAGTCTTATTCAAGATACTATAAATGCGCTTTCCTTTGCCTTTTCCAAGAATCTCTGTTTCCTGTAAAAAAGATTCATGAACAAAACGGATTCATCGGCAAAAGATTGACAACGCTCCAGAAAACATGCTATAATTGGGCGCAGGTTATCGGTTACTGCAAACAGGGCTTCATGGAAACCGCGTCGCCGCCGCGTCAGCCTCACGGTTTCTCCAGGAAAAACCCCAGCGGGAACCGGATGTGTCTGGGATTTATATAGACGCGGACAAAAGGGCTGTGCCCAGGAGACTATGTGTCATGCGAAAGGGTTTTACGTTGATCGAACTGCTGGTGGTGATTGCCATCATCGGCATTCTGGCGGCCATCTTGTTGCCGGCGCTTGCGCGCGCGCGCGAAGCGGCCCGCAGGTCCAGTTGCCAGAACAACCTCAAACAGTGGGGACTGGTGTACAAGATGTACGCCAACGAATCCAAGGGCGAACGGTTTCCGCCGCTGCAGGCCGGCAAGTATCTGATGCTCAACGGCCAGCCTGGTCCTGCGCTGGACGTCGGTCCAAACTTGTTCACGCTGTATCCTGAGTATCTTACCGATCCTATGATTGTCTTCTGTCCTTCTGACGCTGAACTGGGCGATTCCATGCAAAAAGCCAAGGATCCCGTCACGGGTGAATGGTGCTTCGGATATACAAACAACCATGGCGGAAAATGCGCGCGCGCTGTGGATTCCAGTTACGGATACTTGGGATGGGTCATGGACCGCGCCAATTGCAGCGATCCTCAACAGATGCTGAGCACTTTCCCGACGTTGAACTTATTGGCATCACAACTTGGCGTAAACCTGCCCCCCAATACCATGCTTTCCTCACAGGTTGGCTACTCTTTTGAGCATATTGCAGAGGTGGTGGTACAAGTTCTCTTGACGTGGCCTACTTTGCCGATGGGAATCTTGCCCGATTCGGACAATGATATTTCCGTGCCCGCACCCCATGGCAATGGAGGGGGCAGCACCGTCTATCGTCTGCGCGAAGGCATTGAACGATTCCTGATTACGGACATCAACAATCCGGCGGCCAGCGCCCAGGCGCAGAGCACGCTGTTCATCATGTTCGACCAGCTCTCCACCAATCCCGCGGCGTACAACCACGTTCCGGGCGGGGCGAATGTGCTGTTCATGGACGGGCACGTCGAATTCATCCGTTACGGTGAATGCGAGCCTGCTCCGGCGAACCGACTGATGGCGGAACTGGTCGGCATCTTGACCGAATAATTTCGCAATCCTTGGGCGCGCGGGACTCTTGAACCGGTTCCCGCGGGAGTGCAAGCGCTTCCGCGGGAACCTATTTGTTCACTGGCAAGAAGACACAATAGATGCAAACGGCTTACGCATGCCGTTTCTCCTGAGGGCAGGCCGCATCGCTGCGGCCTGCCTTCGTCTCATAGGCGACGGATGACAAGACGCATGAAACGGTTCAGAAAACGACAAGGACAGCAAGGACGACAAAGACAGCAAGGACACGACGAGGCAATGTAGCGTCGTAGCGTTGCACCGCGGGAACGGTGCAACGAGGGACTCGTCCTATTGTCTTTGCTGTCCTTATTATCTTTGCTTTCCTTATTGTCTTTACTGTCCTTGTTGTCCTTGCCGTCCGTGCTGTCGCTGCCGTCCTTGCTGTCCTTTTCTCCCACCCAAACAAATACCCCGGCGCGGATAGATTCCCTTCCCGCGCCGGGGTTGGGTTGCGCTTTCGCGCATCAGATTCGTTGTTGTTTGTGACCGTTCCTCAGAAGGCCGAGGTCAACACCGCAAAGGCCCGGGTGATGGGGAAATCACCGGGGAAGCGGATGAAACTGACATGGCCGTCCATGAACAGCACATTCGAACCGCCGGGGACATGGTTGAACTCTTCCGCAAGCCAGGAGGCGAGGTCCCACATGACCGGGATTTCGCTCTGCGCCTCGGCCGAGGCGGCGGGATTGTTGATATCCGTGATGAAGAAGCGTTCAATCCCTTCGCGAAGCCGGTACAGCATTTTCTCTTCACCCAACTTGTTGGTGAACTTCAGGTCCCTGTCATACCGGTTGGCACTGCCCGGCGGAGTGACGTTCGCCTGCTGCGTGATAATGCCGGCCACCAGCGTCACAAAGTTCACACTCAAGACGGTGTCCGAATACAACAGGCCGCCCGGATTCGCTATCGGCGCGTTCGGGTCTATGCCCGGATTCAGATAATCCTCGCCGGGTTTGCCATTGAGCGCCCACGCCACATACATGTACGATTCCGCTGTGAACGCGCAAGGGTCCACCACGCCTTGATTGCCCAGACCCAACTCCACCTGGTTGTACCAGAAACCGGTGGTGGGGTTTACAGCCGCCTTTGCGGAGGAATCCGACGGACACACCAGCACGTTGACATCTGTCAGATATTCCGGATAGACCGCCGGACCGTCGAACACGAACTCCGCATCGCCGCCTGCCGAGGGCGGTGCGAACGGGTTGTTGTAGCCGCATTGCAGATAGGTTGTCACGACCGGCTGGGGCGTCTGCATCTGGTACGAGATGCGGTACGCCATCGAGGGGAAGCGTTCGCCCTTGGACTCGTTGGAGTACATTTTGAACATCAGCCCCATCTGCTTCAGGTTGTTCTGGCAACTCGACCGCCGCGCCGCTTCGCGCGCGCGCGCCAGCGCCGGCAGCAGAATTGCCGCCAGTATCCCGATGATGGCAATGACCACAAGTAATTCGATCAGCGTAAAGCCTCTTTGTTTCATGACGTACACTCCTTTTCGCTTCAGGTTCTTCAAATGGTTAATCAGAGAAACAAAAACGATTGCGCTGCACTATTTTGGATGCTCCGTCCACCTCCTTTCTGCAAATCCGCAGACAGCAGATCGCCGGCTGGCAACTGCAAACGGCTTTCAACGTTTGCCGCCCACCAAAAGCCATTGAACTTCTCCAGACCCTCCGTCCTGACACCCCTTCACGGCCCATGTGTCAGAACGTGTTCGATAATACCTTAAATGAGAAAAATTTTCAAGAGATTATTTTCAAAGAAACTGCTTATTATGCGTATTTTCTTGTTTTATAGAGAAATTTATACGGTATTTGCGGGAATTCAATCGCTTATTAAGAGTGATTGGCATTAATTGCTGCTTGTGACCTCCAATGAGAACTTGCTGTCTCTTCCCTGACAGTGCGTGTTTCAGGGCACCTGAAACCAAGAGTGACTCCAGCGAGTCATTAACAAGTGTTCAAGGTGTGAGGCGTTTGCGTCATCAGGCTGTTGGGCGTGTGTTTGAAAGGAACCCCGGAATCTCCAGGGGCTTTCAGCAGCAATTTCAGGCGCCGTCCCGCTGATTGTGCAGATGTCTGGTCAACGCAGTGTGGCGAATCCGGCTACCGGTATTTGCAAACAGCAAGGAGAAACGAATCCATGGCAAAACGATTGGTATTGTGTGTGGCGGCGGCGCTTATCGTGGCGGGCTGTGCAACAACGGGGAAAGGGCCGACGGATGAGGAGTTGATCAATTCCACGTTGCAGAAGGTCAAAACGGCGCTGGAGTCTCAGAATCTGGATATGCTGATGGAGACTTTTGCGGAAGATTTTTCGCATGACCAGGTTCCGGACAAGGCAACGGCGCGTGAAATGCTGGACATGGGGATCAGCATGGGCTATGCGGACGACGGCGAATGCAACCTGGACCGCGTATCCGTCAGCATAGACCCTGATGGTGAGACGGCGTCGGCCTATCCGGTGGATTTGAGCGGCCCGCCGGGGTCCATCTCCGTGGAACTGATTCTCGGCAAACGCGAAATCGAAGTGGACGGCAAAAAGCAGAAGGCATGGCTGATTACAACGATCAATCCGGACGGCATGTGAGGCGCTGATACCATCTGAGAGACAGTACTGCGCCCCGGCGGATAGAAAAACATCCCGCCGGGGCGTTTGTTTTTATCCCTCCAGTCGTTATACCGCAGGAGCGGCGTAACGAGATTGGGCGCTCGTTATACCGCAGGAGCGGCGTAACGCACCACCGCGGCGCTCCCGCGCCGCAAAGGTCTGGTTGCCTCATGCGGACAACAGGGACAAATATGCTCGGCCTCAATGGTCCTGTTCGTCGTCTTCGATGCGGCCTTCCCAGAGGTAGCGGCGGGTTTCGGCGACGATGACGCTGCTGAGCAGCAGCAGGGCGAGGAGATTCGGCGCGGCCATCAGGGCATTGGCGATATCGGAGAAAGACCAGACCGTGGGCAGGGACACGGTGGCGCCCACAAACACAAACAGCACCCACAGACAGCGATACGGGACAATGGCGCGCCCGCCCGCCAGGTATTCACAGGCCTTTTCGCCGTAATAACTCCATCCGAGAATTGTGGAATAGACAAATGTGAGAAGTCCGACGGTCAGGACAAAAGGGCCGATATAAGGGAACGCTGAAAATGCCCTGTGGGTGAGCGCCGCGCCCCGCAACCCGTCGGTCCATGCGCCGGAATTGACGATGACCAGTCCCGTCATCAGGCAGATGACCACGGTGTCCCAGAAGGTGCCGGTGGACGACACGAGCGCCTGGCGCACGGGATTTTTCGTCTGCGCGGCTGCGGCCACGATGGGCGCACTGCCCAGGCCGGACTCGTTGGAGAACAGCCCACGCGCCACGCCGTATCGCATTGCTTCGCGCACGCCCGCGCCGAGGAAGCCGCCGAGGGCGGCATGACCGGAAAAGGCGCTTTTGAGAATCAGCATGACGGTGGCGGGCAGCGTGGAGATGTGCATGAGCAGCAGAACGAGGCATCCGCCGACATAGAGCAGCGCCATGAACGGCACGAGTTTCTCCGAAACGCGCGCGATGGACCGGATGCCGCCCAAGACCACCATGGCGGTCAATCCGGCAAGGACAATCCCGCTCAGCCACAGCGGGATGCGCAGGGTGTCTTGCAGCAGGCCCGCCGCCGCATTCGCCTGCACCATGTTCCCGATGCCGAAGGAGGCGATGACGGTGAACAGCGCGAAGAGGACGCCGAGCCACCGGCAGCCCAAGCCGTGTTCCAGCGCGTACATCGGCCCGCCGGCCATGCCTTGCGGGGTCATCACGCGGTATTTCACGCCGAGCAGCGCCTCGGAATACTTGGTGGCGATGCCGAAGACGCCGGTCAGCCACATCCACAGCACCGCCCCCGGCCCGCCCGCCGCCACCGCCGTCGCCACGCCCACGATGTTGCCGGTGCCGACCGTGGCTGCCAGGGCCGTCGTGAGTGCGCCGAAATGGCTGATATCGCCCCTGCCTTCGCCGCCGCGCATAAACGAGAGCCGGATAGCCTTGCCGATGAAGCGCTGGATCAGCCTCAGGCGGATGGTGAGAAAGAGGTGCGTGCCGCAAAGCAGCACGAGCATCGGCGGTCCCCACACGAAATCACTGATACGCCCCAGCAGTGTCTCGAATCCGGCGAAGGCGGGAGAAGGTTGCGGTGCGGCCTCTTCCGGCGGGCGGCCATAGAAGTGCTCCTGCAGGAAGGCATGCATGAGAAATTCATTGCGGGCAGCCACCGGCGCGATCAGGTCCATCGTGTGCGGGAATCCGTCCGCGCGGTCGTACCAGTAGGGAACACCCAGCGCCTGGAATTTCTCGGCCAGCATGTCCGCCTGTCCGACGGGCACGATGTCGTCAATCGTGCCATGCAGAATCAGCGTGGGCGGCGCGTCTGCGGTCACGTGACAGATCGGCGAGGCGAGTTCATAGAGGTCCGGGGCGTTCTCGTAGGGTTCGTCCAGAAACCCCCTGACCGTGGGGTGATTGCGGGCATATTCCGTGGTGAGGTCCGTCGGGCCGTAGGCATTGACCACCGCCGCGACCGCGCTGCTGACGCCCGCGTGGCCGCCGTCGCCCTCCAGGCGCGGGTCATCGGGCGCATAGCCGACCATCATGGCGAGATAGCCGCCGGCGGAACCGCCGACCACGGCGATGCGGGCCGCGTCCACGCCCAGTTCCAGCGCGTGCGCGCGCAGCCAACGCACCGCGCACTTGGCGTCCTCGACGCAGCCCGGGAACTTGGCTTCCTGCGCGAAGCGGTAGCCGATGCTCGCCACGACATAGCCGCGCGCGGCGAATCGGACCGCATAGAACTTGTAATCGCGCTTGTCGCCGCTTTGCCAGCCGCCGCCATGAATGAAAATGACCGCGGGGCGCGGCTCCGCCGCCGCGTCTGGCAGATAAAGGTCCAGAAGCAGGGGCCGCTTCCCCACGCGGCCATATTCCACATCGGCGCGGAAGGTGACGCCGTCGGGAATCGGAATATCTCCCCAGACATCCACGATGTCCACCATACCCAAGACATACATCAGGATTGCTGCTTTGAACGTGGGAAAGCCTCTCAATGGGGGCGGCGCATAGGCGGGCAGGCGCACGAGGTCCGGACGTTTTCCCGGCGGGCGCCCGTCAATGAACAGAAAATGGAACGCCACAGCGCCGCCAATCAGCAACGCCGCAAGCCCCATGCACACAATTACCCGAACGATCCCTGACCTCATGGACGTTTCCCCTTGTGCTTATTCGGCGTAATAACCGCACATCGCGGACTGTGACATGAACACCGGAAAAATGTCAATTCGATATCCCGGCAACCATAACAAGCAACGATGTGAACAGACGGGCTTTTCCGGAATCCGGAATAAGGTATTCCAGATTCCGGAATTTGGATGCGATTTTACGCCCCCCGGCACCAATTCCGAACACATTTTCGGCGTGAAAGAATTACCAAGCCCTTGGAAATAAATAATTTACATCCAAACCAACAGTCGGGCGGAGATCGGCGCGATTCTTGCCTCATAAAATCGGGCCGTCAGTGCAGCGCGGCGCTGACGGTATCTCAGAGAATCCGATGACGGTTTTCTCCAAGCATGTCGGTGAGGTGTCATAAGAAATGAAATCGCATGAAAGCAACCATTCAGATGAAAACCAAAGGAAAAAACAGTTCTCGTCGTTGGCCGCCGTCCGTAAGGCCCACACATTCAATGTCCTCGAGATGTGTGACGGCTGCAGGGCAAAGGCGGCGGAAATACTTGGCATGAGTGAAAAGGAATTGCGGCGACAAATAAAGACGCTTGATATCGCATGTGTGAACGGCAAAGCGAAAAAGGGGGCCAACCGAAACCGGCTTTCAAAAGGAGGGCGCACCGATGAGTAATCAAGCGCGTGATGGACGGTCCTTGATCATCACGGGGTCACGTTTTCGCGTCTGGTGGCTGAAGCGCTTTTGCGGTTATCATGTGGAACGGCATGTGCAAACGCCACAGAAGATTTTTCTGGGTCAAATCCGCTACATTGAGCAATGGCACCTGTCGGAAGGGGCCCCCGCGGAGTCTTCCTGACGGCGCGGATGAACACTGCCGCTTGGCAGACAACTCAGGTCCGCAGCGTATGACATGTCTGTACTTGACATGTATGTAAACGGGCTGGCACGGACAGACAAAGAGGGTCGCCGCACAGCCGCACGCTGCGCGCAGGGGAGGGGCCAATGGAGCAGCCCCGGCGCGATTCCTCGCGGCAAGCAGGGCTTCCTGGACCATATCAAGCCATCAATGCCTTTTGCAGTCCAATATAGACAGTGGAAAACTTCATGTTTTGATATACTGGCTTCATACAGAAATATTTTGATGGTTTGCCAGAGAATTGATGAAAATATGCACTCTTCCCGGGAAAGGTGCTATGCTTGTTCGCGGCAGAAGCAAGGACTCTTCTTGAAGGATTACATTCCGTGTCAATTCTACTCGAAGGCAGCAGATTCGGTAAATATCGCATTATCCGCCAATTGGGTCGTGGTGGGATGGGGGTGGTGTATCTGGCCGAAGACACCATGCTTGCGCGGGAAATCGCGCTGAAAATCCTTGACCGCGCCATGACTTCCGACGCGAGTTTTGAGGAGCGGTTTCGTCAGGAAGCGCGCATCATCGCCCGGCTGAAGCATCCCAACGTCGTGCAGGTTCATGCGTTGGAGCGTATCGGGGATGAACTCGCCATTGAGATGGAATACATAGACGGCGGCGCGCTTTCAGAGGTGATACTGGATCGCGCACAAGCCATTCAGATCATTCATGACATTCTGGAAGCGCTGGCCTGCTGTCATGGAATGGGGATCATCCATCGCGACGTGAAACCGAGCAACATCCTTATTTCAAGCGAACACCGGGCGTTGCTGACGGACTTCGGCCTGTCGAAATTGCTGAGCGCCCATCACGCCTCCATGGTGGCAGCGATATCCACCTCGGCGCTGTTTGTCGGTACGCCGCGTTATGCGCCGCCGGAATCATGGGACGCCCAGGATGCTTCCGCGCGTTGGGATGTTTATTCCGTGGGCATGATCCTTTACGAAGAATTTGCGCGCAGAACACCCTATGACGCGGAAACGCCCTTCGCCCTGATCAAACAGATTATCGAACGTCCCATTACGCCGTTGCACGAGGTTGCCGAAGGGGTTTCGCCGGAATTGAGCGCACTGGTTTCGTCCATGTTGAAACGCGAACCGGAGAAACGGCCGGAAGATGCGGCGGAAGCGCTGGAACGTTTTCACAAGTGCCCGGAAGTCCGGGACGCGCTGGCAACGGACCGCTCCACTGTTCTCCGAAAACGCCCCGTCACCCCTGCGCCCAGGCGGGATTCCCTGCTGAAGGCAGGCGCCCCGGCCGCCGCGCCGGACAAGAAACGGAGATTCTTGCGGGCGACTGCGCTGGTTGCTTTGTGCAGTGTGTTGGCAGCGGCGGCGTTGTTGCGCTGGATAAACTCGCCGGTGGACAGGTCGGCCTCTCATGTCCCCGCGAATTCGGCTCCAGCGGTTCCCTTTGGCGTTTACAACACGATCGACCCGGCGCGACAGCAGATATGGAATGACCAGTGGCTGATGCGTTCCGGCGCCCATCCGGACGAATATCAGGTCCTTGCCGCCAAAGACACCCACCTCTGGCAGATGCGTGCACGGGTGATGGACAAAGACACCTTGTCTTTCAGCGGCAATTGGGCGGAATATTCCGACACGACGGCGCGCACGTTTCAATATGGCACCCTCACGGGAACCGGTCGCTGGATCAACGTGAATCAGGATTTGTCCCTCGCCCTGCAATTTGTCTCCAGCCTGGACGGCGCCCATCAGGAAGGGTCCTATGTTCTCAACCGTTCGCCGAGGGATATCAGCGAAGTCATTTTTCTTCGGGAACTGGAGAAATCAGCGTACTTTCCGGCCATTCTTTACAACGAATTATTCCCCAGGCAAGCGGCATGGGCGCTGGAAGTTGAGCGTTGCTTTGCGGCGGCTTTCGGTCCGGTGATTACGGTGCCTTTTATTCGTGGTGATGCCGCAGCGCCAATCATGGATGGACGCTTAAGTGAGTCCTGCTGGCGCATATCGGAACTGGAGAACGCCGAAGGACAGGGCCTGCTCCGCAATGATCCCCAGGAAACACCGGACAAAATGATACTGCGTTACAACGCACAAGGATTGTACATCGGATGGCGTATTCAATCGGCCCCGGCCAGTGCGCGAATCTCATTGGGGCTGATGACGCATTACCAAACGCCCGCTACCGAGTCCCTCCGTTGGTCAGCCCAGATTGAGCAGGGTGTCATTACCGCCATCCGGCATGTGCAGCGCGGCCAGGGTGTCCCATGGAACTGTAATTGGATTGCGGCATCTTCTTCGATCGCAAGAGGCGCAAACACGCCAGATGCGACATGGGAATCGGAACTTCTTATCCCCTTTGACGGTCTGGCGGATACCCGGCCGGCCCGCCCCGGGGAACGATGGCGCTTGAATTGTCATCTGACAAATCCCCAGTTCCCCGGTCGTGAACCACTGATAACATGGGGAGTAAAGAATGTCAGTGAAGTGGAACACGGCGTGATGCTTGCGTTTGGATCATAGAAGATGGATAGAGGGACTGCATAAGAAACATCCCTTGGTGCGATGATCTCTGAGTTTTGGGGGACCGTTATAATGACAGTGTGTGTTCTGATCGTTATCATCGCCATTTTCGGCGCGAATGCCGACATTGCTTCCGAAGAACTGTCTTCCTCATTTCCAAACTATCTTGTTGCCGGAGGCGACCGCCTTTTTTTCTTTGCAGACGACGGGATTCACGGCCAGGAACTATGGATGTGGACGCCGGACCCGGCCAATCCTGCCGATGGAAAATGTGAACTTGTCGCTGACCTGGAGCCAGGGGCAAGCGGAACCGTTTGCACATCCACGCAAGTCCTGCATGGGTGGGTTTACTTTGGTATCGAGTCCAAGGAGCGCGGCGCGGAAGTATGGATGTGGAACCCGGAAAAGAAGCGCCTGGAACAGGCAAAGGTGGATGGTCTGCCGCGCAAATGGCATGTTTTCGGCACATCAGGCGTCATTGGTTCGCAAGTGGTATTGATCGCCTCACGTTCAAAGACAAAGCATGTCCTGTGCGTGGGTCCTGTGGGGGAGAATGCGTTTCGTTTTCTTCCGGAGAGCATTTCAGAAAATCTGCCGGGGCACATGCCGTGTGCCCTGATTTCAGACACGACAGCCCTTTTCGGGACACGAACCGGGATTCTGCGCAGCGATGGCACACCGGAAGGCACCTTTTCATTCGATACGCCGGAATGGTCAGACAGACAGTTTGGCATCCGCGAAATGATTGGCATCAATGGCCAAGCCCTTTTTCTTAACGTTCATGTCTCTTTTGGCGAAGAACTGTGGGTAAGCGACGGAACGGCCGAGGGGACTTTTCCGCTAAAGGACATCTATCCCGGCCCAAACGGGTCTGTGGTTACCATGTTCCACCGTCAGGAAAATCATGTGGTGTTTCAGGCCGACGACGGTACGCACGGCATCGAATTGTGGCGCGGCGATGGCACGCCGGAAGGCACTTTCCTGATATACGACATTGCGCCGGGGCTGGCCTCCAGTGACCCGCATTATTTCTGCTCCGTGGGAGAATGGATTTATTTCGCGGCGAATGACGGCGCGCATGGCAAGGAAATCTGGCGCACTGACGGCACAGGAAAGGGCACGCATCTGGTTGTGGATTTGATGCCCGGACAGGCCAGCAGCGGCCCATGGAGTTTGACTGCCTATCAAGGGAAACTCTTCTTCTGCGCCAACTCGTTGGACTATGGCGAGGAAATCTTTTTTACGGACGGCATGCGCGAAGGCACAGGTGTCTTGAGGGATATTGTCCCCGGACCTGCATGGTCGGGGCCTGACAACCTGTGTGTATTCGGAGACCACCTGTTTTTCTCCTGCGATGACGGTATCCATGGCGAGGAATTGTGGATAAGCGACGGCTCCGCCAACGGCACCCGGCTGGCGGCGGACATCCGCCGCAGCACCCGGGTGCTCAATCCATCGTCTTCGCCCCGCGAACTGACTGC
Organism: uncultured bacterium; assembly: GCA_937951485.1. Lineage (GTDB taxonomy): Bacteria > Hydrogenedentota > Hydrogenedentia > Hydrogenedentales > CAILVY01 > CALEDJ01. Next base: position 55,055 of record CALEDJ010000007.1, read on the forward strand.
TGCCGGCGACCTGCTCCTGTTTGTCGTGGACACGCCCGAATATGGCGACGCACTGTGGCAAAGCGACGGCACCGAGCATGGCACGCATCCCGTGGTGAGTATGGCGCGGGGGGAAAAAGGAAGAGCGCCGCAAGGCTTGACGGCGTCGCGGGGGCAGGTCTTTTTTTCCGCGCAGGATGACGCACACGGCCGGGAACCCTGGGTTTATGATCCAGAAACCAGAGATTGCCGTATCTTGAAAGATCTTTGCCCCGGCCCATGCGCTTCAAATCCCGACCACTTCCTCCCGGTCGGCGAGTGGGTATATTTTTCCGCCGATGACGGCATCCATGGGCGGCGGGTGTGGCGCAGTAGCGCATCCGGGCGCAATACCGAAATGCTGCACTTTGACCCCGATGAAGGCGCCGGGTTGAACGTCGTTCAGACCTTCATCCTATTGGGACGGATATATTGTTATACACGTGAAGACACTTCTTCCGCCTCGCTGTGGCGCATTGATACGCACCGCGGTCTCATCGAACGCCTGGTGCGCTTTAACACGCCCCTGCCGCCGTGGGATCCCAATGCCCCCCATGTGTTTCCGGTGTTGGACGGCGAAGCCCCTGCGATGGAAGACCTTATCGAAGAATTATATTTGGTGGGCGCCGTCTTTCCTTACAATCCGGAATCCCCGGCGCCCGACACGGCTGTCATGGAGGACATATTATACTTTTCCGCCTACACCAACGCCTACGGCGCGGAACTGTGGCGCACTGATGGCAGCCGCGCGGGCACCACGCTGGTATGCGACATTTTCATGGGGCGCGCCAGTTCCAGTCCGCACTGCCTGAGGGTCCTGTGCGGCAAACTCTATTTTATCGCTGAGTTCCCTGTGGAAGGAAAGGTGGTGGGAGAGAGCAACGGCACCTCCCAAGGCACCCGGTTCATCAGACCTTTCAATCCCGGCGCCGGCATCTACTTTCCCTCCATCATAGCATCTGGAATGGAACGACTTGGAGAAAATCAACTTATTCTGGCATCCATCTACCCCGTCGCCAGCACGCCGGGCAACATGCAACTGGGCATGATCAGATGCACGGAAAAAGAAGAGGAATACGTGCATTTCAGTTCTATTAAAGCCGGAAAAAGCGGCGCGTGGCCGCGCCAATTCACAGAAGTCAACGGTCGTGTATTTTTCACCGCCGATGACGGCATTCACGGCGAAGAACTGTGGTTCACAGATGGCGAAAAAGAAGTCCGCATGGTAAGGGACATCCTGCCGGCTGTCATCGTCTCCGCCCGATAGCGCCCGTCGGGCGCGCCGCCCGGCAGTCTCTCTCCCCCCCTCTCACATCGCATGGACGCCCCCTTTCGGGAAAGCGCAGAACCTGCCCCTTGCTGGAAACATTCTCCGCGTGGCACATTACTGGACGGCGGGATTGGCCTCGATGTTTTCGTATTCGCGGTCGTACCATTCGCGCCATGCGGCCGCATACTTGGCAATCCAGTCCAAGGCCGCGTCGCGACCGAGATCATGGCCGTGCTTTTCGGACTCAATCCACTTGTAACGCTCGATTTCCTCGCGCTGCAACTGGAGCATGGCCGCAAGCCGCTGCTGCCGCCATACTTGGGCGCAGTGGGTCACCCAGTCCTCACGCGCCTCCTCCAGACTTACCGGGTATCCGCGCTGCCGGGACATGGCGTCCCGGTGCAGTTCAATCTGCCGCCATTCCGCTTTTGTAATCTGCATATCCATTGCTATGAGTACCTTGTCGGCGCACACCGTCACCCCCGCCGCCGCAGCAAGGCCGGGAGCCTTCCCCTGCGCCATGGCCTTGCCGATCACTCCTTCAGATTCAATTATACCTCGAAACCATTTGCAGGGTTCTACCACATCTCGGACTGCTTGTCAAGTCCTGACATCATATCATATTTCATTTTTTATTGGAATTTCATACATATGTTTGGGTTTTTTCGTAATTCCTGTCAAGTCATATTCTATTATACTGACGATTCGACATCCCGTTACATTCATTGTATCTTTGCTGCCCCTCGCAAGTAGATGCCCCAGCGGCAAGACTCGTCCCTCTGAACAGTGCGGCAGAACACATTTCCAGGTGCGAGATTTCCCAACGCCAAGACGCAAAGACGCACACATTGATTTATGACCAGACGTCGGAAATATAATCATCAGGCCTTCACCGGCTTTTATGATGCGGCGCGCCGAGGCATATGCCCTTGGGATGAGCACTTTTTCAAGCAGGGGAGCCTTGTGCTATGCTTGGGCATCCCATCTCCCTGACGAGTGCGCCAAGGAGCGAGGGGAACGTGTTGGTATCGGCGGTTGTATAGTGTTGGAGGAAGATTCACATGAATAAGGAACAACGGGGGGGTATGACCCGGCGAGAATTCGCCAAAGCATCGGCAGTGACCGGCTTCGCCATTCTGACGGCGAAATCAGGCCTTGCGGAAGACAATTCGGACACGTTGAAGATCGGGCTGATCGGCTGCGGCGGACGCGGCGGCGGCGCCGTGCTCAATTGTCTCCAAGGCAACGATAACGTGAAGATTGTTGCCCTGGCGGACGTGTTCGAGGACCGGATCAAGTCGAAACGCTCGGAGATGGAAAACCACAAGAGCCCGCGAATAAAGCCCAAAGTGGACATAAAAGACGACATGTGTTTTACCGGACTGGACGCCTACAAGAAACTGCTTGAGACGGACGTGGACGTGGTTATTCACGCGACGCCCCCCTACGCGCGGCCCATGCATATCACGGCGGCGGTGGCGGCAGGCAAACACATCTTCGTAGAGAAGCCGATTGCCGTAGACCCGGCAGGCGTGCGGATATTTATTGACGCAGTGAACAAAGCCAAAGAGAAAGGGCTGAGTTTCGTGACGGGGACGCAGCGCCGCCATCAACGCGCTTACATTGAAACAATCCAGAGGATCCACGACGGTGAAATCGGGGAAGTGCTGAGCGCGCGCGCCTATTGGAACGGCACCCTGCCGTTCTGTCATGAGCGCGACCCGAAATGGGGCGATCTCGAGTACCGCCTGCGTAACTGGTACAACTACATCTGGACCTGCGGCGACAATATCGTCGAGCAGCACATCCACAATCTGGACATCATCAACTGGGTGATGAACGCGCACCCGGTGAAAGTGACGGCGTCCGGCGGACGTGCCTGGAAACCGCGGGAGGAAAAGTATGGGGATTTGTGGGACAATTTTTCCTGCGATTTCGAGTATCCGAACGGCGCGCATATGTACAGTTTCAGCCGACACTGGAACGATTCGGCCAATGCGGTTTTCGAGGAGGTCACCGGAACGAAAGGCAAGAGCAACTGCCGCGACATGGGCAAGGACTCCGGTGATCCGATGATTCAGGAGCATGTGGACCTGGTGAACAGTATCCGCGGGACAGGGCCGTACCTCAACACGGGCATCGCCACCGCCGAGAGCACCATGACGGCGATCATGGGTCGGATGGCCGCCTACACCGGCAAGGAACTCACTTGGGACGAAGCGATCAATGCCGATCTCAGCCTCGTGCCCGATGATCTCGATTGGGACAAACCCTATCCGGTCGGACCGATCCCCGTACCGGGAACGTGACAGATTGGCGTCGTTGTCGGGATGTCTTGAAGGAAACACGGACGGACACAGACGAACACGGATTCAAGAGGAAACGAATGAGAGCGCGCCGGCACTCATGCCGGCGCGTTTTGTTCCGCGGAGACCAAGGGAGAAGCCGGAGTTTGAGCCATGCTTTTTTCAGGCGTTGCGGGGGGCTGCATCCCGCTGCGTCGGGAGAAGTAAAAGGTCTCAGCCATACCCAGCAGGATGATATACAGCGCGAGCACGCAGTTCATCCATGACAGCCAGTAGTACGTGGCGTATTCCTGGCGCCACATGTCATAGAAATAGTATCCAGCCATGGCGGTGAAGAACATCCAGGCAAGGCCGATCGCACGCGTGGGGCGATCCACCTCCGACGTGAACAGGATGAGAGGCGCCGCCAGCATGATGTAGTAATAGTAGGTGGGCGCAGTGATGAAAAAAAACGGCGCGAAACTGAATGCGAGTGCCTGGTGGTCTTTAAGTCCCTTCACGGCAATGAGGCATAGAATCAGCACGACGGCCTGGATGCTCCACCAAAGCCCCTGGTTTTCACGATAAATGGCGCTTCGAATCACGGGCGACCATTTGCGCAAGACGTCCTGCATGCCGCGCTGGCGCGCAGCGGCGGTCTTCTGGCCCTGACTGCGGCCCAACATGTAATCCTTGATTTCTCCCAGGCCTTGCCTGAAACTGAAATCATCGCGCCAATGGGCGATGAAGATGTACTTGAAGCCGACGCGCCAAGGCGAAATATCGCGGTTGTGGCGGCCGATCTTGGATCCGAAATCCTCCCAGAGTTCCGTGCCGCCGAAGTGCGCGATGGACGCGCCGACCAGGAACAGGACGGTGGCGGCGAATGCGCCGAAAAATCTCAGGTAACGGGTGTTCATCAGCCCCTTCCAAAGTCCCCAGACGGCCGCCGCGCACAGGGCGACTCCGACCAACATCGGGATAAAGAGGGCGATGGCGAGCGTGCGCGGCGCCACCGGGATGCCCATGTCAAGCCATGCCGTCAGCGCGGGGAGCATCTCACCTGCGAGACCGCTCAGGACCGCCGCCGCCGCGATCAACGGCGCAGCGATCAGCGCCATGCGCGCCCAGAACGCGCCGCCGAAGCCATAACGCGCGACCATGAGGTCCACGGCGGCGCGCGCGAGGCGGCCCATCTCCCAGAAAAGTTTCGCGCCGAGACCGAAAAGCAGGATTGCCGGGAAGATGCGCGCGAGCGCGGAGTAGGCCATGAGCGCCCCCGCCGTGGCGTAGCGGTTCTTCTTGAGCATGCAGACCGCCATTACCAGGCACATTGCGAAGTCGGTGCGCAGCAGCGCGCCCTTCATGTGCGAGAATCTCATCATATAATGCGTGCCCATGAGCATGATCATGAACAGGCAAGCGCGCGGACCGAAGGCCCAGCAAACACACAGCAAGGCCGCGCCGATGAAAAACAGATCAAGCAGCGCGAGAAAAAGCATCCCGCGTTCATTGTCGGTGGAAATCTGGTTGGTGAGGGCGCCACCGACCACCATGGACCATACAGGGGAAGGGTTGTAGCCTTTGTCGCGAAGGACGTTGTTCCATCGGCCGGTGACCAGTTTGGATTTGAACCAGCGGACGTCCTTCTTCCATTCCTCCCAGCGGTGTTGGGAGAAATGCGCCTTGTATTCTTCGGCATCACGAAGGACAGCCTCGGCGGGCATGTAGCGGCCGGTGTCAAGATTCCGGATTTGGCCCCGCGAATCATTCCATTTCATCCCGGTTTCCTGATCGGCGACCAGCGTGGCGGCATAGAGCCGCGTATAGCCCAGTTCGGGAGCATACTTTGATCCCAGGTAATAGTGGTAGAACTCGTAGGCGTTCAGATACGCTCCGTAGCGGAAGTGGGCGAAATCGAAATAATTCGCCGCGGCCAATAGCGCCCCGATCAGCATCACGCAAAACAGGAAGCCGTGCAGCATCGGCCGCCACAGCGGCTTGAGCGCTTCGCGCCACCGCGCCGCCGCCGCACAGCATGCCGCCGCCGCGCATCGCGGGGCGATGCGCTCGCGAAGCCGCGCGAGCGGGCGCAGTTCCAGCAAGCCCCGTCCCATTGCGCGCAGTTCATCGCCGTGCGCCGCCAGGCAGTACACAAACCCCACGGCAACCGCCAGTTTCGGCACGAAATTGTAGAGGGGATGCCGTTGAGAAAACGCCATCAAATCCGCCCACAGCATGTTGGTGAATTGTTCCACGCCGTCCGGTCTCCTTTGCAGGTGCAGGGAATATGCTCTTTGACGCGCCATCATCCCCGAATCCCATACGCCGCGCCGCCTCTGCGGTCGGCCTACTATAGCGAATCATCCTGAGGGAATGCACGGATGGTCAGGGCTGCGACGCTGTTCAACGATCCTGATCTGAACGAGGAGAACGGCGCGCGGGCGGCGCTACCGGCGCTGCCGTTCTGGAGGACAGGCTTCAGCCTGTCGGGAAGCAGGCTTGCGCTTGTATATTCCGTGCGGCACTGATTGAACATTTGAACTTCGGGAAATTGAGTCAGAATTTCTTCGCTACGGAAGATGCGTTGCCCATATCTTTGCTACAATCGGGGGGATGGAAACGGAACGGATTGAAATCCTGACGGTGGCGCAACTCACCCGGCGGGTGAAAACCCTGCTGGAGGAGAGGCTTGGTCTGGTCTGGGTGGCGGGGGAGATTTCCAATTGGAAGGTGGCGGCGTCGGGCCACGCGTATTTCACGCTGAAGGACAAAGAAAGCCAGATTGACGCGGTGATGTTTCGCGGGCGTCTATCGCGGCTGCGCTTCGCGCCGGAGAACGGCCTGGAGGTGGTGGCGCACGGTCGGGTGAGCGTCTATGAGCGGCGCGGCAACTACCAGATCGTGCTCGACGACATGCAGCCCAAAGGGGTGGGGGCGTTGCAACTGGCCTTCGATCAGTTGAAGAAAAAACTGGAGGCGGAAGGACTTTTCGACCCGGCGCACAAGAAGCCATTGCCGGTGCTGCCGAGGCGCATCGGGGTGGTGACTTCGCCCACCGGTGCAGCGATTCGCGACATCCTCAACGTCATTCACCGCCGCTTCGCGGGCGTGCATGTCATCCTGTATCCTGCGCGGGTGCAGGGCCGGGAAGCCGCGCCGGAGATCGCGGCGGGCATCCGCGCGCTGGACCGATGGGGCGTGGATGTGATGATCGTGGGACGCGGCGGCGGCTCCATGGAGGATTTGTGGCCGTTCAACGAGGAAACCGTGGTGCGAGCGGTCCATGCGGCGCAGACGCCCATCATTTCCGCCGTGGGCCATGAGATTGATTTCACGCTGACGGATTTCGCGGCGGACCTGCGCGCCCCGACGCCGTCCGCGGCGGCGGAACTGGTCGTGCGCGAGCGCGCGGCTTTGGCGGAACAGGTTGGGCTGCTGCATCGCCGCCTGGAGACGGGCTTCCGCCGTCATCTGGAGCAGGCGCGGCACCGGCTGTCGGCGGCCCGCCGCAGTTTTGTCTTCCAGCGCCCGGAAGAACTTGTGCGGCAACTGCGCCAGACCTGCGACGAAATGCGCCTGCGGCTGGAGGCGGCACTGGCGAATCAGGCGCGGGCGGCGCACATCCGGCTTGATCGCGCGGCGCGCGGGCTGGCCCTGCTCTCTCCCCGGCGGCAGGCAGCGCATGGGAAGGAACGCCACGCGGCGCTGGCGCAACGACTGCTGCGGGCAGGCGCGATGATTGCGGAGCAAAAGCGGACGGGCTTGCGTCCAGCGTTGGCGCGCCTGGCCGCACTCAACCCCCTGGCGATCCTCAGCAGGGGTTACGCCATTGCATGGAAACTGCCGGAGCGGACCCTGGTGCGCAGCGCCACGGCGATCGCTCCGGATGATACGATATACATGCGCTTCGGAATCGGGGCGGCCGAGGCATTGGTGCGACGAATAGAGGAAAGCAACGATGGCGCGGACGAAAAAGGAAACGAGTTTTGAAAAAGATTTGGAGCAGTTGGAGGCGATTGTGGCCGCGCTGGAAGCAGGCGGTCTGTCGCTTGACGAATCGCTCAAAAAATTCGAGGAAGGGATTCGGCTCGCGCGGGCCTGTGAGAAGGCGCTCCGCGAGGCGGAAAAACGCATCGAAATCCTGACAAGAAACGCCGGGGGCGAACTGGAGGCCAAGCCCTTTGACGAGGAAGAGGCCGCCGAGATGGAAACGGCGGAAACTCCGAGCGGCGCAGCGGACAGGGACACTTCAGAGCCGGAACCGCCGGAGCCGGAAGAGGAAGAAGAGGGAGAACTGTTGTTTTGAAAAAGGTGGCACTATATCTGCAGGACAAAGCGCGGCGCACCGAACAGGCGATGGAACAATGCATCGCGGAGTGGGGGACTGAACCGGCAAGACTGATCGAAGCGATTCGTTACAGTCTCTTTGCCCCCGCCAAACGCTTGCGGCCGGCGCTGGCCTTGGGGGCGGCGGAAATCGTCTGTGGCGATGATACGCCTGCACTTCCCGCGGCCTGCGCCCTGGAAATGATCCACACCTACTCGCTCATCCACGACGATCTCCCCGCGATGGACAACGACGATCTTCGGCGGGGACGTCCGACTTCGCATAAAGTCTTCGGCGAAGCGACAGCCATGCTCGCGGGCGACACCCTGTTGACCATGGCATTCGACGCGGCGGCCCAATCCGGGGACATCCGCATCATCCGGGAACTGGCACAGGCCGCGGGGGTCGGCGGCATGGCCGGCGGACAGTTCTACGACATCGAAGCGGAAAAACGCATGGTCACATTGGAGGAATTGCGGCGGATTCACGCATTCAAGACCGGCGCACTGATCCGCGCTTCGGTGCGTTGCGGCGCAATGCTTGCAGGCGCGGACGCCGTCGCGCTGGAAGCACTGACCCGTTACGGCGAGCAGGTCGGACTCGCATTCCAGATTGCCGATGACATCCTGAATGTGACCGGGACGCAGGAGGCCACAGGCAAACCGGTCGGCAGCGACGCATCGCGGGAGAAGTCAACTTACCCTGGCCTGCTCGGACTGGAGCGCGCGCGGGAACTTGCGGAAGAGGCGGTCGCCGCCGCCACAACGGCGCTGGAACGCTTCGGCGAAGAAGCGGATATGTTTCGTCTGCTCGCACGGTTCATTGTGGAGCGGGACCGATAAAAAAAAACGCCGGATCACGATGCAGTGGCGGGAGTGGTACGAGATCGGCGGTGCGGCCGGGTCGGACAGGTCGGACAAATCGGACGGATTGGACGGATTGGAGGGATCGGACAGATTGGACGGATTGGGCGGATTGGGCGGATTGGACCTCGTGACACCGCTCCCGCGGTGTCACGCAATACCGCGCCGCTCCTGCGGCGCAACCACATGATACCTGCCATGGAGACAACATCATGGGTTCAGTGGCTTTATTGATGGCATGCGCGCTGTTGGCGCAGGCGCCCGCCTCGCAGCAGAGCGATGTGCGCGCAGGGCGCTATTTCTTTGTGGAACCCGACACGCCTGTCGTGATTGCGGACGACGCCGGGGAATCCATCCGCGACATGGCGGCGGCCATCGCAGAAGCCGTGGGCCAGCCCATGCCTGTCATGCACGACACCGAAGCGCCGCGACGGGGCAATGTTATTCTCGTCGGAGAGGCAGGACGCCACCGCGCGCTGGATGCGGCCCTGTCCGCTCGACAGACCCGGCGCCTGCTATCCTTGAATGACGGCGCATACCTCCTGCAAATCGCGCGGCGGCGCGTGCTGGTGGCGGGCAAAGACGCGGAAGGTGTGTTTCGCGGCATGACGCTGCTGACGCAGATCGCGCGGTCGCATCGCCTCTCCTGGCCGCAATTGGACATCTTCGACTGGCCGGATTTCGCCCTGCGCGGCATCGTGGCGCGCGGCCCGCTGACCACGGGCGAACTGCAAACCCTCGCGGAGTGGCGCTGCAACCTCGTCATCTTCGACAGTGATGATTTTCACGACATGAGCGACGCGCGCGCTGCCGGGTGGCGACGGGTTTTCGAGGACGCGCGCCGCATGCACATCGAACCTGTGCCCATGTTCCGCGTGTTCAGCGGCGCGCAGCGCCTGCTCGCGGCGGAACCATTCGCGGCGGAAGGCCGCGCCGTCACCGACCTCATCACGTTTCGCGGCGAGGAATGGGCCGCGCTGTCCCAGCCCAACGTGCTCGCAACGGAAACCCACCCGATTCGCGTGGAGATTGCGCGAGGCTTTCCCGCCACCCCTGGAAGGGACTACGAAATCGCGCCCGGCCGCACCGACGCGCCTTATGACGCGATGAACCCTCCGTGGCGCATCCGCCGTATTGCCGGCGGCGACATCCTGGACGGGGCCACCGCACGGGTAACCTACAGTTATGCCCCGCCGGACTCTTCCGCGCTCTGCCCGTACGCCTTGGAAGCGGAACAGGTGCTCCGCACGCGCCTGGCTGCACTGGTGGAACAACTCAAACCGAATTACGTCCACATCGGCGGCGACACCATTGCGCGCATCAACCAGGACTTGCGGTGTACGGACAGAATGCGCGATATAACCGAGGTCTTCGCTGACGCTGTTGCGGTCTGCAATCTTGTCTTGAAGGAAATTCACCCCAATTTGCGGGTCATGCTCTGGGCGGACGCCATCACCCCCTGGCAGGACGCGCCGTTATATGGTCTTGAAAGGACCCTGCCTGCGCTGCCGGGTGACGCGGTTATCGGCGTGCAATTCCGCCCCGCCCCGGGCGGCAATCCGCATCGCGGCTTCGAGGAAACCATCGCGTGGGCCAAAACGACGGGACGGCCCTGCATAGCCGTCGCGGAAGGATCGCCCGCGCTGGCCTATGCCGTGGCGCGTCATGCGGGACAGACTGCTTCCCCCTTCCACGGGATTGCCGTCGCAACAGCCGTAAACACCGATGTTTTTCAGGCAGGCATGCACAAAGCCTGGTCGTTATCCTCGCCCATCCTGACGTGGCCGGAATGTTTGAATGAATACTTCCATGCGACCGCATGGGCGCCATCGGAACCGGAGCAAATCAGCATTATCGCCGACCATATTAACCAACGCGCCCTGGAAGGATACGACCCCGCGACGCAACGCCGCGATTTCGCGGGCGCTCTGGACGCATTCCGGCGCGTCCTTTCCAAGCGCGACGAAGACCTTTTGTCCGCCGAACAACTGCACTCCCTCGGCGTCGCGAGCCTGACGCTTAACCCGCTGGATATCCCGTCCGCGAAAGATGATTCGCCCGCCGCGCGTTTCCGCGCACTGGTCCCTCCCTACCGGCCTGTCGCCGTACCGCCCGACCACCGGGTTTTTCCGGTTCCCGCCGATCCGATTTGGGACGGCACGGCCGGACGCCGCGAATTGCTGTTTGATTTGCTGGGGCATGTCGGGCCGGTGTGCCGTCTGGACGCTGCCGTCGCCGCGTCGAAACTGATCCTCGATTGCAGCGATGACGACCGCGTGTACACGCCACTCGGCGTCTGGACGCCGAACGCGCCTGCAAGGCACTGTGATCCTGTCCTGCTGCCGCAGAAGCCGCGCGCGGCGCGTTACTACCGCGTTATCGCCGATGGCACGCCGCCGGCGGCGAAAGCCGCCACCGATGCGCGTGTCTTTGCATTGAAAGGCCCTGCGGTCGCGATGTGTCCCTACACGCCTGAAGCGCCCGTACCTGGCCCGCCCCTGGCGGCGCCCGTCTGGCAGCGCGCGCCGCAGGCAACGGGGTTTCTCAGCGAGGACCGCCGCGCCTTCGCCGTTGTCCCCACGGAAGTCTATCTCTGTCGCAGCCGAACGCATCTCTATGTCGGCGTCGCCGCCGCAGACTCCGATGCCGCGATGATGGCGGCGGGCTTTGTCGGGCGCGACGCGCCGTTGTGGATGGAGGAAAGTTTCGAGATGCTGGTCGTGCCGGGGGCGGACGCGTTGCCGGTGCGCCTGCTGGTGAATCCGCTGGGCGCGCAATTTGACAGCCTCGGCGGCGATGCGGGCTGGCAGGGCGTCTGGGAAGTTCATGCAACGCGCTACGACACAGGATGGGCGGCGCTCTTGTCCATTCCCTTTGAGACTTTGGGCAAACGCCCGGAACGCGGCGAAACCTGGCGCGTCAATTTCCAGCGACACCACCGCAGTGTGCACACCGAATCAAGCGTTTGGGCCTTTGACTACGACGACCCCCATCGGGTTCAATTCGGCGCGCTGCGTTTCGAGTGATTCCCCGGCAGTTCGTTGGGCAGCACGAGCATGAACCACACCAGGAACGCAAAGAACGTGTAAATCACCACGTTTTCCCACAACGGGAACGAATACCTCGTGTTCAGCGCCTCGGACCATGAACTCCCAATGCGCACGCCGCTTGCGGCGGCAGCCGCCTTCATGTCGGCGTAGATGAATTCCCAGGAAATCAGATAATACGCCGCAATACCCGTCACTGTCCCCCAGAACAGATACGGCCCGGTGAATTTCCGGTGTTGAAAAATACTGTCACCCCTGCAAAAAAGGAGGTCCTTGAGCAGCAGTGCGCCGTGCCAGAGAATGCCCAGGATGAACCCGGCGGCGACGGCGACCGCGGCCTTCTCGTGTATCTCCGTCCACTCCCAGTTGCCGATCACCGTGCCGCGCGCGTCGGGGAAGATGGCGATCAGCACGATGCCCACGCACCCCACCAGAAACAGTCCCGCGCCCACCCGCGCGCCCCACTTTGAGATTGTTGCGAAGCGGCGATGGGCATACAGCACCAGCGGCACATTCGCCGTCCCCCAGAATGTCATCGCGATGGAGAATATCCACCACCACCTCGGACTGTGCTTGCTTTCAAAACTGCCCAGGAAACTGAAGGTGTGGGTCATGATGGAATAGCGGTTCTCGCGGGGATAGAGCATCCAGGCGATGAATATCAGCCCCCAGAACACCAGCGCTTCAATGAGCACGTAGCGCCGCAGTATGCGCGGCGTGAAATCGCCTTTGAGCACAGAATACAGGGAAGACATGATTGAATATACACCTTTTAGTTACATTTTAACCGAGTGGCGAACAGCGGGAAATGTTGTGTTTTTTCCACATCCCCCGGCGCTTCGCGCCACGACAATCCATGCCATTCCGCTAAAGTGTTACACCTTTTATTGTTTGCGGCATGCAGGTAATGCCCCGTGGAAACTCATGGGAACCGGGACCGCAACGGGGCTGCACGCGGCGCGGCGACTTTCAGCATAGCCGCCATCAAGGGTTGAGCAGGCGCACGATTTCCGGGTCATTCAGGTTTTCCTGCGTCACCACCGTCACGCCGGTGTCAATGCGCTTTTCCACGGGCTTCCCTTCCAAGGCATCCAGCGCCGCTCTTACGCCTACATAGCCCATCTTGAAGGGATTCTGGACGATCAGCGCCTGGATTACGCCCTCCTTCAGTGCGGCGATTTCATCTTCGGAAGCGTCGAAGGCAACGAGTTTTACGACGCCCGCCTTGCCGGCGGTGCGCACGGCCTGGGCCGCGCCGATGGCGGCGGCCTCGTTCGCCGCGAAGATGCCGCGCAGGTCGGGGTTGGCATTCATCATGTCCTGGGTGACGTCCATGGCCTTCGCCACATCGCTCATGCAGTACTGGGTCGCCACCAACGTGATATTGGGATACCCTGCGATGCCTTCCTTGAAGCCGCGCTCGCGCATTTCCGAGGTGGCCGCGCCGGGCACGAAGGGGATCAGACCCACCGGGCCTTCCTCGCCGATGAGTCGGGCAAGCACATCGGCGGCCATCCGCGCCCCGGCGATGTTGTCGGTCGCCACGAAGGACAGCGGCAAATCAGACTGGACGCCGGAATCAATCGTGATCACCGGCATGTTCATGTTCACCGCGCGCTGAATCGTCGGCACAAGCGCGTTCTCATCACACGCCGCGAGCACCAGCGCGCTGACACGCCGGTTGATCATATCGCGCACGATGTTGATCTGCTTCTCGATTTCGGTTTCCTTGGCCGGCCCCTGCCATATGATTTGCGCGCCGAATTCTTTGCCCGCCGCTTCCGCGCCGGCCCTGACCGTGAGCCAGAATTGATGCGCCATGCCCTTGGGAATGACCGCGATTTCGATTTGCCCGCTCCTGGTCGAGGTGGCCTGGTCCGGGGCCGCGCTCTGTTTGCCGCACCCCGTCAGTAACAGAACAACCATGGCCAAAGACGCTGCCTTTGCGATACTGATCGGTTTCATGGAATGACTCCTCGTTGCTGGTTTGCTCTTTCCCAGACCATCCGCATCATCCGGGGCGTTATGTCGGACGTGTCGGACATGTTGAATGCTTTGTTCAGTCAGCGGACACGCGGAGCAGGACAATGCCCGTCTTGTCCTCAATGTTGCACATAGAAACGTTCGCCGGTATCCACAATTTCGATCCCGATGCCGTGTGCTTTCACTTCGATGAGCCGGGCGCGGGTGCCCGGGATGATTTCGCCGATATAGACCTTGTTCAGGTTGATGATGGCCAGCCCGTGGGGACGGTTCTCGCTCGTTTCGCGCAATACGTTCAGTTTCAGGTTCTCCAGCCCGAATCGCGCCCGGTCCGAGGAACGAAGGATCGGCAGTTCTCTCAGGTTCACCGGGGGCGGCGCTGTGGTCCGCGCCACGGTGCTCGTAGTGGACGGAGCGGATGCTGCGGGCGCCGGCGGTTTGGGCGCAGCAGGCGGCGCAGAAGGCGCAGGCGTTGGGGGTTGTGGGGCCGCAGGCGGCTGGGTAGATGCAGTTTGCGCCGCAGGCGGAGACGCAGCGGCAGGCTCAGACGCGGGCGTCATCGCCGCAACCATTTCCGGCGCTGGCGGTGGTGGGGCTTGCGCTGGCGGTGCTGGGGCTTGCGCAGGGGGCGCTGGCGCAGGTTCGGTCGGCGCCGATACGGGTTGCATCGGTGCGGGCGCGGGCGGTTCAGCGATGATCGGTTCCGGGGCGGGTGCCGCCGGCTCCACCACCGCTTCAGGCATTATCGGCGCGGCGGGGCTGGTGGTCGGTGCAGGGGCGATTGTTATCACGGGCGGATTCGATGTTACGGCGGTGCGCGTCAGCGCGACTGATACCGTCACCGAAACAGCGACGAGAAGGACGGCAAAGGCCAGCCCCCCCAAAGCAATCTGCATGGGCGAGAGCCGCAGCACGGCATCCCGGGCGGGTGCGGTCAGGACTTCCTCGGCGCGTTCCGCCTCGAAGGGTTCGTCCGACGCATCCACTTCCGTCTGCTTTGCCGCCTTTTCGGCTTCCAGTTTCTTCAATGCATCGAGGATGGAACTCATCCGCGCTTCTCCACCTGGGGCGTCTGATTGTACCGCTGTTCTGCGTCCTGTTCCATCATGAGTCCTGGTCCGTCTCTGTGGGTACAAGCGGCGTGCTGCCCACCGCAGGCGGTGTTATCTCTTTCAAGGCGTCGGTATCCACCGGAGGCAGGGTCGTAGGCGCTTCCGGCATTGCCAGGTCCTGGATACGCATCGCGGGGGCAGGCTGGGGTCCCCCCACAAATTCCGGCTCGGGACCCGGCTCCGGCAACGCTGGCATGGGTACCGCGTCCAGCGTCTGCATTGCCGAAACGTCTGGTTCCTTTTCCACCGTCTCGGATACCGATGGGGCGACATCAGTTCTTTTTGCGGGTTTATGCGCTCTTGGGGGCGATGATGGCGCGGTTGGTTTTGGCGCAGGCGAAATCGGGGCCACGGCAACGGCCTGGGCTGGTTTTCGGTGGGAACCGGATTCCCGACCCGATAGCGACGGGGTTTCATGTTCATCGAGCAGGCTGCTCAGCACCATCCGGACCTGTTTTCCCGAAATGCCATCCACCAGCAGGCCGGTCTCCGCCTGCAAGCGCGCAACCACGGAAGCCGTCCTGGAATCGTATCTATCATTGACTTCCGATGCCGGAATGCGCCCGATCTGATGCAATTGCTCCTTCAACCGCAGCACAGAATGGCTGGTGAATCCGGGAACCAGCGGGGGCGCCCCGGGCGTGGGGTCGCGCCACAGAACCACGGCTTCGCCGGTGTAGTATTCGCGGAAAACGTCGCGATCCACTTCCAGCACTTCGCCCATGGTTCCGGAAATACGAACAAGATTACCCTCGACTCCCAGCAGAGCCACCCAGAAAGACAGGTCGCCCTTGCGCATCTGCACGAACGCGGGCAGGTCAATCGCGGTAAGTTGTTCCAGGGCCGGACTGAGACGCTCCACCGCCAGCCCGCTTTGCGCGGCGAACGCCGCCAGCGCCGCCGGGTCGTCACTCTCCGGATAGTCGCTGACCGGGGCCATGTTCCACGCCCGCAGCAACGCGGCGGCAGCGGCCTGCCGCGCCACGTCAGGCGCGAGCGCCGCCAGCGCCGCCGCGCCCGCCGTGGTTTCCACCACGGACTTTTCCGGCGCGCTCAACCGGTCCACCAGCCGGCGCGCCAACGCGGAGTCCACAAGCAAATCGGCAGCCTCGCGCGCAGGATTGCGGATGTCGGAGCCGATGGCGTCGGCCGTGCCCGCCTGCCGCGCGGCGGATTCCGTCGTAAAGGGATTATCCGACACGAGAAAGCGGTTGAACACGCCCAATTCACGCGCGGCCTGCTCCAGCGGGAACGCGAAGAATCGCGCCAGGGCCAGCACCAGCACCGCCGCCACCACCAGCGCGGGGCTGGGCACCCAACGGCCCACCGCCTGCCTCCATGACGACTTGCCGGGCAGTTTCTCCCCGCGAATCTCCCGCGCCGCCTGCTTTACGATCGGGCCTGTGATGACCTGCGCCTCCTTGGTGTAGCCGATGAGGAGCGCCCGGTCGCACAAGGCATTAATGACGCGCGGCGTGCCGCCGGAATACTTGTAAATCGCGTGAATCGCCTGCTTGCTGAAGTGCACCTTCTTGCGCCCGCCCGCCACATGCAGCCGGTAGGCGATATACTGGAGTGTCTCCTGCTCGTTGAGCGGCTTGAGGTGATAGCGCGCCGTGATGCGCTGGTTCAATTGCCGGAGTTCTTTCAATGCCAGTTTCTCGGCCAGTTCCGGTTGACCGATCAGGATGATTTGAAGCAGTTTGTCTTTTTCCGTTTCCAGATTGGACAGCAGCCGGATTTGCTCCAGCACCTGCGGCGTCAGGTTCTGCGCCTCATCTATGACCAACACGCAACTGCGCCCCGCCGCCGCCGCTTCCAGCAGATAGGCATTCAGGATTTCCGTGAGTTCCAGCACCGTCTCCGCGTCCGCCGGTACGCCGAACTCCCGGTTGATTTTCTTGAGCAACTCCATCGGATTGAGCGAAGGGTTGAACACGAAGGCCACATTGGTCTCCGCATCGAGTTGATTGAGCAGATTCCGGCAGATTGTCGTCTTGCCCGTGCCGATTTCCCCCGAAACCATCACGAACCCGCTCCGGTTCTTGATCCCGAACAACAGATGCGCGAAAGCCTCCTTGTGCTTGTCGCTCAAGTAGAGGTACTTCGGGTCCGGGGTCAGATTGAACGGCTTTTCTCGTAATCCGTAGAACGCCTCGTACATAGTTCCCTCTTCCGCGTTATCCACGGCCGGATAATTGTTGACTAAGTAGCCTAGCATTCCTCTGCTCCGGTGTCAATCGGATGAAAGCGGATGAAAAGCGGGCGCATTTGCGAAACGGGCCGTCCAGACAACCTCTCCACCAGGAACCCCGGAGGGTCCCGGCGGAAATTGCGTTTGTCTATAGGAGACACCTGACCCATTCCGCCCATGCTCCTGACGAATTTGGAACTTTTCACATCCGCCGGGTATAGTTTATGCGTACCCAGGCGCCCAATCGGAGCACATTCATGCGAATCATAGTGCGGGTGATGGTTTTTCTTGCGATGGTGCTGCTGGCCATCGCGAGTATGTGGACCACCTATGTCAGTCTGAACGATTCCATTCTTCCCAGGCCGAAGGTGGATATTCCCCTGACCTACGGCGTGGTATGGGAATGCTCCATCATTGCGCTGGCGCTGTCCGTCGCCATCGGCATGATGCTGTTCGCGTTGAAAATCGCCATCATTGACGGCCAGAAACGCCTCAACATCGTCGGCGTTATCGGCATGACCGTCGTTGCGTTCATCTCCATCGCGTTCAATATTGACGTGCTCTACCGTACGGCGGACAGAGACTTTTTCCTGCGCTATTCATCGGAACGCACGCGGTCCGCTTATGAAACATACCTGGCCCAGGTACATGCATCACTTGCGGAGAAGCGTACAACGTTGCGGCGTGAACTGGCCCGGCAGGAGGCGGAACTGGATGCCGAGGTGCGCGGTCTGCGCCGGGCGCCGGCGGGATACGGTCCGTATGCCCGGGAAGAGGACTACAAACTCACCCTGCTGCAGAAAACCACCGAAGTCGAATTACAGGCGGTGGACGACGCCCTGGCCGTCAAGGAACAGGCGGATGAAATTCTGCGCAACGCCGCCATCACCGAGTTGGACGACATCGAGCGACTCCAAGCGGAACTGCGTGTCGTCTGCAAAGACCTGGCGGGTATTTCCGGGGTGCCCCTGCCCGAAGTGGTGCGATTGGAGAATCCGCTTTTTGCGGTATTCTCGAAACTGTTGGACTGGGATCAGGTGGGGTTCAAGGAAATCTTTCTGGTGCTGGTGGCGTTCCTGATGGACTTGGGCGACATCATCGGCTATACGCTTGTGCCTGCGCGCAAAATAAAGCGGCCTGCCCTCGACTCGCTGGAATTGACCCCGCCGCCTGGAAAAGGGGTGCGTCCCATCCCCGATCCGGAATCGCCTTCAGGCCCTGTGCTTCTGGACATGCCCCGGCCTTGGGAGGAAGAAGTGAATGTACGGGAGGATGAAGAGGTATCCGCGCCGCGCATCGAGGCGTTTACAGACGCCGCGTCGCAAGTCGCCGCTGAGGGTCCCCCGCCGCCGCGTTTCCGATTTCGCCGCCGCTGATGACGCGTTCTTTCCGCGTCCATCCGTATCAGGCAGAATTCAGAAAAAATACTTCCTCAAAAAATCAGCCATCCTTCGAAATGCGGAACGCAGGGGACCGCGCTGCACCTGGATTCTGCCGCTGCGCGCGGCCGCGCGGAATTCAAAACCGTGGCGCGCCACGCCGACGACCGGGACAAATTCCGGCGTGTTGATTTGGGGCGGAAGCACGTCAATCCCTGTGGGCAGCCCGACACGCGCGGGCACCTGGAATACCGCTTCGGCCAGAGCGGTCTGGTTCTTGATTTGCGCCGCGCCGCCGGTGATCACGATGCCACGAACCAGATGGCGGGCATGGCCGTTGGCATGCACCTGCTGGCGCACCTTGGTCATCAATTCCTTGGACCGTTCAAAAATGATTTCGTCCAATTCGTCGCGGTTCACGATCTCCGGGGCGCCGCGCACAACAGTCTTCAGTTTGATGCTCGCACCGCGCCGGTCATCCTCACCGATGGGGGCGGCATCGGGGGCGTCTTTTTGCGTTTCCGCGCGGACGAGGCTGTCCGCAAGCCCATACATGAGCACCAGTTCCACCGCTTCCTCAAAGGAGATGCGCAATACGCCGGCCACGTCGCGCGTGATATGCGAACTCCCCCAGTCGAAGCAGGTGGTGTTCATGATGCGGCGGTCGCGGTAGATGGCGAGGCTGGTCGTGCTGCTGCCCATGTCAAGCAAGGCCACGCCGAGATCAATGTCTTCCGGGGTCAGGCATCCCAGCCCGGCCGCCAAGGGCAGAAAGACAATATCTTCCAGTTCGCGGCCCTGCGATTCGATGCAGGTCACAATGTTATCTTCGATAAGCGAGGGAATCTGGGCGAAGTGGACGCGAACTTTCAGCACGCCGCCATGCATGCCGAGCGGCTCGCTGACGCGGAGGGTGTCAACGTACCATTCCTGGGAGGTGATAGAGGAGATGACGTGCTTTCCAGGCGCGAGCACGTCGCGCGAAGCCAGGTCCCGCGCCTCTTCGAGGTGGCGGATTTCGACGATCTCCTTGTCCAGTTTGGCGGTGCCTTCCCGTATGAAGGACTGCACGTTCTTGCCGTTGATGCCGCAGAACAGCGAATTGACTCTCACGCCCGCCTCTTTCTCCGCCGCCGCCAACGCCTGTTTCAGGGCGGTTTGCGCCGCGCCCAAGTCCTGAATAACGCCCTGTGACATGCAACCGCGCGCGGGCGCCACGCCGTGGCCGATCACCTGGATGGCCCCGTCGCCCGCGCGGCGGGCAATCAGCACCCGAAAATTGCGCGAGCCAAAATCCACCGCACCGACTATTTCGCCTCTTCTAGCCAATGTCGTTACCTGCCTTCCCTGATGCGGGGCGGTCATTCCCCGTCGAAAAATCCCAAGCGCGTAACGCGATTAAAACAACAATTCCGTTTCTTCCCCGGACCGCCGCTTCTCCCCGAGAATTCGGTTCAGCATGCGGTCTATCTCCTCGGCGGATTTGAAGCGATCCTCCAACTGCTCGCGCAACAGCGCCGCTTCGGCTTCCCGGTCCTTTCGCTCGCTTTCCATGGCTTCCAGGTTGCGCCGGGCCAGCGCCGCCGACTCACGGGCGGCAGACTCCATGTCGGCCAATCCATCCAGGTCGGTCTGCAGGCGACTTTCGGTGGCCAGCGCCTCTTCCAGTTCCCCGCCCACATCCGCCGCCTCCGCCAGCATCGCGTCGCGTTGCGCCTCCAGTTCGCGAATCTGCGCTTCCACCGCTTCAATGCGTTTCTGCGCCGCCGCCGCTTTCTCGCGCAATTCCGCGATGCGCCGCCGATGTTCCTGCATTTCCTGATCGCATTGGACGGTGCGCGCTTCAATGTCCTCCGCGCGCTGTTCGGCGCGGCGCGCTTCTTCGCGCGCCGCCTCGATGGCCGCTGCAAATTCCTGCAGCCGTTCCTCCGCCGCCGCCATCTTTTGCCGTTCCTGGTCCACCTCCATCTGTGCAATGCGCGCCGCTAAACGAAGCGCCATCCCTTTCGCTTCCGACACGGCTCCGCGCGCCATCGCTTGTTGGACAGAACGGAAAAGAGCATCCTCCTCGAAAGTAACTTCGCCCGGCCCGGGTTCTTTTTCCGGCAAAACGGCGCCTTCCGGCGGCACAGTCTCTTCGGCAATCGTCCCCGAATGCGCCCATGCTTTCGCGCCCTCTTCTTCGGGCGCAAAATCACGCGCGGCTCTTTCCGTCAACAGTTCCCCGGCTTCCGGCGTGGGGGGTGCTGCCGTGCGATCGTGCGCCGCCCCCTGTTCCGCGTAGATGGCCGCGGATTCCGCAGGAATATCCAACGTTGCAACCGGAGCATCCGCAGAGGGCGCGAGGGCTGAATCCGCCGATGCGTCGCGCGTCTCTTCCGGAAATGAGAATGGACTTTCATCTGCAAACGCCTCGGTCGGCGCAACCATGTCCGTTGTCACCGTCTCTTCTTCGCGCAGGGATTCCATTCCCGGCATTTCAAAAGGATTCTCCGCTGACAACACATCACCGGCTGTCGGTTTGAAATCTTCCAGGCTGACCGAGGCATCCGCGGCCGCATACTCTTCCTGATCGGTCGTTTCGGACGGCGGCGCCACGGGCGCCGTCTCCCTCTCCAGTTCTTCTTCCTCTTCGTCTTCCACCAGTCGGATGCCCGCGCGCAGCAGATTGTCCACGCCGCGCTGATAATGCGCACGCCATTTCTGCATCACGCCCGAACGGATATTGTCCACAATCAAATCGCCGACCATGAGACAGAGGATTTCGTAACTGTCCTGCAAAAAAGAGACGCAAGCGTGCGCCTGACCCGCCTGCTCATAACTGTGCAGGATTCGCGCCGTATCGGTAAGCGCTTCTTGCACCCCCTCCCACTCTTGGGCAATGGCAATTTCAATGCCTGCAATGATCTGGTTCATGCACTCATCAGCCCAGACCGCATCCGGCACACCGTGCTCCGCGCGGGCCACCTGCCGTTGAAAACGCCCGAGCGCCGTCAACAGATGCTGCGTGGGATCGCCCTTGATCGCGATTTCATGATCATGCGGCGGATCAAATGGCCCTGCTTCCCCGGAGGTTGCAGGCGCGTCCTGAAGGGTCGCTTCATCTGGATGGTCCCCAACAGTCTCCCCCTCCCCCCAGCCCAGCAAAGCGCTGCGTTCATCCTGCGCCAGCGACCCACTTTTTGGTTCAGTAGAACGTTCACCCAGCAGGCGACGCCCAGCGGCTGTCCAACTTTTGTTTCGTTTTCCGAATCGCACCTTTATCACCTCCTGGCCGAGATTCTATCACAGACCGCGTCAATTGGCAATACATATTGTGTCTTTTTTACCATTTTTATCCATCACATACAAAATGTTGTTTTCGTGCCGGAAACGGGACATTTCTCCGCCGGTGTCCGGTAAACTGTACATCGGCCCCGGATACCCTGAGATTGTCCGGTGAAACGCTGGAAGTCGGGAAGCCACCCGCCCGGCAGACATAGTTCCGGTGGATGGAAAATCATGATTCAGGGGCGGAACACATCGCGAACCGCTTCCAGGTAGGCGGTGCCGTGTTCCGTATCGGGCTCGAGATAACTGCCTTCCGTCCATTCATTCCAACAATTGATGGTGACCGTTTTCCGGGTGTTGGGATGAATATCAAGGAAGTTCCGGGCTTTTTCCAAAGCGTTGCGAAATGCGTCAGGCGTATTGCCGCCCAACGTGCTTGTAAACGGATATCCCGTATTGCCAAAGGCATTGTCCTGATTGCAGCGCGGGCTTGAATCCCACCCCATCGTTACGTTGGGAAAATAGGGCACGCCGAACCGGTTCACGTTACGCCGCCAGACGGCTTCAATCTTTTTGATCATGTCGGCATAGGGTGTTTCGGGAAACTGAGGCAGGGGCGCATCATGCACCCATACATACGAGGTTACACTGTCGAAACCGATCCGCTGAATCAGCGCTTCGGGATTGTCCACGGCGGTTTCGCCGGGCAGCAGTTGGACACCCCAGGACACGGCATTGAGGTGAAGGCCGGGGAATCCCGCGGCGCGGGTTTTCTCGCGAAAACGCGCCACGGCGCGCGCCACGGCGTCCACGCCGCCAAAACTTTTCACCAGGGTGTGCAATTCATAGACGCTGAAATACGGGCAGCCGTCAATGGTCCAGTACGAAGGGTGCGTAAAGTAGGTTTCGATTATATAATCAGTCATGCGCTCGAAGGTTTCCGGGGTGATAGTTCCGGGATGGAGCAATTCCGGCGGATGCGCCAGCGTGGCGGGGTGAATGTCATACCAGTCGTGATTGGCCCACATCAGCGCAAATTTCAATCGCCCCGCATTGGGCGCTTTCATGAAGCCGCGTTCGAGGCAACGTTCCAGAAAAAGGCCGTCGTCATAGTAGTACCAGTCGAAAATAAACACATCTATGCCATGGTCGGCGGCGGCGTCTGTTTTCCTGGCCATTACTGCCGGATCGGATTCATCGGTGCAGCCCCACAGCGGCTTCCTGGGCTGGCGATGTCCCACAAAGCGCGGTTTCGCCTGTTTCACAAGTTCCCATTCTGTCCACCCTTTTCCGTGTCGCGCTTCGTTTCGCGGGTCCACATGATAGTTCGGGAAGTAGTAGCAGGCGACGGTGTATTGAGACATTGACTCCACCCCCGTGGGTTTGGGCTGCGCATCCACAGCGCTTAAGCATCCAGGCAACAGACAATACAACACAGTTCCAATCCTCCACAAATACTTTGCGAATACTTGTCACATATACTATGCTTGTTGCCCTGGGGTCAAAGACGGAAGGAGAGCGACGCGATGGGTGGAACACTGACGCGCGACCAGGCGATGTGGCGCTGGCGCATCCTCATTTCCACCTACATCGGCTATGCCGGGTATTATCTGACCCGCAAGGTCTTCACCATCGCCAAAACGTCCATCGCGGAGGACCTGGGCTGGGAACTGGCGGACACGGCGTATATATGGGGGGCTTTCCTCATCGCCTACATGATCGGCCAGTTCGTGAACAGTTTTGTGGGTCGCAAGTGGGGGCCGCGCGTGATTCTGTTGTGGGGGCTGGGCATCTCGATGGCCTGCAACGTCGTCTTCGGCGTCAGCAATTCATTTTATTCCTTTGTCGTCTTCATGTTCGTCAACGGCTTGGTGCAGGCAACGGGCTGGCCGGGCTGCGTGGGCGGCGTGTCGCAGTGGCTGCGGGCGCATGAGCGCGGCATGTTCATGGGGGTGTGGTCCACCAGTTACCTCGTGGGCAACATCATGGTGAAAGGCGTGGGCGGTTGGCTGTTGGGCGCCTATGGATGGCGCTGGTCCTTCGCAGGCTGCACAATGCTGACCATCGCGGTGTGGTGGCTGCTCTACTGGTGGCAGCGGGACAAGCCGGAGGACGCCGGACTCCCCCCCATCGTGGAAAAACCCAGCGAGGACGGCCGCGCCATCCGCGCCGCGCAGGAAGACACCGTCACCACGCGCCAGTATCTTGAGATTGCCCTGAATCCGCTGGTATGGGTGATGGGGGGCAGTTATTTCTGCATCAAGTTCCTGCGTTACGCGCTCGATTCATGGCTGCCCGCCTTCTTGAACATTCAGGGCATGGACGTGGCGCGCGCCAGTTACTATTCCTCCATTTTCGATTATGCGGGCCTGGCCGGGGCCGTCGCAGCGGGTTGGTTGCTCGACAAATGCTTCCGGGGCAACTGGGCCGTGCTCTGCCTGCTGATGGGCATCGGCGGCGTGACGGGTTATCTGGCTGTGATCAACCTGGGCGCCAACCCCGTCACGCTCGTGCTGTGCTACGGCATCATCGGATTCATGATCTACGGTCCCGACACCCTGCTCTGCGGCGCGGCCTCCATCGCCGTCGCCGGCGAGAAGAACGGCGTCGCCGTCGCGGGGCTCGTGAACGGCATCGGCAGCCTCGGCCCCGTCGTGCAGGAACTGGTCATCGGCGAAATGGTCCGGGGCGATGTGCAGGCGGGCATCGAAATGACCAACCGCCTCACACTTGCCATCAGCGTACTCTTCACCGTGCTGATGCTGGTCGTCGTATGGCGGCTGCACGCCGCACACCGCAGCAACGCACGTTTGGATGCAAACGGCCCATGAAAGCGAAACAACCCAACCCGTGAGGACGCCATGAACGAAAAACAGCCAATCTCTGGATGGAAGGACAAGGCCCTGTTCACTCCAGGACCGCTCACCACCAGCCGCACCGTCAAGCAGGCCATGTTGCGTGATGTGGGGTCCCGTGATTTTGAATTTATCGGGATTGTGCGCGAAATCCGCGAACGGCTCGTTGCGCTGGCTGGCGCGCGCCCCGGGGATTACGAGGCCGTCCTCATGCAGGGCAGCGGCACCTTCGCCGTAGAAGCGGTCTTCTCCTCTGCTGTCCCGCCCGACGGGCGTGTATTGATCATCATTAACGGCGCTTACGGACAGCGCATGGAAAAAATCTGCAAGACACTCAAGATAGAGACCACCGTGCTCGAATATCCGGAAAACACGCTGCCGGACCTCAAGGAGATCGAAGCGACGCTGAAGAGCGAGGTCGGCCTGATCACTCATGTGGCGGTGGTGCATTGCGAAACCACCACGGGCATCATCAACCCGATACAAAAAATCGGGTCGCTGGCGAAGGCGGTTAGCGCGCGGTATATTGTGGATGCGATGAGCAGTTTTGGCGCGGTGCCGATGACTGCGCCTTCTGCGTATATTGACTACTTAATATCGTCATCCAACAAGTGCATCGAGGGGGTTCCGGGGTTCGCCTTTGTAATCGCACGCCGGGAAACCCTGCTCGAAACCGAGGGCTGGGCGCGCAGTCTTTGTCTTGACCTGCTGGACCAATGGAAGGGGCTGGAAAAAAATGGGCAGTTCCGATTTACACCGCCCACGCACGCCTTGCTTGCATTTCAACAGGCCCTGGTCGAACTCGAAGCAGAAGGCGGCCCCGAAGGCCGCGCTTCCCGTTATTACAAGAATTACAAGGTCCTGGTGGACGGCATGCGCGCGATGGGCTTCAAGGAATATCTGCCCGCCGAATTGCAGGGCTATATCATCACGTCGTTTCTCTATCCCGACGATCCGAAATGGGACTTCGAGAAGTTCTACCGGCGGCTCAACGACCGGGACCTCGTCATCTACCCCGGCAAAGTGTCCAATGCGGACTGCTTCCGCATCGGCAACATCGGCCGCATCGGCGAATCCGACGTGAAGACCCTGCTCGCCGCCATACGGGAAGTAATGAACGAAATGGGTTTCCACCCATAGTATCCCTGACCCGTGCGACGCGGGTCATTGTCTGGCGTATTTTCGTGTGAACGCAACGAATGCGTCAGGATCGGCGCTGAGTTGAAAACTTTCTTTCTCGTCGCTTGCGACGGCATAACGCGTTTCCATGGCTTCCGGGTTCAGCGGGCGGCGCTGCGCGTCACGGGGCGTGGCTATCAAGACAGGCATCGGCAACCCCGCAACCAGTTCCGGAAGATCATAGTGTTGTAGTAAACGCGGCACGAAGATTTCCGGCGGCCATGCATACGATTCTGCCGCCACCACCTCTTCTAATGACGCCGGGCCATCCACGCTGAATGCCCCGGCCAGCGTTCCGTCAATCGCGGCGACATGCAGGGCGACGATTCCCCCCAGTCCGCGCCCGCCGACGATGATGCGCACGGGGTCAATATTTTCGCGCGCGCGCAGCCAGGCCAGCGCAGACAAACCATCGCGGATACGCATCGCCATGACGGCATCGCCCATCCCCGCCGAGACATAGGCGATCCAGCGATCGCGTGACCCCCACCCCGCGATGTCGTAGGGCAGGTCGGCGGGCCGGGAATCACCCCAGCCGCGCAGGTCCACGCTGAATACAGCGGGGCCATCGGTCTTTTCATCAATGAATCCCGTGACGCGGGCCAGCGCGCCATGACTACGCAGATCAGTCCAGCGTCCGCGATCATCGAAGTAGAGCAGCGCGGCGCCGCGCCAGTCTTGACGCGCCGGACACATGAAGACGCCGGGTAGTTCGATCCCCGGTTCCGGACACAGCATTACTTCCCGCACCGCATGAAACCAGGCAAGCACCGCCTGGCCGCTGCGCGCTTCGGGCAGCGTCACCGTATCAGGCACGCCCGCAATCAGCCGGGCCGCCTCTATAACGGGCAGCCCGGACCGCCGGCCCCTCAGGGCGAGTGCCTCATCGCGGGTGACGGTGAACATGTTCCGGTCGGTGCGCGGATGACATGCGAGCATCTCATCCGGCAGCATTTCCAGGTCCTCTTCGCGCACTTCCGGCAAGATGCGGTCAGTACCACGAAGCCATCGGTCCATCCATCGGACAAAAGCCAAGGCCATGGCGGGAGTGTAGGCGTGGCCGCCGGGGTCGAGGAAAAAATCGAATCGCTCCGCGTGCCCTGCCGCATCAAACGATGCGCGCAGTTCCTCCGCGAGTTGGCGGCTCATGGCTTCAGTGAAAACCTCATCCTTTGCGCCCGCCATCAACAGCACCGCCGCCGGCGGCGCAGCGGCGATCAAATCGGCGTCATCGTAGTGCTGGAACCGCGCAAAGGGGAGCACTTCCGGGCATTCCGCATAGACATCCAGCACGGGGTGCAATGCCTTCGATACAGCGCAGCACGACGGTCCCGACGCCCTGATCCTGTCATCCAGCACTGTCGCAAACATCGTGGTCACCCCGCCGCCGCTCACGCCCGTCATGCCCACGCCCCGAGACATGTCCACATCCGGCCGCGTCGCGAGATAGTCAATGCAGCGCAGCGCGTCCAAAACGAAATAGCGATTCGACGAATGCCCGACAAGGTAACATCGCGCCCCATCGGTGAAATGGTCGTTGCCCGGGCCTTTTTCCCCCGCCATGCCCGGCGGATCGAACGTAACCGCCACATAGCCCATGCGCGCGAAGACCTGCGCCGGTTTCTGGTAACTCTCCCGTGTTTTCGCGCTGTGCCCCACCGGCACCACCACCGCCGGCCATGGCGGCGGAAATGTCTCAGACAACGGCAGATAAACCGACGCATTCACGTCCATTCCCGGCAGAGACTCAAAAAGCACGTTTTCCACCACATAACCCGGCCGTTCATGACGCGACACCTCGCGGATATTCAGCGGTCCGCCCGAGGCGCCTAAGGGTATCGGACCAAGCGATTCCAGCACCGCCGCACGTACGTCCTCACGCCATGCCTGCCATTTACCCGAGGCAATCGCCGTGCGGCGGCGTGCGGCCGTTTCGTCCAGCAACGCGCAACTGCGCGCCACCATGCGGCGCGTCAGCATCTGCCGCAAATCCAACGATGGCGCCACCGGCCCTGCGGAAAACGCCCGTGCTTCCTCAGACCACGAACCTGCCGGATAGCCCTCCGGCCCACCCGAAAGACATATCAACGCCAGCATTATCATCGTCATGATTGCAAGCCTCCCTTTCGACTTTTCGCGTTAAGCGCAGGGCAACATGGTCGTATCGTGGGAAAAAATCCCGGCAATTACCCTTTCGCCACAAGCACCCCCTCCAGCACGGCTGCGCGGACATGTGCGCGCCATTCCCCCCGGAGCGATTCTGTCTCCAGCACCACCAGATTCGCGCGGCCGCCGGGTCTGGGCATGCCATGCGGCAGGCGGACGCCGAGCACGCGGGCGGGAATGGCGGTGGCGCAGGCAAAGGCCTGTTCCAAGGTGAGGTCCACCGTTTTCCATGCGTTGACGACACCCTGCGGCAGGAGGGTCCCGCTGCCTGCGAGCAGATCGGTGCCGACGAGGCGGATTTCGCCGTTGGGCAGGAGTTCCACGCGCGATCCGAAGAGGTCGTAGCCGCCCGGCGGCATGCCCGCGAGCGGCGTGCAGTCCGAGGTCAGGATGGTTCGCTCAAGGCCTTTGGCGCGGATCATCGCGCGGAGCGCCGGCGCGGGCAGATGATGGAGGTCGGCGATGAATGACGCCGCGAGCCGATCGTCGGCCAATTGCGGCCAGATCGGATTCCGATGACGGTGAATCATCGCGGATGCGCCGTTGCCGAGATGCGTGCACAGCCGCGCGCCTGCATCCACCGCTTGCGCAATCTGTTCTGTCGTGGCGTCATGATGTCCAATAGACACAATCACGCCGCGCGCGCGCAGTGCGCGGATGAAGCGCGTTGCACCGGGAATCTCCGGCGCGACTGTTGTATAAAGGATTTTCCCTTCCGCCGCCTTCATCAGACGGTCAAAGTCCTTTATTTTCGGCAGGCGCACATGCGCCGCGGGATGCGCACCGCGCGGGCCGTCCAGCGGCGATATCCATGGCCCTTCGAGATGAATTCCAGGAATCCGGTGCGCCAGCGCACGCTCGCGCAGTGCCAGCGCGACGGCGCGGCAGGCGTCTTCCATCTCCTCCAGCGAAGCGGTGATGACGGTGGGAACCCAGTGTGACACGCCGTGCGCGGCCAGGCGCTCGTGGATACGCGCCACGTTCTCCGGACGCATGGCCGGCCCCTGCAACGGCACCCCGGCCGCGCCGTTCACCTGAATGTCGAAGAGGGTTGGACCGATGATCGCCGCCGGGGACCCGAAATCCGCCGGGGCGCGCCCCGCAGGGGCGATCCGCACGATACGCTTGCCTTCAATCAGCACATCCACGGGCCGCGCCGCGCCCGGCAACTGGCCGCGCAGCAGAAGGCGTTGTTTAGTGGGCATGGCGGGGACCCTCAGAAAAGGACGGAAGGGACAGCAAGGACAGAAAGGACAGAAGGGACAGAGGGGACAGAGGGGACAGCGACGACAGCAAGGACGGAAAGGAGGACAAGGACAACAGGGACTGCAGGGAATGCGGGGACAGCAAGGACGACAGGGACAACGAGGACAGCAAAACCGTCCAGGAAATCAAGGGAATTCCTGATGATGAAAGAAACGATATCCCTTGCAAACTGTCCATGTTTCCGGGGTTCCCCGGCTTGCTCAGTGTCGTGTTCGTTCCCGTCCTTCTGTCCTTCGTGTCGTTTTGGTCCTTTTTGTCCTTTTCCCTTCCAGCCTGTCTCACTGCGTGATTCTTCGCAGCGGATCGCATGATTACAGGGAACCGAGGAACCGGATATATGTTTCGACGCCTTTGAAGAGCGTCGGCAGATGCTGCCGCTCGTTGGGACCGTGGATGCCGTCGTCGGGCAGGGCGAAACCCAGCATGATGGAGTCCACGCCGAGCATCTGCTGCATCAGGCCGACCACCGGCACGCTGCCACCTTCGCGCTTGAAAAAGGGCTCCGCGCCAAAGACCGTCCGCAGGGCGTCCACGGCAGCGCGCATATAGGGTGAATGCCGGTCCATGATCGCGCCCGGTCCGGACGAGTGCCGCCGCAGCGTCCAGGTGATTTCCTTCGGCGCATGCGTGCGCAGATAAGCTTCCAGTTGTCCGTGGATATCTTCCGGTTTCTGGTCGGCCACCAGCCGCATGGAGATTTTCGCCGAGGCGCGCGCCGGCAGCACAGTCTTGGCGCCCTGGCCCGTGAAACCGCCCCAAATACCGTTGACGTCCAGCGTGGGACGCGCGCCCACGCGCTCGATGGTGCTGTAGCCCGTTTCACCGAAGAGGCCCGGCGCGCCGGTCATCGCCAGCCACTGCGCATCGGAATACGGCGCGCGCGCCAGTTGCGCGCGCTCCTCCGCATCCAGTTCGCGTACGGCATCATAGAAGCCGGGCAGGGTTACCCGCCCCTGCGCATCGTGCATGCCGGCGATGAGTTCGCACAGCACATGAATGGGATTGCGTATCGAACCGCCGAACATGCCGCTGTGCAGGTCCTTTTGAGGACCCCGCACTTCGAGTTCAAAATAGGCCAGGCCGCGCAAGGCATAAACGATGGAGGGGTGGTCCGGCGCATGAATGCCCGCGTCGCAATTCAACACTACATCGCAGGCAAGTCGGTCGCGATGTGTTCCGATGAACGCCGCGAGATGCGGCGAACCAATTTCCTCTTCGCCTTCCAGCAGAAAGCGGAGATTCACCGGAAACGGTCCCTGGCCGGCCAGCGCTTCCAGCGAGAAAAGCAACGCGGCAATCTGCCCCTTCATGTCCGATGCGCCGCGCGCGTAAATGCAATCGTCCCTGATTTCCGCCGCAAAAGGATCCGAATGCCATTCATCGAGGGGGTCCACCGGTTGGACATCATAATGACCATAGACCAATACGGTCGGCTTGCCCGGCGCGTTCAACCATTCGGCATGGACCACCGGCGCCCCGGCGGTCGGCAGGATCTCCACTTCCGTCATGCCGCATCGGCGCAGGCCCGCCGCGAGCCATTCCGCCGCGCGCTGGATGTCGCTGGTGTGTTCCGGCAATGTCGAAATGCTGGGAATCGCGAGAAACTCGCGATATTCCGACAGAAACCGCTCCCTGTTTTGCCTCACGAACGAAATCGCCGTCATTTCATTCATCCACTCAGGTGCTCCTATGGGAATGCCCTTGTCCGACCCGCAATGGAAGGTCGCGCCTGATTTCCTTCAAACGGCGGAAAAGACAGCACGGCGGGAGATCACGGACGTGACCCCCGCCGCTTGTTACGGCTGCTCTGAAATTTCAAATCCACAATTTTCTTCACGTTTCAGCGCGCCATCCTTCCGCACCCCTTTCGAGGGGGGATTGGAGACCTTTGGTCAGCGCGGCGGCGCGGTCGGAAGACCGGCCGCAACGGAAAGCGTAGTGCTTAGATGCCCGAAGCGTCCAGGCCCGTGATCATCCAGCCGCCCGCTTCCTTGGTGAAGATGAGTTCCAGTGTAACCGAGCCGAAGGGACCGGAAATTTCGATGGGATAAACCGACGCCGTGTCACCTTCGATTTTCTTCTCGGCATTCTCGATGTTCACCTCCAGCCCTTCCAGGTATCCCATGTCAATTGCCTGGCTCAGGAAATCGCGCGCGCCCGCCTTGTCGCCCCACTCGTAATGTGAGAACGACTCGGAGAACGGCGCCATGATGGCGTCAATATCTTCCGCCAGCATGCCCGCCTTGAACGCTTCGAGTTGCTTCTGCACCGCATCCTCGGGTTTTTCGCCCGTCACACAGCCGGCGAAAAGCAGCGCCGCACCCAACATCACCATGCTTGTCATCAACATTTGCTTTTTCACGACATCACCCTCTCGTTTTTGACTCTTCTCCAACCGCAACAAACACTGTTCACGCATTACGCGCAAGTCCTTCTAGCATACCCCCTTTTCGACAGAGATTCAAGCATCTCACGCCCGTTTTGGCATTGATGCCGACTCCGGCGGTTTCTTGCGAATTACATGGGAATATTTGGAGAATGTTTCGGGAAAAGGGCTTCCGCAATGGATCGAATCTTGTCACGCGCGCGCGTATTCTGATAGGGTATGCGCTTATCGTGTGGGGCAAGGGTTCGGTGGCGTGCGTCGCTCCCCCGGAAGACAAGATTT
The DNA here is from genome assembly GCA_937951485.1 of uncultured bacterium. Lineage (GTDB taxonomy): Bacteria > Hydrogenedentota > Hydrogenedentia > Hydrogenedentales > CAILVY01 > CALEDJ01. The sequence continues at coordinate 86,940 of CALEDJ010000007.1, forward strand.
TCAAACCCCTGTCCGGTCCCGTGAAACGACAGGATATGATATTCATCTGCTCGCGCCGCCAATAACACGATACGTTCGAGGATTCCAGCCGAGATGCTGTTCAATTCAATTCAGTTCGCGGTCTTTTTTCCGATCGTGGCGGCGACTTATTTCGGCCTGCCCTATCGCTGCCGCGTGCCGTTCCTCGTGTTTGCCAGTTATGTTTTCTACATGGCGTGGGTGCCTTCCTACGTGTTTCTTCTGCTGTTTTCGACCTTTGTCAGTTATGCGGCGGCGCGCGGCATCGAACGTTCCAGGTCTGCCGGGCTTCGGCGCGCCCTTTTCATTACTGGTCTATGCGTAAATCTGGGCATCCTGTTTTTGTTCAAGTACTTCAACTTCTTCAACGACTCGATGCAATGGCTTTTCGATCGCTTTTCACTGCCCTACCATACGCCGGATTGGCGGCTGCTCCTGCCGGTGGGCATCTCGTTCTATACCTTTCAGACAGTGGGTTACGTGGTTGACGTTTATCGGGGGCAAGTGCCGGCGGAACGGAATCCCTGGGTTTTCGCGCTCTATGTGTCGTTTTTCCCACAACTGGTGGCGGGGCCAATCGAGCGGGCAGACCGCCTGATTCCCCAACTGCATGCGCGGCATACTCTCGATTATCAGCAGGCGACGGATGGCCTGAAGTTGATTGCGTGGGGATTGTTCAAAAAGGTTGTGGTGGCGGACCGACTGGGAAGCGTTGTCGCCGTTGTGTTTGCGAATCCCGAAAACCACGCAGGCCCGGCCTATGCCGTCGCAACCATCATGTGCGCGTGGCAAATCTACTGTGATTTTTCCGGCTACTCCGACATTGCGATCGGCTCGGCCCAGGTGATGGGCGTGCGCCTGATGAAGAATTTTGAACGGCCTTTCTTCGCCCGTTCCCTCCCGGAACTCTGGCGGCGCTGGCACATCTCGCTCACTACCTGGTTCCGCGATTATGTGTTCTTTCCCATGGGCGGCAGCCGCGGGGGGCCAGTGCGCACCATGCGGAACATTATCTTCGTATTCGCCCTCTGCGGGCTGTGGCATGGCGCGAATTGGACCTTTGTCATCTGGGGCGGTCTTACCGGTGTGGTGCTGTGTGCTTCGATGGTGACGCAGCCGTTGCGGCGCGCCGCCGCAGAGCGGATAGGTTTGGACCGGATTCCCCGAATTCACGCCGTGTTTCAGACCATCACCACCTTCTGTATTTTCAGTTTTGTGGGAATCTTCTTCCGTGCGCACAATGTGCAGGACGCTTTCACCATTTATCGCCGCTTCTTCACCGGCTGGCTGGATCCCTTTCAGGGTGGACGTTTCCGCGATTTTGTGTACTCGCTGGGACTGACCAAAGTCGAGACATTCTGGCTTTGCGTCGGTGTGCTGGCGATATTGATCGGCGTGGAGGCCGTGCAGCAATACGGTCCCATCGCGCCCCGCATCCAGCGTTACCCGGCATGGGCGCGCTGGTGCATGTACTATGCGTTTATTCTGGCCATTCTCTATCTCGGCGTCTTTGATGAATCGCCGTTTGTCTATTTCCAGTTCTGACAGATATGTGAGGGATGCGCTTGACCAGACGGTTCCTATGCAAGATCGCCCTGCTGGCCCCTGTGCCCATCTGCATGGTGCTGGCCAATGTGCTGGTGGACCCCGCCGGCGTTTTTGCGCACAGGGAGAAGCGCGAAGCCGCGCGACACATGCTGCAGGGATACGGAGTGGTTGCCGAAGGCGACATGGACAGCCGACAGGTGTTGCGCTACTATGTGCAGGAATTGACAGAACCCATGGATGCGCTGGCTTTCGGTTCCAGCCGAACCATGACGGTTTCGTCGGTATCTTTTCCCGGCCAGCGTTTCTTCAATGCAAGCGTACCTGCCGCCACCCTTCCCGATGTTCTCGCAAATTATCAACTCTTTCACGAAAAGGGACTGATTCCGCGCAAAGTGATCATCGGCGCAGACCCACATTTCTTCAATGCACACGCTGACAATCGGCTGTACCTGGCGCGGGAATATCGGCGCGCATTGCAGCGACTGGAACTGGCCTCGTTCAGCCTGTCGGATTGGTTCATGGACTGGCTGGACCCGCGCTATCTCCAGGCGATTTCGCCGGCGTATTTTCAGGTGTCGGTCTATGCGCTTCCGGTGTTGCTGACCAGGGGGCGCCCCCGCGCCGTCTTTATTCGGGATGAGGAGACGCCGCACAAAATGGTGCGATCCGATGGCAGCGTGCGCTATGAACTCAGTCGCCGAATGCGCGATCCGGATGATGTGGAACGCCGCGCCAGACGATATGTGCTGCAATATCCTCCCGAATTGCTGCACTTTGACCATATCCACGGCAACATGCGCCGAATCTTCGAGGCATTTGTCGCATCACTGCGCAATGACGGCATTGAGGTAATCTTATTCCTGCCGCCCTATCATCCCTATGTATATGATGCGCTTGTGAACGAGCGCTCCTGCGTTATCTTGCCAATAGTGGAACAATACCTGCGGGATTTTGCCGAGGCATCGGGAATCTCCGTCTACGGTTCCTACGACCCGACGGTTTGCGGTCTCAGCGCCGAAGACTTCTACGACGCCGTTCACGCCACGCCGGAATCCATTCGCGCGCTCTTCCCCAATGCATCCGACGCGATGTGAATCAATCGGCCGTATGGTCTGCTGTCGCACCAGATCAAACAGACAGCACATGGCAGTCTCCGCTGCCCTGCCGGAAGTTTTCACTCTGTGATCATCTGTGCTCACCCCTGTCAGTCATTATCTGCGGTGCGCTGTTCTGCGGGGTGACCTCCAGGAAATTGCAGGTTTTCCAGGGTTGCTTTGAATTGTTCGACCGCCTGCTCCGCGCCCTGGAAAGCGTGAAAAACATGCAGGGATTCTTCCGCAAGCGCGCGGGCTTCGTCCATGCGGCCCAAAGCGAACAGGGCTTCAATGCGCAGGGCGCGGTGGTCGGCGTCGAAGGAACTGAGTGCCGCGTTTTTTTCCAGGACTTCCTGCGCCGCTGCGGGGTTACCCAGGCTCATGTACGCCTTTGCAAGCAGGAAATGCGGCGTGGGAATCTCGGGCGCCAATTTGATGGCGCGGCGCGCATAAGCGCGCACGCGCCTATAGTCCTCCTCTGCAGCGGCGATGGTTGCACGGACCGATGCGCCCATGGCCCGGAGCAGTTCAATCCGAAGCCGGCCACAGGCGAGGTCTTCGCGGATGCGGACATAATAGGGATCATTCATTTTGCCCATCAGCACGCTGATCCACTTCATGGATTGCGACCTCATGGCAAAATCCAGAGCGGTTTTCGCGGAATCGTGTAATCCCGCCAGATAATAAATCAGCGCCATGTTCAGGCAAAACGGAGCGGATTCGCTGTCAAGTCCGGCTGCCTTCCTGAAACTGACGATCACTTTAATCGCGTCGGCGTTGGCGCTCTCGCCGTCCGGTGAATCCGACTGCTGGAAATCATGCAAGGCAAGTTGCGCGCGCGCCATCATGATGCCCGGATGCCTGGAGAAACGCCTGGCCGCCTTTCGGATGGCGCTGTGCGCATATCTGCGCTGGGAATCGGTCCGGGCAGACGCATATTGCAGTATTTCATGGAACGCTTTCTCAGATTCAGGCAATTCCCGGAAACTTCGAGGCCCCATGGGTTGTACATCAATGAAATCAAGCAGCAGGTCCAACCGTTTTTCCGCAGAGAGTTCCGCCTGGAGGCGAATCAGGCCGTTGGCTGCCATGCGCGCAATCTCCTCAGGACGTTCGAGGTATTCCTCGATCAGGGGGACCAGGGTCTCTTCATCGTAGAATACGGCGTCTTCGCGATCGCGCAGCCAATCCCGCGCTTCCAGGTTGTCCACCTCCAGGAAAAGAAGCGCACCGCACGCCAACGCTTCAAAGCAGCGGAGATTCATCTCGCCGCGCAAAGCGTAATTGAATGCGATGCGCGCGCGATTGAGCAAAGCGCCGTACTGCGCCGGAGGCAGACCCGATGCGATGACCACGCGCCGGCGTGGGGACAACGCGGCGATTTTCTCCAGCAGACGGCCGCGCCGCACATGGATCGCGTGGTTGAGATTTCCTGCAAATACGACATCAATGTCCCGTTCCAGCCCCTGAATACGGTGCACGTTGGGCTGGTGGGCATATATCGGGCATACATAATGCGGAGTTGCGTCCCGCAATCGCAGGGTTTGCGATCCCCTCCGGTCAGTAATTACAACATCATAGCGTGAGAGATTGTATTCGAGTTGCGGGAAGTAAATATTCCAGTCTGAGACAATGGCTGCCGTCTTCACGGGGCATTCTTCGATTCCAAAGGGTGGCGGGGCTACTTCCGGGCACCAGCATACCAGACAATCCGGCGGCCATTCCTGAGCAACCCGGCATATCAGTTCCGCCGCGGTCTCACGCTTCTTCAACCTGTAATCAGCCCGGCCTTCCAAGGCGACCGTCCGAACATCATGGCCGCGCGCCGAGCGAAATCCGTCTAAAACAGCCAAAGATGCCCCAAATGGCAATCCATAACATAACGCCCTCATTCAAGTCCCCACCTCTGGCAACGCTGTTGCAGATTATCCACGAGACAGAATACAGATGACACGCCGGCGGATTCCATGAAAGAAGCCGTTGCGAATCTTTTCAACCGCTAATCAACGGTAATCAACTCTGATTTGTTTGCTGTGCATATGAATGGCCGGATTTTTTGATTTCATTGCGCAAAGATTTGTGTCTGTTCACGCCCATTATCGGATGGAATTTTCTGAAAAAACATGCATGTGCTGCCGCTTGATGAAATTATGCGTCATCTTTCATTGCTTTGGTCGGGTGGCCAGCACCAGATATTCCTCGCAGCGGAATGCCTTGTATTCTTCGTCATTCAATGGTCCCAGTGCAATGCGACCGTACCGATAGTATCCTTGCGCATCCAGCGGCCAGTGCTGTTCCGGGGCGATGCGCCACGCCGCGCATTTTCGCGGATCGAATCCGGTTTCCCGGAGAAGGCGCAGGAGTTCATACGCGGTGAAGAATCGCAGGTTGCGCCGGTCCAGCGCGGCGCAGCCGCCATACGTCCATCGGCCTTCCGCGAGCATCGTCACGACGCTGAAATGCTGGAGATTGGGCGCCGTCAAGAGCAGCAGACCATCCGGAGAGAGGCGTTGGGCCAGCCACGTCAGAAAAGGTTTCGGGTTGCACAGTCGTGCAATCATCCCCACGCACACAATGCAATCAAAAGGCCCTTCGATATCCGGCAGTTTCCCGCGATTCAGGTTGACGGAGACAAGGCGGTCCAGCACAGTGTCCGCTGCGCCGGCCGGTTCGGTGTCGTGCGCCAAGCCCGTCACCGCCGCATCGCTGCGCGCCTTGATCAGGCGCGCCAGGCTTCCATCGCCGCAGGCGCAATCCAGCACCCGCCGCGCGGACACTGGAATAAACGGCAAGAGCGCCGCCGCGTCGTCAGGGAGTGTTTCCATGCTCATGCCGAAGAGTTCCCATCATCGGGAGATGCGACTTCAATTCCGTGATGAATGCTATCACATGCAGCCGCAGAGAACAACAAAGCGGAGAACTTCGGTCGCATTTGAGGTGCGGCTTGGAGACACGTCACTATGCGGTACTGAAGCCCGGCATACAAAACATTGGCGACGCAGGAGCGTCGCAGGGGTACGTCACACCGCAGGAGCGGTGTCACGAAGGAAAAGCCGCCACTTCCGTCATTCCCGCGCAGGCGGGAATCCAGTAATCACATATCCAGTACCTTCGACCATATCTGGACCCCCGCTTTCGCGGGGGTGATGGATCCTTGTATCCAGAAGATCGTTGCACGGCACACAGAAAGAGCACACCCTTCACCAGACCTCTGTGCGAAACGCGCAGAGGTCTCGAACAAAGCGTTTAAGATGACGCCCTCTTTTGGACTGCGGTGGCTTGCCGCCGCAGTCCAAAGAAGCATGATTTTCCCTTGGAACGCGCATGCGGGTGTGCGAATAGTGTATACTCCTCCGGACTCAGGTGCGTTCTCCGGTGTGCGATGGATGGAAAGGAGCCGGAGGCGGGAGGATCAACGACAAAGGGGGAAGCGAAAACCATATTTGAAAATCAAAGAATTGGGAGCGAAGAGAAGCATGAAATTCTTGTTCAGTAAAGTACGGCGTGCGCAGAGATGGTTTTTTTGCCTGGCGGTCTTGATGCTTTCGGTGACAGGTGCGATGCCTTCGGCGGCCGCCGGGAAATTGCCCTGGACGCTGCGGAATCACATTACGTTTACGGTGGGTGAATCGTGCCTGGACTATGCCGAAGATGACGCGGAATGGCGGATACGCCTGGGTGACGACGGGGTTGCACTGGACAAAGCGGGCTTTTCCATCAGCCTGGGTGACGGGCGTATGTTGATTGGGATGCAGTTGGGCCAAGGGACGCCAGACCGTACGCCGTTCAAGAGTGACTTGGGCGAAGGCACGTTTTATACGCAGCAGTTCGCACCGAAAGATGGGCTGCGGGTGTCGCACCGGATTGCGGCCTTTCGGGAGTACCCTTTCGCGGTGCTGACGGTGGAGGTGGAAAATGTGGGAACGGAACCGGTGACGTTGGCGCGTTTAAGTCCGGTGGTGCTGGGACCAAAAAGCATGCCGGATTGGAGCAGCGAGGCGCTGGTCTTGACCCGCCATGCGGGGTCCGAAGGCGGGTATCCGAGTTTCGGCGGCGAGCAACCCTGCGTGTTGGCGGTGTTCCATGACCCGGTGCGCCAACTCTCTATCGGATTGGGGCTGTTGCCGCGCGGCGACATGACGGGCAGCGCGACTTTCGAGCGGGGCGAGGAAGGATGGCATGGGGAGATTATCTGCGGCTTTGACCCGCCGATCACCCTTGCGCCGGGCCGGCGCATCGAGTCGGACCCCGTGTGGATATCGTATGGCACCCCTGATCCCGCAAAGGTGAGCGACTACTATTCCTATGCGATGAGCCGCATGCCGCGCCCGTTGGCGCGTCATCTTCCCGCGATGGTGTGGTGTACGGCGCCCGATGAGGCGGACTTTGCGACACTGGAGACGCAGGCGAAAGAGTGGAGAAAGGCCGGCGTCAGGCATGCGCTGATTCCAGCGGGCTGGGAACGCGCGCCCGGCGCCATGCAGGGGGCGAATCCGCGTTACCCCGGGAACATGGCGTCGGCGGCCGCCGCACTCCGAAAAGCGGGCATGACCCCCGGCATTACGTTAGACCCGCTGCAGGGCGACGGCGAAGGCGCGTGGGTCAATCCGGCATCGGAGCAGGCAGCGGCCATTGCGGCGCAGCGGGTGCAGCGGCTGCAAGACTGGGGATTCGGTTTCATCGTAGCCCGGCCTTCCGCTGTGCCGGATGCGCAACTCACGGCGTTCGGCTTGACGCGGCAGGCCGCGAACCGTCTCGCGCTGGAGAGGCTTATCGCGGCGGCGGGTGACATGCCGGTATTGCCGGCGGCCAGGGCTGCAATTGCCGCCGAGCGGGACGCCTGGCTGGAAGCCGCCGCATTCTCAAGCCGACTTGCGGAATTCGCCATAACCCCCGCCCCGTTGCGCATGAACACGGCCGGACTCAATGCCATCAGCGAAGAACTGGCCGCCGCCATGCGGCTTTGGCCCGGCCCTGTCGAAGTGGTCGGCCTGCCCACACCCGAAGGGTTGAAGCAATTTGCGCGTTTTACGGCGCACAAGCGGGTGCCGGCGCGCAGCGTGGATGATGCCAGCCGGGTTCCGTTGATCTGGCAGGCGAACCTCAAAGACGACAACGGCGGCTATGTGGGCGGCGCGGTGATCGCCTTCCCCGGGGCGCGCGCCTGGAACCTCGCCGACCTGCGCTTTGATGCGGCGGATCCGCTCAAAATCTGGCGGCCCGAGGATGGGAGCCTGGTGGACGTCAACGGCACGATTGTTCCGGCAGACAGGGGTATTTCAGTCATTGGGGTGTCGCCGCACCAGGATCGGCCGCATCTCCTGGGAACATCCACGGGGCTGGCGTTGCATCTGGACAGGGTGAAGGACCTGTATTGGAATGAGACAAAAAGCACCTTGAGCGGCGTCATTGAGGGACCGATCGAAGACAAAGGGGTGGCCTACATCGCCGTGCCGGAACCTTGGAAGATGGTCGAGGCGCGGCTGAACGGCAAAAAACTGACGCCCAGACAGATTGGAAATCCGACGGGCGAATGCCTGATGATTGCGATGGACGATAGCGGGATGCGCTTTGAACTGGCGTTCGCCAAACCGTAGGGCATCTGTGCTGAAAAGGAGCAGCAGTGCATTACACCAGGCTGGGGCAACGCACCATCAACGCAGTTCGATTTGCAGAGGTGCTTCAGGTGCTGGTGCGCCACGGTTTCGCGGATTTGCTGCGCCGCGCCGGTTTCCATGACAGCCTGCCGGCACGCATGCTGCGGGGCCTGAATCTCATGGAAGCGCCCAGCGGTGAGCCGGCCACCTTCGGGCAACGCCTTTGCGCCGCACTGACCGAACTGGGTCCGACCTTCATCAAGTTCGGTCAGGTGCTCAGCACGCGCCCCGACCTTATCGGACCGAAAATCGCTGATGACCTGCGCGAACTCCAAGACCAAGTGGAACCATTGCCCTTCGATGCAATGTCGGCGGTGTTTGTGCAGGAACTCGGCCACTCCCCCGGGGAACTGTACGCCGCGTTCAACACCGTGCCCGTGGCCTCCGCGTCGCTCAGCCAGGTTTATCGCGCCACCCTCGCATCGGGCGAAGCGGTGGCCGTCAAGGTGCTGCGGCCCGGCGTGGAAAAGACCATCGAATCCGACATCAACCTGATGCGCGACATCGCGGAATGGGCCGCGGGGCATGTGGAGGACGTGAAATGGCTTGACCCTGTCGGCATCGTGGACGAATTCGCGAGGTCGGTCCGCCGCGAACTGGATTTCCACATCGAAGCACGCATCATCGAAACCTTCCGGAAAAATTTCGAAGACTCCGAAAGCATCTTTATTCCCCGCGTGCACCGGGAACTTTCCACGCAGCGGGTGCTGACCATGGACTGGGTGGACGGGGCGCGCATTGACCGAATCGAGGAATATCCCGCGCGCAACTGCGACCCGCACGCCATCGCGGTTCTCGGTTGTGAGACGGTGTGCCGCATGGTGTTCGAGCATCGCATGTTTCACGCCGACCCGCATCCCGGCAACATCTTCATCCTGCGCGACAACCGCATCGCTTTTCTCGATCTCGGCATGGCCGGTCACCTGGAACGCACGGACGTCACAGCCATCGCCGACCTGTTTTTGGCCATTTTCCACGAGGATTCCGAAGAATGCGTGGAGGCGATTCTCAATCTGAGCGCGCAAGGCGGCCCGGACGACCGCACCGCCATGGAACACGAAATTGCCGATTTCATCGCATTCGAGGCGCATGCGATCATCGGCGGCGGGCAGGTCGCCAAGGGGATTGACCGGGCCATCCAGATTCTGCGCAAGTACAACCTCGAACTTGCGCCCCGTTTCTCGCTGTTGCTCAAAGCATTGGGCACTGTGGAAACTGTGGGAAGGAACCTGGACCCGCAACTGGATTTCGTGACGATTGTCCAGCCCTACGTCGAACATCTGGTCTATGCCCGTTATCAACCGCAACAGGTCATGCGCGACCTGCGCCACCACGCCAACGCCTACCTGAAACTGAGCCGCCAATTGCCCCGGGACCTCGCCCACCTCCTCTACCAGTTGCGGCGCGGCCGGGTGAAATTCCAGGTCCACCACGAACACCTCGACAATCTCGCCGCCACCATTGACAGGTCCAGCAACCGCAACGCCCTCAGCATGATCACCGCCGCGATCATCATCGGCTCCAGCCTGCTCATCACCACCGTCTCCCCCCTCAGCCGCCTCGGCCTCGCCGGGTTCATCTTCGCGGGACTCCTCGGCGCAGCCCTCATCGTCTCCATCCTCTGGTCCAGAAAATACTGAAGCCACGGCATGTGTTGTTTCCCCCTGCGACGCGGAAGCGTCGCGCTGGTGCGTTACACCGGGGAGCGGTGTAACGAGGGCATACAGCCTTCCCGCTACAATCCCGTGTACTTACAGGGAAAAACGCAATTACGGCGCTTGACTCCTCTGGAACTTCGATATAAGGGAAAAGGATATAATGGTTGCGCTGCGGGAGAATCAATTGGGAAAAGAGCGATGACTGTCTTGTTGCGATATCGATCTTATGCGAAGATCAATCTGTATCTGGACGTGATTAACCGCCGTCGGGACGGATATCACAATATCGAGACGATTTTTCAGACGGTGACGCTGGCGGATGAGTTGACGTTTGAGGAGCGGGCGCAGCACGTATCCATGACCTGTTCTTCGCCGGAACTGGACACGGGGGAAGGCAACCTGGTCTATCGCGCGGCGATGCTGCTGCGGCGGCGCACCGGCTGCCGCTTGGGCGCGCGGATTCACCTGGATAAGCGCATCCCGATTGCGGCGGGACTGGCGGGCGGGTCGGGCAATGCGGCCGCGGCGCTGGTCGCGTTGAACGTGCTTTGGGATTTGCGGCTCAACCCGGCGCGGCTGCGCGCGTTTGCGCTGGAGTTGGGATCCGATGTGCCGTATTGCCTCCAAGGCGGGACGGCGGCGGCGACACGGCGCGGTGAGGAACTTGTTTTGCTGCGGCCGCTCTCCGGGGAGGTGTGGTTCGTGCTGGCACATCCGGAGATTGCGGTGAGCGCAAGCCATACGTACAACCATCCGCTTTTGGGGCGCAGCGCGGAGCGCCCTTTCGCGGGGCGCACGGCGTCGTTCCGCCGGGCGGTTCGCATGATGGAATCGGGGGACCTGCCCTGCATGGTGTTCAATCGAATGGAGACGCCGGTGTTTCACGAGCACCCGCATCTGGCGGCCGTGAAGGCGCGCCTGATGGAACTGGGCTGCGTTGCGGCGGCGATGAGCGGCAGCGGGCCGACGCTCTTTGGGGTGTGCCCGGACCGGCGCACCGCCGCGCGCATCGCGGAGATGTTGCCCGACATCCGCACATCGGTGGTTGCGCCCGCGCCGCGCGGCGTCGAGCGCATCCAGTAGGTTGCCGTTTATGCGTGCGCGCGTATTTCGTGCAGCAGCGCGACGGCTTGCTGGGCGAGTTCCACACATTCGGCATGGATGCCTGCGCCCTGTCCGGCGCACAGGGCGAGGCGCAGGCGGGCCATTTCGCGGGTGAGCGGCAGGAGACGCAGCCCCAGTTCGTGCGCCGCGTCCGCCTTGCCCATCCCCAAGAGGCGGCACAGGGCGCCGTCACAGCCGCAGATGCCGGCGCTGGCCTGAATGATGCTGCTTCGCGATTCGACAAGTGGTGGGGCCGCATAAATGGCATTCAGCAGTTGTTCGCGCACGGACTGACTTTTGAAGAGTTCCTCCTGACTGATGCCCCGGGGCGGTTCGCGCAGACACGTCTCAGCAAATTCGACCTCCAGGGCGTAAACGCGCGCGAGGTCCAGATCAATGGCGATCTGCCGGCGGTCCCCTTCCAGTATTTTCCACGCGATGGTGTTGCGCCAGCGTTCACAGACTTCAGGATGCGCGATCAGGAATATCTGGCCCTGTCCGGGAAACATCTCCAGGTGGCGTCGCCGCTCCATCGGCATCCATTGCCGGTTGCGCACATAATCGGCGAGATCATAGATTTCCTGATGCTCCCGGAGGGGGTCAGGCACGGCGATATTCACCGACGTTACCTCGGCGATGTCGTTGCTCACGAGGTAAAGGAGCGCAAAATCCTGTCCGCGGAGCCAATGCCATTCGATTGCTTCCACATCGGGCGCGTGCCGCGCCTTGGGATGCTCCTTCCAGGCGATTCGGATATTCAATCCGGGGTCTTCCGCAGGGACGCTTTGAAGCAGGAGCGGGGCCAATGCCTGGAAACGCTCCATCCGGTTGCCCAGTTCCGACCACAGGTCGCTGAAACACAGAAACGGACCGGTCAGGGAGCGCTGGCAATGGCCGCCCATCCAGATCGGATCGTTGTGATAGGTAAAACTGAACCAGCCGCGTGCGCCGGCGGCATAAGCGTGATTGACGAGCAGGCGCATTTCGGGGCAGGTGTTCCATTCCGGGGTGTCGGTGGCGTAAACGAAGGCGGGCGCAAGCACCCAGAACTGACTGCCACGGGACAGGGGCCGATGGGTGCGGATCAGGGTGCCCAGTTCCGAGGCGGCGTGCGACTTGAAATGCGTCATGCCCGATACGGCGAAAAACGGGGCGAAAAGCGCGAACGCATTCGGATCGCGCATAAGAACGGTCATGGGATGATTGGGGTCTGCGGCTTCTATCATCGTGCGGGCGCGCATCATGGCGGGGAAAGAATGCTCGGCGGGTTCGTCATGAATGTTCCATGCGAGAATGGCGGCCGAGTTCGCATTGGGGCGAATATGTCTTTCAATCAGGGCGGGACCTTCCAGGTCGAACGCATCCATGGACCAGTTGAAGGTGGGAATCAGGCGTACATCGTAGGCTTCGGCGAGGGCCAGCAGATCGGCCCATTCCGCCATGCTGATTTCCTCCACCTCCTCCAGCACGATGCAGTTGTGGAAGTGGCGCGCGATATCCTCAATGGCCAGACGCCAGTAGTCATGGAAGGAAACATCCATGATTTCGGCGAGGCGCTTTGCGGACCCGGCTTTCATGTACACGCCTGCGGGCATGAAGCCGTCCAACAGCGGGTACCGGCGGGGCGGGGGTTCCTTGAGAAGCGCCTCGTAATGCACAGCGCAGGCTTCCGCCTCAGCGGGGGTGGGCGCACGGAAGCGGATTTCAGCGATCTCCAGCGCCTCGCGGCTGCGCGCCGTGGAATAGAGCCGCACGGTGATCCGGTCCACCTGCGCCGGAAAGCCGAAATGGGGGATGCGACGCGCGATGGTGCGCCACTCGCGGACCGGCTGCAGCCCGTCGAAATGCATGCCGCCGGGGTAATGCCACATCCACGCCGGCCGCGCCATGGGGGTATGACAGCGGTAGGTGATTTCCGCGATGGGGTACTTGGCCGTGTCAATCGGACACCTCGCGTCGCGCCAGTGCATCGTGCTCAGCGGCACCCAGAAACTGGGGTCGTTGCGGTCCAAGTTGTCAATGCGGCGCACATCCTCGAAATGACCGACCAGCAGCACGCCGTCCGCCGTGCGTTCCACCGTCGCCGGGATGTGCTGCCATTCACCGTGGGCTTCATCATCCGCCAGCGCCCACTGCGCCATGTCGTCCGCCGTGAAGCGAATGCATTCCAGAGCGTCCCGCGCCTCCGGGTCCGGCGCTTTCACAATCGTGCTCAAATACCCCGAATATTCATATCGCATGCGGCGTCCACCTCCTGGCCGGCAATTCAACCTCGTTCTTTCCTGACATTTTAGCCGAATGGCGTGAAGTCAGGGGGCCATGTTCAATCACTCCTATCCTTCCGTCATTGCGAGCGAAGCGCAGCGGAGCGCGGCAATCCAGACAGACGACACCCCTCAGATTGCTGGGCGGCGCGGTGCGCCGTTTCGCTCGCAATGACCGCGCGACGAACAACCATTACTTCGGTCGGTCGAAATGCCACGTTTTTTCTGCTCCAATTCGGCATTATCGGCCGCATTTCAGGATTTTTCAACCGGGAATTTTGCGTCGCGATGGGGCCGGGGATGGCTGTCCACAAAGCGCTCCTTTGCATTGTCCCAGAAAATCACGCGGTCCTGAATGTAGGCATCCACCCCCATGCGGATGCCGATCATGGCCCGGCATGCGGTCTCCGCGTCGAGATGCGGCTGTTCGCGCGTGCGGATGCAGGCGAGCCAGTTGGTCATGTGGTCCGGGCGCGGCTTCGCCGGGATGACGACTTCCTCTGCGCCGTGTTCCTTCTTGAACCATTCGGTGAACTGCGGCTCGGCCACGGCGCGCAAGGCTCCCTGATCACTCCGGTATATGGTGCCGAAATGACCGCGAATCATCAGCGGCAATCCCTGCTGATTCGCCATGGAAGACGTCATTACAACGGTGTAGTCGTCGGGATAGTCGAGGTTCATCATGAAGGTGTCGGGCACTTCCCGGTCGTCCTTCTGCACAAAGATGCCGCCGCTGCCCGTGCCGCGTTCCGGCGCCTGGGCGTCCAGCGCGATGCTGAGCGGTGCGAGCACATGGTACAGCAAGTCGGTGGCGATGCCGCCGGAATAGTCCCAGAACTTTCGGAATTGAAAATAGCGGGGCTTGGAAAAGGGACGTTCCGGCGCAGGACCCAGCCACCGCTTCCAATCAATGTAGGCGTCGCCGCCGGTGGGGTCGTCCGTGGCGTCTTTGTGGATGGGCCAGTTCCATTCGCCGCCACGGTCGCCCGGCCCGCCCTTGCTGTTGCGGCTGACATCCGCCTGCGCCCAGACCACCTTGCCGATACCGCCGTTCTGGATAAACTTGCGCACCTGCCAATAGAAATCGTCCGAGGACCCCTGCGCCCCACACTGGAAAATGCGGCCCGTCTCAGCGACTTTGTCTCGCACGGCCAGCGCTTCCTCGGCGTAAAGCGTCATCGGCTTCTGGCAATATACGTCCTTGCCGGATTCCAGGGCGTGGATGCTGTTCAGCGCATGCCAATGGTCGGGGGTTGCAATCACGACGGCGTGGATGTCTTCACGCGCAAGCAACTCCCGATAATCCGTGTATGCTTCCACGGCGCGACCGGTCCCCTCCAGAATGCGCGCGACCGCCTGTTTCTTCCGCCGCTCATAGACGTCGCATACGGCGCGGATCGCCAGCGCTTCGCCGCGTTTTTCCCTGTCAATCAACTCGCCCACATGCGACATGCCCATCCCGCCGACACCGATCATGCCGATGCCGATGACTTCATCCTCGCGCACCAAAGCGCCCGTCCTCGGCGCATGCGGGTCCGCTTTCGCCACAGTCATACGCGGCCCGGTGGCGCAGCCGCCGCCCAACCCCATACCGGCCAACGCTGCGCCCGCCCCCATGCTTTCCAAAAAACGCCGACGGTTCATTTCCTGACGTGATGCCATGCTCTGTTTCCTCCCGTGTGTGCCGAAAACCAGCCGCGCGTCTCCAGCCCCGCCCCAATGAAGTGTCATGCCGTTACTGCCGGGGGCTTATGATACGCCGCTCCTGACGCAAACGCCAAGCGCGGCATTTTTCGGGAATTGGGCGTTTTTCTGGAAATTGCATTATGGGGCGCGATCCATGCATAATCTGCGCAGAATGCGGGACGGCGCTATCATTTGCCGACCGCACGCCAGAAACGCGAAAACGCCCCTGCGGTCCGTCTGAAACAAAAAGGGGGTCGTTTTTCTGCCGGCATCCAATCTTTTCAGAGTGGTGGCATGCCGCCGCGTTGAGACCTTAACCCCGTCCAGGAATCAGGCATGTTCGACACGCCTGAGCCTGCGACATGCATGGAGTGATGCAGCATGAGCAGACCGATGATTACTATAGACGGAAACGAAGCCGTCGCCCGAATCGCCTACCTTACGAATGATGTCGCGGCGATTTATCCCATTACGCCTTCATCGGGCATGGGAGAATGGGCGGACCAGTGGGCCTCGGAAGGGAAAAAGAATATCTGGGGCGCGGTGCCGGTGGTGGTGGAAATGCAAAGTGAGGCCGGCGCGGCGGGCGCGGTGCACGGCGCGTTGCAGACTGGGGCGCTGACGACCACCTTCACCGCTTCGCAGGGGTTGATGCTGATGCTGCCGAACATGTACAAGATTGCTGGGGAATTAACCTCTTGCGTCATTCACGTATCAGCGCGAACATTGGCCTCCCAGGCGCTTTCAATCTTCGGCGACCACTCCGATGTCATGGCCGCACGCAGCACAGGCTTTGCCTTGCTTTCCTCCAGTTCCGTCCAGGAATCGGGGGATTTTGCCTTGATTGCCCAGGCCGCGAGCCTGGAATCGCGAATTCCGTTCATTCACTTTTTCGACGGCTTCCGCACCTCACACGAAGTCAATAAAACGGAAGAATTGACGGAAGAAGACGTGCGGGCGATGATAGACGACGAGTTTGTCCGGGCGCATCGCGCGCGGGCGATGTCGCCGGACCATCCAGTGGTGCGCGGCACGGCGCAGAATCCCGACGTTTATTTTCAGTGTCGCGAAGCCGTCAATCCCTTTTACAACGCATGCCCCGGCATTGTGCAGAAAGCAATGGATAAATTGGGTGCGCTGGTCGGGCGGCACTATCATCTTTTCGATTATGTAGGCGCGCCGGATGCCGATCGGGTGATGGTGATCATGGGTTCCGGCGCGGAAGCGGCGCACGAAGTGGTTGAATTTCTGGCAAATCAGCGTGAAAAGGTCGGCGTGGTCAAAGTACGCCTGTTTCGGCCGTTTTCGTCAACCGATTTTGTAAGGGCGCTTCCAAAGACGGTGCAGAAGATCGCCGTGCTGGACCGCACCAAGGAACCGGGCAGCGCGGGCGAACCGCTCTATCTGGACGTGATGGCGTCAGTGGCGCAAGGCCTTGCGAGCGGCATTGCTCCGTTCACAACGATGCCCCGCATTGTGGGCGGCCGGTACGGCCTGTCTTCCAAGGAATTCACGCCGGGCATGATCAAGGGGGTCCTGGATGAATTGAAAAAAGACAACCCCAAGAACGGTTTCACCGTGGGCATCGTGGACGACGTCACCCACACCAGCCTGGAATATGACCCGAATTTCTCCACGGAAGACCCAGGGACGGTGCGGGCCATCTTCTATGGATTGGGCGCGGATGGTACGGTGGGCGCCAACAAAAACTCCATCAAGATCATCGGCGAAGATACACCGAACTACGCGCAAGGTTACTTCGTGTACGATTCCAAGAAGTCCGGATCCATGACCGTCTCGCACCTGCGCTTCGGCCCGCGGCCCATCAAGTCCATTTATCTCATCACCAAAGCGAATTTCGTGGCCTGCCACCAGTTCACCTTCGTGGACCGTTACAATGTGCTGCAATGCGCGGAGCCGGGCGCAACGTTTCTCTTGAACAGCCCGTACGGTCCGGAGGAAGTCTGGGACCATCTGCCGCGCACCATCCAACGGGAGATTATTGACAAGAAACTCAAATTCTACGTGATTGACGCCGTAAAAGTGGCCCGCGAGGCGGGAATGGGCGGCCGCATCAACACCGTGATGCAGACCTGCTTCTTCGCCATCAGCGGCATTCTCCCGCGCGAAGAAGCCATCGAAGCCATCAAGCAATCCATCAAGAAAACCTATGGCAGACGCGGCGAATCCATCGTCCAGAAGAACTGGGCCGCAGTGGACATGTCCCTGGACCACCTGCATCAAGTGCAGGTTCCCGACAAGGTGAGCAGCGCCTTCGATTTCCGGCCGCCCGTGCCGGAGGAAGCGCCCGATTTCGTCAAGGAAGTGACAGCCAGGATCATCGCGGGCGAGGGCGACAATTTGCCGGTGAGCGCCTTCCCGGTGGACGGCACCTTCCCCACGGCGACCACGCGGTGGGAAAAACGGAATATCGGACTCGAAGTGCCGATTTGGGACCCGGATGTCTGCATCCAGTGCGGGAAATGCGCGCTGGTCTGCCCGCACGCCGTGATTCGCGCAAAGATATACGACCCGAAAACGCTCGAAAACGCGCCCGACACGTTCCGGTCCGCCGAGCCCAAGTGGCGTGAGTTCAAGGATCTCCGCTTCACCCTGCAAATCTCGCCGGAAGACTGCACGGGTTGCGGCCTGTGTGTTCAGGCGTGCCCCGCCAAGAACAAGCGCGAAGTGCGCCTGAAGGCGATCAACATGGAGCCCATCCTGAAGGTGCGTGAACAGGAATGCGCGAATTGGCGCTTCTTTGAAAGTATCCCCGAATTCGACCGGCTCAAGGTGAACACCAGCACCGTCAAAGACGTGCAATTGCTCCAACCGCTTTTCGAGTTCTCCGGATGCTGCGCGGGTTGTGGGGAAACGCCCTATGTCAAACTGGTCTCGCAACTTTTCGGCGACCGCGCTTACGTGGCGAACGCCACCGGCTGTTCTTCTATTTACGGCGGGAACCTGCCTACCACGCCCTGGGCTGTCAATGGCGAAGGGCGCGGCCCGACGTGGTCCAATTCGCTCTTTGAGGATAACGCCGAGTTCGGCTTTGGCATGCGCGTAAGCATTGACAAGCAGAACGAATACGCGAAACTCCTCCTGCGCCAACTGGAAAACACCGTGGGCACGCAACTGGTCGAGGAAATCCTCCAGGCCGACCAGTCAGACGAGGCAGGCATCAAGGCGCAACGGGAACGCGTGGCGCTGCTGAAACAGAAACTGCAGGGTTCCGAAACGCCGGAGGCGCGTGAACTGCTGAGCGTCGCCGACATGCTGGTGCGGAAGTCGGTCTGGATCATGGGCGGCGACGGATGGGCCTATGACATCGGCTACGGTGGTCTCGACCATGTCATCGCCTCGGACCGTGACATCAACATTCTGGTGCTGGACACAGAGGTATACTCCAATACCGGCGGGCAATGCTCGAAGGCGACGCCGCGCGCAGCGGTCGCGAAGTTCGCCGCGGCCGGCAAACCGGTCGGCAAGAAAGACCTTGCGCTCATGGCAATGACCTATGGCACGGCATATGTGGCCAAGGTGGCCATGGGTGCCAACGACGTCCATACGGTCCGCGCCTTCCGGGAAGCGGAGGCCTACAAAGGCCCTTCGCTGCTCATTGCATACAGCCACTGCATCGCCCACGGCTACAACCTGACCATGGGGCTGGAGCAACAAAAGGCCGCGGTTCAATCCGGGCACTGGCCGCTGTTTCGCTATAACCCCGACTTATGCAAGGAAGGCAAGAATCCGTTCCAATTGGATTCCAAGGCGCCCACGCTGCCTTTGGAAAAATACATCTACAACGAGACGCGCTACAAGATGCTGGCGCTGAGCAGTCCCGAGACCGCAAAGAAACTGCTGCAGCAGGCCGAAGCCGACGTGTTGCAGCGCTGGCGGCTGTATGAATACCTTGCCGCGATGCCCAAATGGTCGCAGGAAGAGGCCGCCGAGAAGATAGAAACCGCCACGACGAATCAATGACCGGGGAAATGAATGCGGCGCACAGATTGACGGCGCGCCGGCAGCAGGAGACAAATCATGGTTGATACGAACACGAAATACCTGGGATTGACGCTCAGAAACCCGCTGGTGGTGTCGCCATCGCCCCTGAGCCAGTCGCTGGACAATATCCGACATATGGAAGACGCCGGCGCGGGGGCCGTGGTGCTGCATTCGCTCTTTGAGGAACAACTCACCTATGACAGCCACGCGTTGAACGCCAATCTGTGTCAGGGCGAGGAAACCTTCGCCGAGGCATTGACCTATTTCCCCCACATGAGCGAGTTCAAGATGGGGCCGGAGGGATACTTGGAACACCTGCGTCAGGCCAAGGAAGCGGTGGATATCCCCATTATCGGCAGTCTGAACGGCGTTTCAAGCGGTGGGTGGCTGGAATACGCCCGGCGTATCGAGGAGGCAGGCGCGGACGCGCTGGAACTCAATGTCTATTACATCCCGACGTCCGTGGACATGACGGGGGAATATGTGCGCGACCTCCACGTCAATATTGTGCGTGATGTCAAGGCAAACGTGAAAATACCCGTGGCCGTCAAAATCAGTCCGTTTTTCAGCGCCCTCGCGTATGTCGCGCGGCTCCTGTCCCAAGCCGGCGCCGACGGGCTGGTGATTTTCAACCGCTTCTATCAGCCCGACTTCGATCTGGAAAATCTCGAGGTGAAACCCAACCTGAGGCTCAGTTCCTCCGGCACGCTGCGCCTGCGCCTGCGATGGGCCGCCATTCTCTATGGCCGCATCACGTCAGACATCGCCATCACCGGCGGCGTGCATACCCCGGAAGATGTGATTAAGTGCATGATGGCGGGCGCCAAGGTCGCCATGACCACCAGCGCACTCCTGAAACACGGCATTGATCATCTCAGTGTATTGCGCGACGGCGTGGTGCGGTGGATGGAGGAACACGAGTACGATTCCATCGAAATGATGCAGGGCAGCATGAGCCAGAAATCCGTCGCCGAACCCGCCGCCTTCGAGCGCGCCAACTACATCAATATTCTCACGAGTTACACCGCGGAAATGTAATATTCGGCGACACCCTGACGAAAGAGACCTCTGAAACGAAAGAGCAATGCCGCGTCTTTGCTGCCGTGTTGTCGGCAGCCGCGCCCACGTCATGGATTAAAGAAAGGGTTATGCCGCCGCTCGATGGCGATGGTGCTTGACGGCCCGTGGCCGGGATGAACCTCGTAGTGGTCGGGCAGCGCGAACAGATGTTCGCGGATGGCCGCAACCTGCCGGTCCGCATTGACGCGCGAACTTGTGCCGCCCACGGAACCGGCGAAAAGGGCGTCGCCGGTGAATACCATTCCCGGAATGATCAGGCAGATGCCCTCCAGGGTGTGGCCGGGCGTGGCGACCACCCGGCCTGCGATATTGCCGATGGCCAAAGCGTCGCCATGCGCAAGCCGCCGGCAGTGTTGCCCATCCGCCGTGCCGGAACCGCTGTACGCGGTCGCGCCGGTTGCGGCAATCGCCTGGCGCAGCCCGGCGGTGTGGTCGTAATGGTCATGCGTGATGAAAACCTTTGTAAGGCTAAGGGCATGGTCCTGCAGGCACTGTTCTATCCGTACATCCCAATCGCCCGCATCCACCAGCAAAGCCTCGCTGGTTTCTTCGCAGCCCACGAGATAGGCATTGGCCTCGTTCACTTCCAGAAGGAAATGTTCGAAAATCATCGCTTCACACCCTCCATTTTCGCGTTTTCGAAATTGGCTTCGCCGCGTGCGTCGGTGAAGTCCGTCCCGCGCAGGTCCGCGCGGCGAAATATCGCGCGCTGGATGTTCGCCCCTCGAAACAACGCTTTTGCAAACCGGGCGTTGCCTGGCCGCGAATAATACAGGTCCGCCCCGGAGAAATCCGCTCCCTCTCCAGACGCACCCACAAGATTGGCGCGGCACAGCCGCGCATTCAGCAGTTTCGCCCCTGTCAGGACGGCACCGCCCAGCACCGCCAATTCCAGATTGGCGCCGCTGAGGTCCGCACCGGTCAGATTGGCGTCGTCCAGAAAAGCGCGCCGCAAATCCGCATGGCGCAGGTCGGCATTGCGCAGACATGCGCCGGACAGCCGTGCACCGCGCAGGTCCGCCCCGTGCAAAGCCATTCCGGAAAGGTCTATGCACGACAACCAGGCATTCGCCAGACCTTTCTCGCGCAATGCCGCAACGAAGACCGCCTTGTCCGCCAGATGCTCCCAACAATGCTGCGCGCCCGTCAAGGCAAATGCGCTGCAGCCGGGATATACGCAGGATTCCGGATTGTAATGTGTACCCCGCATCGTTCCTCCATCGTTTTGCTGTGACTACGTTTCAGACGAACGAATTGAAAACAAAAGAACGCCCGGCTTTTTCAAGCCGGGCGCTCAGTGTATCGTGTGTGGCCATCGCACGCAAAACTACGCTTGCCACACCCCGTGCGCCATAAAAGATGCGCTGCCTGTCACGCCGGTGCTGGCCCAGGACAATAATTGTCTTCGCTCATGCCCGGGCAATAGTGGTACCCCCCCATATTGTAAAACTGGATGGCGCGCAGCACTTCTGACAAACTTATCACCCAGTCCTGCGGATTATAGTCACTGCTGTGGGGTGGGCAATCATAGTTTCCACCGTGGCCCGGTATATATCCATCCTCAAGCGGATTCTCTGGATCATCGCAGGAGTATCCACCGACGTTGAATAACTGGATAATACGCAGCAGTTCCTGAATACCAATGCGCCAGTCCGGAGGATTATAGTCCGCCGCATGGAAATAGGGGCCCTCGCCTTCACCCTCGCCTTCACCTTCGCCTTCACCCTCGCCTTCACCCTCGCCTTCGCCCTCACCCTCGCCTTCGCCTTCACCCTCGCCTTCGCCTTCACCCTCGCCCTCGCCTTCGCCTTCGCCCTCGCCCTCGCCTTCGCCGCCGAAAGGCAGCCACGCGGGGGTTACACACGTTTGGGTACAAAATTCCATTCCGCTCGCATAAACCAACTGCACATAGAAGGCTGTCCACCCTTCGTCAGGGGTTTCCACCTCAGCGAAGTATTCGCCGCTGCCGGGGGTGGTTTCGCTGATCGGCGTGCTGGTCCAATAGGGGCCGCTGCCGTCATACCATCTGAAATCACGGGCGGCGGGATTCGTGGCCTTCCAAAGATAGACGGAAGAGACCGGGTCCACGACCTGCACGCGGACGGCGTTATCTCCCTCGAAGGTCCAGGAAAACTGCGGCAGGGCCTGACCACGCGCGACGACCAGATAGTAGTTGAGCAGACCAAGGATGGCGTTCATGTCCACGTCCATGCCGTGGCCGCTGTTGGGCGCGTAATACAGATGTTTCGTGCCGGGGAGATCATCAAAGTAAAACTGCGATGAATCCAGCACGAAGAATTCATCGCCCGTGGCATTGATGATGAATTTCGGCATGGTATAGCGATCACGGTATTCGTAGGGATCAACAATCCCGCGAAGGACAACGCCTTCCGGGGTATCCATGCGGTCGAAGATGTTGTAGTCCACATAGTCATGCACCGCGCTCGAGTATGCGCCATAGCATTTCCAGTGGTGTTCCATGGAGGGCTTCATGTTGAGCACGTCAATCACGATGGGCGCGCAGGCCACCACGCGCGGGTCCACGGCGGTGGTCAGCCAGGTGGTCCAGCCGCGCTTGGAAGCGCCGCCGACCACGAACTTGTTCGCGGTGATACCGTGATAGGTCGCCGCGATGTCGGCGATGGCGTCCATGGCACGCACGGCGCTTTTGGTCATGGGCAGCAGGGCGGGCCATGTGGCGTCGCCGGTGGCCAGATATTTGTCGAAACTCCACGCGATCAGCGCATCTTCCGATCGGTTTTGATTGTCTTCCAGACTGCGAATAGGCTGGTTCGGCACCTGCTCAAGAAAGGCCAGCATGCTTCCTGTCAGGGATGCAGCAAGCCCAAGATACGGCTCCAGATTGGTGGCGGCATCGTTGTTGTTGCCGCCGCTGATCACCAGCAGCGTTGTGTCCACCTGGAGCGTGTTGGGAATCACAATCGTGAGCCAATGCCGCCACAGGGTGTGGTTCACCTCCGATGCAGAACGCCATGTCTGTGAGGTCAGCCGCACCACATAGCGCGTATATCCGGGAACAGGCACATACGTGCTACTGGAAATCGAATAGGTATAAGATGGGTCCGGCGCGGCCACATAGTCGTCCAGCGGGGTCGCCAACGCTCCGGGGCCGGGGAGCAGCATTGCAAGGCAGGCGCAAAGACACATAATCACGGGGAGGGGGCAGCGCGTGAACATATGAAGGACTCCTTATTTTGATCAATGCAACGCAAAAAATGCGACATAGTCCGCACAATCTGCATATGCCAGGCAATTTCATTATCCTTCAGGTCAGATCATTCTTACAAACGAGCCGCCCCTGCGCCGACTGACCCGAGCGGACTCAAATCACTTCACAAGCACGACTTTGGCCATCGGGCATGCGCGGGCTTCGCCTGCGCCGGGGGTGAGTTCCGCCCAGTGCCGGGGGCGTTCGGGGCGGGAGGGGTCCCGATCATTCATGACAATGGTAAATCGGTAGTGATTAGCCGCGTGCAGGCGGAGTGGGGCGACTTCCGATGCGGGAAAAGCGGCTTCATAGACCGTGCGCCGTCCGTCCCGCTTGATCGCCAGACCAACCACGCTGTTCACGCTCTCGGACCGGCGGCCCGGGCCCTTGTACATGAATACCTCCGGGCCTTTCTGCGTCAGGGTCAGTCCCCATTCCCACTGGTCGAGAAAAAGTTGGACATTGTCCGCCAGCCACACAATATCGCCCGCGTAGGGTTGATGAAATTCGTCGTCTTCGGTCTCCACCGCAATGAAGACATTGTTCTCATCCCACATCAGGCGCACCTGGGACTGGAGGTCTTCCGCGTCCGTGATGTCGAAGGCGTAGGCATAGGTCAGCGGGATCGGCGCGGCATGCGCCCATTCCCCAAGGTCGCCGTCGAGCATCACCGGCGCCACGGCATAGGGGGAATGAATCACCGGAACCAGGTCAATTTCCTTCTCAATGCGCACCGGCTTCTCGGCACCCGGCGGCATGATTTCCGTGATGAAGGACGGCGCGGGAAAACGCACGGCCTCCGGTCCGTCGGCCCGGATGTGGACGGCCATGCGCAGGCTTTCTTGCGGAGCGACGGAATACGCCATTTCCAAGGGTTCGACCTGCCAGCCGGTCGGGACGCGCCAGCGCAGGATGGACGCAATCGGTTCCATGCAGGGATTCTCGAAGTGGATGTTGATTTGCCGGTCCAGCCCTTCGCCCAGGGGCACTTCGAGGGATTCAGACCGAAATGCGTTTTGCAGGCGACGCACCGCGTCCACTTGTTCCTGGGTGGCGACATCGGGAGGCAGCACCGATCCCGGGCGAATCACTGCCCAGTCCACCTCGTCGCCGCGCACCCGCAGCAGCAGATAATGCTCAAAGCCGCCTTCCGCCTCCGGCGCGCGCACTTCTGAGCCGCCGCCTCCGGTGATGACATAGCGCACGCCGTCACGTTCACCCCAATAGCGGTAATAATGCCAGTGCCCCGCGAAGACCACCTTCACGGGATACCCGCGAATCGCCTCGGCCACGTTGCCCCAGTTGGCGTCCCAATCCATCGCAAAAAACGGTTCATGCAGGAAGAGAAAAATGTTTTTCGTCTTCGTATTTGCCAGATCCTCGCGCAGCCACGCGGTTTGTACGTCGGATATGCGCTGCGCCATGTCGAGTTCTTCCGAATTGAGGATGACAAAGCGCGAATTGCCGTAACTGAAGGCGTAGGTCAACGGGCCGACGCGCTCGGCATAGATTCGCTCCGATTCCGCGCAGGCGACATCGTGATTGCCCACAACGGGGAAGAAAGGCGCTTCACACTGCGCTATTACCCGCTCAAACTCATCCCATTGGGGGCCAAGCCCCTCCGCAGCGCCGCCGAGGATCAGGTCGCCGCAGTCAATCACGAAGGCCGGCCGCAACACATTCCATTCCTGGATCATCCGATGAAAGGCTTCCGGCAGGAAGATGGGTTCCATCGGCGCGGAATCGCCGAGAACCACGAAATCGAAATGGTCCGCACAGATCGGCGGGTTGGCGCGCAGTTGTTCAAAGGCCCGGTCCGCCAGGGTGGTTGGCGCGTCCGCGCCCCCTGTCGCCACCGCCAGCATCCCAACCGTCCATCCCAGCGCCAATCCGCGTAATACATGCCGCATGGCCGAATACCTCCCGTGCCGTTGCCGTCGTGGCGTGATGTGAATGCCATGGTATCACGTCCATTACACGGCGTTCAGCCTGAGGTGCGGCCGGTCTTGGAGTACAGGCTTCAGCCTGTCAGTTCTGGAGTACAGGCGTTAGTCTGTCCCTGCTTGGCGAGCGGGGCCAAGCATTTTTTGTCGGACGGGTCGGACAGTGCATGGCCGCAATACCTTTCCCACTCCGCCCTCCGCCCGCCGCATACCCCATTCCGCATTCCGTACGGGGGCGGTTATTTTTTTGCGTAGGTGACGCAATTGCGGCCCATGCTTTTGGCGCGATACATCGCGGTGTCGGCAGCGGCCAGCAATGCGTCCACTGTGCTGTCGCCCCCGCCCGGGGCGACACCGATGCTCACCGTGATGGAAATATCCCCGGCACGCGTTGGGATGGGCGTCACCGCGATGGCCTCGCGCAGCCTTTCGTAGAGCATTTCTTGCGGCGCGCCGCTGGAGCCGGATGCGATAATGAGAAATTCCTCGCCCCCATAACGGCCCAGCAGGTCGCATTCCCGCAAGTTTTGCTGAATTATCTGTGTGAAACCGCGAAGTATTTCATCGCCGACCTGATGGCCGTGGCGGTCGTTGACTTGCTTGAAATGGTCAATATCGCAGATGCCGATGCTCAAGGCGCTTCCCTGCCGCTTCGCGCGGGAGATTTCCCGCGAAAGTCCGTCGAGGATGGCGCGTCGGTTGAAGATGCCGGTCAGGGCGTCGTGCATGGCCTCGTGCGCCAGGGCGTTTTTCGCGCCGTTCAAATCGGCCTGCAATTCCAACATGCGCCGGCCCACTCCAATCCGCGCGCGCAATTCGGCGTTGTCGTAGGGCTTGGTGACATAATCGTTGGCGCCGGCGTCCAGCGCTTCCACGATGTCATTCGTTTCGCCTTTGGCGGTCAAGAGGATGACATAGGGCGGGTCGGATCCTTCTTGTGCGCGGATGCGTCGGCAGAGTTCCAGTCCGTCTACCACCGGCATCACCCAGTCCAGAATGATCAATCGGGGCGGGTCGGGCTGTTGGAGAATCTCCCACGCCGCCCCGCCGTCATCCACGGCGATCACGTCATAGCCCCATTTTTTCATCACGGCGGCCAACATGGCCCGGCATGTCTGATCATCTTCGGCAATCAGGATTCTCACGCAAATGCATCCTCCATGGCCTGTTTCAGAAGTTCGAATTGCTTCTCCAGCGCCGTCATCCGCGACGCCATGGCGGCAATGTCGCCGCTCTTACCCGCCTGTTCCATCTCCGTGGCGATATGGCGGAGGGCTTCACCGCCCACGTTGGCGGATGAACCCTTGATGGTGTGTGCCTGGCGGCTTGCGGCGGCGAGGTCCCCGGCATCCAGAGCGGCTTTCAGGGTCGCGATCTGACGGGGAATATCTTCAAGAAAAGATGCGGTGATTGTCCGCGCCAGCCCCACATCCCCCATAAGCCGCCCCATCAGGGCTGCTTTGTCGAATACCGGCACCTGTGCCGTCTCCGCACCAGTGCTCTCCTGCGGTTGAAGCATGAGGTTGTTACGCTCGTCGGGAGGCTTGTCCGTCCCGATTTCTTTGGGCAGGAAACGGTCGAGGATGTCCGTGAGAATCTTGGGGTCAATCGGTTTCGCAATGTAATCGTCCATCCCCGCATGCAGGCATTTTTCCCGGTCGCCCTGCATGACATGGGCGGTCATGGCGATGATCGGGATGGCGTGATTTCGGACGTTGGACCGGGGATCGCGGATGCGGCGGGTCGCTTCCAGCCCATCCATTACGGGCATCTGCACGTCCATGAGCACAAGGTCATAGTCCCGTTGTTCGAGCGCGTGCAGCGCCTCTTTACCGTTAAAAACCGTTTCGGCGTGGAATCCCAATCGCCGTAGCAGACCCAGGGCCACCTGCTGATTCGTGATGTTGTCTTCCGCCAGCAGAATACGCGCCGCGCGGCGGCGCATCTCGCGGATGGAATGGCGCGTGACGATTGTCTTTTTCTCTTTTTGCGATGCGCCCGCAATGGTCATGGCCAGGCAATCGAACAAATCGGACTGGCGCACCGGCTTGGTGAGATAGCCTGCGAAACCGATGGCCTCCAGCCGCCGCGTATCGCCGCGCTGCCCCAACGAGGTCATCATCACCATCAGCGTATCTTTCAGGGACTCGTCCGCCTTGATGGCCCGGCCCAGCGTTTCCCCGTCCATCTCCGGCATCTGCATATCCATAATGACGACGGCAAACGGATCGCCCGCTTCGCGCGCCTGATGCAGCATGCGCAAAGCCGTCGGCGCATTAATGGCCTGCTCCGCCCGGATGCCCCAGGCGGCGCATTGGGCTGTGATAATCTCGCGGTTCGTGGCGTTGTCATCCACTACAAGCACATGCGCGCCCTGAAGCCGGATAGGCGGCGCTTCCATGCGCTTCGGCGCCGGCTGCTTGATAAAGCGCGTGGTAAACCAGAATTCGGAGCCGACGCCCTCTTTGCTGCTCACGCCAATCCTGCCGCCCATCATTTCGACGAGTTGCTTTGAAATGGCGAGCCCCAGGCCGGTCCCGCCATATTTGCGCGTTGTCGAGGCGTCCACCTGCGTAAATTTGTCAAAGAGGATGTCCATTTTGTTTTCGGGAATGCCGATGCCGGTATCTCTAATTGAGAAGCGCAGCACCGCTTCCGTGTCCGTCTCCGATTCCAAATGCGCCCGCACGGACACCTCCCCCTGGTGGGTGAACTTGACGGCATTGGCGGCGAGGTTGGTCAACACCTGTCGCAGTCGCCCCGGGTCCCCCTGCAGATGCGTCGGAACCTGCGGGTCCGCCGCGCAGATGAATTCCAGCCCTTTGTCCTGCGCCCGCGCGGCGAGCATCGCGGCGAAATCGTCGAGCAGGGCACGCAGGTCGAAATCCAATGTTTCCAGATCCAGTTTGCCTGCCTCGATTTTCGAGTAATCCAGAATATCGTCGATCAGCGTCAGCAGCGCGTCGCCGCTGGACCGTACAATGTCCGCCAAATGTCGCTGTTCGTCGTTCAGGTCGGTATCGAGAAGCAGGTCAATAGCGCCGATGACGCCGTTCATGGGCGTGCGGATTTCATGGGACATGTTCGCCAGGAACTGGCTTTTCGCCATGTTGGCAATCTCGGCTTTCACCGCCATCTCGTTCGCCCGTGCGGTCGCTTCCTCGAGATGACATACGGTTTCCTGCAGCGCTGCTTCCGCCTGTTTGCGTGTTGTAATGTCGCGAAGGAGGCCGATGGCGTGCCATTGTCCTTTCAGTTGGACGGCTGACAACGACAGTTCAACGGGGAATTCATCGCCATTCTTGCGCAAAGCGACCAATTCGGTTGTGTGCCCCACCGCATTGCCGGTCCCCGTTTTTCGAAATTCTGTGAACGCCGCGCAAAAAGCCTCCCAGAAACGTCCCGGAGCCAGCAATTTGTGCAGATTGCGACCCAGCGCCTCCGGGGCGGCATAGCCGAAAATACGCTCAGCGGCTTCATTCCACATCGAGATATTGCCTTCGGGGTCCATCATGATGATGGCGTCCTGGGCGACGGCAATCAATTTGTTCAGCCGGGTTTCGCTTTCAATCAGTGCCTCCCGCGCCTGTTTGTGCGCTGTGATGTCGTTGCCGATGGAGAGCACCTCGACAATATTCCCCTCGGCATCGAGAATCCCTTTGTTGGTCCAGTGCACCCAGACCCGCGACCCGTCTTTGCGCATGTTCTCGTTTTCGTTCTGACTGTAGTGGTCAGGGGTTGCCAGCAGGTCAAGCACCATGGCGCGAAGATTACGGCCGGTGCTTTCCACTTCGGGCACAATGGTTCCCACGACATTTCTTCCCAGGATTTCCGCTTCGGAGTACCCGAAGAAGTGCTGGGCGAAGGTGTTGAAAAAGGTCACATTGCCCCGGGCGTCCATGCGCAGAATGACGCTGTTGGCGTTTTCGACCAGCAGGCGATACTTCTGTTCGCTTTCCCGCAGGGCCGATTCCGCGCGTTTACGCTCGGTGATGTCGCGCACCGTGGCTTCCAGAAGGGTTTTGTTGCCCAGAGTCATCGTGTTCAAAAGGACCGTGCTGAGAAATAACTCGCCGTTCAAGCGGCGGTGGGTCCATTCGAAATAGTGGGAACCGTTACGCAGCGCGGTTTCGATCATTTGTTTGGCCTTCGTGATCGAAAAACTGCCATCGGGCTGATATTCGGGAGACAATTCCCACAGGCCGAGCGCGACAAATTCAGCCTCACTGGCAACGTTGAACAGGGCGAGTGTCGCCGGATTGCACGAAGTGAAACGCCACTCGGGCGGCTCCAATGTCATGAGCGCATCATGGGAACCCTCAAAGAGAATCCGATACCGCGCCTCACTCTCGCGTAACGCCGCCGTCTGTTCCCGCACCTGTTGCTCCAGCATATACCTGCGATTGTTCAACAGCACGATGAATGCGACCAACATCAGGGAAAGAACAGTTCCGGTCAGCATGCTGATAACACCCGCGCGCGCGGGGTGAACCGCATGAAATGCCGGCCCTGCGTGTGCGGCCACTATGTAGGTCCTGCCAAAGGCGAAAATGGGCGCAGTTACATGGAAGTCAGCGGAATAATCAAGAGGTTGCAGGCGAAGATACTTGTCGGGTTCATTTATTCGCGCCGGTTGCGTAGAGGCCAGAAATAAGGGCGCAGCATCGGGGCTTAGTTGAAACAGATCGAGAATAATGGCCGGCTGCTGATCCTCAAGCCATGGAATGGTCTGCGCAAAGAGGTGCTCCAGCCGCAGCACAGCAACGACGAAGCCTTTCAATGTCATCGAAGCGCTGTCGGAGAAAACGGGACGAAATAGCAGGATGCTTGTCCGATCGCCCGATTCGTGTGCCAGGGCCAGCGGTTCCGTGGCGATCACCAGGCCCGTCTGCGCCGCCTGTTCCATCGTGGCCCGACGCAGCGGCTCCGAACCCAGGTCGAAACCAAACACCTCTTCATTGCCTTCCGGGGGTTCTATATACAAGACAGGATAGAATATCTCGCGCTCCACCGCAGGACGACGTTCTCCAAGGATACTTTTCTCCCAGATGACGAAGTTGGAAAACCCTTCCCCTCGCATTTCTTCTTCCAGCCGCAACCGTGCACTGGCAGGAATGGCGGGGACCCATGACCACGCATGAACGATCGCATTTTTGGTCAGATGGCGGGAATACGCGTGAAATTCCTTCCTCTCAACGGCGTCGCTCGAAGCAAAAAACAGGGCAAGGCCCTCCAGTTGACTGTCGCGCAGTTCGCGAAACGTCTCAAACACCGCCGCCATCCTCGCCGTGGAGAGTCGGGCAAAAGCCTCTGCGTGCCCTCGTTGCTCATTTTCGTGGAATTCATATGCGAAAAACAGCGTCAGCCAGAAACAGACCCCTGCCGTCATCACGGCTTCGGCATGGCGCGCCAGCCATGCCTGCCGTCCATCCGGAGGGCGTCGTCGGCGCCAGGCGAACAGCGCGACACCCGCCCAGAAGATGCCCGCAATCGCAAGGGCAAACAGGATGGGGACCATCATGCTGCGTCGGATAAGGGCGCGCCAGTCGTTGGCGTCAATGTCCATGCCGAAAGCCGCCACCACATTGCCGGTCCGGGGAGCCCGGATTGGAACCATGGCGCTGATCAGAACGCCCCAGCGGTCAGAAATTGGTCCTTGAACGGATGCACGCCCCTCGCTGAAAACCAGAAGGTCGGCCTCCGTCGCTTCCTCATATATTTGCCCCGGCGGCGATTCATCGTCCGAACCGGCCGGCTCGGAATCCACGTAGAAAAACATTTCACCGCGGGCGTTCTGTCCCATCAGATAAAGAAACCGGCACTTGGGAATGATGCTGCGCGTCAATGCCAGTTGGACTTTGAGCCGTTCATATTCCGGCGCGCCCACATCCGCTTCTGTCCCGCTCAGTGCATCCAGCCGGTCCCGGTTGATTGTCGCTGCGATCAGTTTTGCTTGTTGCAGCAGATCATTCCGCATCCGGCGGTCAGCCCGTTGGGCCGTCCACCAGAGATACGCTGCGCTCAATCCCACCAGCGCCAGAAAAACGGCTGTCAGCCAAACCTTGCTTTT
This sequence comes from uncultured bacterium, assembly GCA_937951485.1. Classification (GTDB taxonomy): domain Bacteria; phylum Hydrogenedentota; class Hydrogenedentia; order Hydrogenedentales; family CAILVY01; genus CALEDJ01. Next base: position 118,296 of record CALEDJ010000007.1, read on the forward strand.
TCCTGTCCTCCTTGACCCATCCGCCATCTTGCGTTTTCCCCGGAATCAGCAACCTGACACTTTCCGCCCGACACTCGCATACTCACGAGAAATCGGGATATGGAACATCTCCACTGAATTTATCCCAAGCATATGACACTGCGCAGTAAAGATTATCCGGAGACTGCTACGATGTCAATGAAAATCCGTTATCTCGCCGAAAATTTGTCGGCATTATGGCCCGCTTTCTTGCGCTGAATGCGCCCGCATCCTACAATACAGCCGGCATAATCTGAAGGTCACCGGCAGTCATTGGCTGCCTGTCGAGGGAATTGAGGAGAGCACGGCCAATGCTTCGTCTGGGTTCCGTGGCGCTTGGAGAACGTCCGTGCGTGGCGCTGGCGCTGCGTGACGGCGCGCCTGCCGGCGCGGTGCGCGCGGCCCTTGATGCAGGGGTGGACATCCTGGAATTCCGGATTGACCTGTTTGAAAATCAGGCCCCCGCGGCCGTGCGTGCGGAACTGAAGCGATGGGAGGGGACGTCGCGAATTGCCACGGTCCGGATGACCGCGGAAGGCGGAGGCTGGCGGGGCGGCGAAGCGGAGCGGCTGGCGCTGTATCGCGCGGCGCTGGAGTGCGCGGAGGCGGTGGATGTGGAACTGGCCGCTGATGCCATCCTGGACGATGTGATCGCGGCGGCCCATGATCAGGGGCGGCTTGTGCTGGGTTCTCACCACGACTTCCGGGAAACGCCGCCGCCGGACCGTTTGGCGGCAATTGCGGATAAAGGACGCGGCCACGGTGTGGACATCATCAAAGTAGCCGCGCATTGCCGAAACGCGGGAGATGTTCAAACGCTTGCGCGGTTCCTGCTCAATACCGCCTTCGAGGACATGGTGGTCATCGGCATGGGCGCCGCCGGGTTGTGCACCCGCATATTTTTTCCCCTGCTGGGTTCGCGGATTACCTATACGTTTCTGGGCGAGGCCACCGCTCCGGGGCAGTTGACCTGCGAGGCCACGCTGCGGTATCTTGAGGCGTTCCAAGTGGGAGCGGCCGATTCAGATGTGGGTTGCGACTCCGCCGGCGGCATTTGAGGAGGAGCCATGCAGAAAGCGTTGATTATCCAGTCCAATGGTTCGGGAAAAGAAGATTTGGAACGCCTTTTGCGTGACGGATGGACCGTCCAGTCCATCACCGTGAACAACGGCCCCAGTTACAACGACTTTCTGATCATTCTGGAAAAACAATAACGCCGGTCCGAACTGCTCCGTGCCGCAAAGGTCTTGGCGCAGGGGTCGGCAATTACAGCAAGAAACGGTCGGGGCTTCTCTCTCGTTATTGAGAGAGAAGCCCCGGTGTATCTTTCAGGGCCACGCCGGACGGCGGGTTATTCCACAAGGGCCTTCAACGGCGCGGTGTTCAAGTCACTTTCAAGAAAATCCGCCGGCGGCAGGTTGTTCTTGCCCAATCCTGACGACAGACCGATCACGCCGCTCATCGCGGGGTCCACATTGAGATAGCTGACCTGAATCCGTCCATCGAAGAACATCTCCACCTGGAAGTCGTTCGGATAGCCCGGCGCGCCGCTTGTCGGCACGTTTTCGTAGGTAATGACGAGGCGGTCCGGTTCTTGCAGGTAGGAAACCATGCTGCCCGGATCCGTTGCGTCCACATTCAACGCGGAAATCTGCGGAACCTTGAAGTGCGCGCCCAGCGAGGTCGGCGTATTGCCTGGCTTTCCGAAACTTATCCAGCCCCGGCTTGAAATGTAGAGCGTATCGTAATTCGCGCCATAGAACGGCACGGTGGCGTTGCCGAACAAGCCGGCTTTCACCGGATCGCCGAAGGCGCTGAAGTTCAAGATCAGGCCGCCCGTGGGGTCCGTCGGGAAATCCGTGATGCTTTCCGTGTCCAACAGGTAATAACTGGGGCCGCCGCTGGGCGTGAAGGTCAGCATCACTTTGTCCAGATCGGTCCCGCTGGGGAATACCTCGGTGTAGTAGTTTGGCGCGGTCGTCACGCCGATCGTGGCGCTCGCGAAGCCGGCCTGCACCAAGATGCTTCCCGTGGCGTAGGCCGGCGTTTTCGCCGTCTCGTCATAATCCCGGTTGATGGTGACGGTCACCGTCACTTTGTCATCCTTGCCCGTGCTCTGCGCCATGGTCGGCGTCACTTCGATCCAAGGCTGGTCCGCCGATACCGTAAAGACCAGGGTGGTATCCGGCGCGCCGCAGTTCCACACCTCAAAGGTCCGCTCCGTTTCGTACACCTGTGTGCCCGGAATGGTTCCTTCCACCACCCCGAAATGCATGTTCTTCACCGAAACGGCCAGCCGGGGCTGCTTGGGGCATCCTGTCAGCCCCACAGCCGCCAACACCAGCGCCAGGGCCATTACCATCATCGAAATCTGCTTCATCCTCGCTCCTCCTGTTACTTCTTCTCACCTGTTCCTCCCGGCGGAAACCATACGCCCAGAAAACAGGCGAATACCTGCCTCCTGCTTACAATACCATCGGGCAGTTAAAAAATAACGCTCAGTGTATTTTCACCAATTATAACACTTTCAAATCTCAATGTCAACTAATAATTTCAGGTATATGCCACAGGACGGGTTCTTTTGGATTGGTTGTTCATCCTATTGTGAAGCCTTACTTCACAAACTGCGATTCAGCCAACAAATTCCGTTTCCTGCACGTATTCTAAACAAACAATTGGTGGATGGCCCTTTATTCCATGACCAGGCGCAGGAAAAGCGTTTGACGTCACCCATAGACGGGACACTGCGACCGAGCGCGGCCGAGAAACGTTCGATTTTTCGAGAAGACTCCGCTACACTGTGCACATGCGGTCGTATCATTACGTTGTCCCCACGGAGATGTATTTTGGCGTCGGGGTTTCGGGCGCTCTGGGAGAGCACTGCGGCGACTGGGGCGATAAGCCGCTGCTTGTCACCGGGCAGGGGTCCGCCCGCGCGAGCGGCCTGTTGGACCGCATCCTGGGACAGTTTCCTCACGCGGCAATCTTTGAGGGCGTGCCGGAGAATCCGGGCACATCGGTCTGTGAACGGGGCGCGGCGCTGTGCCGCGCGGCGCAATGTGACTGGGTCATCGGCGTGGGCGGGGGCAGTCCGATGGATGTCGCCAAGGCGGTTGCGTTGCTGGCGCGCAACCCCGGCGCATGCGCCGAATACTTTTCATCGCAGGCGCGGGCGCGTCCCGCGCTTCCCATCGCGGCCGTGCCGACAACAGCAGGCACGGGCAGCGAGGTTACACCCTACGCCGTGCTGGTGGATGCGACAGGTCGGTACAAGCGCACGATTCGTGGGCATGACCTGTTTCCCCGCGCGGCGTTTCTGGACCCGGAAGCGACGATTGGCATGCCGCCTGCCGTCACCGCCGCCACGGGACTGGATGCGCTGAGTCAGGCCATGGAGGGGCTGTTGTCGAAGCGGTCCACGCCCATCGGCGATACGCTCGCGATGGAGGCGTGCCGCCTCATCGCGCAATGGTTGCCGCGCGCCGTGCACCACGGCGATGACCTGGATGCGCGGGGCGCCATGCTGCATGCGGCCATGCTTTCCGGATGCGTCATCGCCCAGAGCGGCACCACGCTGGTGCATGGCATGGGCTACTATTTCACCCTCGAATTCGGCGTACCCCATGGCCTTGCGAACGCCCTCCTGCTCAGTCCCGTCTTCGAAGTGAACGCGCGCCATGAACCCGAAAAGGTGGCGGCCATCGCTGGCGCCCTCGGCCACCCCGCCGCCCCGACGCCCGCCACGGCCGCCGCCGCCATACGCAAAGCGTTGCACGGTCTGATGCGCCGGGTGGGGTGCTCCCCGGCAGCGCGCGACGCGGGCGTCGCGGAATCCGCCTTGGACCGATTCGCAGCGGACATCTGCAATGATCCCTACCGCTTCAAAAACCAGGTCGGACAATTCACTGTGGACGATGTGCGCCGTCTATTCCGCTGCGCATGGTCCGGTGAAGCGGTGGGCTGAAATGACCAGAATAGACGCGGCATCCTGCCGCGTTTGTTCGGGGAAATGAATCCGGCAGAGTGCCGCGTCTGCTTTTGGAAAACCGGCGCAGGTGGAAAACCGGCGCAGGAATAACTGCGCGAATCAGGGCGTTTACTTACGCGACGGCGGGGGGTACGAAACCTCGAACGACACCGATAATTACGGTGCGTTGCGCCATATACAGCACACATGAAGCGCCGAATGAAGAACATCGGCGAACCGAAAGGGAGAATGATATGGATACATCGCGACGCGATTTTCTGATGACTGCCGGCGGTATTGCGCTGGCAGGGGGCGTCCTTGCGGGAGCGACAACCGCCCAAGCGCAGGGTGCCCAGGCGGGCGGCGTCCTTACCGAACACAAACTGCCGGAACTGCCCTATGCTTATGATGCGCTGGAACCGTACATTGACGCCATGACCATGGAACTGCATCACAGCAAACACCACGCAGCCTATGTAACCGGCCTGAACAAGGCGGAAGCGGAACTGGCCAAGGCGCGGGCGGCGAATGACTACGCCCTCGTGCAGCACTGGTCGCGGCAGGCCGCGTTCCACGGCGGCGGTCACTATCTGCACAGCATGTTCTGGACCATCATGGCGCCTCCGGGCAATGGCGGCGGTGGTAAGCCGACCGGCGCATTGCTTGCAAAAATCGAGGAAGACTTCGGCAGTTTCGAGGCATTCCAGGCGCATTTCAGCGCCGCTGCGGTGGCGGTGGAAGGCGGTGGCTGGGCCTTGCTTCACTATCGTCCCGAAGACAAACGTCTGGTCGTGCTCCAGGCCGAAAGTCAGCAGAAACTCTCGCCGTGGGGCAGCGTGCCCATCCTCGGCATTGATGTGTGGGAGCACGCCTACTACCTCAAACATCAGAACCGCCGCGCTGATTATGTCAAAGACTGGTGGAACGTGGTGAACTGGGAGCAGGTCGCGAAGAACTTCGCCGTCCATGCCGCCCACTGAACGCCAATACTCCAACAAACGACAAACCCCGGAATCTCCGGTTGATCGCTCCGGCCCCGGCCGCGTTGGCAGACGCCGCCGGGGCCGCCTGCTTGTTCTGGAGTACAGGCTTCAGCCTGTCCCTGCCTGGCCGGCGGCGCCTGCGCTCTTTTGTCGGACATGTCGGACACGTTGGACCACTCGCTGCGGTAATACCTCCCACCTGCGATACTCCGCATTCTGCATTCCGCATGCCGCCGCCGTAGCATTCGCCCAAATCAATACACTAAAATAACCGGGCGCGATGTTGCGCAGTTCCGGAATGCGCGGATGAAGTCGCAGGGAATCACAATGGCCGTCATTATCACAGTGGCATTGGGTGAACGCTCGTATCCCATTCATCTGGGAGCGGGGGTGCTGGACCGGTTGCCGGAGACACTGCGTGGACTGGGCGTAAAGGGCGCGGCGGGTCTGGTGACGGATGATAATGTGGGGCCGCTGTACGCCGCGCGGGTGGAAGGGCTGATTCGGGAAGCGGGGCTGCGCTGCGTGACGCATGTCATGCCGGCGGGCGAAGAGCAAAAGCGGTTGACGGCCATCGAGGCAATCTGCGGGACCTTCCTGGACGGCGGCCTGGACCGCTCCAGCGTGGTGGTCGCGCTGGGCGGCGGCGTGGTGGGCGACGTGGCGGGTTTTGCGGCGAGTGCATTCATGCGCGGCGTGCCTTTTGTGCAAATTCCGACCACGGTGGTGGCGCAGGTGGACTCAAGCGTGGGCGGCAAGACCGGCGTGAACCATCCCCGGGGAAAGAACACGATCGGCGCGTTCCACCAGCCCCGCGCCGTAATCATTGATCTGAACCTGCTGCGCACGCTGCCGGACCGTGAACTGCGCGCCGGCATGGCCGAGGTGATTAAGCACGGGGTCATCGCCGACGCGGACCTTTTCGCGTATGTGGAGCGGCACTCCGCCGCGATCCTCGGGGGCGATCTCGAAGCGCTGGTCTATCCCATCCGACGATCCTGCGAGATCAAGGCGGCGGTGGTCGCGGCGGATGAAACCGAACAGGGACCGCGCGCCAACCTGAATTACGGCCACACCTTCGGCCACGCCTTCGAAGCGGTGACGGGCTATGGCCATTTCCTGCACGGCGAGGCGGTGGCGGTGGGGATGTGCGCGGCGGGCGCCCTGGCGCGGTTGTTGGACATGGTGGATGACGCATTTGTCGCGCGGCAGCGCGCATGCTGCGCGGCCTACGGGCTGCCGACGGTTTGGCCGGAATTGCCCGTGGAGGCAACGATCGCCGCCATGCGCAAAGACAAAAAGGCGCGCGCGGGCGCGTTGAAGTTTGTGCTCCCCTGCGCCATCGGACAGGTGGTGCACCGCACGGATGTAACGGAAGATCAGGTGCGCGCCGCGCTCGAAGCCGTGCGCGCGTCGGCATAAGGAACCGCGATATGATAGTGTTTGGCGGTGAAAACGCGGACAGTTATTACGATGAAGGCGTGACCGCATCCATGAAGGGGGACCTGGAAGCGGCGGTGCGCCATTTTGAGCGCGCCATCGAAATGAACCGCCATCACTACGCGGCCTATCATCAACTCGGCAAATGCCACCTGCGTCTGGGCGACCCGCGGAAAGCCGCCGAACTTATCCAACACGTCTTGCGCAACAAACCGGCGCAAATCCAGCCGCGCCTGGATTATGCCTTCGCGCTGATGGAACTTGGCGAATGGAAAAAGGCGCAGGACATCTTCGGGGAGGTTTCCCGGGAAAAGCCGAACAACCCCCGCGCCAGTCTCGGCCTGGCGTATTGCGCGTTTCAGGCGGGCCAGTGGGACGCCGCGATGCTTCTTGCGCAGACGGCGGCCAACCAGGGCGGCGGCAATTTCGCCGCGCTGTTCCTGTTGGGGCGCGCGGCGGGCCGCGCAGGCCGCGCGGAGGTCGCGGCGGAGGCGTTCAAACGGGCGGATGCCGTGCTGGAAAAGCACCTGGAAACCAGCCCCAACCAGCCCGAAGGTCACTACCTGCGCGGCGAACTCCATGCCGCGCAAGGCGCCTTCGACAAGGCCATTGAACATTATGCAAGCGCAGCGGGGTGTGCCCAGCCCGGCAGACAGTACAGCGCTTATGATTCCCGCTTTAATCGTGTGGACGTGTTGTGCCGGTGGGCCTATTGTCTCTACAAGGTCGGCCGGCGCGACGCGGCCCTGAAGATTGCACGGGACGTGCTGACCGAAGCCCCCGACAATGCCTGGGCCAGACAATTGACCCAGGAAAAACAGTAGCCGTCAAAGATCAGACACTCCCAATTGCTCAGGCGAACAAATCAATTCAGGAATACGTTTTGTGGCCATGCGCCGGACAATGTCATTACGTATTTTGCCCTATTCACGTGCAAGCGCATTGCGCAATGCAATCATCCCTTCCCATGGAACATGACCATATTCCCTGCGGAATGAATCGCTTAATCTGCGGCTCGCCTCCCCCGAAGGACTCCAATAATCGTTCCATGGCCAACTGAAGTTTCCCGTCCTTTTCGTACCCATTCAACGATACGCCGACGACAAAAGCGTCAACCCGCCGAGCGGCGTCGAGAATACCCCACGGACAGGTGATGTCTTTTTCTCAGGCGATATATACCGACTCGTGATGCGCCGGGATTTCCCAGCGGCGACAGGGATTTCTGATCGCGGTTTTCTCCACGAGGTCAACCGGTCTGCCGAACATCTCCGGCAACTCGCGATGCATCTCGATCCAGTCAAATAAATCCAATTCCGCCGAGGACGCAAGGGTAATCAAGACGTCAATGTCGCTTTCCGGACCGAAATCCTCGCGAAGGATCGCGCCGAAAAAAGCGAACTGCGGCAACATTTTAAGCGACTGGTGTAACCTTTTGAATCAATACGCACAACACTTTCTTTTTGTCATTGTTTTTTGGTCGGCTGAAACGTTATGTACTCCGCAATCCGCCATTTCTCGCAAAACGCTTTGATCGCATGCCTATCCACGTCCGCACCGAGGGCCATGACGCCGTCTCTTTTTCAAGTCAGCGTCATTGCCTCCATTATGTGCTGTCTGACATGGTCAGCGAAAAGTGCCCGCGGCCAGCGGGTCTGGAACTCGTTGACGTGGGAACCTGTTTCCTTTATGCTGAGGCAAACACTGAAAGGAACGTGTGATGATTTCGGGGCATTGGCTATGGATTGGCGTGTGTTGCGGGATGCTTTTTCTGGCCGTGGGCGCGGCCGCGGGGCAGGCCGCCGCGGACGGCTGGCAGGCGGGCGTTGCCCGGGCGAAGATTACGCCGGAGGAACCGTTGTGGCTGGCGGGCTACGCGGCGCGGGACCGCGAGGCGGAGGGCGCGTTGCATGATCTCTGGGTGAAGGCGCTGGCGCTGCGGGACGCCTCGGGCCATACGGCGGTGCTGGTCACGACGGACATCATCGGTTACCCCAAGGACATGTCTGATCGCATCCGGGACGCCATCGGGCGGGAACATGGCCTCGCGCGCGCGCAGATCGTTCTCAGCGGTTCGCACACGCATTCCGGGCCGGTGCTCGACAATTCGCTTCCGGACATCTACCCCACCAACGCGGCGCAGCAGGAGGCCATCACACGGTACACGCGCCAGTTGGAGGGGATCGTCGCGGCGACGGTCGGCGCGGCGCTGGCGAACCTGGCGCCGGCAGAGATATTCACGGGGAGCGCTGTCGCGCGCTTTGCCGTGAACCGCCGCAACAACCGCGAGGCGGAGATACTGCAACTGCACGCGCTGGAGGGACCGCAGGACCACGCCGTGCCGGTGCTGAAAGTGCAGCGTCCCAACGGCGGGATCGCGGCGATTGTGTTCGGCTATGCATGCCACGCGACGACGTTGGACGGCTACCAATGGTGCGGCGATTATCCGGGCTACGCGCAAATTGAACTGGAGGCGGCGCATCCGGGGGCGGCGGCGATGTTCTTCGCGGGCTGCGGCGGCGATCAGAATCCCCTGCCGCGCCGGTCCGTGGCGCTGGCGGAGCAGTACGGCCGCACGTTGGCCGCCGCCGTGTCCTGCGCACTCGAGAGTCCGATGCGCGCCCTCGCGCCGGAATTGCACACCGCCTACCACGAGGTCGAATTGGCGTTCGAGACGCCACCGGCGCGCGAGGAATTGACGGAGATCATCGGGAAGTCCGAGGGCTACGTCCGCCGCTGGGCGGAGCGCATGCGCGGGATACTGGATGCCGGAGAATCGCTGCCCGCGACCTATCCCTATCCGGTGCAGGCGTGGCGGCTGGGGGAGCAGACGGTGATCGTGATGGGCGGCGAGGTGGTGGTGGATTACGCCGTGAAATTGAAGCAGTTGCTTGGTCGCGACACGATCATCATGGGCTATGCCAACGACGTGATGGCCTATATCCCTTCGCGGCGCGTGCGCCTGGAGGGCGGCTATGAGGGGGCCACGGCCATGCACGCCTACGGCCAGCCCGCGCCCTGGACCGACGATGTCGAGGACCGCGTCATGGGCGCGCTGCGATTGGTCTGCGCGCAGGTCGGCCGGCCCTTCACCACCGGGGACGACGATTCCGTCAAATGAGGTTGGGGGGAGCGTCCATACTTTTGAGAGCGGGCGAGATGATGCGTTGCATTGGGGCGCGTTCTGCGCTACTATATTCTGGTTCGTGAGTCCATTCAATGGAAGGGTGGCGCCATGGCACGCGAGGGACAAGAGAGACGCCGGTATCCGAGAAGTCGCCGGGGGTTGCCGGTAGTGGTGGATGAATCCGGCCCGGGGGTGTTGAACCATGTGGACAACATCAGCGCCAACGGCGTGTTGTGCCACACCATCAAGCCGATTCCGCTGATGACCCGCATGCGCATTCTTCTGGAACTGCCGAAACCGGTCAAGCATCGCGTTGACGCAGAGGGTATTGTAGTGCGCTGTGATCCGGATGATGTGGGCGATGACCATTTCAAGGTCGCCATTCTTTTTACCAAAATCAGCGATGAAGACCATGAAGCCATCCATCGCTTTGTCGAGCACGACCTGTCCCAGCCGGATGCCTGATCCTCGCCGGGCAGCAATGTGGCGCTTGGGAAAGGGTCCCGGAGGGGGCGGCGGAAAAGCGTGTTATAATGGGCGCATCAATACGGTCTAAGCGCAACACTCCGACAACAAAGCGACAGTCCATGAACGCATCCACGGAACTGATGACCGACAACAAGGTTGTGCGCGTGCTGCTTTTTGGCGCACAGGCCCATGAATTGCATCCGCTCATGGCGAAATACGCGAATCTTCGAATCGTAGATTCTGATCCGGATGTTGTGGCCTGCTACGGCGGCGATGGCACCCTGCTCGCGGCGGAACTGGAATGGCCCGGCGTGCCCAAGGTCCCGATCTTGAACAGTCGGGTGGGGCACCGCTGCATCCCGCACCCGCCCGCGCAGGTGATCGAAGCGCTGGCGAAGAATGCCCTTGTGGTGAACAAATACGGGAAACTTCGCTGCGCCATCCACCGGGCGGGCGTGGCGGAACCGGAACGTATCCTGACGCCGCTGAATGAGATCATCCTGAGCAAGGGCCGCGCCAACAGCGCAGTCCGCTACCGGATATGGATCAACGGGGACCCGTATCAGGATGACCAGGAAATCATCGGAGACGGGCTGGTCATCTGCACGCCATTCGGGAGCACGGCCTATTTCAGCAAGATCACGCGCGGCGTTTTCACCAAAGGCATTGGAGTCGCTTTTATCGCCACCCCCGACCAGGTCAACCATCTCGTCATCCCCAGCGACAGCGTGGTGCGCGTCGTGATTACGCGCGGACCGGCGATGCTGGCCCATGACTGCGCCCCGGACCACATTTTGCTCAATGAGTACGATGAACTCGCCGTGCAAAAGCACCCCGACGGCGCGACCATTCTTACCTGCGCACCCGTGCGCCGCCTCAGCGAACCGTTCTGACAATTCGGGGGTATTGGCCTGGCAGGCAATGGGAAGGGCCGTGACATCATGCGCGGATGCGATGAGGCATTTGCAAAATGAGCGTTCCGTGCCTCGGTTCCATCTGAAATCCCAGATATTTCATGCTCCTATGCCCATAAACGGTCCATTTCGCAAATGCCTCAGATCAAACCATTGCGCCCCTGTCTTGGCCATGATAGACTTCCCGCTTGGCTGGCATTGCCGGAAGGAGCGCAGGACATGGCGGAAAAATATCATCGCCCCACGTGGGATGAATACTTCATGGAAGTGGCCAACACCATCGCCAAGCGGGCCACCTGCGACCGGGGCCGCAGCGGCTGTGTCATCGCCCGCGAGGGACAGTTGCTGGTCACCGGATATGTCGGGTCGCCCACAGGATTCCCCCACTGCGACGATGTCGGCCACCAGTTCAAAAAAGTCTTGCATGAAGACGGCACCATCACACAGCATTGCGTGCGGACCGTACACGCCGAGCAGAACGCCATCTGTCAGGCCGCAAAACTGGGTATCGCCATCCGCGGCGCCACCCTCTATTGCCGGATGACCCCGTGCCGGGTCTGCGCCATGCTGATCATCAACTGCGGCATCGCCCGCGTCGTATGCGAGCGTCGCTACCATGACGGCGCGGAATCCGAGGGCATGTTCCGCCAGGCCGGCATCCCGATCGAATACATCCACGACGAAGTCCAGCGATATGAGGGACAGTAGCGAAAACCAATCTCTCGGGCGCACGGGATTTCGCAGATTGGTCCTGAACCTGTGATAATCTGTGTGACTGTGATTGATGGCAGGGCGAGACATGGATGAGAGCCTGCTAACGTCTATGACGGACACCATTGTGGAAGAGGTCCAACCGGATGAAGTCATTCTGTTTGGCTCTCATGCCAAGGGAACGGACCGTGGCGAATCGGATGTTGATTTCCTCGTGGTGATGACGGACTCGGAAGAGTTCCGGCGATATCGCCGGCGTCTGACCGGGCGCCTGTATCGGCGCCTTGCCCGGTTTCCCATTTCAAAGGATATCCTGGTCTATACGCGGGGGGAAGTGGAACGATGGCGGGGTGTGTCCGGGAACATCGTGGCCACGAGTTTGCAGGAGGGGAGGCGACTGTATGCCCGGTCATGAAATGGCCACGGCCTTGCTTGAAACGGCCAAAAGCGATCTCAGGGCATTGCGGCACATGCTTGACGCTGAATCTTTTGACGACCGCGTTTTTGGTTTTCACGCCCAACAATCCGTCGAGAAGGCCCTGAAGGCGTGGCTGAATCTCTTGGGGCGGTCCCATCCGTTCACGCATGATTTGAGTTTATTGCTTTATGCGCTGGAAAAGTGAGGGGTGGATGTTGACCCGTACTGGGATTTCCTTGACCTGAGGGGGTACGCAGTGCGATTCAGATACGAAACAGTGCCGGAAGGTGAAGAACCTTTGGACCGGCAAGGTCTTGTTACAGATATTCAGCGATTCATTGAACAAGTGAAGATATTGATCCCACCCGCCTGAACCATGGGCCTGCCCAATGCGGCAGAAGATGTCAGCGGCGCTGCCTGATGCCCCTGAAATTCCGCCCGGGATGAGCGAGGCATATCCCAGGCATGGGCCGAGGTTTCCCTGCCATCACGGCCAGTCGGTGAATCTGCGGCGCACGCGCACGAAGAGATGATCGGGGCCGCCCCGGATGGGGGATAGTGACGGCGGCCATCAGACAGCCCCGGACTGATGCCGGCGGATCGCATCCTGCAGCAGTTCTAATGCCGCCTTGTAGTCAGCGGCTCCGACATACTCCAGGATAAAGGGCGCGTGCGGCGTGTATTTGGCCGCCAACGCCACGAATTCGTCGTAGTTCAGGTCGCCCATGCCTGCGGCAACGCCGCGTTCCACATGGAGTTTCCGGTCTTTGGCGTGCAGGCAGTCAATGCAGGGGGACAACTGGGTGAACATCTCCGGAAGATCGTTGAGTTCGATCAGATTCGCGGGGTCCAGCAGCGCCCGGATGTGGGGCGAATCAATGGCTTCGATGAACAGCCGCGTCCGCTTCGCGCTGGCGAGAAAACCGTTGTGGAACGGCTCCAGCAGCACGGTGGCGTCATGCGCGGCGGCCAATTCCGCGAGTGTCTTTCCCGTGGCCACCATTTGATGCCACACGTTTTCACGGAGGTAATATGTCATGCCGCCATCATGTTCCCTTGGCTCGTAGTGACCGGACTCGGTCACAAAGGTCCGCACATCCATGGCCGCGCCAATGCGGAACATGGCCTCGAAATAGATCAGATTCTCGGCGCGTTCCTGTTCATCGGGGTGAATAAGGTTTGTATAGACGCCAATGCTGTGGATGTTTATTCCTCGGGAACGGTATGCATCGGCGATTTCCCGGCAACGCGCCGCATCAAGCGATGACACGTCATTGCGCCCGTTGTACACCCAATACCGGCTGTCTTTTTGCATGAGGAAAAGTTGCACGGTATGAACGCCGTTTGCCGCCAATTCCTCCGCGAGTTCCGCATTGGTGTGGTCGTGAAATCCAAGGGTTGATACGCCCACAACGGGCTGGACGGCGGCGGTCTCGGCGCCCGCCCCGGCGCTTGCCATGCCAAGCAGCGGCAACGTGGCGGCTGCGCTTGTTGCAAACATTTCACGGCGTGTCAAGTGTGCGTTCATCATCGGACCCTTTCAGTGCGGCGTTGCGTTTATTCTATGCCCGGGCAACCCCGAAAAACATCACGCCCAATCGGTGAATTTGCGGCGCATGAGCAGGTAGAGGAAGAAGGGACCGCCGATCAGGGTGGTGATGATGCCGATGGGGGTTTCGCCGGGCATGGCGCGGCGGGCGATGATGTCGCAGCAGCACAGGAATGCGCCGCCCGCCAGCACGCAAACCGGCATCAGCAGGCGGTGCCGCGATCCGGTGACGGCGCGGACGCTGTGCGGCACGATCAATCCGACAAAGCCGATCGGCCCGACCTCGGAGACGATGATCGCCGTCATCAGCGATCCGACAAGAAAGGTGACGGCTTGCAGGCGGTTGACGCGCACGCCGCGCCCCGCCGCCAGGTCGGTGCTGAAGGCGATCTGGTCGAAATGCGGCGCCTGCGCCAGCAGGATCAGGGCGCAGGGGATGACGCCGACGGCCAGCGTAAACACGGGCTTGTAGCCGAGCACATCCACGCCGCCCATGAGCCAGCGGTCCATCATGACGAGGCGGTCGGGGCGCGCCAGGTAGCGCGTGAGCATGATGCCGGAATTGGCCAGCATCCCCAGCGTGACGCCGGCCAGCAGCAGCACGGCGGGGGAGGTGCGGCTGCGCCGCGCGGCAAGCAAATACACCAGCAGCATGTCGGCCCCCGCGAACAGGAACGCAAAAACCTGCACCGCCGGCAGTCTGAGCAGCACGCCCGCGATGATCCCCATGTCCACCAGCAGGAACGCGGACCACGCGCCCAGCGCCCCCGCGCTGGCCACGCCGAGCGTGTAGGGCGTGGCGAGGGGGTTGCGCAGCAACGCCTGAAACGCGCAGCCTGCGAGCGCCAGCCCCGCGCCGGCCAACAACGCCGCAAGCGTGCGCGGCAGCCGCTGGTTGAGCAGGATGCCCAGCGCCGGGGCTTCCTCCGACGGCGCGCCCGCGCGCCATTCCCGCCACGCCTGCGCCGGGCTTATCGCTTCGCGCCCGATGAAGACGCTTATGACAAGAATGACGCAACACAGGGCCGCAAGAACCGGAATCCCCAAGGGTCTGACGTTACCTGTTGTCATGAAGCCGACTCCCGGCCTGCGGCGGCGCTGACAAAGGGGGTCCCCGCAAAGGGGTGCGTCCCTACGCGGATGCTTGCACCGTAGGCCGCGGACAATGTCGCCTCGGACAGCACCGCCGCCGGCGGACCGGAGGCGGCCACCGCATGGTCCAGCCCCAGAAGGACGAGTTCGTGGCAATACTGCGCGGCCATATTCAGATCATGTGTCACCACGCACACGCCGTAGCCCCGTTCAGCGAGGCGGCGCAGCAGGTCGAAGACCTCCACTTCGTGGTGGATGTCGAGCGACGAAGTCGGTTCGTCAAGCAGAATCAGTTGCGGTTCCTGCGCGAGGATGCTGGCAAGGAGCACGCGCTGTCGCTCGCCGCCGGACAGCGTGAGAAAATCGCGGTCACGCAGGGATTCCGTTTCCGTGTCGCGCAGACAGCGCCGCGCCACCTCGAAGTCCGCCGCGCCCAGCGCACCCATGAAACCGGCATGCGGAAACCGCCCGAGACACGCCACCTCGAAGACCGTCAGCGAGAACGCGGGGTTCACCGCCTGTGGCAGGTAGGCGATCAGGCGGGCGCGCTCCCGCGCGCCAAAGCGGCGCAGCGGCTGCCCGTCAATGATGACCTCGCCCTCGTTTGGATGCAGCAGGCCGCAGAGCACACGAAGCAATGTGCTTTTGCCGGACCCGTTCGGGCCGACAATGCCGTACAGCGCGCCGCTGCGCACCGGCGCACACACGTTGCGCAGGGCGGGGGTGTCCGCGGCGTAGGTATGGGAAACGGACCGGGCTTCCAGCAGATGTGTCATGCGGGCAATTGTATATCGGAATGCAGCAGCCGTGCGATAATCCACCCCACCTCGGCCACGCGCGGGCCGGGGCGCATCCCGTGCGACTCCGTGATGAAGAAGATGCGCCCGGTGCGCACCGCCGGCAGCATGGGCAGCGCCTGCCAGTCCTTGAAATAGGCGTCCATCCGGCTTTCCGTCATCGGCTCACCGCACCGGAACTCCAGGATCACCTCCGGCGCCCGCAACACCACGGTCTCCTTGGACGCCTCGAAATACGCCTGCGACGCATCCTGGAAGATGTTCTGACCGCCCGCTATCTCCACGATTTCCGACAGAAACGATGCGCCGCCCACCGTGTTCAAGGTGTTCAGGTCGCCCGCCTGCCGTCCGGTGATGATCAGCACCTTGGGTCGTGGGAACGACGCGACCGCGTCGCGCAGTTCCTGAATCTCGCGCTGTATTCTGGCGCGCAGCCGGTCGGCGGCCCGGACACAGTGCAATTCCAGGCCGATCTGTGCGATCCCGTCGTCAATACTTTCCAGGCTGTCCATGAGGACGCAAAGGAGTGGCAGGTTGTTCATTTCCGCGAACTGGGACATTTTGAGGTGCCGGCCCCCTGTGATGATGCGCTCCGGCGCAAGCATGGCGATTTTTTCCAAGTCCGGATCAATGTAACCACCCACCTTCGGCAACTGGCGCACTTCCGGCGGGTAGTCATCAAAACTGCCCACGGCGATCACCCGGTGCCCCTGCCCAAGCGCAAACACCGTTTCCGTCACATGCGGCCCCATCGTGATGATGCCGTGGCGGGGCTTTCCCCCGCTCCATTCCGAACCGCAGCCCGCCAACAGTATCGCCGCAACGGCTATGAGGCCCCCTCCTGACACCCGATGCCAGAATCTATCCCTCATGATTCCCACACTCCAGCAGACGCAGCGCCTTCTCGCTCGAAGGTCCGCATCGCTTCCCATTATCCTGCATATTGATTATGCCTGACATGGGGAGATTTGCACAACCCGAAGGGCGCAAGAGTCCGTCAAAGAGGACAACAAGGCCCTCTGGAACAAAAACCCCGTTGTGGACAGACCGAGCGCGACCGTGAGTCCGTCAAAGAGGATAACAAGGCCCTCTGGAACCGGTTCCGCGGTTATCCGCTATTCTTCGGGGAACAAATTGAGCAGGACACGGGCGAAGAGTTCGTGGCCGCGCGCGTCGGGATGGTTGATGGCGTTGGCCAGGAGGGTGATATAAGGAATGCCGCGCCGCCAGAGGCGGCGCCATTCAGCGGAGGCGTCGGCCACGGCGATGCCGCGCGCCGCGCCAAACTCTCTGAGGCCGCGCACGTAGGGTCGGGGGTCTTCGTCGAACCGCATTGTCTCCACCTGCATCCAGTCGGGCCGGACGAGGTGCGGGGTGATGAGGATCACTTCCGAACCGTTCTGCAGCAACTGGTCCACGATGCCGGCATAGTGCGCGGCGGTTCCGGCTTCGTCGAGATAAGCGTCATTGACGAACTCGATGGTGACGAGATCGGGCTTGGGTTCAAGAACGTCGCGGACGAAGTCGTGTTCGCTGCCGCGCGGCGATTCGAGGTAGCGCTTGCTGCTGGCGCCGCCCCATCCGGCGGTCAACATGGTAATCCTGGATTGTGGGAAACGGGCCTGGAGAAGCGTCTCGAACTGGTATTGATACCACAGGTTCTTCTCGGCGCCAATCCCGCCACCGCACGTGACGCTGTCGCCGAAGGCGACAATGGTGACGGGTCTGCCGTCTCGCAGTTTTGCAAGCGTCCTGGGCAGCAGGCGATCGGCGACAGGCGTGCCGTCGGAATAGGCGGGCGGCAGGCTCGCGTCCATCGGAAAAATGCTGTCATCGGTCAGGCGACGGGTTTCTCCCGAAACAAAGACATTGGCAAGCACCGTGTCGCCGGCGCCAATCGCCGGCGGCAATGCGAGCGCCTGCGCGGGGACGCCCTGGACGATGCGCAGTGCGCCGTCTGCACCGGCCACGATGCTGTCGAGGCGGTGGTACGCGTATTCGTAGTCGCAGTAGACCGGATGATTTTCTCCGATGGCGCCGCCTTCCAAACGTCCGAAGGTGGCCCAGAATTCATCGAACCCGTAATCTTTTCCGACGACAAAGAAATTGGACGAGGCGGGGGCACCCTTGATGCGGAATGATCCCGGCGTCAACAGGCCGGTGGCGGAGCATTCCTCTGCAATCAGCGCGGATAACCTGACGCCTTTCAGCCAGCCGGGCGCTTTGTCGTTAAAGACAGGCAGCCTGTCGTATTTCTCGTCCACGACGCTCTTGCATATGGGTGGCGCGATTTCCAGACGCACAGCCTCATCCAGAACGATGTGTCGTCCGGACAGTTCCACGCGGCCCGGTCCCACTTCCAGCGCCCACGGCGCAACCACATGAACGGGGATCGTTACAGGCGCCGCGGCTGCACACATATTGCCCAGAAACACCACAAATGCCGGCACCATCGTCCATGCTCCCTCATTGCGTGTGCGTAGTCTAAACCAGATATCAGGCGCAATGCACGGAGCGAGGGGCGCGGGTGAAGTGCGACCTTCGGGCGCGACGGCGCCTGCCGCGTCAGCCGACGGCCGCATTCAGCACTTTGGCAATACGCGCGAGTTCTGCCTCACTCAGCCCTTCGTACATGGGCAGGGCGACGGCATGGCGGAAAACATGGGCGGCGTTGGGGCAATCGGCAGCGCCGATTATCGCGGCGCAATCATCGGCGATCTCGTGGCCCACAGCGGCGTCAATGCCGCGCAGGAGCAGCCGCCGCCGGACGGGGGCCGCCGGACAGGGCAGGAGGACGACGAAGAAATAATAGGTGGACATTGCCCCTTCAAGAACGCGCTGCGGCCGGATATCCGGTTTAAGCAGGGCGGACAGGTGGTGCGCATGGCGGTTCCGAGTCTGGATGCGATCTTGAAGGGTGGCGATCTTACGCAGGCCGATGGCGGCCTGCACCGGCAGATAGCGTCCTGTGGGCCGGGGCGGGGGCTGGACCCGCCGGTAGGCGGCGGCGGCCAATTCCCTCATGCCGGGAATCGTCAACGCCAGAAGGAACGGAAAGATGATGCGCGTTTGGAACATCCATTGTTCCATTCGCACGGCATTGGCTTTCTTTTGCACTGCATTCAGGGACGCATCACCCGAGGCCATCTTTTCGCGCACAGCGGCGATCAGGGCCGCATCGCTGGAAGTCACCATGCCGCCGCCAAAGGTGTTCACAGGTTTGGTAGGCTCAAAACTGAAAAAGGCCGCACGCCCGAAAGCGCCAACTTTCCGGTCTCCCAAGGTCGCCCCGAGCGCATGTGCGCAGTCCTCAATCACAGGGATGCGCGCGGGCTGCGCGATTTCCAGGATGCGGTCGATGGCGCACGGCGCGCCGAAGGCGTGTAATGCCAGTATCGCCCTGGTTTTTGCCGTGATGCGCTGCGCCACCGCGGCCGGCAGGAGGTTGAACGTGTCGAGATCAATATCCGCCGGGACGGCCCTGGCGCCCAAGGCCTCAATCAACGGAATCAGGTCGGCGAGGGTGTAGGCGGGCACAATCACCTCGTCTTCCGGGCCGATGCCCAGATGCTGGAAAATCAGGGCCATGCCCCGGCGTCCGGAACTCACCGCCGCCGCATGCGGCGTACCCGCGACTTCGGCCACCGTCGCCTCCCACTGCGCAATAAGGGCAGGGTCGCCCGCGTCGCGCGTGCGAACCGCGCGCCTGAGATCGGCCCAGTCTTCGGGAAGCGTATGCGCCCAGTGACGCGGAATCATGGGATACTCCTTGGGCGCTTGCGCGCCCGTAAGCGGCGCTGAAACGGGCGTATTCTTACATGGGGTGACAGTGGACGGCAAGAAGCCAATGGAGACAGGCGCCGATAGGCAGGGCAGCCGTTTCGGAAGGTCTGAGGTTCAGGGGCCTGGTGAGGCTGTGCGGGCGGGGTTTTTCAGGCCGTCGGCGACTATCGGGTAAATGGGAGCATGTTCTGCGGTTCCCACGGGGCGGAGTCATCAACGTCCCGCATCTCAATGAAGTCGGGTCACAAGGGTTATGCGCCGCTGTTATGCGCTTCCTCGGGCACGATATCCACCCGAACGCCGAAGGTCTCCGAGAAGAAATCCGCCTTGCGCAGTCCGCCCCAGATATCGGTGGGACTGGGGCGGCGCTGCCGCACGAGGATCAACACTGACACGTCCCGGCGCACCACGGTGACCGCCTGCGCGGAGGCGACATGCAGCCGGTCCAGCCCATCGGCAATGCGCAGGATGGCCGCAAGCCTTCGCACTGTGCGCTGTGCGTCGGGGGACAGGTCGCGATAGACGCCATGGGCTTCGCGCGGGGCGGCCTTCCGGTGATACCGCGCCACGCAGGCCACGATCTTCTTCTCCGACTCCGAGAACCCCGGCAGGTCCAAGCCGAGAATGATGTCGCGGGAGTATTTGTGGTGACGTCTCACGCCGTAACTGTAGCCGGTGTCGTGCAGCAGCGCCGCCGCTTCGAGCAGGCCGCGCGCATCGTCTCCCAGTTCGTGGAGGTCGCGGGTTTGGTCAAAGAGCGACAGCGCCGTCGCGCAGACCTGAAAACAATGCTCCGGCTCCATATCGAGTTCTCGCGCCATTGCGCGCACCGCTTCGAGATTCCGTGCCATATCGATCGCATCCTTCTCCGATTCACCGCATCAGGGGACGGTCAACGTCACTGCGCCCTTCAGCGCAGAAGGTTCGTACTATTGTAGCCGACTGAAACAACGGAGCAATTCAGTTTCTTGTCCTTGTGTCCTATCATTTATGTGTCCTGTCGGTTCTATCGGTCCTGTCCTCCGCTGTCGCCTGGGGCATCACGCGGACAATGCGCCCTTCGACGCGGAGGCGGCCTTCCGCGAAGAGTTGAATGGCGCGGGGATAGAGTTCGCGTTCTTTGGCCTGGACGCGCTCGGCCAGCGTGTCCGGCGTGTCGTCGGGCAGGACAGGCACGGCCTCCTGCAGGATGATTGGCCCGTGATCGTATTCCTCATCCACGAAATGCACGGTTGCGCCCGTGATTTTGACGCCGTGTTCGATCACCGCCTCGTGGACGTGGTGGCCGTACATGCCCTTGCCACAGAAGGCGGGGATCAGAGCCGGGTGGATATTCATGATCCGGTCGCGGAAATCGCCGGGCACGTGCAGCAGCAGCATGAAGCCGGCCAGCACAACAAGGTCCGGATCATGACGGCGGACCTCCGCCCAGATCGCGTCGTTGAAGGCGGCATCGTCCGGGAAGTCCTTGCGGGGCACGGCCATTGCCGGAATCCCGTGCTTGCGCGCGCGTTCCAGTCCATAGGCATCGCGGCGCGAGGCGATGACACAGGCGACCGTCGCGTCCAGCGCGCCCCGTTCGATGTGATCAATGATGTTTTGCAGGGTCGTGCCGCTTCCTGACAGCAGCACAGCAAGCCGGATTGCCATGACGTTTCTCCCGTTGCCGCCGGCGTTCAGCACGGCCATTCACCCGTGAAGACCTCCGTCGCGGGGCCTTCCTGATAGACGGAGCCGTCCCCCGCCCATTCGATGGTCAGCGCGCCGTACACGAGATGGACGTCTACGCGCCGGTCCACGCGGTCAGTGATCATTGCGGCGAGCGCCGCGCCGCAGGACCCGCTGCCGCTCGCCATGGTGACGCCGCTGCCCCGTTCCCATATCCGCATGACGATGTTCCGCCGGTCCCGCACGTGAACGAATTCGACGTTGGTCCGCTGCGGAAACGCGGAATGGCGCTCGACCTTCGGGCCGATGGCGGGCAGGTCCACCGCCGTGGCGTCTTCCACGAAGACCACGGCATGGGGGTTGCCGATGTTCACACAGGTGACCTTGACGACAGTGTCGTCGAGTTGCAGCGGGTCTTCAATGACACGGCCCGGCGCGCCCAGCATCGGGATTTCCGCACGCTCGAATTTCGGGCGGCCCATGTTGGAACGCACGGACGCCACGCGACCCTTTTCGACGTGCAGATGTACCCGGTTGGGGCCGGCGAGGGTTTCGATGACGAACGCGGTTTCGCCGGTCATGCCGCGTTCATAGACGTATTTCGCGAAACAGCGGATGCCATTGCCGCAGGTTTCCGCCTCGCTGCCGTCCGCGTTGAAAATCCGCATGCAAAACGGCGCTTCCCTGCCCGGCAGCACAAGGATGATGCCGTCGGCCCCGACGCCCAGGTGGCGATGGCTCATCCGGCGCGACAGTTCGGCGGGGTCCGGGATGTTATGCCTGGTTCCGTCAATGAAGAGATAATCATTGCCCAGCCCGTGCATCTTGGTGAATGCAATGCCCATTGTCACTCTTCCTTACTCCATAATTTCAAAAACACGGTAATCCCGTCATCGCGATCGGCGCGGCGCTCCGCGCCGCTGGGCGAAGCAATCCAAGACAGGAAATCCATTATGACATATGTGGGATTGCTTCGCTACGCTCGCCATGACGACGAAACGATTGTGTCGCTCACGCGGCGTGGAGCGCCGCACCGATCGCAACGACGACCTATTTGTCCGTGCCGTCTCCAATAAAACCGCGTCTATGAAACCATGTATGCAGGCGCCTTGGCGGCGCTTCGCGCCGCTGTGATCGCTGCCTCGACAAACAGGCCTATCAACTCGGCGTAGGAGATGCCGACGGCGGCGGCGGCCTGCGGGAACAGCGAGGTCGGCGTCAGACCGGGAATCGTGTTGACTTCGATCCACACCGGGCCGTGTTCATCCAGGATGAAATCGCTGCGGCTCCAGCCCCTGCATCCCACAATATGATGCGCATGTACGGCGATTTCCTGGATTTCGGCGGCGCGCTCGGGGTCAATCCGCGCCGGAGTGATCTCTTCGGTCGCGCCGGGGGTGTACTTGGCGTGGTAATCGAAAAAGGCGGCGGTTTTCGGACAGATTTCGGTGACAGGCAGCGCGCGCGGCGTTTTTCCGGGTTCCACATCAAGCACCGAGCAGGTCAGTTCGATGCCCGAAACAAACTGCTCAATCATCACGTAACCGTCCAACGTCAACGCGGTGTCCACCGCGTCGCGCAGCGCCGTCGCATCCGGCGGAATGGACACGCCGACACTCGAACCCTGTAGCGGCGGCTTCACCACGCAAGGGAATCCGATTTCCGTTGCGACGCGCTCGATCACCTGTGCGGCTTCCGCGGACCATGTCATCCGGCCAAAGGCGATATGCGGCGCGATGCGGATGCCTTCCGCCTGCACGAGCGTTTTGGCGCGCACCTTGTCCATGGCGATGGCGCTGGCCGCGCAGCCGGATCCGGTGTAGGGAATGCGCAGCAGGTCGAGAAAACCCTGGATGCGCCCGTCTTCGCCGTAGGGACCATGGAGCGCGAGAAAGACGCAATCCGGCGCGAGGTCACGGATGCGCGGCGTCGCATCGTAGATGCTCAAGGTCTCGCCGTCCGGGAAGACCCACAGCCCTTCGCGCGTGATGGTGACGGGGACAGGATCGTAGCGATCCCCCGCAAGGGCGCGCACCACGCCGCGCCCAGAACTCAGCGACACCTCGTGCTCCGAACTCATGCCGCCCATCAACACCATGACCCGCATTTTGTCACTCACTGGATATTCGCTCCCACAGCCTGCCCGGCCCTTGGCACAGCACACATAATACCTGCCTGCGTCCGCCAGTTCCCCTTTTTCGGCTGGCTCCATAGATTCTCAGCGCGGTTACGGCGCCCCGTGACCGGAATCAACATTGCGCACCGCAGGGCCGGCTGGCGGTGTTGCCGGAAAAAACACTGCGCTATGCGCGATGCCTCCGCCATCTTCACCACATTCCCTGCACCCGGTTACAACATTATGCGCCGCCATCTGCTTCGGCAACGATTCGCAACAGAAGAGGAACGCGCATTCTTCGCAGCATATTGCGCCATGGGGCAAAAATCCTGTCGGTATTCATATATTTCGGATTTTGTTCATGCCGCGTCGAAAGTTTTCCTTGACTTCGCGTATCGTACTGGTGTACAAGCATTAAGGATATAAAGGGATAGTGTGGCTAAGCAAAGATGCGCGCATGATGTCCAGGCGCTTCGCAGTCATGCGGTCGGATCATGCGGCAAAGCGGTTGCCGGGGCGCGAGGGATCGCGAGGTGACCGCCGGAGGGAAACAGTGCAGCGAAGTTGACGGAAAAGGGGAATGCGGATGTACATATTCGTTATCACTGCGGACACGCTGGTGGAGTTTATTTTTGCGCGCATTCTATATGCAATCCTCGCGCCGGTATATTTGCTGCTGGCGCTGTTTCAGGGGCCGGGCAACTATGGTCCCGGAGTCTGAATCCATGAAACGTCCTGGCGGAAAAGTGATCCTGGGATTCAGAACAAGTATCGAATAGGAGAAACGCGACATGTCAGCGAAAGCGACGTATGTGGATGGCACCAGGGCGGACAACTACATTTCTTTTGTATTCCGGATGCTCTTTTATTTCATTTTACTTACGCCGCTGAAGATCATTGACACGATTCTGGACGAGATATTTTAGGTTTCTGGAACCCTGTGGAGGAGGATGGAAGCATTGTACGGCGCGCCGGTGACGATGCGGAGGGGGAGCGCGCCGGCAGAAAAGAGCGTTTTTTGTGCGCACAGGATGCTATGATAGGATGATACGCGGCGCGGGGTGATGCCGCGCGCCACCGGAAAGAGTGTATCGGCATTTGTTCAGGGACAGGTGGATTGTTCGGGCGCCATGGCCGAGGGCCGTGTCTGTTCAGGGAAAGGTGTTTGCACGCATGCGTAGAAAGGCGGAAAGTCAAGAGCGGCGCATGGTGAAGCCATGCGTGCGCGTGATTGCGGCATTGGTGGGCTTGGCGCTGCTGTGCGGCGCGTCGGGGGGCGCCGGGGGTGAGGACCGCCTGCCGCCGGGAACCCGCACGGAACTGAGTGGGATTCCGTGGGACCCCGCTTCACTCACCGGCGGCGACGCCAAAATTATATATGGCGCGGACGACCGGATTGACGTATATCAGGAGACAGACCCCCGGCGCCTGCTATGGGCCGCCGCCACCTGTGCCCTCGTATTCGCAGATGATCTCAGCCGTAATGCCGACGGCACATACACGCTTTCACTTTATGAGTACAGTTATCTTGGTTTTCCGGCCTGCCCGGAAGAACCGTTCGGCAATCAGCCGACGGCGGCGTTCTGCAGCGGATTTATGGTGGGGCCGGACTTAATCGCGACCGCAGGCCACTGCTACGACGCCGGTGATCTGGAAAGCGCCCGATTCCTGTTCGGATTTGCCATGCTCAGCGAAACCATCCCCGTCGCGGTCTTCACCGAAGACCAGATATACAAAGGGGTGGAAGTGGTCGCACATGCGCTGTACGGCGATTTTGATTATGCGATCATCCGCGTGGACCGCCCGATTGTCGCCCCCAAGGCAGCGCCCTTCCAAATCCGCCGCGAAGGGGTGGTCGCGATTGGCGAGCAGGTCGGCGTAATCGGCCATCCAAGCGGTCTTCCGATGAAGATTGCATTTGGCGAAAACACTGCGGTGCGCGACAACACACCCGAAGCGTACTTCAGTGCAAATGTTGACGGCTACAAAGGCAATTCAGGGTCTCCTGTCATTAACGCGGACACGGGGGTGGTGGAGGGTATTCTCGTGCGCGGACCGGACTTGGGATTTGTCTTGCAAGGGAGTTGCTTTGTCTCGCTGACCGCACCGGACGACAATGCGCCGCTGTATGTTGAATCCGTCAAGACAACCATTTTCGAGGAATACGTTTCCGATGCGGCATTTGCTCAGCGCAATTATGCGTTTCGGGCGACGCCGACGCGCGATGCGCAGGGCCGCCCCGTGATCGCGGTTTCGTGGAAGATCCCGGAGACGGTGGACTACAACCGCGCGGTGTTGTTGCGCGCATTCAATGATTTTGCGACGGAGCCGGGGGAAGGCGTCACGCTCCTGAGCGGCAAAGAGACGAAGTACCTGGACACGAATGTGCAGGAGGGGGTGGAGTATTTCTACACCCTGATGGTGTATGAACCGACGGGGGATTTGACGCAGGAAATCGTCACGGTGGACTTTGCGCGCGCCACGGCGGGGGCCGAGGCGGCCAACCCCATCTCGGAGGCCTTTGCCGCCGAATTCGGCGCGCCGCTTGACCTTTCCTTCTCGCAGTTGCTCTTCAGTCCGGTGAATCCGCCGCGCGCCGCGCCGGGCCGTGACGCCCGCGGAGGCGATATCGGCGACTATGAGGTCAGCATCCGCCGCAATGTCTATGATTTGCCGGTGCCGCGCACGGATGCGCGCGGCGGCGCCTGGCAGATCACCGTGGAAGACGATGAAAGTTTCAGGCTGTTTCTGGGCAACAACGTATTCCCCTTCTTCGGGGTGCATTATTCCCAACTCACGGTCGGCGCCAATGGATACATTGCTTTCGACTATATTCCCAATAATGACCTATTGAATTGGCCGTTCCTTACGCCGGACCCGAATGCCGCGCTCGACAACCACTTCGCGGTGCCGCGCATTTCGTTCCTGTTTGCAGACCTCGCGCCCAACATCAGCGGCATTTTGTGGAGCCGCATCCTGCCGGACCGCACTGTTATCACGTATGAAAATGTGCCGGAAAATCCATCCGGCTCCTCGCTCTTCGGGCAACTCAATTACAACACGGTGCAGGTGGAGTTGTTTTACAGCGGACATATCCGTATCACGTACCAGGACCTCGGCGCGCGGAGGGCCGTGGTCGGCCTGTCCGACGGCAAGGGCCGGGTGCGGGACGCGGCGACGCTCTTCGCCGGGCTGGAGCCGACGCCGCTCATGTCCGACCTTTCGGCCAGTCCCGCGCAGCCGCAGCGCCTGACCTTCGACTGGAACAGTTCGGCGACGCGGACACAAATCGCAGATGCGGGCGAATTCATCCGCTTCACGGCGCGGGCGCTGCCGCCCGCCGGCGTCCCCGGCGCACCGCTGTTGACGGCGGAATGGACCGGTCCGGGGCCGGTTCCGTTCGCGGACAACAACAACGGCACCGGCACCTTCACGTGGCAAACCACCATCAACGATGTCGGCATCTATACGGTTCGCGTGCATGCGGTGCTGGGCGCGGCGCGTGCCTATCAGGATGTGCGCCTGGTCGTGGGCCGGGCCTTCCCCCTGCCGGAGGCGTTGAACCTGGGCATTGCCTCCGACACGCCCTTCGAAGACCCGACGGAAGATCGGGTCGTGCCGGTGGGGCGTCCCCTCATCGCCCTCTATGACTACTATCACCCGTGGGCCTTTGAGAATCCCGCGATGTTCGGCGAAGGGCCGAGTATCATCTATTGGTACCGTAACGGCCAGATGGTGCCGGGCCTGACCAACCAGCGGCAGGTGCCGCCCACCGCCACGCGTACCCCCAATGATCAGTGGTGGTTCTGGATTCTGCCGGTGACCGCCAGTTATTGGGCCGGCCACGAAGTGATGTCGCCGATCATCACCATTGCGGGACAGCCGGAAATCCAGCAGGTGGAACCGACCCAAGGCCCCTTGGCCGGCGGTCAGACGGTGCGCATCAGAGGGCTTCGCCTGAATGGCGTCCTGTCGGTCAAGTTCGGCGGCGTGGCCGTGGCCTCGGTGCGGGCCATCAACGCCAATGAAGTTGAGGTGACCACGCCCCCGCGTCAAATCCCCGGATCAGTGGAGGTATTGGTGGAAACGGTGGCGGGGATTGGCCGCAAATCGAGCGCGTACACCTATCTGGCGGACGAGGAGACCCCGCCCGATCCCGATAAGCGCTGGGCCGCCCTCGGATGCGGCGCAGGCGCCGCTGCCGGTCCCCATGGCATGGCTTCGGACCTTCTGGTGCTGGGCGCAGTCGCGGCGCTGTTGTTCGCGGCGGCCCGCCGCCGCAAAAACGCGCCGATTGCCTAGCGTATTTTGACTTTGCATGCATACGGTGATCGATTGTGCATGATCGCAACTGTCCACAGCGATCATGGGAAACCTTATGCGCGGCAATCGCCCAAGCCCTCCAAGACATCGCCCCGGAACATACCCGGGATTTCTTTTCCCACCAATCGGATGTATGAAAAGTTAAAACGCCGTAGCCGTTATTGTGCCTGTGCCTCGAGGCGGTAGATGCGGATGCTGAGGGGCGGTGCGGTCAGTGCGCCGCCGAATGCGGCGATCTTTTCTTCGGCGATGGTCACCAGGGGTTCCTGGCCGGGCGCGTTGTGGGCCATGGGGTCGGGGCCGGTAATGGTCCAGACGACCCCCGCGCCGCTGAGGGACGCCCCGGACAGATCGAGGTCCAGCACGAGCGCCGTATTGAACGGATTGACCACGCCGATGGTGAGCGCGGCGCGGTCGGCGGTCCAGGCCGCCATGATGTCGCCGGCGCGCGGGCCGCCCGCGACGGCGACGGGGATTTCACCGAACTCGCGGCGGTAGAGCATCAGGACAAGGCCGGTCGTGTCAAATGCGGCGGCGGTTTTGCTGGTCTTGATGCAGCCGATGACGTTGACGGTCTGCGCGTAGTTCGCCATGTATATCCACTCGCTGGCGCGGAAATACTCGTGCAGCCCGGCGGCGATGCCGAGCGCGTCCTTCAGGAAATACGCAGTGCCCAGTTCACCGTATTTGTGCTCGCCGTACCAGTAGTTCCACTCGTCCATGCAGATGGGAATCTTTTTGCCCGTGAGCGCGGGGATGCTTTCGTGGTACTGCTTGTGGTGGCCAACCTTGTTCCGGACATTGTTCGCAATCTGGCGGACATGCGCGATCAGGTCGGGCGCTTCGCCGCAATAGAAGTGCTCGCTCAACAGGTCCATGTGGTCGGCGCATTCGGCGAGCATCGTCTCGCTCCATTTCCCCGTCGCGCCCACGGCGACCAGTTTGATGCGCGGGTCTTCGGCCCGCATGGCATCGGCGAAGGCGTTGTGCTTTTTGACATAATCCTCCAGCGGCATATGGCCGAGTTGCCAGTCGCCATACATTTCATTGCCGATACCCCACCAGACGACTTCGTAGGGGTCGGGATGGCCGTTGGCGGCGCGCCGCGCGCCCATCGGCGTGTCCGTCGCGCCGTTCACATACTGGAGTTGCTCCACCGCCATCTGAACATCGCCGAGGCCGCTGTTGACGACGATGAGCGGATCGGTGTCGAGGATGCGGCAGAACGCGATGAATTCGTCCACGCCGAAGTCGTTGTGCTCCACGCCGAGCCACGCGGGATTCTTGCGCGGGGGGCGCCGGTCGCGGTCCCCGATGCCGTCCCGCCAGTCGTAGCCGCTGACGAAATTGCCGCCGGGCCAGCGATACACAGGCGCGTTCAGTTCCTTGAGCAGCGCAAGCGTATCGGCGCGCATGCCCTGCACGTTGTCGGCGGGCATGAGCGAAACCGCGCCGATGCGGACTTCGCCCGTTCCCTTCGCCGCAATCTCCAGGCGCGCGTCATCGGTGTTTGCGCCCGCAGTGAACTGGAGGGGGTATGCCGTGAATTCGGGCGTGATCGCGTCAATCAGTACGGTCTGCTCGCCGCCGGCATCGTCCCACCGCAATGTTACCGCGACGGGCGCCGCCGAAGGCGACCCCGCCAGCACTGCACGCCCGACGTAGCCCTTGTCACGGAGTACGCCGAGGCCGCCCTGTGCGATACCGCCGGGCGCGGCGATGCAGGGCGTGTGCTCGCCGACAAACGGGGTGTCTCGGCGCATCTCCGCCGCGCCGGGCCCCAGCGCCCGCCACGGCGATTCTTCGGCGCCCACGGCATGGAAGAACTTGCGGTCTTCAAGCATTTCCGCCCAGATGCCGCCGTAGATGCACCTGCCGAGGTGCTCGATGAACTGGCCGTAGATGTATTTGGAAATCGGCGCACCGTGCTGCGCCGCGTCAATCCGCACTACCGCCGCCTCGCTCATGTCTTCTTTGGAAAGCAGTACCAGTTCGAGGTCGTCATACCATGCCCTGCCCGTGGAAACGCCCCAGCCGCCGAAAAGGCATTGGAGTTGGATTTCGGCGATGTCCTCCGTTTCGATTTCCATCGCCACGCGGGTCCAGTCGCTTGTGCCCGTGACGGCGCGGGTCTGTGCCGGGCCGATGCCGTGCAGGTTCAGGAGCGCGCCCTTGCCCGTGCCCGGGTCCACGTTTTCCGTACGAATCCACCCCGCAATGCGGTATTTCGCGAACGGTTCCACCGGCACGCGAATCAGCCAGGCGGCGTCCCCGCCCGTGTCCGAAGATATCGCGACACAGCGCCCGCCGCCCCGCCCCTCGCGGACGTATTCAAATGCCGCCTCGCCCTGCCATGTATAAGTATCCCACCCCGCGGGTTTTCCTTGCGCCCTTTTCTCAAACGAACCGTTTTCCAACAGGTTATCCATAGCCGCGTTTCCCTTCTCCGCGCCCAGCATGCCCAGCAGCAGCGTCAGTCCCAAACCCAGCCATCGTGTATTCATGGAAATGATCCTCCCCGGCGTTCTCATGGGTTCACCTTAAACCCTCGAGCGGCATTATAGCCGAATGCTTCTTGAAAAAAATGTCTGCCCTTCTTGTCCATCTTGTTCATAGCATCAGGGAAAGCCCTATGGACGCGATGAACGCGATGGACGCAATGATGTCCGGGGCTGCTGGACACCGGCGCGGCGGGTCGCATACCATGAGAGAGATTCCCCGGGGATTTGGCATGAAAATAGTGTTTTTCGGGAACAGCACGGAAAAGAACGCGGCGATCCGTTATCGGGTGCTTCACTTTGCGGCGATGCTGCGGCAGGAAGGCCACGAGTGCGTTGTCTGTCTGCCGTCTTCCGTGCGGCTGCGGGAGCGGTTTTTTGAAGGCCGGTCGCGCTGGCTGAAGTTGCTTTATTTGATGCTGGTAGCGCTGCGGCGCATCGGTCAGGTCCGGCATGTCGCTGGGGGGGATGTCGTGTTCATGCGCGGTCCGCTCTTTGATTACGGCCCACCGGTGCTGGAGCGAGTGGTTCACCGGCTGAATCCGCGCGTGGTCTTCGACATTGACGACGCGATATGGGAACCGCCCGCGCATGTGGACAGCCCGTTTCTGCGTTTTGTGGATTTCGGGTGGGTGCGCAAGATGGCGGGGATGTGCGCGCACGCGGTGGTGGGCAACCGCGTGTTGGAGCAGTACGTACGCGAATGCAATCCTGGGATGCCCATCACCGTCATTCCCACATGCATTGACATGGCCCGCCATGCGCAAAAGACCTACGACGACGCCGCGGGCCGCCCCGTGCGCCTGGGGTGGACCGGTCTCGCGGACAATCTCGGCTATCTGAACCTCATCGCGGAGCCGCTGCGCGCACTGGCGCAGCGGCACAACATCGTGTTGTGCGTCGCATCCGGCGCGGATTACCATCTGGACGGCGTGCGCGTGGAGAACCAGCGCTGGCGGATGGATGAGGAATTCGACTATCTCCGCGATGCGGACATCGGCCTGATGCCGCTCGCCGATACGCCGCGCGCGCGCGGCAAGTGCGCGTTCAAGGCGCTGCAATACATGGGCGTCGGCACGCCGGTGGTGATCTCGCCGGTCGGCATGAACGCAGAGGTCGTGGAGGACGGCGTCACCGGATTTTTAGCCGACACGCCGGAGGCGTGGCGCGATAAACTGGAGCGTTTGATCACCACCCCGGACCTGCGCCGGCGCATGGGCATGGCTGCCCGCGAAAGTATCCGACGCCGCTATGCGCACGACGTGCACTTTCCCGCGTTTCTTCAAGCCTTGGAATCGGCGGCCGCGCGCCGCCGTTGAGACGGAGCCTTTGCATGCAACTCTCGAACAATCCCGACATCGCCATCGCGCAGGAATGGGTGGGGGAACTCGACCAGTGGATATGCCGCAACGGCCTGCGCGGCTATGACCCCTTTGATGTGAAGCAGCATCCCCTGCTCCGCGCAATGCAGGGCCGCCGTCTGCTCCGGCGCGCAAGCACCGTATTGTGCGATCTGTTTCCCGTGCTGATGCGACGCGCGCTGCGCATCGCGCCCACGGAGAATCCCAAGGCGCACGCGCTGGCCGCCTTGGGCCGCCTGCGCCTTTTCCAGGTCACCGGCGACGACGGATTCCTCGACCTGGCGCGCCGTCACCTGCAGTGGCTGCGGGAACACGCCTGCCCCGACCAGCCCGGCCTCTGCTGGGGCTATCCGTTCACGGTGCGGGGGAAGGGCGTCGAAATTCCGGCGGGCATGCCGGTAGCCGTGGTGGGCGCCATCGCGGGCGAGGCGTATCTGCTCGCGCACGAAATCACCGGCGCCGCAGAGTATCTCGATGCGGCGCGGGCCGTCGCGGCATATTGCATCGCGGCGCTGCCGCGTATGCCCCAGCCGGACGGCACCTGTTGCTTCGCCTACGCCCCCGGCGACCGCCGCCGCGTGCACAACGCGAACCTGCTGGTGGCGGAACTGCTCGCGCGCGTGCATGCCCTCACCGGCGAAGCCGCCTTTGCCGCACCTGCCGACGCGGCGCTGCGTTTCACCCTCTCGCGGCAACGCGAAGACGGATCATGGCCCTATGGCGAATATGACGCGGCCGAGCCGTTTGAAGAAGAACTGCTCCGCCTCGTTGACCACCACCACACGGGCTTCGTCCTCCGGGCTCTTCATCGCATCTGCCTTCTGCGACCGGAAGAGGCGCTGCGCGATGCGCTGCGCAAAGGCTTCCGCTATTACCAGCAGAAACTCTTCCTGCCCAGCGGCATGCCCGTCAACGCCTACGGCCGCTATCCCGTGGACATCCACGCCTGCGCCGAAGGCGTGCTGTGCTGCGCCGTGCTTTCCGAGAGCATCGCCGGCGCGAAGAACCAGGCCATCCGCAGCATGCGCTGGACGTGGTACCGCCTGCGCCGTCCCGACGACGGCGCGCCCATGTACCGCGCCTACCCCGCATACACCGTCCGCATCGTCTTCCCCCGCTGGGGCGTCGCCTGGATGCACCGCGCCCTCGCAGAGTACGTGTTCCGTTTCCGCGCATAATCACGCAGCCGTGCTATGGATTCTCCGCGTCGTTGACGGGCCGGCGGCCCCAGTATTCGGCGAGGAGCGAGGCGGTGATGATGCACCATGTGGCGAAAAGCGCCGCGGGCAGGGCGGTCTGCGCGGAGAAATGCTTGAGGGCGAGGACCGCGCCGAGACCGGCGTTCTGCATGCCGACTTCAAGCGCGAGCGTGCGGCGTCGTCTGGCATCGAAGCGATAACATTTTCCCGCGCCGTATCCGAGCAGCAGGCCGGAGGCGTTGTGCAGGAACACGGCGACAAAGACCAACGCGCTAACCTGCCGGAGATTGTCCACATTGAGGGCGACCACCAGCCCGCAGATGAAGGCGATGAAGATTGCGGAAAAGGCCGGGAAGATGACCACAATCTGGTTGATGCGCTCTCGAAGAAGATAGCGCAGCGCAAACCCGGCCGGCAGGGGCAGAATGACCATCTTGACGATGCTCAGAAACAGCGGCCAGAACTGCACGGGCAGCCATGCGCTGCCGAGGAGATATGTGAGCGACGGCGTCAGCACCGGCGCGACCAGCGTGCTGGTCGAGGTGAGCGCAACGGAGTACGCCACGTCGGCCCGGGCCAGATACGAGATCACGTTAGAGGCCATGGCGCCGGGCGTCGCGCCCACAATGATGACGCCAAGCGCCAACTCGGGCGGCAGCCGCAACAGTTTCGCAATCGCGAATCCCAGCGCGGGCATGATGGCGAACTGCGCGAGCGATCCCAGCAGCACCCACCAGGGCTGACGCAGCACGGGAAGGAAATCGGCGGGCCTGAGCACCGCCCCAATCCCCAGCATGGTGCACGCGAAGAGCCATTCCGTATAGGGTTGCAACGCGGTAAGCGCAGGTGGGTGAACATACCCGACCGCGCACGCCAGAATCACCCAGAGAAACAGCAGGCGCGTGAATCCTTCGCAGACTTTTTGAAACATCTTCCTCCGCCTTCACGAAAGAGGGAGCGCAAGTTTAACACAATGGCGTCTGCGCAGGCCCTGCGGCGCAGGATGGGCTGCGGTCAATCCCCGTTATGCCCTGTATCAAGATGGCAGAGGACCTTCTGGCGGATGGTGTCGGCGTGGATCGCGATGGCAGGCCCATCGGGCAGATCGGCGGCGTCAATGACGCGCACGACGTGGGCGAAAGGCGCCGCGTCGGGCAGCAGGCGGGGGAGCGCGTTTTCCGCGCCTTCCAGAAAATCCCGGTTGATGACGGTCCCCTCGTTTTGCGGGAAAAAGGCGAGGTAGAGCATGTCCATCTCGACGAGTTCGCTGAAGAAGTGGGTGCCGAGGGAGACGTCGGGAACAAGATCGTCACGCATGGCGACGATCTCACAGAGAATGGAAACGGTATTGATTTCAGCAAAAGAGACGGGCACACCAAGCGACGGCGTGGTGGTGCCCCATCGTCCCGGACCGAGCAGCATGGTGCAGCCGGGTCCCGCGGGAAGTGGCAGGCGCGTGATGCGACCGATAAGCCGGGCGACGGCGTAACGGTCGCGGAGGGGCAGTTGGCCGTAAACCGCGGGAATGACATAGATGATGCGTTTGACGCGGTCAATGCGGCTGCGTCCGATGACCGGCCCGTCGCTGCGCAGGAGGATGCGGTCTGTCTCCAGTTCCGCCGGGATTTCCACATCGAGCACGCCGCTGCTCACCTGGAGCGGGCGGCATTGCACCAGGTTGACCTTGTAGGTGTCGGCATCCTGAAAATTGGCGGTGAATTCAATGTCCACCGGATACTCATAGGCGGCCTCGATGGCGCGCAGCATCTCGCGCATGTCCTCGACGAAGGCGGTTTTTGAGAGCAGCGTATCGAAGGTAAGTTGGGGCGGGGCCTGGCCAAGGCCGCGCTCGCGCGCCAGACGGGCGAGGCGCGGGTCGTGTGTGGCGAAGATGTCCACCGGCAGTTCAGGGCTGGCGCGCAGCACATCGAGGTAGTCCGCCGTCACGAGTTGGTTGCCTTCGAGATCGATCACGTCCACCTTCTGCTGGGCGTAGGCGGCGCCGTCCTCGCGCCGGGCTTCGGGGCGGCGCTCCGGCGCGTTGAGAGCCACCAGGCGAGTGTAGTCGTCGTCGGCGCGGTCCACGGCGCGCGTGCCCAGGCCGAAAACAAGGCGCAACATCCCCGCGCGCGGGTCTATGTCGCTGCTCCAGACATAGGGGTTGAAGGAAAGGCCGACGCCGGCGACATGGGGATAGAAGAGGTGATTGTGCATCGAACCCGACACGCGCTGCACCAGCAGCGCCATCTGTTCGTCGAGGTGGAGGATGTTGTGGCGGGCGCGGTAGGCCAGCGCTTCCTCGCTCATGGTGCTTGCGTAGATGGTCTTCACCGCCGTGAGAAAATCTTCCAGGCATTGCACGCGCGATCCCTGATTGGGGCAGAACACGCTCACATATTTGCCCGCAAAGGAATTGCCGAAATTGTCTTCGAGCAGGCTGCTTGACCGCACAATAATCGGCGATCGCCCGAAATAGTCCAGCATTTCCGAGAACTGGGCGACGATATCGTCGGGAAATACCCCGGTCATGATGCGCTGGCGGGCCTGCTCCGCGCCTTCCAGAAAGGACTTGGGATTTTTCTGGTTGCGGCGCGCCCACCAGCAGCCGCTGTGGACCAGGAAGGTGTAGAAGACGTCCGAGGCGATGTAGAACGAGTCATGCATTTCCAGGCGATCGCGCCATCTGGGGTCGCTGCGTTGGAGGATGGCGCGGGCGAGCAGCATGCCCACGGCCTTGCCGCCGATGAGGCCGGTGCCAATCGTGCGCTTGCCGATTTCCAGCACGTCGCCGATATCGAAATAGCGTTCGGCGAGCGCCAGCACGCGCTCGTCGCGCGAGACGACCATGCGCAGGAGCCTGCGAAACATGTCTTCCACCCGTGTGCCGACCGGACAAGCGGCCGCCCGGTCGCCGAGCGCCTCCTCCGCCTGCAGGAATGCGCGGTTCCACACGTCGAGGCGGTAGATGGCGGATTCCAGCGCGGAGTGGGGCGTCGAGGTGAGCACTTGCGCAATAATGTGGCTATCACGCACCGGGCGGAAGGCGTTCTCGTCGCGCACATGCAGCAGGTGCATGGTGGGGGAATAGCGCTGCGTGGCCTTGAGCGGGCGGAGATAGATTTTCCCCTGATGGCTGTACACATCAAGGAGGAGTTGGGTCGTGTTGCGGATGGGGGTGGTGGCGTGCGACGAATGGTAATTGCGCAGCAGGGCGAAATAGGTGATGGTTTCGAGGTCGTAAAGATAGGGACAAGTCAGTTTGAAGAAATTGCCGAGCATCTGATCGCTGAACCAGTCCGCTGCAAGGTCCGACAGGCAATCGAAGACATAAAAGGCCCCGCGCCCCGCGCGCTCGATGGTTGCGTGGATGCGGTCGAGAAAGGCCTCAAAGCCCATCTGCGGGTCGAGTTCGCAACGTTCCGCGTCAATGTCTTCGCCAAGCAGGGGCTGGTGTCGCGCAAAGCGGAAATACGTCAGTTTGCGGCCGCGCCGGACGGCGTGGCGGCAGAACGGATCCACGAAGGCAAGATAGTCTTCGATGCGCTCGACTTGCCACACAACGTTGTCGCCCGGCAGCAAGCCGCGCAGCATCTGGTCCAGTTCGGGCAGGCCCGAACTCAGATCGGGGTGGACATGTAACACCGGCCAGTCTCCTCCGGTTCATTGTGCCATGCGCACGGTGCGGGCCCAAAAAAACCCGGCTGCACAGACGCGGCATCCTGGCGCGTCGGTTCGAGATCGGGCGGGCGCGCCAGGATGCCGCGTTTACCTTATGCGGTCGCGTTATACCAGTCCCTGGTCAAGCATCGCATCGGCGACCTTGATGAATCCGGCGATGTTCGCGCCGACGACATAATTGCCGGGCCGGCCGTATTCCTCGGCGACCTCGTAAGCCTGGGTGTGGATCGCCTTCATGATTTCGCGCAGGCGCATGTCCACCTCCTCACGGGTCCAGGTGACGTGCTGGGCGTTCTGCGCCATCTCCAGCCCGGAAACCGCCACGCCGCCGGCATTCGCCGCCTTGCCCGGACCATAGAGCACGCCGTTGGCGTGAAAGATGTCCACGCCTTCCGGTTCCGTCGGCATATTCGCGCCTTCGCTGACCAGGAAGCAGCCGTTTTCCACCAATTTCGCCGCGTCCGCCGCGCTGATTTCATTCTGGGTCGCGCTGGGGAAAGCGCAATCGCACTTGATGTCCCAAGGCCGCGCGCCCGCGCGGTATTCGGCTTTGGGAAACTTCTCCGCATATTCCTTGATACGCCCGCGCCGGATGTTCTTCAGTTCCATCACATAGGCCAGTTTTTCCTCGTTGATTCCGTCCGGGTCGTAAATCGTACCGGATGAGTCGGACAGACTGACCGCCATGCCGCCGAGTTGGTTGATCTTTTCGACGGTATATTGCGCCACGTTGCCGGAACCCGACACCGTGCAGACCTTGCCGGCGATGCTGTCGCAGCGCGTGGCCAGCATGTTCTCCGCGAAATAGACCGCGCCGTAGCCGGTCGCTTCCGGGCGAATTCGCGAACCGCCCCAGTTCAGTCCCTTGCCCGTGAGCACACCCGTGAACTCGTTGCGCAGGCGCTTGTATTGGCCGAAGAGAAACCCGATCTCGCGTCCGCCCACGCCGATATCGCCCGCCGGCACATCCGTGTCGGGGCCGATGTGCCGCGCCAGTTCGGTCATGAACGACTGGCAGAAGCGCATCACTTCGGCGTCTGATTTTCCCTTGGGATCGAAATCAGACCCGCCTTTTCCGCCGCCGATGGGCTGTGTCGTAAGCGAATTTTTGAAGA
This sequence comes from uncultured bacterium, assembly GCA_937951485.1. Taxonomy (GTDB): domain Bacteria; phylum Hydrogenedentota; class Hydrogenedentia; order Hydrogenedentales; family CAILVY01; genus CALEDJ01. The sequence goes on from CALEDJ010000007.1 coordinate 155,518, forward strand.
TTTGTTCGAACGCAAGAAACTTCAGGATACCGAGGTTGACTGTCGGGTGAAAGCGCAGACCGCCCTTGTAGGGGCCGATGGCGCTGTTGAATTCAATCCGGAATCCACGGTTCACATGAATGTTCCCCTTGTCGTCGGTCCAGGGAACGCGAAACATGATGACGCGCTCGGGTTCCGTGATGCGTTCCAGGATGCGCTGCTCCTGGTATTCGGGGTGGCGGTCAAGCACCGGCTCCAATGACTCCAGCACCTCGTGGACCGCCTGCAGGAATTCCGGCTCCGAGGGATTGCGCCGTTCAATCTGTTCCAGGACATCGGTGATGTATGACACGGTCAGGGCTCCTTCATTGTTCGCGACTGGTTGATTGGGGAATCGAAAATACGGCATCCATCGGCCGGTTCAAATTAGTGTACGGAATTTCCTGGGCGCAAGTCAAGAAAATACCCCCCTGCCGAAACTCTATTGAAAGCAAGACTGACAGCCGCATCAACAGTCGCATGCGTCATTGCGCCGGTTTCCTGTGACGCACCGGTAACCGGCAAAAATGCCGGTAGGATGTTGTTTTGCCCGCAAGCCCGGTGTTATGATAGTTCCCGAGAAACGCGGCCTGGGGAACGGAACGACATGGGAACGCGGTCCATTGACATCAAAACGCGGCGGAAGATGGCCGCGATTCTGCGCGTGCTCCAGATCGCCGGGGCGCCGCTGGGCAGCCAGCGCATCGGCGAAACGCTGCGTGCCGGCGGGATTGATCTGGGGGAGCGGACCATCCGCAATTACCTCTCGCATGCGGATGAACTGGGCTGGACGGAGAATCTGGGCAGGCGCGGGCGCCGCCTCACCAGACTGGGCATGCAGGAATTGGAAGGCGAATTGGTGGTGGACAAGGTGGGTTTTGTGGCGGCGCGGGTGGACATGCTGGCCTACCAGATGGATTTTGACGCCGAGGTTCGGCGTGGAACGGTGATTCTGAACCTTTCCACCATGTCACTGAACGACGCGCGGCCCGCCATCGCGCGCCTGACGGAAGCGTTCGACGCCGGGCTGGGAATGGGTCGGCTCGTGGCGCTGGGCGCGCCGGGGGAACATGTCGGCGGCGTGCGCGTGCCCAAGGGCTGCTTTGCCATCGGCACGGTCTGCAGCGTCACCATCAACGGCATCTTCCTGCAGGGAAGAATCGCCACCACATCCCGATTCGGCGGACTGGTCGAGGTTGAACAGGGGCGGCCGCTCCGTTTCACGCAAATCATCACCTATGACGGGTCCTCCCTCGACCCGCTGGAGATTTTCATCCGCGGTCACATGACCAGCGTGGCCCGGGCGGCCAAGACCGGCAACGGCGTGCTGGGGGCGAGTTTTCGCGAAGCGCCCGCCGTGGCCCTGCCGGAAATCCGGCGGCGCATAGAACTGTCCGAGCGCGCCGGACTCGGCGGCGTCCTGGCGCTTGGCAGTCCCGGCCAGCCCCTGCTCGACATCCCCGTACCCCAGGGGCGCGTGGGGCTTGTCGTGTGCGGCGGGCTGAATCCCGTCGCCGCCATCGTCGAGGCGGATATCGCCGTCACCAGTACCGCCATGAGCACGCTTTGCGACTACGACACCCTGATTGAATACGGCGAACTGAAAAAAGCCGCCGGCAGGAAGGGACTGCTCTGAAAAATCATCACCGCAGCGCGATCCGGCCACCGGCCGCAACGCATGTGGCGGAGGTCAAGGCAGCCGTGACGGGGCTTTGGATCGCCCGAGGCCGGCGCCTCACAGCACGCGCAACTGCGGGAAGAAGATCACCTCACGGATGGAGGCGGAATCGGTGACGAGCATGGCGAGGCGGTCAATGCCCACGCCCAGCCCGGCGGTCGGCGGCATGCCCACTTCGAGCGCGGCGATGAAGTCCTCATCGAGGAACTGGGCCTCGTCGTCGCCCGCCTCGCGCAGGCGGATCTGTTCGAGGAAGCGTTCGCGCTGGTCAATGGGGTCGTTGAGTTCCGAGAAGGCGTTGCCCATTTCGAGGCGCGCGATGAAGATTTGGAAACGCTCGGTCAGGGCGTCGTTGCCGCGTTTTTTCTTGGCGAGGGGCGAAATCTCGATGGGATAATCGTAGAGGAAGGTGGGCTGCACCAGATGCGGCTGGACCTTGGCGGCCAAAACGGCGTCCACGATTTTTCCGTAACCCATAGTGGGGGTGACTTCAACGCCGACGCTTTCGGCGAGCGCGGCGGCGGTGGCGCGGTCGCGCGTCGCCTCGATGTCAATGTCTGCATATTGTCGGATGGCATCGTGGAGGGTCATCCGCGCCCAGGGGCGTTCGAGGCTTATCTTCTCGCCCTGGTAGGTGAAGGTCGGGCCGCCGATGACCGCCTCGATGACCTCGGCCAGCATGTCCTCCGTTTCCTTCATGAGGCCCATGTAGTCCTGATATGCCTCGTAGAGTTCCATGATCGTGAATTCGGGGTTGTGGCGGGTGTCCACGCCTTCGTTGCGGAAACAGCGTCCGATCTCGAAGACCTTGTCGAAGCCGCCGACGATGAGGCGCTTGAGGTAGAGTTCCGGCGCGACGCGCAGGTAGAGGTCGCGGTCGTAGGTGTTGTGGTGGGTGATGAAGGGGCGGGCGGTCGCGCCGCCGGGGATCGGGTGCAGCATCGGCGTTTCCACTTCGAGAAAGCCCGCTGCGTTCAGCCATTCCCGCAGCACGCCCACGACCTGGATGCGTTTCTTGAACACGGTGATCACTTGGGGGTTCGACGCCATGTCGAGATATCGCTGCCGATAGCGCGTTTCCACGTCGGTCAGGCCGTGGTACTTTTCCGGCAAGGGCCGCAACGACTTGGTCAGGATTTCGCAGGCGTCGGCAAAAAGGGTGATTTCGCCGCGCTTCGTGCGGCGCACCGCGCCGCGCACGCCGATGAAGTCGCCGAGGTCCAGGTCTTTCAAGGTTTCATAGGCCGCTTCGCCCATTTGGGCGCAGCCGAAGAAAACCTGGATTTTGTCGGTCTCGTCGCGGAGGTCGGCGAAGGCGCTTTTGCCGTGGCTGCGCATGGCGGTCATGCGCCCGGCCAGCGCGGCGGGAATTTCCACGGGCGCGCCGCCGTTTGCCGCGGCGCGTTCCGCCTCTTCGAAAAGCGCGCGCGCTTCCGCAATCAGGTGCGTGCGGGAAAAGGCGAACTTGAACGGCTCCTCCCCGCGCGCGCGGATGCGCTCCAGTTTTTCCAGGCGATGCCGGCGCAATTCCTGTTCGCTGGAGTGATGTTCCTGTTGGTCGTCGTGTTCGTGTGCCATGACCGCCTCCTCGCGATGATCGGGTGTCGCGCCCGGCATCTGCAAAAACCGAAGGCCCAAAGCGCCGTGCCCTGGGCCTTATGGACCGAATCGCTGTTCAATAACCTTATGGCGCCGAGGGCGTCTCCGCATCCTCTGCGGCGGTATCGTCCGCCGACGCGTCTGTCTCCCCCACCGAAGATGCGTCCTCATTCGCAGATTCGGGCGCCTTTTGCGCCGCTTCGGGTGCGGCGACATCGGCGGCGGGCGCTTCCTCCGCCGGCACTTCCACGGTCTCTACGATAATCGGCGCGGGGGCCGCAGGAGATTCCGCGGGGGCCGTCGCAGGGGCATCAACCGGTTCCCCGCCAAAAAGCGCATCGAGCGTTGCGGTTTCCATGATTGCCGTCTCATCCACCAGCGCGGGCGCCGCGCCCTTGCCCAGTTTTCCCGCAATCGTTGACATGACCAGCGCGAGCACCATAAACAGCGCCGCGGCAATGTACGTGAGTTTCTGGGGGAGGCTCTTGGCGGACCGCGGACCGAACAGGGTTTCCGAACCCGGTCCCACACCGAACGCGCCGGCAAAACCCACGCCCTTGCCCTTTTGCAGCAGGACCACCAGGATCAGCCCGATACAGCAAAGAATGTAGGGGATCACCATCAGCCACCACAATGTGTCCCAACTGAAAATACTCTGGAGCATTACGTCATGGTTCCTCTCGTCCGCGGGACACCCTGTTCCGGGGAGTTCCTCGCAGCCCACAGGCTGAAGCCTGCACTTCAAAACAAAATCCCATATGCCGAACGGCGCATCAGCGCGCGGCGTTGACTATCGCGGCAAAACTGTCCGCCTTCAACGATGCGCCGCCGACCAGAAAACCGTCCACATTCGGCTTTGCGATCAGTTCCGCCGCATTGTCCGGTTTCACACTGCCGCCGTATTGAATCCGCACCGCCTCCGCAATCGCCTGCCCGAACCGCGCCCGAAGCAGCCCGCGCACGAATTCATGCGCTTCCTCGGCCTGTTCCGGCGTCGCTGTGATGCCCGTGCCGATGGCCCATACGGGTTCGTAGGCGATGGCGACGCCGGCAAAGTCCGCTGCCGACAGTCCCGCCAGGCCCTTGGAGATCTGCCGTTCCAGCACGGCATTCATTGCGCCGGTCTGTCGTTCGTCCAGCGTCTCGCCGATGCAGAACATGACTTTCAGGCCTTGCGCCAGCGCATACCGGAGTTTCTCATTGAGAAATGCGTCATCTTCTTTGAAATACTGGCGGCGTTCGCTGTGGCCGATGATGGTCCATGTGCAGCCGGCGTCCAGCAGCATCTGCGGAGATATCTCGCCCGTAAATGCGCCGAAATCCTTTGGGTAACAGTTCTGCGCGCCCAGCGCGATATTGGACCCCGCCAGGGCCTGTCCCGTGGCGTACAGGGCGGTGAAAGTCGGACAGACGACAATCTCCACCCCTTCGGCATCCGCCACCAGTGGTTTCAACGCCGTTACCGTGTCCACGGCGTCCGCGATCAGTTTGTACATCTTCCAGTTGCCAGCGACCAAAGGCGTTCTCACAACATACCCTCTCACCCGCTAACGTGTTTTGTGACAGACAAATAGGCATCACCCGCGACAGGGGGAAAATTCTCCGGAAGCATAGCACAATTACGCGCCATCCCGCAATTTAATGTCGTCAGACGAGTCGGATCTGTCGGACCTGTCGGACGGGTCGGACCAGTGCCCGCAATAAGTTATCCCGCCAGCCATATTACGCACGCTTCATTTCCCATTTTCATTCCGCACTCCACATTCCGCATTCGCTCACAGTCCTTCTTCGATTTGTCGGCGTTCGAGGGCGCGGATGCGGTCGCGACAGGCGGCGGCGGTCTCGAAGTCCATGCGATCGGCGGCTTCTTTCATCTGTTTTTTGAGTTTGCGAATGGTTCTTTCGAGGTCGCGGGCGGGCAGGTAGAGGTCGGGGTCTTCCGCGGCGATGGGGACGGTGACGTAGTCGCGTTCATGGATGCTCTGGAGCAGGTCGGGGATGGCCTTGCGGATGGACCTCGGCGTGATTTTGTGTTTCTTGTTGTATGCGATTTGCTTGGCGCGGCGGCGGTTCATTTCGTCGAGGGCGCGACGCATGGACCCGGTGGTTTTTTCGGCGTACATGATGACCTTGCCGTTGATGTTGCGGGCGGCGCGGCCGCAGGTCTGAATGAGGCTGGTTTCAGAGCGGAGGTAGCCCTCCTTGTCGGCGTCGAGGATGGCGACGAGCGAGACCTCCGGGATGTCCAGCCCCTCGCGCAGCAGATTGATGCCGATCAGGACATCGAATTCGCCCCGGCGCAGATCGCGCACGAGTTCGATGCGTTCAAGCGTTTCGACGTCGGAGTGCATGTATCGGACGCGGACGCCGAGGTCGCGGTAGTAGTCCGTGAGGTCTTCGGCCATGCGCTTGGTGAGGGTGGTGACGAGGGCGCGCTCGCCCCTGGCGGCGCGCGTGCGGATTTCGTCGAGCAGGTCGTCCACCTGATTCGCGGCGGGCCGCACTTCGACCTCCGGGTCCACCAGTCCGGTGGGTCGGACCACCTGCTCCACGATGACCCCTTCGCTTTGGCGCAATTCATATTCGGCGGGGGTGGCGCTGACGTAAATGACCTGGTGGATGCGCTCGTTGAATTCCTCGAAGGTGAGCGGGCGGTTGTCTCGGGCGCAGGGCAGCCGGAAGCCATATTCGATCAATTTGTCCTTGCGCGATCGGTCGCCGCGGTACATGGCGCCGATCTGCGGTACCGACATGTGGCTCTCATCAATGACCAGGAGGAAATCATCGGGGAAGTAATTGATCAGGGTGAAGGGCGGATCACCGGGCATGCGCCCGTCCAGATGCCGCGAATAGTTTTCGATGCCCGTGCAATATCCGATTTCCCGCAGCATTTCCAGATCGAAGCGCGTGCGCTGTTCCAGCCGCTGCGCAAAGAGAATCTTGTTCTCGGCTTCGAGTTCCTTGAGGCGTTCCGCGAGTTCATGCTCGATGCCGGCGATGGCGCGCTGGAGTGTGTCGGCGGTGGTGGCGTAGTGCGTGCCGGGAAAGATGGCGGCGCGGCGGAGTTTGCGCAGGACGGTGCTTCGCAGCGGGTCAATTTCCGTGATCGCCTCGATTTCGTCCCCGAAGAATTCGATGCGGAGGGCGCGGTCGCCCTCATATGCGGGGAACACGTCCACGATGTCGCCGCGCACGCGGAAGACGCCCCGGTGGAAATCCACGTCCTTGCGGGCGTACTGCATGGCGACCAGGCTTTCGATCAGATGTTCGCGCGACATGCGGTCGCCCGGGGCCAGTTCCACGCGCAGTTGTTGGTAGGTCTCCGGCGATCCGATGCCGTAGATGCACGAAACGCTTGCGACGATCAGGCAGTCGCGGCGGGTCAGCACCGCCTTCGTGGCGGCGTGGCGCATCTTATCTATTTCGTCGTTGATCGAGGCGTCTTTTTCAATGTAGGTGTCGGTGGCGGGGACGTAGGCCTCCGGCTGGTAGTAGTCGTAATAACTGACGAAATACTCCACCGCGTTGTTGGGGAAGAGTTCCTTGAATTCCCCGTAGAGTTGGGCGGCGAGGATTTTGTTGTGCGCGATCACCAGTGTGGGCCGGTTCACCTGCGCCACGACGTTGGCGATGGTGAAGGTTTTGCCGGACCCGGTGACGCCGAGCAGCACCTGGCTGCGCACCCCTTCGTTCAGGCCGCGCACCAGCGCCGCGATGGCCTCGGGCTGATCGCCCGCGGGCTTGAAATTCGTCACCAGTTCAAAGCGGTCCGTTGGATGAGCCATAAGATGTGACAGTGGTTGTTGGGCCTGTGGACCCTGTGGACGACATGGACTATGTGAAGCAAAGATGCACACGTTTCCCCGTCATGTTCATAGACCCATGCAGTCCCTGGCTTCATGATGCCGCATTGCGCGCCGCAGTGATGATGCGTCGTCATTGCGGGTCTTATCCCGCTTCGGCGAGCCGCCGGGCGGACCGCTCGCGCACCGATACCTGCTTCACCTGGGTGACGCCGGCGACGCTGCGCAGGGTGCGGGCGATGGTCTCCAGCATCTGCTGGTCACCCACCTCGAACACGAAATCGAAGGCGCTCCTGCCATTCTCTTCTGGGGAGTAGTGCGCGGAGAGGATTTCGAGGTTCATCGGGCGCAGGGCCTCGGCAATGTCCACAAGCCCGTTGGGGCGTTGTCCGATGAGCACACGCATGGCCGCCTCGAAGACGCCCTCCCCTTCCCAGGAGGCGTCCACGATGCGCTTGGGGTCACGCGGCGATTTGCGAAAACTTTTGCAGTCCACGCGATGCACCGTGATGCCCGGCGTCCGGGTCACATAGCCCAGCACGGCGTGGCCTGGCATGGGGTCGCAGCACTTGGCGAACTGCACGGCCATGCCCTTCGCGCCTTCGATGCGGATGAGTTTGTGGCGCGTTGCGTCGTCCACGTGGCGCACGGTGCGGAGGGGCATGTGGACCGGCCGATGCGGCGTCCGGTGCTCTTTCGGTTTCGGGGGTGTTTCCTCCAATGGTTCCAATTCGCCCAGTTCGCGCAGGCGTTGCCGGATGCGGGTGCGGGCGCGGCCCGTCACCACGATGTCAATCCAACTCAGGTGCGGCGTCTGGTTTTTGGAAGTGAGGATTTCGACGACATCGCCGGTCTGCAAGTGATAGCGCAGCGGCACCATGCGCCCGTTCACCCGTGCGCCGATGCATTGATGGCCGATGTGTGAGTGAATGAGATAGGCGAAATCGAGGGGGGTGGCGCCGGACGGCAGTTCCTTGACTTCGCCCTTCGGGGTGAACACATAGATGTTCGAGTCGCGGAAGTCGCGCCGCATGCTGTCCAGCAGTTCTTCCGTGCTGGTGGTGTCCTTGAGCCATTCATACATCTGGCGGAGCCAGGCGAGTTGCTCTTCGAGTTTCCTGTCCTGGGTCTTTTCGCCCTCCTTGTAAATCCAGTGCGCGGCGACGCCCTCGCGGGCGATGCGGTCCATCTCCTCCGATCGGATTTGAACTTCCATGGGCCGTCCGTTTTCGCGCATCACCGTGGTGTGGATGCCGCGATACATGTTCAGTTTGGGCATGGCGATGTAGTCTTTGAGGCGCCCCGGCATGGGCGTCCACAGACTGTGAATCACGCCGAGGGCGTTGTAACAGCCGCTCTCGGTCTCGGTGATGATGCGCACGCCCTGCACATCCATGAGTTCCTCGAAACTCTTTCCCTGTCGCACCATCTTGTTGTAGATACTGTAGAAATGCTTGGCGCGGCCGATGACCTGGGCGGAAATCCCGGCCTGCTGCAACTGATCCTGGAGGAAGGCGATGGTCTTATTAAGTGCCGCCTCGCGCTCGCGTCGCCGGGTCGCCACCTGCGCGGCGATCTCCCGGTACACCTCCGGTTTCAACTGGCGGAACGCCAGGTCTTCCAATTCCCACCGCCACGTTGAAATGCCAAGCCGGTGCGCGAGCGGCGCATGGATGTCCAGGGTTTCCCGCGCGATGCGCAGCCGCTTGTCCGCCGGCAGGAATTCAATGGTCCGCATGTTGTGCAGCCGGTCGGCCAGTTTGATAAGGATCACCCGCACATCGCGCGCCGTGGCCACCAGCATCTTGCGGATGTTCTGGGCCTGGGTGATTTCGCGCTCGGACGCCGTGCCGGGAAAACTCAACCCGCTGATTTTTGTGACTCCGTCCACCAGCGTGGCAATCTCCTCGCCGAACTCCGCCGCCAGCGACGCGCGTGTCACCTCCGTGTCCTCCAGCACATCATGCAGGAGGCCCGCCGCGCAGGTCACCGGGTCCAGCCCCAGCAACGCCAGAATCTGCGCCACCTTGATGCTGTGGATCACATACGGTTCGCCGGACAGGCGCATCTGGCCCTGGTGCGCCTCGTTCGCCCGGCGATAGGCTTTCCGGACGATCTCCAGGTCGGCCTGCGGGAAATTTTTCCGCAGTTGCTTCAGTAATTTGGCGAAATTGCTTCTCATGGTTGCCCGGCGCGCCGCTTCCCGGCGCGGTTTTGTATCAATTCTACCACGGGAAAGACTACAAAGGATATTGGGACGAAAGGACAACGAAGACAACAAGGGCAATGAGGACAATGCAAGAACGGCGGGTACAGCAAGAACCACCGGGGCGACGACAACGGCAAGGGGAATGGCGCGGCCCGCTTGCGCCGGGACTTCGCTTCGGGCGCTTTGCGGGTTGACGGTCATCTGTAGCTGCTGTCCCTGCCGTCCTTGGGTCTTCTTCAAACAGAACCCCCGCGGTTTCGAGTGAAACCGCGGGGGGTGACATTCGCGCCGGCGGCGACCTACTCTCCCACAAAGTTGCCCTTGCAGTACCATGGGCGCTGGCGGGCTTAACGACCGTGTTCGGAATGGGAACGGGTGTGGCCCCGCCGCTATGGCCGCCGGCAAAAACCGCGCTGTGTTTCAAATATCAGAGACAGTGAATGCAAGGGCGCGTGGCGTGCAACGCCGCGCAAGGTGCTACGAAGGACGGCCATAATGGGTTGGCCTTATCAGATCATAAGACCAAGCCGCACGAGCGATTAGTACTGGTCAGCTGAACGCGTTGCCGCGCTTACACCTCCAGCCTATCAACCTGGTGTTCTACCAGGGCTCTTCAGGAACCTTTCGGTTCGGGAGATCTCATCTTGGGAGGGGCTTCGTGCTTAGATGCTTTCAGCGCTTATCCCTTCCGAACTTGGCTACCCGGCGGTGCCACGGGCGTGACAACCGGATCACCAGAGGTTCGTCCACCCCGGTCCTCTCGTACTAGGGGCAGCATCCCTCAAATCTCCTACGCCCGCAGAGGATAGGGACCGAACTGTCTCACGACGTTCTAAACCCAGCTCGCGTGCCACTTTAATCGGCGAACAGACGAACCCTTGGGACCTGCTTCAGCCCCAGGATGTGACGAGCCGACATCGAGGTGCCAAACAACCCCGTCGATGTGAACTCTTGGGGGTTATCAGCCTGTTATCCCCGGCGTACCTTTTATCCGATGAGCAACGGCCCTACCATAAGGAACCGCTGGATCACTATGCCCTGGTTTCCCACCTGCTCGACTTGTTGGTCTCACAGTCAAGCTCCCTTCTGCCATTGCACTCTGCGCATGATTTCCAAACATGCTGAGGGAACCTTGGGGCGCCTCCGTTACTCTTTGGGAGGCGACCGCCCCAGTCAAACTACCCGCCAGACACTGTCCTCCGCCCGGATTCACGGGATCGGAGTTAGGATTCAATGGTAATCAGGGTGGTATTCCAAGGGCGACTCCACCGAGGCTGACGCCCCAGCTTCAACGTCTCCCACCTATCCTATACAGAGTACAACTAAACCCAATATCAAGCTGTAGTAAAGGTGCACGGGGTCTTTCCGTCCTACTGCGGGTAACCTGCATCTTCACAGGTATTACAACTTCACCGGGCCCATCCTCGAGACAATGCTCAGATCGTTACGCCATTCGTGCAGGTCGGAACTTACCCGACAAGGAATTTCGCTACCTTAGGACCGTTATAGTTACGGCCGCCATTAACCGGGGCTTCGGTTCAAGGCTGCCCCCGCCGAAGCGGGTTGACCTCTCCCGTTAACCTTCCGGCATTGGGCAGGCGTCAGTCCCTATACGTCGTCTTGCGACTTTGCAGAGACCTGTGTTTTTAGTAAACAGTCGCCTGAGCCACTTTAGTGCCGCTCTCGGCCGCTCCGGGGGCATGCCCCTTCACCGCCAAGAGCACCCCTTCTTCCGAAGTTACGGGGCTAATTGGTCGAGTTCCTTAAGGATGGGTCACCCGAGCGCCTTAGAATACTCTTCTCGTCCACCTGTGTCGGTTTCCGGTACGGACACCGGCCATCTCGCTAGAGGTTTTTCTTGGCAGTGTGGAATAAAGGAGTTCTGTCACCCAATGGGATCAATTCCCCGGACGCCTCAGCCTGTGTGTAACCCGGATTTTCCTGGGTTACGGCCCACACGTCCAGACTGCTATCCAGTATGCAGCTCCCGTATCCTCCTGCGTCACCCCATGGTCATCAATGGCACGGTGGTGCAGGAATCTTTGCGCCTGCTTTCCATCGCCTACGCCTTTCGGCCTCGGCTTAGGGTCCGACTAACCCCGGGCGGAGTCACCTGGCCCGGGAACCCTTGGACTTTCGGCGGGAGGGATTCTCGCCCTCCTTGTCGTTACTAATGCCGGCATGATCGCTTCCATGCGGTCCACACGTCCTTACGGTCATGCTTCGATCCGGCATGGAATGCTCCCCTACCCCTGCCCCGCACAAGGCGGGACAAGCCGCAGCTTCGGTATTGCGCTTAGCCCCGTTACATCTTCCGCGCATAATCATTCGACCAGTGAGCTATTACGCACTCTTTAAATGAATGGCTGCTTCTAAGCCAACATCCTGGTTGTCTGGACGATTACACCTCGTTTCCCACTTAGCGCAATTTAGGGACCTTAGCTGGCGGTCTGGGCTGTTTCCCTTTTGAGCGCGGAGCTTATCCCCCGCGTTCTAACTGCCGCGATTCCACACACGGTATTCGGAGTTTGGTTGGGTTCAGTAATCTGGTGAGACCCCTAGCCCATCCAGTGCTCTACCCCCGTGTGCTACCGCGCGACGCTGCCCCTAAAGACATTTCGGGGAGAACCAGCTATTGCCGAGTTTGATTGGCCTTTCACCCCTACCCACAGCTCATCCAAAGCGTTTTCAACCGCCACTGGTTCGGACCTCCATTCCCTTTTACAGGAACTTTATCCTGGCCATGGGTAGATCACTCGGTTTCGGGTCTGCTCCGCGCAACTGTGCGCCCTATTCAGACTCGCTTTCGCTTCGGCTGCGGACCATAAGCCCTTAACCTTGCTGCGCAGAGCAACTCGCCGGCTCATTATGCAAAAGGCACGCGGTCAGACGGGCCGGCCTTGCGGCGGCCATCGTCCTCCCACTGATTGTAGGCATGCGGTTTCAGGGTCTCTTTCACTCCCCTCTCGGGGTGCTTTTCACCTTTCCCTCACGGTACTAGTTCGCTATCGGTCACCGAGTAGTATTTAGCCTTGGGAGATGGGCCTCCCGGATTCACACGGGGTTCCACGTGACCCGCGCTACTTGGGAACGCATCGAGGAGGGCCGCCCCCTTTCGTGTACAGGGCTATCACCTTCTATGGCCTGCCTTATCCAGACATGTTCCACTAGAAGACGGCTTTGTAACCTCCCGGAAGCGCCATATCGCTTCCATGACGCGCCCCGCGACCCCGCAAGCACAACGGATAGGGCCTGTCACGTACTTGCAGTTTGGGCTGTTCCGCGTTCGCTCGCCACTACTGACGGAATCGCGTATTGCTTTCTCTTCCTCCAGGTACTAAGATGTTTCAATTCCCTGGGTTCGCCTCCCTGACCTATGCATTCAGCCAGGGATCGCCGGGCTTTACCCGGCGGGGTTGCCCCATTCGGAGATCCACGGATAATCTTGCTTCCAGAAACCCGTGGCTTATCGCAGGTAGCTACGTCCTTCATCGCCTCTCGGTGCCAAGGCATCCACCGCACGCCCTTAGTAGCTTGGTCAAAAAACTCATTCCCGCGATCGCCTTGCGGCGGTCGAAGGGATGATAGAGTATCCTTCGTCGCTACGTAATGCGTATTGTTGCATGCATTCGGCTACCCTTGCATTCAACTGTCAAAGAACCGGTGCGACGGCCATTCGGCCGCCGCGAAAAACCGCGTTGCGTCCCGCGCCGGCATCCGCCGGCGCCGCGCGCCTGGTGGAGATGATCGGGATCGAACCGACGACCTCAGGCTTGCAAAGCCCGCGCTCTCCCAACTGAGCTACATCCCCGGCTCAACTGCGCCGTCATCCGGCCCGCCGCCGCGCAGCGCTTCCAATGGTGGGCCCGAGTAGAATCGAACTACTGACCTCAACATTATCAGTGTTGCGCTCTAACCAACTGAGCTACGGGCCCCCGTCTGCACGGGCGCGTGGCGCGCTCTCTGAACGCTGAATACGATGTACGCCGGCGATGCCGTCCTGTGATCGACCTGGGACGCCGCCCCGTGGGGCGGGTCCTCTGATACTCCTTAGAAAGGAGGTGATCCAGCCGCACCTTCCGATACGGCTACCTTGTTACGACTTAATCCCCCTTACCAAACACACCTTCGGCGCCTTCCTCCCAGAGGGTTGGACCAGCGACTTCGGGTGCACCCGGCTCGGGTCATTTGACGGGCGGTGTGTACAAGGCCCGGGAACGTATTCACCGCGCCGTGGCTGATGCGCGATTACTAGCGATTCCGACTTCATGGAGTCGGGTTGCAGACTCCAATCCGAACTGAGACCGGCTTTTTGAGATTGGCTCCGCCTCGCGGCATTGCAACTCATTGTACCGGCCATTGTAGCACGTGTGTCGCCCCAGGCGTAAGGGCCATGATGACTTGACGTCGTCCCCACCTTCCTCCTGCTTATCACAGGCAGTCCCCTTAGAGTGCCCGGCCGAACCGCTGGTAACTAAGGATAGGGGTTGCGCTCGTTGCGGGACTTAACCCAACATCTCACGACACGAGCTGACGACAGCCATGCAACACCTGTCTCCGTGTCCCCGAAGGGAAAACCATGTTTCCATGGCGGTCACGGGATGTCAAGCCTGGGTAAGGTTCTTCGCGTTGCCTCGAATTAAACCACATGCTCCACCGCTTGTGCGGGCCCCCGTCAATTCCTTTGAGTTTCAGTCTTGCGACCGTACTCCCCAGGCGGTGCACTTAATGCGTTAGCTGCGGCACGGAAGGGGTCGATACCTCCCACACCTAGTGCACAACGTTTACGGCGTGGACTACCGGGGTATCTAATCCCGTTCGCTCCCCACGCTTTCGAGCCTCAGCGTCAGTTTCGCGCCAGAAGGCCGCTTTCGCCACCGGTGTTCCTCAGGATATCTAAGCATTTCACCGCTACACCCTGAATTCCGCCTTCCTCTCACGAACTCAAGAAGAGGGGTATCCAAAGCCCTTCCGGGGTTAAGCCCCGGGCTTCCACTTTGGACCCGCTCCTCCGCCTGCGCTCCCTTTACGCCCAGTAATTCCGAACAACGCTAGGAACCTCCGTATTACCGCGGCTGCTGGCACGGAGTTAGCCGTTCCTTATTCCTGAGGTACCGTCAAGCCGATGGCATTGCCTCCACCGGATGTTCTTCCCTCAGAAAAGAGCTTTACGACCCGAAGGCCTTCGTCACTCACGCGGCATGGCTGCGTCAGGCTTTCGCCCATTGCGCAATATTCCCTACTGCTGCCACCCGTAGGTGTCTGGACCGTGTCTCAGTTCCAGTGTGGCCGATCAACCTCTCAGCTCGGCTACCCATCGTCGCCTTGGTGGGCTGTTATCCCGCCAACTAGCTAATGGGGGGCGGACCCATCTCTTGGCGGCGCCGTGAAGCGCCTTTCTTTGCCCGGTCCGGAGACCCGGCAACCACATGCGGTATTAGCGGCCGTTTCCAGCCGTTATCCCCCGCCAAAAGGCAGGTTGTCCACCTGTTACTCACCCGTTCGCCGCTTTATACACCCCCGAAGGGGCTTTAATCGCGCGACTTGCATGTATGAGGCCTGCCGCCAGCGTTCGTTCTGAGCCAGGATCAAACTCTCCGATAAAAATCGAACACGGCCCCGCCAATGGCCGGGCGGTGTTGTGTGAAAGTTTGTTCCCTAGTTCTCCCCCGCCGAAACAGGGGAGGGAGTAAAATCAACTAGGAACCATCTTATTACGGGCCGCCGCGACTGCGTCGCGACGGCGCCGGCACAAGACAGCATTGTGATTCCGTCGTACATCGTATTCAATTTTCAAAGAACGCGCGTCACAAAGACGCATCAGACCCGCTACCGTACCGTATTTGCGATCGGCGCTCAGCCCTCGACGCCCCGTTCAGGACGCCGCTTCTCTTTTCCGAACCTGTAGTATAGCATCAGCGAGACGATTTGTCAAGCCCCGAAAGGCCCCGGCACAAGCCGCTTTTCGACTTGGCCTGCAATGCCGTGCCAACCCCGAAAATTCGGAATAAAAACGCAAGAAGGGCAATATACTACAAATTCAACTGTATTGTCAACTTATCTCTGCCCGACCGGACAACAAACCACTTGCGCCTGCTGTTCCCGGGAGATCATAAGCGTGCAGCGTCTGCCGCAACGACAACGGACAATAAGTATACCATCTGTCCATCCCCTTGTCAAACTTTTTTCCTCCACGTTTTTCAGCGCCCGTCTGTGCGCCCGTCGCAGGTTGTTTGTTCGACATGAAAATAAATGTACTAGAAATCAAGATATACATGACAGAAAAAAGACTTTACCGAAGGAAGGAATCTTTCAGCGGATGCTGTTTGGCCTTTTCATCCTCCGGTGATTCGCGCCGTTTGCCGGGCGTTGCGAAGCACGGATTGTTTTAGCATCATGCCTGAATGACGTGAAGCAGGCGCGTTATGTTCCCCCGCTCTTTTCCCCCGTCGTCGCGAGTCCTTCACCGCCTCCGGCGGCGATTCGACGAAGAAAGGGTTCTGCTTTCATAGCGACACAGCATTGTCATTTCGAGCGCAGCGAGAAATCTTCCCCGCGGGCCAAGATTTCTCGGTCGCTTGTGATCTCTCGGAATGACAAGAAGAAGAGAGGGAATTCTGGAGTACTGTAAGTCTTCGATCGGTCACTTTTCTGGCAGCGAAGCGTAGCGCAGCGCGGCAATCTGAATATCCGACGCATTTTGGATTGCTTGGCTCAGCGGCGCGGATCGCCGCTTCGCTCGCAATGACGGCGCTGTGAGCAGTTGTTACTTCGTTTTGCCAAACTGTTACGGATCACCCTGATTTTCCGAAATGGAAGACCCGTTGGTCGGAACCGTCATTGCGCGTGGCAGGGTGCGACACATTGACAGACATCCCGATAATCAAGTATCATTCTGTCGCCATGTCGAAGCCGGAGTGGTGAAATTGGCAGACACGCATGGTTCAGGTCCATGTGCCCGCAAGGGCGTGGGGGTTCAAGTCCCTTCTCCGGCACCATGAAGATTCTCCGGCAAAGGCCGGATTGACGGGAGTGCCCCCGCTGCTGTATGCGGCGGGGGTTTTTGTTCTCGCGGCGGTTGCGATAAATGGTCTTACGCCTGTTTGCAACGGCATCTGCGCATGCGGGAAACAGAAACAACTTCAGAGACAGGCGGGAGCAGCGCCTTTCAATTTGACCCCGGGGCCTGGAGTGCTTACCATAGCGGAGGAACCGCATGTCGGATGGCGGCATGGCGGGGTGGTCCAAAGGGCGTCAACCGGGAGCGAACAGTCATGCTGGGAACGATTTTTTCGAGTCTTTACAGTACGATAAGCGCCTTGGTAATCAGCATTCCGGTGAACAACGCGCTCGGTTTGGTTTATGTGGTTCTGGACGGGTTGTCCAGATTGTTGCTGATGATATTTGGTTCCGGCAGCGGCACGACAGGCGGGGGCTTGTTCGGCGGCGGCCTGTTCGGCGGTGGTTTCTTCTGAGTAACGGTGCGAGTCGGTCATGAAGCGCCCGTTGCTGTGGGCCGCGACGGCGCTTGCGGGGGGCATCTTTGCCGGGGCGCAAGGGTGGATTCCGGGGCTTTGGGGACCTGTTCTTGTCCTTATGATCTCCCCGCTTGCCTGGCTGCTCCCCCGGCGTATACCCTGCGCGGACGCGGCGATGCCGGTGACGGCGTTTCTCGCGCTGGGCGCGGTGTTGTGGCAGGTGCGCGGCGCGCATCCGGAGGAAGACGCGCTCAGCCGTTACAGCCTTGCGTACCCTGGCGCGACGCATGTGCTCGAGGGCCATGTGCGCCAGACGGGGCTCTATCTGCCGGGCTGGGGTGCGCTGCGTTTCGTGCTCGACGTGGACCGAATCGGCGAGGGGGATGCCGCGCGGCCGATGCAGGGGCGGGTGCAGGTGTGGTGGGGACGCCCGGAGTTTCCGTTGTACAGCGGGGACCGGGTGCGGGTGCGCGGTACGCTGTCACGCCGGCTGGGTCCGGTAAATCACGGGCTGCGCGATATCGAAGATTCGCTGCGATCGCGCGGGGTGCATGGCGTAGTGCGCCTGGGCCGCGCCGCGCCGGAAAAAATCGGCGCGAATCGTTGGATTCCGTCGTACTGGGCGTCGCGTCTGCGGCAGTGGGAAGCGGAGGGTCTGGCGCGCGCGACGCCGCGCGAGGCGCTGCCCTTTGTGTTGACGATATGGCTGGGCGAACGCCAGTACATCATGCCGGAGCATTATGAGTCTTTTGTCGCTTCCGGCACTGCGCATATCCTCGCGGTATCCGGCGTGCATGTAGGCATCGTGTTCCTGATTCTGCATTTTCTTGCGCGGCGCGCGATTCCCTCGCGGCGGCTGGGCAGCGTGCTGGTGATTGCCGGGGTGTTCCTGTTTGCGCTGACGGCGGGGGCGCGCGCGTCGGTGTTGCGCGCGGCGATCATGGTGGCCGTCTATCTCGCAGCGGACTGTTTTGACCGCGAGGCTGATGCGCCGAATGCGTTGGGCATTGCGGCGATGATCCTGCTGGCGCTTTATCCCGCCCACCTGTTCGATCCCGGATTCCTGTTGTCTTTTGCCAGTGTGGCTTCGATTCTGATTTTTGATGAAATTTTCCGCGTCGGGCTGGCATGGGCGCCGTGGTGGCTTCGCGGCGGCGCAAGCGCGACGCTGGCGGTGCAGGCATTGCCGCTGCCGCTGGTCGCGAGGTATTTCCATGTGTTTCCCATCGGCGCGCCGCTGATCAACCTGGTCATGGTGCCGCTCTTGAGCATCGCACTGTGGCTGAGCCTGGTGACGACGATGTGCGCAGCGGTGTTTCCGCCTGCCGCGCCGCTCTTCGGTCATGCGTTGCAGCCGGTGGCGGGGGCGGCATATTTCCTTGCGGAACGTTTTGCGGCGATACCGGGCGCCTATGTGCACTTGGCCGCGCCACGGCCTGCGGCCGTGGCGGCGTACTGGGCGGCGCTGATCGCCGGGTATGCGGCCTGGAAGGCGGACCCGGTGCGCCGGCGGCGCATGCTCGTTACGGCGACCGCATTGCTGGCGGCGACGTGCGTTTTGTGGCGGCCGTGGACCCGCCCCGACGCCGTGGACTTTCTGGATGTGGGCCACAGCGACGCGGCGCTGATCCGCACGGCGGCGGGCGACGCCGTGCTCATTGACGGCGGTGACAGGAGCGAAGTCAGCGACATGGGGGCGCGGGTCGTGCTGCCGTTTCTGCGACACCACGGTGTGCGGCGACTGGATTATGTGGTCGTCACCCATGCCGACCGCGACCATATCGGCGGTCTTTTCCATGTGCTGCGGCGCATGCCGGTCGGCGCGGCGTTGATCGGCCCGGAGCCCGACGAACGCCCGCTGAAGGCGGAGTTTCTGGCCCTGTGCGCGGCGCGCGGCGTGTCGGTGCATCGCGTGGCGCGCGGCGATGTGATCCCCCTGCGCGGCGGCGCGCTGGAGGTGCTGCACCCGCCGCGCGGCTGGCGACCGGACGTGTCGCCCAACGACGCTTCCCTGGCGCTGCGGCTGCGGTGGGCCGGGCCGGACGTGCTCTTCGCGGGTGACATCGAGGCGGACGGCGAGCGGGTATTGGCGGCGCAGGATTGCGGCGCGGCCATCCTCAAAGCGCCACACCACGGCTCCGCGACATCCAGCACGGCGGCGTTTCTGGACGCGGTGTCGCCGGAACATGCCGTGGTCTCCACGGCGCAGACCGCGCGCCTGGAAGCCGTCGGCGTGGGCGTACTCGAGCGCTACGCCGAACGCGGAATCACGGTATGGCGCACCGATCACCACGGCGGCATACGCCTGGAACGGCGGAGCGACGACTGGATTTTGCGCGGCGCGCGCCTTGAACGCGGGTATCGTGTGACACAGGAGGATAGGATCGTTTTCAGGCAACTATATTCGCAGGCAAGTCACAGATTTTGAAGGCCGTCGGGGGGTGGTGTAGGATGCGTCGGAAGGGATTGCAGGATTGGAGGCTTGTCCGCCGGTGGATGTGAAGAGGATATTGGTGACGGGGGGCGCGGGCTTCGTCGGGACGCGCCTGGCCGTGGGGCTGCGGGAATGGCGGTCCGGACTGCGGGTGGTTGCTTTGGACAATCTGCGCCGCCGGGGTTCCGAACTGAATCTCGCGCGGTTGCGCGCCGCCGGCGTGGACTTCGTCCATGGCGATATCCGGTGCGCGGAAGACCTGGAAGCGACAGGCGTGGCGGACCTGATCCTCGAATGCAGCGCAGAGCCGTCGGTGCTCGCGGGGTATGGCGAATCGCCCGGCTATGTGGTGAACACCAACCTCATGGGCACGGTCAATGCGCTCGAACACGCCCGCCGGCACGGCGCGGGCATCATCTTCCTCTCCACGAGCCGAGTCTATCCCTATGACGCGCTACGCGCCCTGCGATATGTTGAAAAGGAGGAACGGCTGGAGCCCGCAAGTGATCAGCATGTGCCGGGTCTTTCCGAGCACGGCATTTCTGAAGATTTCCAATTGCCGGGAATCCGGTCCCTCTATGGCGCGACGAAACTCTGCGCGGAACTCCTCATCGCCGAATACGCCGACATGTACGGTGTGCCCGCCGTCATCAACCGCTGCGGCGTCATCACCGGCCCCTGGCAGATGGGCAAGACGGACCAGGGCGTCATCGTGCTGTGGATGGCGCGCCACGTTTATGGCGGCGCGCTCCGCTATATCGGCCATGGTGGCAAGGGAAAGCAGGTGCGCGACATGCTCCACGCCGACGACCTGCTGCGGTTGGCGCTCTACCAGATCGAGCGCCTGGAATCCTGTCGCGGCCAATGCTTCAACGTGGGCGGCGGGCGGGAATGCAGCCTCTCTCTGCGTGAACTCACCCGGCGCTGCCAGGAAATCACCGGCAAGCGCATCCCCGTCACCGGCGCCCCCGAAGACCGCCCGGCAGACATCCCCTGGTATATCACCGACCACCGCCGCGTCACCGCCGCCACCGGCTGGCAGCCCGAACACGGGATCCAAAGCACGCTCGAAGAAATCCACCGCTGGCTTTCTGAACATCGCGATATCCTGAAACCCTTCCTGGACAGGTAAGCAGTTATCGCAGTATAAGCCGTATCCTCTTTTTCGACAATGCTTTATCGCACATGGGCGCATGATTAATTTATTGACCGCAACGTCCCGTCATGGTATTATTATTGAGAAAACTGGCACACGACCGCAGGGGAGACCTTGTCATGAACGCCCAACGACGTTCCGGCTTCACGTTGATAGAACTGCTTACTGTTATTGCCATCATTGCCATTCTGGCGGGATTCATCGCGGTGGCGGCGCCGCGCGCGCTGGAGCGGGCGAAATTGCGCCGGATGCAGGCGGCCATGATTGACATCCGCACTGCGATGACCGTGTATTACACCGAGCACAACAGTTATCCCCCCGCTTACGGATATGTGCCGTGGAGCATGCGGGACGAAAGCCCGGAATCCATCAACAACGACAATGTCTATTATTTTTTGCGTCCCTACACGGCGGTATTGCGCATTCACGGCAATGAAGGGCTGTATGACGAGTTCTCTGAATCCTACGACACCAACCGCGACGGCCGGTTGAGCCTCCTGGAGTTTCTGCCGATCGGCGAGAAGAACCTTGCGACGCAGGTGGTGACCTTCCCCACGACGCGCTACAACGGCAGCAATCTGCAGGATGAGGTTGCGAAGCAAATGGATGCGACGCGGCGGCCGTTTGTCTATATTCCAGTGAATGCCCGCCAGTTCAAGCGCGCACGGCAATATTGGATTGAGAACGGCGACTTTATGGCCACGACGTGGGATCCCGCCAATCCGACGTTGCGCAACATTGTTTTCCCGCCGTCGGATTACGACGCTTTTGTGTTGATCAGCGTGGGGCCGGGCGGCAGCACCTTCGGCCTGCTGCCGGACCCCATCGGCACGGAACCCGCCAGGGACCTCTACCATATCACGGCACTGCGGGCCTTTTTCCTGGCGACGCGCGACCTGAATGACAACGGACAACTCGACTTCCATTTTGTCGCGCGGACACAGCAGGGCGAAGCGAGATTCAACCGGGACAATCCCTATCAGGTGCCGGGCGCGCCCGCCGGGCGTGACATGGCGCACAACGAATTGCCCGACCCCCGCGCACCCAACGGCTATGGTCCCTTCATTTTCGCCCACCCCGAAAGGCTGTAGCCGCTGCGTTGAAGAATTTGCCGCAATGTCCCGTCACGAAGAGGTCGCCGGATGCGCGCCGATGATCTTAAATGCCGCGTAGAACACGCGATTGCCACCCACAAGCGCAAGCGCTTCTGCGTCATCGCGTGTCACGTGCTGTGGCGCGAGTTGTGCCACTTCGCGGCGCAAGCGCCACACGTCTTCGATTTTCGTTTCCTCAAACAGGGGCTGCACAACACGCCGGAACGCCTGCGCGAGGAACTCCAGCGGGCGGTGGACGAATGCGATGGACATTACGACGCGCTGTTGATCGGCTACGGCCTGTGCAGCAACGGCCTGAAGGGGTTGCGCGCGCGGCATACGCCGCTGGTATGCGTCCGCGCCCACGACTGCATCACCTTTCTGCTGGGGTCCAAGGAACGCTATCGCGCCTATTTCGATGCGCACCCCGGGACCTACTGGTACAGTCCCGGATGGATCGAGGACAGCGCCATGCCGGGCAAAGACCGCTACGAAGCCGCGCTGAAAACATATATTGATGAATATGGGGAGGAAAGCGCACGTTATCTCATGGAGGCCACCGAAACGTGGATCAGCAACTACAGCAACGCCGCGTATGTGGACCTTGGCATCGGCGGCAGCGACGGCTACCGCGATTACACCCGCGCCTGCGCGCAATGGCTCGGCTGGCAGTGCGACTTCCTTGAGGGCGACACACGTCTTGTGCGGAATCTTCTCAACGGTGATTGGGACGACGAGGTTTTTCTCGTCGTGCCACCCGGTCACATGGTCGCGCCGTCATTTGATGAGCGCATCATCGAGGCGCGCGCGATTTCCGAGGAGTGAGCGGGAAAAAAGACAAGAAGGACAACAAGAACAGCAAGGACGGAAAGGACAAATCAGGACAGAAAGGACAACGACGACAGCAGCAACCTCAATGACGCCATCCTTGTTGTCCCTCTCCGTCTTCTTGTCCTTCCCGCCTGTGTCTTTCAGGTTCTTTGTGTCCTTTCCGTTCTTTCCGTCCTTTGCCGCCTACCCCTTGAAATGGTCATAGCCGGCCTTTTTCGGCGCGATTCCGCGCACGCGCGCGCCCTGCCACTCCGAGGTGAAGTTGCCCACGACGGTCAGGGGCAATTCGAAGCGTTCCTGAAAGTCCGTCTGTATCGTCTTAAAATCAGCAGGCTCCACGGCAATGATCAACTCGTAATCTTCGCCGCCGGAGAGCGCGACGGCGGCGGGGTCTTCGCCGGCGGATTCCAGCGCATGGCGCATGGCATCCGATACTGGAATCCGATCGGGGTCAACATCAACGCCCATCCACGCGGCCTCGGCGAGATGGCCCGCATCCTGAAGCAGTCCATCGCTGAGATCAATCATGGCATGCACGCCGTCATGCGCGGCAAACCACTGGCCTTCGAGAATACGCGGGAGGGGATGAAAATGTGCTTGCGCCAGTTCACCGGGGTCCAGGCTGCGCTGCAGGGCGCTCAGTGCGGCGGCGGCTTGCCCGGGCCGTCCGGTCACGGCGAGCAGGTCGCCCGGGCGTGCTCCGGTGCGGCGCAGGATGCGTGGCCCGACTGCCTCGCCGACGACCGCAATGTCCACCATGACGCCGGACGGCGATCGCGTGGTGTCGCCACCGACAATGACTGCACCGCAATGCGCAGCGGCGGCGCTCAGACCATGGTACAAGGCTTCGAGAAAGGCGACATCCTCGTCGGGCGGACATGCCAGCGTGATCAGCATGAAGCGCGGACGCCCGCCCATGGCCGCGATGTCGCTGAGCGCCGCCGCGCCCGATTTCCATCCAATCGCCTCCGCGCCCGCCCATTGCCGGCGGAAATGGATGCCTTCGATCGCAGCGTCGCAGGTCAGCAGCAACGTTGCGCCATCGCATTCGACCACTGCGCAGTCGTCGCCCGGCCCGACAATGATGCCTTCTTCCGCAGGCAATGCGCGGACCAGCCGCGCAATCAGCGGAAACTCGCCTATCTCAGATAACCGGATCACATTACGCATCTTAGGTTTTGCCTTTACGCGGTTCATGCCGCCTGCGGTGGCAATTCTTGGAGGCGGGTTCTTTGGTATTCATGCAACTCTGTATCGTTTTCCCTCACCCTGCCCCTCTCCCAGAGGGAGAGGGAAGTTGCTGCAAAACCCGAGCACGACAACGGTTCCCTCTCCCCCTGGGAGAGGGAAGTTGCTGCAAAACCCGAGCACGACAACGGTTCCCTCTCCCCCTGGGAGAGGGAAATTGCTGCAAAACCCGAGCACGACAACGGTTCCCTCTCCCCCTGGGAGAGG
>CALEDJ010000008.1 GCA_937951485.1 uncultured bacterium
AACTCATCGATAAATTACGATATTTACAGATAGAAATAGGCAGACATTGTACTTTCATTCAACTTTTAGGAGTTGAGCCTATGGTAGGGTAAATCTCACCTATAGTGTTAAGTTTTGTTACGCAGATTCAACGCTTTTGGAGGCTCTCGAGATCGTGCCGCGTCAGGGTGACCTTGCGGAACTGTTCCGATTGCATACCTACGAGACCGGCCACCCAAGTGTCGGGGCCGTTCGCGCGCACGGTCTCCACCCGCATCGGCTCGTTGAAGAGCGAGCCGGTGAGAATCTGGCCTTCGCGTAGCAACTGCTTCTCACTCATGTTGGCAACCTCTCCTGTGGACCTTGCGCGTCCTATGCGTCCAGTCCCGCCAAACAGCGCATGCGGCAGACGTTCTCGTCGGAACGCTGCACAAAGATGCTGCCGATCTCGGTGTTCTTCGTGCGCACGGCTTCGATGATGGTGCGTGGGTCAGTGCGCTCGTGGACGTGGAGCGAGACGGTGGGGACTTCAAAGGAGGTGTGTTCGGCCTTGCCGGCCCAGACCAGTTGCGGGTCGAGGTGGGGGTCGTAGGCGTAGGTCTTCTTCCGCTCGCCGGCGTCGGGGTCGGTTTCAGGCGTCACCAGTCCTACCGGCGGGTTGTTGGCGCGCTCTTTGTCCCGATGGTCGTAGGCTTCAATCGGGCGCTTGGTCTCGGTTTTCTTTTTTCGCGCCATGTAGTGCTCCCTTTGGACCGCATCAGGTTATGCGTTGGAACGCTGACAAGGATTGGAATGGCCCGCACCAGTATCGCATGCGTTGGTGTTCTTTCAAGCGTGGTCGAGGGTATTGACTATGGGCCAAGGGCCTCCTCCAATTGCGGTTACAAGAACACAGAATGGAGCGCCTCAAATGGCCCGGAAACATTTTATCGAGGTGCGCCGCGTGTTGTCCAGCGTCCATGCCCTGTGCATTGCAACCTTTGTAAGAGGCCGGGCATAATAGCCTTATGGCGGTTCGCGGCTGGATATGGCCTTTTCTGCCCTTTCGCGGCAGCCGCTTCCATTGAATCACGAGAGGAGTCCATCGAGATGCTTTGGCGTGAGCCACTCCTGCGGAAAACACCGTTAAAAGTGTTCTATATGTTGATTCTGGTTGGGTTGTTCTGTCTTGCGGGTCGGGCGGCGGCGCAGGAGGGCGTGCCGGGCGTCGTGGACCAGATGACCGTCATGATGATGATTCGTCACGGCGGCGTCATCCTGTGGACCATCATGGCGTTGGGCTTTGTGGCCGTGGTGCTGGCGATCTATTTGCTGTTGACGGTGACGCCGGGGCGCGAAGTGCCCGCGTCGTTGCTGAAGCGCGCGCAGAGCCAGATACGCGCGGGCGATTTGCGCGGCGCGTTCCAGATGTGCCAGGGCCGCGATGAAATGATGGCGAACGTGCTGCGGGCGGGGCTGAAGATGGCGGGCCATGATCGTTACGTGATCCAGGAAGCGATGGAAAGCGAGGGTGAACGCGGCGCCACCGCTTTGTGGCAGAAGATATCGTATCTGAACAATATTGCGAGCATCGCGCCGTTGCTGGGGCTGCTGGGCACGGTATGGGGAATGATGCAGGCTTTCGGCGCGATTGCGTTCGACAGCGCCCAGGTGAAGGGCATCACGATGGCATCGAGCGTGGCCATGGCGATGGTCACCACCGCTGCGGGGCTGTTGCTGGCGATTCCCGCCATGGTCGTGTATTTTTACCTGCGCGCCAGGGTACTCAAGATTATCGCGACGGTCGAGGGGCAGGCGGGCGAATTTGTTGAGATGATCGCAAGGAGCCGCGTGGAATGAGATTCGGACGGCACTATCAGGAGGACGCGGGGACCATTCAGATGGCCCCGCTGATTGATATTGTGTTCCTTACACTGGTCTTTTTCATGACCACGACGGTCTATTCCACGCTGGAGAGCGAAGTGGACATCACCTTGCCCACGGCGGAAAGCGCCGTGCCCTCTGAGCGGGTTCAGGGCGAGATTTTCATCAATATCCGCGCCGACGGCGCGATCGTAGTGAACGACCGGGTATTGTCTCTGGACGAGTTGCAGCAGGTCCTGAACCGGGTGGCGGAGTTCTTCCCCGGCGGCGCGGTCATTATCCGGGGTGACCGGGACGCCTTGCTGGGCCGCGCGATTCAGGTCCTGGACTGTTGCCGAAAAGCCGACATCCAAAACGTGTCGTTCGCGGCCTTGAAGGAAGAAGTGGTTTCGTCCACGCCATAGTTCGGCTGATCAGGACGCCGTCATGGAGAACAGCATGCGCACGATATGGCATTACATTGGAGTTGCGGCGCTGGCCTGCGGGGGCGCGTGGGCAGTGGACACGCCGGAACAGGCCCAACTCGATTTCGCCAACGGTCTGTTTCATCGCGGCTTTCTCGCCGAGGCTGTTGAGGAATATGAACGATACATTGCAGATTACCCGGCCGGCGCCGATCTGCCGACGGCGCATTACCGGCTGGGCGAAGCGGCCTATGCCGTCCGGCAATACGAAAAGGCGCTGGCAGCCTTTGACCATGTGCTGAATCTTCCCGTGGACGACGCGATGCGTCGTCAGGCCGCCTTGAGTCGCGCGGAGACCCTGTACTTTCTGAAGCGCTTGGAAGAAGCGGAAGCGGCGCTGGAACCGATGGCGGCCGCGGAACAGCCGCCGGAAATCCGGGGGCGGGCGCTATACTATCTGGGAAAGACACGCCACGACAGGGGTGATCCAGGCGGCGCGATGCAGGTCCTCAAGACACTGACGGATGCCTTCCCCGACAGCCCTCTTGCCCCCTATGCGAGATATCAAATCGCCTTCGCGCTTCTTGACCGGAATGATCTGGAGGGTGCGGCCATCGAGTTCTCGGCCGTGGCCAATTCCGACGCGGATGCCGCGCTGCGCATGGAATGCCGCTACCGCGCCGCGGAGACCTATGACAAACTGGGTTGGTACAGCGCCGCCGTCGGCGCGTATGAACAGTTGCGCAAGGAGTTTCCGGAAAGCGACTACGCGCGCCGTGCGGAATACGGCTATATCTGGGCCTTGTATCACGAGGGCAAATTCGCGGAGGCCGTCGCCGCCGTGGAATCTTTTGTGGCGGAGCATCCGGATACGCCGTACCTCATCGCCCTGAAATATATTCAGGCGAACTGTCTCCAGGATCAGGCCCGCTATGACGATGCGCTCGCCATTTACGCCCTGATCCGCGAGCAGAAAGGGGCGGGCGATTTCGCAGTGCGCGCCCAGTTCAAGTCTGCGTGGGCGCACTATCTGAAAGGCGATATCGCGGCGGCCAGGAATGAGGTGACCAGTTTTCTGCAGACATACAAGGATTCCCCCCTGGTCGGCGACAGCGCGTTTCTGCTTGGCATGATCCTGGTGGCGGAGGGGAACTATGAAGACGCTTATCAGGAGTTCCACCTGGTCTCGGAAAAATACCCCGATAGCGAATTTGGCGCAGAGTCCTTCTTCAAGGCTGCCGAATGCCTGGCGCAATTGGGCCTGACGGACCAGGCGGCGCAACGTTTCGAAGCGTTCGTGAAGCGATACCCAGACAATCCCCTGGCGGAACAAGCCATGCGCCGCGCCGGCGACGCCCTGTTCCGCGCGGCGGATTTTGAAGATGCGGTGGCGAAGTACAAGGCCATTCTGGAAAGTTCTGTGGACGCCACCGTGGAACAGGATACGCTGTATCGGCTCGCGATCACATACCACAACATGAAAAATTTTGAAGCGAGCGCCGACACCTTTCGGCAATTGCTGGAAAAATATCCTGAAACGCCCCATAAGGCGGAGGCGCTGTTCCGTATCGCCGAGCACCAGTTGCGCGATCAGCGCGACGCAATTCAGGCCATGGAATCTTATCAGGCGGCGCTGGACGCGGAACCGGCCGGCGAATTTGCGGGACTTGCCCTTCGCGGCCTGGCCCTCGCGCGCTATGAGCAGAACGATTTGGACATGGCTGCGGACCTCTTCTATCGCGTCGTGACGGAGCACCCCGCGATTGCGCTGAACGAAGAGACCTATCTCTGGATGGGCCAGTACTTCTACGATAAGGGCGCCTGGGATGCCGCCGTGAAAACGCTGGAATCCTTTCTGGATCGGACGCCCGCCTATCCTTATCCGGAGCAAGTGCGCTTCTTGATTGCCGAATGCGCCGAAAAGGCAGGCAATCCCCATGAGGCCCTCAAGCGCTATGCGGCGGTGGTGGAATCGGCCCCGGCCACGACGCGGGCCGTCGAGGCGAAGTACCGAATGGCGCGTATCCATGAATCACTGCAGGAACCGGACAAAGCGTTGGCCCTCTACGAAGCGGCGGCCAACACCAACACCGGCGATGTGGCGGCGCGGGCGCGCTTTCGCCTGGGTGAACTGATGGAAGAAGCGGGTGAGTATGACAAGGCAGCCCGCAATTACATGCGCGTCGCCATTCTCTTCCTGCATCCTGAATTGTCGCCGGACGCTCTGTGGCGCGCGGCGCAATGCTTTGAAAAAGCGGGCAACGCAGAACAGGCGCGCAAGGCCTATGCCGAACTTATCGCGGACTATCCCGACAACGTCCGCGCGGCGTCCGCGCGGGAAGCGCTGGAAAAACTGGAGCAGGGGTGATCCCCGGCGCGGATTGCGCCTGCCCGATACGGTTGTGTTCGCATGATGCTGAGTAAACGCATGCTATTTCTCGTCAGCGTAGCGATGGCTGCGATGATCTACGCCGCGTTTTTCGCGGTGGCGCCTCGCGTCACCCTTTTCCGGCCCATGCGAACGGCCGATGCGTTGATGGATCGTTTCCGTATCCAAATCCGTGATGCAGATGAACCGCAGACCGGCGCGCCCGGCGCGCCGGGAACGGAAGGCGGGCGGCTTCCCGCGTCGCGACCCGGCGCCGTGAGCGACTTGACTGCGCGCGGCGAGGAAGCCGTGCAGCCGGATGCGGATGGGCCGGAACGACCGGTTGAAGTGCCCGCCATCCGAAGGCGCGTCGCTGCAGACGCGCTTCCACGCGAACATGACCTCCGGGCGGATGAGAACGCATTGCGTAAGGCCGATGCGAGGATTCTGGAGATTGCGCAGGAAACCGCCCGCCGCGAAATTCAGGTTGCGCGCCGCCTTGTACGCCCCAGTCCGGACCGTCTTTTGGACACGGACGAACTGCCTGTCCTCCGGATGCCGCGCGCCGACGAACCCATCCCCCTGGTGACAGAGGGAGACGATGCGCTCCTGTTCCGCCGCTGGGATGCGGGACGCGCAGGCGCGGATGCCGGCGGGGCAACGGTTTTATGGGGTCCGGGCGGCGCGCCGCCGCAGCCTGCAACGCTGACCCAGCCACTACCTTTGCCGGAACCCCCGATTACCCCCGATGCACCGCGTGCAAAAGAACAGGAGGAAGCCCGGCAGGAAAGTCCATACCTGTTCATGGATGAACTGGTTACGATGCAAATGGATGTCTATCAACCTGCGGGCGAGGCGGGGTATTTCCGATTACGCATTGATCCGCGTGCCGACGTTGCGCTGTCACCCCTGCCCAAAGATGTCACCTTTGTGGTGGATGCCTCCGGAAGCATCACCCAATCGAAACTTATGATCACTGCACGCGGATTGGCCGCAGCGCTCGACGCCCTCCGCGCCGAGGACCGGTTCAATATCGTGGTGTTTCGCGACACCACGACGAGTTTTCAGCCCGACCTCGTGCCGGCCACGGCGGAATATAAGGAGGCCGCGCGCGCATTTCTCGGCGAAATACAGGCGCGTGGTGAAACGGACATTTATAAGGCGATTCTGCCCGTGGTCCAGCAAACGCCCCGTCCCGGTCTGCCGAATATCGTGGTCGTGATCACCGATGGACATCCCACCGTAGGCGTGCGCGACACGCGCCTCATCATCAACGGCCTCACTGCGGACAACGCCCGGCGCAACAGTGTCTTCGCGTTCGGCGGGGGGCCGACAGTCAACCGCTATATGATGGACCTGCTAGCCTATCGCAACAAAGGCGAGGCGCATGTCGCGGCAAATGTGAACGAAATCGAAAAAGAACTTCCCGCGTTTTTCAGCCGCCTGCGAGACCCCATTCTGACGGCAATCTCCGCCGACTTCGGCCGTATTGACAAGAGCAACGTGTTCCCGCAGGAAATACCGGATTTCTTCCTGGGCAGAGCGGTGACCGTATACGGACGGTTTGAACCCGACCAGCACGCGGAATTTGTCATGCGATTGACCGGTCTGGCAGGGGACCAACGCAAGGAAATGGTCTTTCGCGCCGATCTTCGACGGGCCAGGAGCGAAGGAAGGGAGATCGCGCGCGAATGGGCCTTCCAAAAGGCCTACGCCATCATCGGCCAAATCTCCCGCGACGGGGAACTCCCCGAATTGCTCACCCAGTTGCGCGAACTGAAAGCCAAATACGGCGTAAGCACGAGTTATGACGAATGACACGTTTCCGGCATGGCCAATTCCTGCGCTGAAATGGCGGCGTGCGCTGGAACCGCCCATCGCTGATACAGTGCGACAGTGCCTTGCCCGGGTTTATGGGGACAATCAAGAGGAACTGCGACGCCGGACAGCGCTTATTCAAAAAGTCTTGACCCGCTTCGTGGAACATTTCGGTGACGCGCCGGTGCGCATTTTCCGAGCGCCGGGCCGCATCAATCTGCGCGGGATGCACGTGGACACCCACGGCGGCTATCTGAACTTGATGACCCATCAGCGCGAGGTGGTGGCCGTTATGGCGCCGGCGGAATCGGGGCGCTGCGTGTTTGTCAACACGGACCCTGCGTTTATAGAGGTTTCCTTTTCCTTCGAAGAGACACGCCCGCCGGAATATGACACGTGGCTGGATTTTATCACCGATCCGCAAACCGTTCGGCAAGTGGCATTGCGCAAAGGCGATTGGAGCAATTATCTGCGGGGCACGGTCATTCGCGCGCGGCGTGAACTTGGCTCCCGGCCTTTCGGCGGCATTCGCTGTGTTATCGGCAGTGATGTGCCGCGTGGCGCGGCCTTGAGTTCCTCGCATGCGCTGTGCCTGGCCGTGCTCCTGGGCGTTCTGCATATCCACAGCGCGGACATGGACGCGACTCGGCGCATTCTGGCGGTGCGCGACGCGGAATGGTACACGGGCGCGCGGACTGGCGTCAGCGATCAGGCGGCAATGGTTTTGGGACGGCGCGGCATGCTGGTGAATGCGGCTCTTCTTGCGGACGACCTCGATCTCTCCGGCGTGCAGCGGATACCGTTCCCCGATATGTTGCGCGTACTGGTGATTGATTCCCACACAAGCCGCAACCTCAGCGGAGCGCAACTGTCCGCGTATGCCGCCAACCGTTTCGCCTACAGCATGGCCTTGGAGATTCTGCGTCAGGAACTGTTGTCAATGGGCATTGCGCCGGATTGCGTAGCGGCGATGGATCGCCTTTCTCGCATTGACGCCGATGCCTTGGGCGGACCGCACAGCATCGTTCAATTGCTGCGTCGAATACCTGTATCCCTCTCACCGGAAGAACTTCGGGATCGCTATCAGATCGCCGATTTCGACGAAATATATGCGCGATATTTCGGCGGTGTCCCCCCGGCGCATCGCCCGACTTGCATCAACCTTCGCGGTCCGCTGCTTTTCGGTTTGGCGGAGTCCGATCGCGCGCGGCGATTTGCGCAGGCCTTGAAATCAGAAGATTATACCCTGGCGGGCCGTCTGATGAATGTCGGACACGACGGCGACCGCGTCGTTGATGCGGAGGGCAGCCCCTTTCGACGCGACGTGGGTGACAAAGTCCTGGACGCCATGGAACAAGGCGACCTTCCCCTTGCCTTTTGGCCGGGCGATTACGGCGCGAGTAGTCCGGTCCTTGACGCCCTGGTTGATTCGGCCAATGCGGCCGGGGCCCTCGGCGCATCGCTGACGGGGGCGGGCATCGCCGGAGTGGTGCTGGCGTTATGTCGCGCTGAAGACGCAGACCATATTGCGGAAGCGGTGCGCGCAACCATGGCGACAGAACACTACGCGGCGCTCGCGCGCCGCGATGCGCCGCTCGATGCGGGGGAACTCGCGGAGACGGTGGTGGTGAACTGCGCGCCGGAAGGCGCGGGAGAACTGCGCATCAATGATGCGCCAGGTGATCTTTGACCGCCTGAATCACTTCGTCCATTTGTTCCCTCGTCAGTTCAGGGTAAATGGGTAGCGCCAGCACTTCCTGCGCGGCCCGGTCCGCCTCCGGGCATTCCGCCGCGCCGCAACCAAATGGCGCGAAGCATTCCTGCCGGTGCAGCGGCAATGGATAAAACACCCCGCAGCCGATGCCGCGTTCCAGAAATAAGGCGCGGGCCGCGTCGCGGCGCGGCAGCCGTATCACATACTGATGAAAGACGTGTTCATTGCCTGGAAGTGTTTTTGGCGTAATGATTTCCGCCATCGCCGCAAAACAATTTTCATAATAAGCCGCATTTTCCCGTCTTTTTGCGTTCCAGGCGTCGAGATAACGCAATTTCACGCCAAGCACCGCCGCCTGGATACTGTGCAGATGACTGTTCATCCCTGCGAGGGTGTGAATGTAGGTGGTCCCCGCGCCATGGGCGCGCAAGAGCCGCACTGTCGCCGCGATGGCGTCGTCGCGCGCCGCGACCATGCCGCCCTCGCCCGCCGCGCCGAGGTTTTTGGTGGGATAGAAACTGATCGCCGAGGCGTGACCCATCGAACAGGCGGGACGGCCATGATAACGCGCGCCAATCGCCTGCGCCGCATCCTCGATGACATGGAGGTCGTGCCGCGCCGCGATGTCCAGAATGGGGGTCATTTCGGCGCACTGGCCGTAGAGATGCACCGGAATAATCGCGCGGGTGCGGTCCGTGATGCGCGATTCAATCAGATGCGGATTGATGTTGTAGGTGTCGGGATCAATGTCCACGAAAACCGGCGTGCCGCCGGCGTTGACGATCGCGCCCGCCGTTGCGAAGAAGGTAAACGGCGTGGTGATGACCTCGTCGCCCGGCCCCAGACCGATGGCCTTCAATGACAACAGCAGGGCGTCCGTACCCGAAGCGACGCCGATGGCGTGCGGCGTTTCCACATACTGCGCAACAGCCTGTTCAAGCGCTTCCACCTTGGGGCCGCCACGGAATTGCTGAGCGGCCAGCACCTCCGCCACGGCGGCGTCAATTTCGCCCTTGATAGACGCATACTGCGCTTTCAGGTCCAGCATCGGCACAGGCATCCCACATATCTCCCGATCATGATGCCGGGAGCGTAGCAAATGGGGGCGATGGGGTCAATTCTATACAGCCACTACGCGGGGTGATTGTCAGGGCAAGCGGGAATACCAAGGACAACAAGGACAGCAAGGACATATACATTGAAAAATCTTCATAAAGAAGCGGCATCCATTGTGGAAATCATTTGGTCAGTTGTCCTTGGCGCAGTTTTCGGTGCCGTCTTCACTGTCCTTTTTGTCCTTTTTGTCCTTGTCGTCCTTGCAGCGCATCCCCGCAATCACCTGAATTTTCTCCTCCACCATCCGCGTGCGGGCGTAACACGCGCGGTAGATATCGCGGGTGCTTCGAGCGAGCACGGTTGGGTCCATGCCTTCGAGGTTGTCGCGCTCGAAGCGCGCAATCAAGACCAGCGGCCGGCATGCAGCGTTGATTTCCCCGAAGATGCGCGCTTCTTCGTCCAATGCCATGAGTTCCGCGACCAGGCGCTTCGCGCGGCCCGTCTCGCCCCGGCGGAGGGCTTCCAGAAGGGCTTCGGTTTGACGCACCCCGCGTTGCGCTATCGCGGCGAGTTCTCTGAACGCGCCGCCCAGGCGTTTGCGCCACTCACGCAACGTTTCCGCCGGCGGCATATCGTAACAGTCCAGAATGGCGCGAATACTCTCATGTTCCCGCCGGGCGTCGCGGCCATCGCCGAGATGATCGAGCCACATCGCGCGGTAGGCGATGCGCATGAAGTCCCGTTCGCTGAGCATGCGCCGGATCAGCGGATAGAACCGGAGGCATCCGTCCGGCGCGAAGCGCGTTATATGCGCGTCGAGGTTTGCGAATTCTGCAGATTCCGACCAGAGCGGGAGCGCTTCTCCGCGCCTTGCGGCGATCACCGTTTCCACCGCGCGCAGTGCGTGTTCCGGCTGAATCTGTTCCTGCGCGTCGCCGGTTGCAGGCGCCGCTTGGCCCAGGGTGTACCGCCTCATTTCCAAAGCGCAGTGACCCTCGCCATAGGGTCCGGTTTCACGGTAGTGGACGCTGCCCACGGAAACCAGCACGATGGGGCAATCCGCCGCTGCGGCCAGGTGCATCGTGCCGGTGTCGTTGGTGATCAAGACGTTCGCCCTGCGGAGGAGCGCGACGGCCTGCGCGATGGTGGTTTTTCCGTAAAGCGGGATGCCCAGTCCCGGCGCATGGTGCGCAAACACTTCGCCCAGAGGCGCCTCCTCCGCCACTCCCAGCAGCAGAATTTTTGCGCCGTACTGCGCCAGGAGCAGTTGCGCCAGCCGCGCGAAGTGCGCTTCCGGCCAACGCTTGCCCGCTTCGCTCGCGCCCAGTTGCATGCACGCCACAAAATCGCCTTCGCGAATGCCGCATTGATCAAAGACGTTGTTGGCAAAGTCGAGGTCATCTTTGTCAGATTTGAAAACCAGTCGCCGACATGGCGGCGCATCCGCCTCGAAAAGGCGGAAAATATCGCAAAGATTAAGATCGTTGTATTCGCGACTGAAGACACTGGTAAAGAAATAGGTGGTCCACGGACCGCGTAACAGAAACTGCCAATCGTCGCTGAGATGTGCGCCAATCACCTTTGGAATGCCCGCCAGTTTCAGCAGCATCGCGGACGCGATGCTGTTGGTGACGTTGTAAGCGAGGTCGAAGCCGGCGTCACGCAGGCGACGGATGCGCGCATCAGCCAGCGCATAGGCTTTCAGCAGCCGGTCGGAATCGCCGGACCGCAGATGCAGGAACATCTCATCCTCGTCGTATTCAATCACTTCATTCACCGCCGGGTGCCGTTCAGCCACGGCTTTGCCCATTCGGCGCACCATCAGGCTGATATGCGCCTCGGGGTGCTTGTCGCGGATTTGCTGCACAAGCGGCGATGTCTGTATGACATCGCCCATGCGTGTGGTCTGGACAACGAGGATGCGCATCGTCAGGTCCGATCCTTCATCAGCGATTCAGCGAGATCCCTGACTTCCTTCATGTAGGCGAAGACACGTTCGGGATAACAATCACGCATGCCCGGCTGCAGCAATTCATTGATGCACTCCTGCGTGAACGGCCTGTCCGGCGGCAGCGTCGCGAGCCATGTCGCGAGTTCAGGGTGATCAATGGCGCGCGCGGCCGCTTCGGCGATGCTGCGTTGGACACGCACGCCCCGATTCAGGATGCGCGCCCCGTGGTGCGCGATGAGAAACGTCAGCATCTGCCGCGCGCGGTTTTCATAAGTGTGATCACGCAATGCGCGCGCCCGCGCGCGTTCAGCAATGGTGCGGCGTTCATCCGGATGCGCGAGAAAATGGTCAATACGCGCGCGCAATTCCCGGAGATCATGGTACAAGGGAAGTTCCGTCTCAAAATCGAAAAACCTGTTGAGACCTGTGCAGGGGTCGCAGAGTTGAAAGCCGCCTGCGGCGGCAATTTCGAAAACCCGCGGATTGATGGCGTCGCACTTCGGGTCCACGCCATCATGGGCATTGCTGGAATGGAGGTTGAGATTAATCTTCGACCCTGCAACAATTTTCATGAATTGTTCATTGTCGAAGCGGCGTTCACCACCAACGACCAGCCGCGCCACATCCCGGTCGCCCCAGTTCACGCCCCATATCTTGAAGCGATAATCCGTCAGCCCTTTGAAGAACTGAATCCGGTTGTAGTAACCCGCCCCCGCAAAAGAAAGATCGCATTCATATTCCTCCGTTTCTTCAGGGGATAGCGTCACCGGGCGGTGAACGCGGGGGTCGCAGGCGGTCTGCACAAACGCATGGTGGCGACAACCCGCCTCTTCGAGGCGCTGTTCAAATTCTCCCGGCTGAATGTGGAAAAACGCGTCGTAGCACGGAGCGATGTCCCGCCAATAGGGAAAATGTCGCCAGTTCTCTACGTACCAGAACGCCGTGACAATGCCGTGTGCGGCGAGCCGCGCCGGAAAATTGCGTCCGACCGGCGCTTGCGCCAGCACAATGCAGATTTCCGGACTGAACTCCGCAACGCGCGCGTAACACCACTCCTCCAGGAAACCGGTCAGCAGGTTGCCGAGTTGACCGGATGCGCGTTTGCTCCGGATGCTGCCCGTGACGCCCTGGTACAAATCCCAGGCCGCGCTGTTGTCCACCAGCAGCGTCTGGTGACCCAGGTGGCGGAAGGCCTCCGACAGATATCCGGCAATCGGCAGCGAACCGCCGTAAAGCGGTCCGACAACGGCGACATTCAGCCGTTGCGCTGACAAGGCCGCATTTGCCAGCGTGGCGCAGGCCGCCTCGGTCCACTCGGGATGGAGCCGCGCCGTGGGCGGATGGATCAGCACCTGCGGCATGCGCGCCGCGAAGGCCTGAAATGCCTCGGTTGTCGCCCATTCCGACGGCTCACCGAGCGCCAGCGAAATTTCCGCTGAAGCGAGGGGGCCGTCCAGGGCAAAGCGCGCGACGTCGGGGTCCGGATCGCAAGCGGCCGCTTCGATGCCGCGCGCCAAGAGTTCCTGCACATGGTAGCCCATTCCCACACCTACCACGAAAACAGGGCGCTGGGGAACAATAGCGGCGGAGTCCACCAGCCGCTGCGCCTCTTCCTGCGGATTGTAGCGACTGTGCAGATAAATGCCGTGCGATTTCAACGTCGGCGCGCCGCCGCGCCCGGTGATGCGTTCTACCGATCCGGACGGCGGGCGGTCCGCCAGAATCCTTTTCCACTCTGAAGCGTGTTTCATCGGTCTTTTTGCGGTTGTTCCACGGCCGCATCCATTTGCCGCAACAATGCCAGCGTCTTCTCATGATGTGGGTTCAGCATGAGAATGATATCGGCGCGTTTCCGCGCCTCCTGAATACGGCCCAATGCGAGCAACAGTGCCACGTGATCCGCCGCGAGGTCCATGTCGCCGGGATAGAAATCCACATAAGCGGCCAACACCGGTTCCGCCATTTCCAATCTGCCCAATGCGCGGGCTGTTTCGAGAAAAGGCCGCAGCAGCGCTGTATGATCGAATCCTGACTGCAGCGCGTCCCGGAAATGCGCGAACGCCTCTTCATTGCGGCCTTCCGTGATCAGCACAAGCCCCAGAGCGCCCCGCACTGCGTCATTATCGGGCATTTCATGCAATGCCGCTTCCAGCAGGGGGCGGGCCTCCATCGCGCGATTCATTGCCACAAGAAGAATGCCGTGTTCTCCCGCCAACCGCGCCTCGTGGCGGATGCGGCGCGCCTCGCGGTAATACCGATCCGCCTTGTCCAACTGGCCCATTCGGGCGAAGGACTTGGCCACGATGCCCAACCGCGCGCACTCATCCACGCCCACGGCTTCCGCCGCCAGCGCAAGCGCCGCCTCGTTCTGCCCCTGCGCAAGCGCCTCCCTCGCCGGGGCAAGCCGATCCATCCCCGGCTTGCACGCGATTGCGACATACTGATAAACGAGAAAATCCTGGTGCTCCGCATCGCTCACGTCGTGCACGGTCAACTTGCTGAACGATAGCGAACCGTCAGGATTGCGCGGGAAATGCGCCGGGTCCTGCATGTTCAGGGGACGCACCTCCGCCGCCTCCAAGCCGGCCTCCTCAATCATCGCAACAAGGGCGGATCGCGTGAAAAAGCGGAGATGCGTGGCGTCGAGAATGCCTGCGTCCATGTAAGTCCATCCACCGGACACGAGCATGCTGACCACTTCATGGAAACGCACGTTCGGCGCGCTGATGATGATGACACCCTCGGACACGAGCACATGCGCAAGTTTACGCAGAGCCGCCGCTGGTTCCACGAGATGCTCCAGGACATCGCCGCAAATGATGCAGTGGAAATGATTTTCGGGAAACGGCAGGTCCATCTCTTCAATGTTTCCCAGCACGACATGGTCCAGCACGCGCCGCGCCTGCACGGCGGCTTCAGGATCAATCTCGATGCCGACCACTTCCTGAATTTCACACTCGTCCTTCAACGCCTTACCCAGCGCGCCCGCGCCGCAGCCGACGTCCAGCACGCGCCGTGCGCAGCGCGGCACATATTGCATGATGTCACGGCGCGGCTGGTTGTAGTACCCCTCGGGTTTCCGCTCATGACGCACACCCGTTTTCCCGACGTCAAGCGTCTCTCTGGATTGCCGCAGCACAGCGTCAACGCGGTGTGTATAGGTATGCCGGGCAAGCGCCAGATCGCGGCCGGCCCGCGCGATGCGCTCCCGGGCGGCATCATCTCGGAGATATTTCGCGATCAACTCCGGCAACTCGGCGTCGTCTCGGTAAATGACGAGATGCTCGCCATCCACGAACAGGTCTTCCAATCCTTCAGCGGGATCAGTGATGAGCAACGCGCCGGATGCCAACGCCTCGAAAACCCGCATATTCACATCATTGTGATGGCAGGCATTGACGACGATTCTGGATTGCGCGTAGATGCGCGCCATCACTTCCGGCCAGCATCGCCCTATCTTGTGGTTGGGAAATCGCCGGGCCACGCCATCGAGCAGCGCACGCCGCCGCGCGCCTTCTTCCGCGCTGAAACTGCCGATGTATGCGACGTCGTATATGCGGTCCATGGGGGGGAGGCGATGGAGTTCCGGAGAGCAACCCAGCGGTATCCAAAAAACATTTTGGATGCCCGCAGCACGAAATGGATCCACCTGCGCCTTCTGGGCCAGAAAGACACAATCAAAATGCCGCGCCATTTCCAGGCGAAGTTCCGGCGAGACATGCGTGTCAATGAGATAGGCGATTTTCGGCATGGGCAGGAGGCCGATGTCCGACTCGATGCGGGCAGGACCGGAATCCACCCAGAAATAGAGATCGGCGTCGAATCCTCTGGGCATGCCGTCGAGCATCTGTCGGTATGGCGCTTTGTGCGGCAGGTCAATCTGCTGCGGCGGATAGGGCGGCGGTTCCTCATCGAAACCCCACAGGTACAGCACCTCTTCCGGCAGCCGGAACCCGGCGGTGACCACGCGGTGTCGGGCGCGCAGCGCCTCCTCCATATAGCGGCCGGTGGTCAACGGGGAAGCGAGGTAATGCAGCAGGATATTCAGGCGCTTCCTGGTCGGAAGCGATGTGACCCGTCGCGGGAGCGGCCGCACATCCGCCGCTGAAAAGATGGCTTCCCGCCAACTTTCCACAAAGGCGCGCAACGGAAAAACCTTTGCCACGGTTTCGCGGCCCCGCGCGCCGATTTCCCGCGCCAAATCGAGGTCAGCCAGCAGTTCCCGCAAGCGCCCGTGAAGACGCGGCGCGCTGTAGGACACAAAACCGTCCACGCCGTCAGTGATCGGCGAAGTCCAGTTCGCCAGCGAAACCACCGGCATGCCGCAGGCCATCGCCTCGAGCATGGCGAGATTATAGCCGTCCTCGAAACTCTCGCGGGTGACGTGCAGCATGCACCGGTCGCGCCGGTAGTGTTCTAACAATTCCTCAAAGGATGCGGCGGGGTGCGAATCCGGAATGCCGGGGTTGTTGCCGACCACGCAATTCGGCAACCCTTTGCAGACGGCTTCCTGAAACGGCACGTCAAACATCCAGTTGCGCTCGCGCATCACATTACCGACGCGCAGGACGCGCGCATGCTCGCCGATGTAGCCGCCGAACTCCTCCACGTCAATGCCTGGAAGAATGACACGGCCCGGAACGCCGTAGTCCTCGCGTTTGGATTCCGAAATGAAAATGAACGCGAACTGCTCCACCAGCCGATCCAGCAGGCGCCGGTACAATTCGATAGGGTCCCCCTGATCCGCTGACGCCGAGGTGTTCAAGAAACTGCGGCGATTGTGGCAGACCAGCAATTTGGCTGCGCTGCTCGCGGCCACGTCAATGGCGTTCATCTCGTTGTGCGCGATGATCACGTCGTAGCGGTTCTCCGCCACAGCCGTCCGCCATTCCCGCTCTGTCAAAAGGTGCAGGTTGGGCGGTTTGGGGCGGAACGCCTCATTCCAGGTGCGGGCGAGCAATCCCTGGTCATAGTGGCCGACATCGAATTGCAGCCCTGTCTTGGCCATGAGCCAGAGATAGGGTTCATGGAAATTAAATGTAAGGATGCGGGGCTGGGCCATGGCTACCCGGAATGGGCGGGCGCGCGCTCCTGCAACAGCGCTACAATGTCGCTTTCCTGTTCGGCGCGCGGCGCGAGTTCATACTCAAGCAAATCCCCAAGCAGAATGCAGTCTTGCTGTTCCAGCGCCTCGGCGGCCTCTTGGAGGAATCCGTTCAGTTCGTCATGCATCGTTGCCACCGATACGCCGTTGATTTCCAACTGCTCCAAGTCCAAATCCATGGCCCGCGCCGCAAGTTGCTGCCGCTTCTTGATCTGAAACCATAAGTCGGCCAGTTTATGAAATGGTTCATAACCCTCTTGGGGACGATCGCTGTGAAATATCTCCGCAAGCGACCGGCATACCGTTGGCAATTCCGGCAATACGCCGCGCAACTCTTCCAGACAGTCGGCGATCAGCCGCGCAATTTTCTCCGATTGCACCGCCAGTTCGGATACCGCATTCACCTGCAATTCCCCGGTCCGCGAAAGCAAATCGTCCGGGGCATATTCTTTTCCGTCTATCTGGATGCTCAAGATGGCCCGCCCTTGTTTGCGCAAATGGCCTTCCACGGCCCCCAAAACAGCCAATACGTTCTTCGGTTCCCCCTGCAATCCAAAATTCCGGTCTCCGTCAATGACCACATCCATGTGTGAACCCTTTCTTACCCGGGAATGAGATTGGCGATTCCCTCGACTTGTGATGCGGCGGCGGCCTGGGCGTTTTCCGCTTGAATGGCCTGGTAAACCTCAAGCCGGTGCACCGCCACCGACCTCGGCGCCACGACGCCGATTTTTACCTGGTTGTCTTTCAGGTCGAGCACCTTCACTTCGATGTCGTTGCCGATCATGATGCTCTCGTTTTCTTTACGCGTCAGAACGAGCATGGGTTACCTCCTTCTGCGCTTTTTGTCCCCCCCTGTCGGCCTGTGCGAGAAAGAACTGGATGGGGTAGTCATTGCCATCGAGCACCATCTGTTTCGCAAGGCGATGCTTGATGTTTATCAGTATGGGGGCCTTGAGATTCGTGCGCACCTTGTTTCGGTCCGCGGGCACCACCACCAGCGTGCCGATTTCCAGGTCCGCGACATCGGTCGCCGCCAGTTCGGTCAGATCGTGTTGCGTCAACTTCACCGTATAGTCCGGAACCACCTGCCGGGGGTCCATCAGAAGGAACGCCAGTTCCGGCGCCTCGGCGGATTGCAGCCAGGTCAGTTTGCTGTCGGGCGGACCGGGCAACAAGACAAAACGGCGATACTCCAGAAACCCGATGATGGGCTGAGTGAAAGTGATGATGGACTCCGGATCAATGTCAATATCACCGAAGCGTGTCGTTTTCAATACCATGCGCCGCCTCCAAGTCGGCCTGTCTCATCAAGTTTAGTATGCATTAAGGGCACAAAACGAAGCAAGCGAATTCGAGAACAAGGTCTGCCGCTGAAAACGGAGATGGTTGAAAGCGTCTGAACAAGCAGTTACAGTTGCAACCTGTTATTGACAATTCGTGGGTCGCAGGCGGATGTGACACCGTTTCGATGATCCGTGTCGGCATGGCGTTAGGACAACGTTCCGGGAGGATAAGATGGTTTCAAGTCTTGAATTCCTTGGATTGCTTCTCGTGTCGTTCGGGGCGGCACAGGAAACTGCAATACCAATAGGACTGGACGCATACCGGCAGTGGCATTTATGGCCGATGCAGCGCATCGGGGTGCGCGCCTACATGCGAAGCACCTATGACCGAACCGGCGGCAACCGCTTCCGAACCCGTTGACCTGGACCTGGGCCGTGACCAAGGGCGCGGACCTGATGTGGGTGCCGATCGGGTTGGAACGGTCTTTCCGGATGGCCTATACCCGCACACGCTATGGGACCGGCTACTATATTTATCACCTGTATCCGGAAGGACTGAGAACGTCGCGGCCTTTGCAGGCATGGGATGGGAACAAACCGCCGGACGCCGATGTGCTGGAATTGCTGAATCGGGCCGGTACGG
Organism: uncultured bacterium; assembly: GCA_937951485.1. Taxonomy (GTDB): domain Bacteria; phylum Hydrogenedentota; class Hydrogenedentia; order Hydrogenedentales; family CAILVY01; genus CALEDJ01. The sequence continues at coordinate 18,187 of CALEDJ010000008.1, forward strand.
ATATCGCGCCCCCGGGCATTCCCACAAAAAGCGGCCGGGCCGAAATCAAGGATGGCGCAGCAGTGCGCGCACAACTGCAAACCGGGCCGTGACCTCGTTTTTCTCGACACGCGCGGGATTGAGGACAGCCCGGATCGGTCAGGCGCCTTTGTCGGCACTTCATTTATCTTCACGCGTGACGCCAACCTGCATACGCTGGAAGGCGATCCCCGGTTTTCCTTCGATGACAGCATGACGCCGCAGGCCTACGGAACCGGAACCGAGGAATGGGGCGGTGGCGGGGATTATTGGGGGGGGCGCACGATGACACTGCCGTTGGCCGGGCATCCCTGTGGATCGCCCAGAAGAGAGGCAGCGCTATGCGAAGAGGATATGATCCATTCAGCCTGCCGATTTCTTCCGGCCGATCTGTTTCCTTTCGGGCGGAATGCCAGGATTCATTTCGAGCACGGCGCGGTCAATCAGAGCGAGGAGGAATATGAATCAGTGACATACTGGTATGGCCGGCCCGGCGCTTCGCTGGTACTGACGGATGAACTGGATGTAGGCGATTTGGCGTCCGAAGCAGCCCACGATTACGTCTCGCCACTAACCACGGAACCGGAAATCTTACGAAGTCGCCATGAATGGGGCGTGGACCGGCGCAAACGCATTTATCTGCGTCAGCCAAGGCGACAGACGACTGACTATGTGGATTTCACATTCGACGCGGAGGCAGGCAAGGTCTACCACATCTGGTTGCGCGGACGCGCGATCTCGCGCGACACAGACCAGGATACAGTGTGGTTCCAGTTCAACGAAATTGGCAATACATGGGGATATGGTATCTCGCGGGCGCGAACACGTGCGTGTTTTCAAATCCCCCCGAAGAGTTGGGGGCGACCCGGCATGAGGTGATCGTATCAGAGCGCAGACTGCGCGAAGACGAGTTCGTCATCGGACCCCAATGGACCTCGGGCCGCGATGCGATGCGGGTGCGGCTGGTCTTTACGCCCGTTCATCGTCCGCTTTTCCCCGGGCATCCCATGCCGGAACTGGCCTGGAGCGAGTTGGGCTATCACGTCTACTGTTTCATCAGACCGGACGCATGAAAGAGAGATATGAGACGACGAGATTTTGGCGCACGGCCCCACAGACGTTATCGCGTCTTGTCTGCAAAACGGCAAAAAGAAAAGGCGCCATTGCAAGTCAATCGCGCCCAATTACTTACATGGTGCCCGAGGCGGGACTTGAACCCGCAACCCATTTCTGGGACTAGATCCTTAGTCTAGCGTGTCTGCCAATTCCACCACCCGGGCATCGATCCGTAATTGTAATCCATCACCGAATAAGATGCAAATCGCGCTTGAAATTCCCAGAGTTCGGAATGCGCATTGCGGACTGCGGAATGCGGACTGCGGACTGCGCATGTTGCCGATAAAGCCTGTCATTGCAAACGAAGTGAAGCAATCTGAAACGCACGATGCCTTGGACAATACTTCAAATTACCTTCTCTATGGGTACAAAGCGTCGTCATGCTCATATGACCTGGAGCACTCAGAAGACGATGATATCAACGCGGCGGCTGTTGGCGCCGCCGGGGTGCATGAGGATGATGTCTTTCTTGCCATTATCATCAATATCCACGGTCTGTGCGACGCCAAAGCCCGGCACATTGAGCGTCAGCCACGGCCGGGGCGCGATCAGACGCCCAGGGTCTCCGACATGGACGACCACGGTATCGCTGGATTTTCCCATGGCAAGATCCAGATGTCCGTCGCCGTTGAAATCGCCCAAGGCATAGGCGACCTGCTCGCGGCCATCCGGGGCGTCCATGAGGATGGATGAGGAATAGGCGGGTTTGTCACCATAGGCGGTTCCGTCGAAGAAATAGACTTCGGCATCAATGGCGAGTTTGCCGCGCAGGAAGAAATTGACGAAGTTTTTGAAACCGAGGGGAACGCTGATGAGCAATACATCCATCATGCCGTCATTATCCACGTCAACGATCTGCGGACTGGTGACGCCGCCGCGCACATTGAAGATGGCGGTGGGCTTTTCCGGGTACTGGAACGGTTCCGAGGCGATGTAAATGTGGGTGACCGCCTGCATGTTGATGGTGCCTTTGGTCTGGGTGACGACGAGATCGGGAAAGCCGTTGCCGGTGATGTCGGCCATCTTGGCGGAAGAGTCCCATTTCTCCTGGACAAAGAGTGGAATCCGGTATTGTTTGTGGGCTGCCCAGTTCTCCCCGTAGAAAAAGTCAGCATATTCATCGCTCAGAAACGCCAGACCTTTCACCGGCGATGTTTCCATTTCAAATGTCTGTACGGCTGGGAATCGGTTAATGACATAGATGGTTTCGCCTCTGCGGATTTCTCCGGCCATGTCGCAGGGCAATAGTGCCAACCTCGTATCCCCGCGCCGAATTTCATAGCCTTCGGCGACAGGGATCAGCCACTCCTCGATGCCGTCACCGGTCAGGTCCATCGCGGCATTCCTGAGGAAGATTGGTTCGCGGGACCGGTACGGCAAAAGCGAAGAGAACCGGTGCTTGGCGATTTGGCGCATCTCCCCGTCGCGATAACGGTAAACGCGGGCGCCGGCGGCATCCGCCGCCACCAGTTCCCTCGGCGGCATGCCATCCGTTTCTGCGAAGAACAACACGCTGACGGTGTCTGGCAGCGGCATGTGAATAGACGGCGCTTCGGGATATTGATACGCGGCATCTCCCACAAAGATGAGCAGTTCCTTTTTCAGCGGGCGTGCCTGTTCATCACATGTCAACAGCAATATTTCGCGCACGCCGTCGCCGGTGATGTCCTCTGAGACGGCGTCCCAAACGTTGTGCGCCGCCTGCAGCACGCTGAGCCGGGGCGCGTCTTGTGCATCGGCGCTGATTGCGCCGACAAGGAGGGGCAGACACACAGCAATCGGTGGCAAGTATCGCGAAATGTTCATGGGGATTCCTTAGGACATGCGGACCGGGCGAAAGGCGTCTTCGCCCAAAATATCCCGCACATAGGAACCGGCTTGACACAACTGAATGGCCCGAAGCAGTTCGGCAAATTCAATCCGCCAGTTCTGGTTGATGTAGTCGCTATTGTGAAAAAAACAGTCAGTGCGCGGACCGTTGCCCGTCGCATAGCCGTCTTCACTGCCGGACTGGCAATGGTACTCGTCGGTGTTGTAGAACTGCACCACGCGCAGCAATTCCGACAGCGAAATGCGCCAGTCGCCATTCGTGTCGGCGCTGTGGGGGCGGTCCGCGCCGGTGGGGTCGGTACCCGCCGCCACTTCCTCGCCATCCGGCACGCCGTCGAAATCGGAATCGGCGCGATTGGGGTGTGTGCCCAGCAGGTATTCTTCCATGCTGGTCAGCCCGTCGCGATCCGGGTCGCCATCCGCGCCGTTATCGCCGGTGGGATCGAGCGGGTCCAGCCCCGTTGCGATTTCCCAACCATCCGGCAGGCCGTCGCCGTCGGTATCGGGATTGTTCGGGTCGGTGCCGTAAATGAACACCTCGTCCACGTCCGGGATGCCGTCGCCGTCAGTGTCCAGTTCCGCGCACAGCAAGGCGCTGCGGAACGCGGTCGCCACATAGTCCATCGGGGTGCCCCAGCCGGCGGAAAGGCCGACCAGTCCGCCCTGGGCCGACAGGCCCAGATAGGTGACGCGAACCACGCCGTTGAAAAATAGTTCCACCTGGAAACTGTTGCTATTCGATGGAGAATAATCGCCAGCGCTGCTGTATTCCGGCACATCGAGAAAGGTAACGACCAACCGGTCGTCCCGTTGGCGCCACGATATGCGGCCGCGGGCGGCGGGATTCAGGTCCGTAAAAAGCGCCGAGATGCGCGGAATGGCGAAATGATTGACCAGTGACGCCGTATAGGTGGCATCACCGAAGGTGAAGGTGATGTAGCCGTTGCCGCCGACAAAAATCCGATCATACGCCCGGCCGTACAGCATGACCCGGGCATCACCCTCCAACGCAATTTCCGCATAGGCGTCATCCCCCAGTGTCAGCACGGTGTCTCCGGTCGGATCGCAAGGGAATACATCGGCGCTTTCCTGACAGAGGCTGTAGCCGTCCGGCCTGTCAAGCGGAATGAAAGTCAACTGCAAATTATCGAGATCATTCGGGTCGCTAATCGCGTTGTACAACTTGGTGAAATAGTCAGGACGTTCTGTGGTGTCGAAACTGTAACAGTCCCCTGTATTGTCGTCATAGGCGATGTTTCCGGCGTCGTCCACGGCTTCCACCGAGAAATAATAGGTGACCTGCGGGAGCAAGCCCGTCAACACGACCCGATGTTCCGTCGCGCGCAGACCGCTGCGTTCCTGCCACAGCACATCGCAGTTCACGCCATATCTGGCTGTGACGGCAGCAGGTTCGTCGGTGTTGAATTCGATAACCGCCTGCACACTGCCGACGCCGACCACCCGAACGTCGCTGATCGCCGGCGGTGCGCAATCCATAAGGGCATCCGCTGTAACCGTATTCGGCGCTCCCGTGCCGTCGTCTGCATCCTCATATACCACCCACAGCGTATCGCCTTCAGTGCCCTCCAGAATGCCGTTGCCCGGCAGGGGGATTCCCGTCTGAATGGCGATGCTCCCGTTGAATCGGCCGTCGCCGTAAGGTTCCGGCGCAAGCAGCACCGTTTCCTGGTCGCCGCTGCTGGTAAACGCCGTAACAGGCGCCTGCGCTTGCCCGGCGAGATCCGCGTCTGCAAGAAACATCGCGATTGTGTCGTCGCAGCGGTAGGCGCGCTTATCCAAGGTCACCGTGCCTGCGTATGGCACAACTGGCGGCAGAAACTCCGTGAACGTAAGCGATTTGCTGACATCCTCCCCGCGTCCTCCGTCGTTCGGCACCACATTGCTCACAAAACAATTGCCCCGGCTGAGATAATCCGTTTCGCCCCTCACAAGCACCCCTTCCACGACGCCGGTGACGGCGTTAAAGACGGCGGACCCGGAATTGCCCCCGTAGGTGTCGAGATTCGCAACGAAAAAGCCAGGGCTGTTGTTCGTGCGGACCACGGTATTGTTGCCAAAGGCGATCTTGACGGGCAATCCGGCAGGGTGGCCAATCACCCCCACATTTGTTCCGACGGCGATTTCCCCTTCCCGGCGGACCGGCAACGGTCTGGCGTTGGGCGCAGTGATGGGACGATCCACCTGGACCACGCTGTAATCATATACGGATGTGCGCATGCGACCCAGCACCGCAATCCCTGAATAAACCTGGTCCGCCTGGAAGGTCAGGACCGGCGTGCTGGCGTCAAGCATGACGAAGCCGAAGACGAAATAGGTGTTGAGCAGGTCGGATGTACTGTAACAGTGCCCCGCAGTGACAACAATGTCCGGTCCCACCATGAACCCGCTGCAAAACGCGGCCACGGGCTGATCCCCAAACGGTTCCTCCGCGCATGCCGGCAATCCGAACTGGGTGTACGCACCGGGCGACAGCGTATAGGTGCCGTTGGCATTGCGGGTCATCCGGGTGGTCCGAATCAGAGCGCAGGTGGACGCCGTCCACTGGCGTATGTCCGGGTCGGATACTTGATACAGGTCCAGGCGGTCGTCTTCCCCATAGATAACCTTCGGCGCAGCCGCGATAGGCTTCCAGGGAATATCCGAAATTTCAGTGCGCGATACTTTTCGGTCATCCGCGGCGGCCGTCGCCATGACAGCAAACACGACGAGTGTGACGAAATACGTCGCCGTGCAACGCGCTCTTTTCAGCGCAAAGCCGATACACATATGGAATCTCTGCCGGGTTTTCCGATTGCTTACAGTAACAAATTGATCGTCTGCGCCATGCCCATATCCAATGATACCTTAAAACTGTCTGAAAAGCCGAATCGCTCCACCTGTTTTGACCCGGTATTGTCCTGTTTGGTTCTGCAATGACACAAGATTCTTATCGTTGTGATCGAAGTGGCGCGCCCACAATCGGTACCCATCATGACACCACTTCTGCGGTGTAACGCATCGTCATAAGACGCTGCGCATCCTCACCCATGCGAAGCCGGGAACATTCAGATAGCGATGGTGGCGCATCCATTGCGAACGGCGGCTTTGCCGTCGGCATTGAGCACCTTGAAGTGAACGTCCTGGACGTCTCCACGCTTGATGCGCGCCAATACCTGCACGGTGATATTGGTGTTCAAGAGAACCATGCCGGTGAAGCGGCATCGCAGCGCCCGTGCGCGTCGGGGATCGTTGTCGGCCTCTTGTTGAATGATTTCCCGCAGGGCATGGGCCAGAGTGGCGGTGCCCTGATAGATGGGACCGGGAAGCCCCACCATGCGCGCGAAGGCTATGGAGGAATGGATGGGAAAATGGATGTCGGCGCAGCCGTCATAGATATGCGCCGCGAGCGGCCCGATATGGATGATTTTTTCCCATAGCGGACCGTTGTTTTCACGAATTTCTGCCGGGTCGGGCGGGAAAGGATCCGTGCACCGCCTGGCCCCGGAACATGAAATCCCGCGAATCATCGCGCCGGTGCGTTCGACGAAAACGAGATTGCCGGAGCGGTCTGTGGCCCGGTATTCCAGGATCATGTGCGCCCCCGCACGATGCGGCAGGATGGCATTGACTTCCCCCTCGATGCGCAGGTCTTCTCCAGGGAGCATCGGGCGGAACCACTCGATCATCTCGGTGTAATGCACCTGGCGGGCGGCGGCTTCCGGATTGGATTTCAGGCCGGGCCAACCCCGTGGAAAATCCGAGGAGAGGCGCCAGGTCAGGGCGACGACGAGCATCGGCGGCGCGATAATGCCTTCAGGGCGCGAGTCATCCAGGTGCCAGGGATTGAGATCGCCGACGCCCGCCGCGTAATTCATGATCATGCGGGGGGTGACGGTAATCGTGGCCGGCATACATTTGCAGCCGACATCTTCCGTGTTGATTTCCATTCGTATCCTTCTTTCCCATGCAATCGCGTACTGCGTCTCTTATCCTGAGTGTTGGCGGCCCATCGGTGCTAAACCGATGGCCTTCCCACGCTGAAATACTTGAAACCGTGCGCCTGCATCACCTTCGGTGTGTACAGATTGCGCCCGTCGAAAATGACCCGTTCCCGCATCAGTTTTCCCATGCGCTCGTAATCCGGGCGCCGAAACTCGTTCCATTCCGTCACTATCACGAGCGCATCCGCGCCTTCCAGCGCGTCATAATATTTGTTGGCGATCTCGATGGTATCTTCGTAAATATCGCGCAGTCTCTTGGACGCGGCGGGATCGAAGATCACCACTTGGGCGCCGGCCTCGCGGATGCGATCTATCAAATAGAGGGCGGGTGCGCCGCGCAGGTCGTCCGTGCGCGGCTTGAAACTCGCGCCCCATATCGCGATGCGTTTCCCGGCGATGGCGCTTCCGAAATAGTCCAGGATGCGCCGAAGGAATTTCTCCCGTTGGCGCTCGTTCACTTTCTGCACCGCCTCGATAAGGTCGCATTCAAGGCCTTTTTCCCGCGCCAGTTTGATGCAACTCGCCAAGTCGCGCGGCAACCCCTGTCCGCCGAAGCCGATGCCGGGAAAGAGAAAGGTGGGGCCGATGCGATAGTCCGCCGCAATCCCCTCGCGCACCTCCGCCACGTCGGCTTCATACGCGGTGCAGATATCCGCCAGTTGGTTCATCAGGGAGATGCGCGCCGCCAGCATCACGTTGGTCGCGAATTTGGTCATTTCCGCGCTGCGCCTGCTCATGCTGAGAAACGGCTTGCCCGTCCGCAGGAAGGGGCTGTACAACTCTTTCATAATTTCACGCACCCGCACGTCCTCGCAGCCGATCACCACGCGGTCCGGCCGCATGAAATCGTCAATCGCCGACCCTTCCTTCAAGAAGTCCGGGTTTGCCACCACGTCGCAGGTGTGTTCCGTGTTTTTTCGGACCGCTTCCTCAATTTCGTCTCCCGTCCCCGGCGGGCTGGTGGTTTTGTTCACGATGATGCGATACCCTGTCATGACCCGGGCAATTTGCTCCGCCGCGCGAATCACGCCGCGTGTGTCCGCGAACCCATCTTCCTGGATGGGCGTGCCTACGCACAGGAAAATCATCAGGGACTCCGCCACCGCATCCGTCAGGTCCGTGGTGAACGACAGGCGCTCCTCCTCCAGGTTGCGCGCCACCAGTTCTTCAAGACCCGGCTCATGAATCGGCATCACGCATTGCGAAAGCGACTGGATGCGTTGCGCATCGCGGTCCACGCAGATGATCTGGTGTCCATTTTCGGCCAGGCAGGTGCCGACCACCAATCCTTGATATCCCGTACCAACAATGGCAATTCTCATGTACACTCTCCATCCTTCATTCCCGCCGTTCACCCCTCGGCCGATTAAACCTTGGAAGTGCTCCGACCCCGGCCTTCATTGTATCCGGCGCGCCCCCGCCCCCGTCCCGTTACGCCGCAATAACATAACGCAGCACCCGGCGTGCGTGCAACGCGGACATGCGAACGCGGGACTCCAGACTCCTGGCCGCACTGCTTCCACGTCGCAACACATGTTTTGGCCGCTCCGCGTCGGGGCGCGACGCATTCCCGCGAAACGCGCTGCCGTTTGCGGCGACGCCGGGGGCGCGTTGCACCGCGGGAGCGGTGCAACGAGGGGACGTCAATGGCAGTTGATGCCGACAATCACAAGAAATCTGACCAAACAGACACGGTATTGCAGCGAAACATGCCACGTGGTGAAGACCTCGGATAAATCCGATCGGTCCGAGGAATCGGAGCGCACATCGGTATTCCGGGTTATGCTTTTGCGAAACCGCCCTCCAGAAATGTGCTCCGCAGGGTGCTCAGCAGGTGGCGCTTCGGAGAAGCGTGAGTGCCTTCGCATAAGGCCTGCCGCAGCACGGTGGCGAACGTTTCACAAACGAGTCGTTCCGTGGCTCTTTTGTCCCCGGTGAGTCGGTACGCCGCCGCGCATATCATCGCTGCATATGGATTGTACGCTTCCAGCAGGTGCGACGAGGCTGAGCGGAAGGGGGCCGCATTGTCTTGAAGTTTCCCGTCAAGATACTGAATGCGGAAGGAGAGGAGGGTGTTGTGCGAAGCGTGTCCCTCGTAAATATCCAGGCGCTTCCCGCACAGTGTGCAATACTGAATGTCTTCGCCCATTACGACCGATTCTCCACCAAATGATTCGGACCCTTGCGCCAACATAACAGACTCTGGATAAAAAAGTCCATTTAATCTTGGATAATTATATCCGAAATAAATGCGCTTGTCAACAGGGGCGCCACAATCCTGCAATCCTGTCGGCAACGTTGGAAATCCCCTTACCGGAGCCAATCTGCGGCGGGCCGCCCCTTTTTGCTATAATCACGCTTTCAACATATGGCAAAGGGGAGAGAAATATGTCGGATGTGCTCGATCAATTGGTGGCGATGTCGCATTATCTGGGGGACTCGGGGCGTTCTTATGCCATTTTGGGCGAAGGCAACACCTCGGCGCGAATAGACAGCGAACGTTTTTATGTCAAGGCGTCGGGGACAACCTTGGGCACAATGAAGGCGGAGGACTTTCTGCCGGTGCAGATCACGAAACTTGTCCATATCCTTGATGAACCGGACGCAGGCGACGAGGATGTGTCACGTATCCTGCGCGAAGCATTGGTGGACGCCGATGAATCGCGAAGGCCGTCGGTGGAGACGATGCTGCACGCGGTGTTGTATCAATTTCCCGAAATACATTTCATAGGTCATACGCATCCCGAGGCCCTGGGTGGGCTGATGTGCTCCGGTCATGCCCGGGCTTTTGCCGAAAGCCGGGTCTGCCCGGACCAGATAGTTGTGACGGGGCACAAATCGGTTTTTGTGCCGTATGTGGACCCTGGCCTCCAACTGGCGCGGGAAGTTCGGACGCGGATGCGGGAATTCGTGGACCGGGAAGGCGTGTTGCCCAATACGATTCTACTTGAGAATCATGGTTTCTTCGCTTTTGCCGACACCGCCAAGAAAGTGATGAACATCACGGACATGGCGGAAAAATCCGCGCGTATCGTGTTGAATGCGTACATGGCGGGCGGACCGAAATACTTGATCGAGGCGAATGTCCGGCGCATAGATACCCGGCCAGACGAACTCTACCGCCGAAAGTATGTGTAACGTTCGTTCCGCTTCGGATGTTGGTCGGATTGGGAAAATAGACGAAAGAACATTCAGGTTCGGTTAACAGGTGATCTTGTGTTGCTGGATTCCCGCTTTCGCGGGAATGACCGGTTGGAACAGGGCGTTCGATTCAATCTGTCTTTCCCGCGAAAGCGGGAATACGGAACGATTCCTGCCGCCGACAGATCGGCTGCAAGAATCGGCAACGAACCCACGATTTTCATCCCCAACCGAACACGAACGAACAAGAGGAGTATATTGTGTCATCAAAACTGGATGCCTATCGCCGGGCGGCAGGGTCCTTGCCGTCCGAGTATCTGGCCTGGCAGGTTTTTGGTGCGGGCTTGGAAAATGTCGGGCGGGGTGGAAAGCCTGTCACGGTGCCGTTGCGGGAACCTGCTGACAATGAAATCCTGCTTCGGGTGGATGTGCTGGGCTTGTGCCTCTCCGACATGAAAATTATCGCGCAGGGGGGGAATCACCCGCGCCTGCGGGGGCGCGACCTCGTCAAGGACCCAACCGTGCTCGGCCATGAATGCGCAGCGACGGTGGTCAAAGTGGGAAGGCAGTGGCTGGATATGTTCAAACCGGGGGAACGTTACATCGTTCAGGCGGATATCTATTACAAGGGTCTGGGCTATGCCTTCGGTTACCTGATTCCCGGAGGTCTGGCGGAATATACCTATCTCGATGAACGCGCCCTCGCCGGCGATGAAGGCTGCTATCTCCTGCCGGTGCGCCCGGAAACCGGCTACAGCCAGGCGGCGCTGGCTGAACCTTGGGCCTGCGTCGAAATGTCATATTCGCTGGAGGACCGCCTTTTTCCCTCCGGCGCGGCGCAATTGATTGTCACAGATAGCCCGGACGCTTGGCGTCCCCGTTTCCCACATGCGGATATCGTACCGCGCACGCTTGAGAGGCTGACTGATCGAAGTTATGACGACATCGTAGTGGAACAACCTGCCCCGGACATTGTCACCACGCTGGCCCGTCGTCTGGAAAAACGCGGCGTAATGTTTCTTGTGGGTGAACCGGTGAAATCGGGCTTGTGCACCCTGGATGTCGGCGCGATTCATTATGAAGACAAGCGCTTCTACGGGGGCGGAGCCACCCTGGAAGCCATCGCGGACGCCAACCGCCGCAACGATCTGCTCGCCGGAGGCTGTGCGCTGTTTATCGGCGCCGGCGGCCCAATGGGCCAGATGCACGTACAGCGCGCACTGGAAAAGCCCGACGGACCGGCCCGGGTCGTGGTTACAGACCTTGACCGGGGGCGTCTGGACCATATTGTGCGCCGATTCCAGCAACTTGCCGGGCAGCGCGGCGCGGAACTGTTCACGCTTGCGCCCGCGGATTTTGACAGCCCACAAACGATGGAGGGGCGCATCCGGGAACTCGCGCCAAAGGGCTACAACGACGTGGTTGTTCTCGCGCCGGTGGCGGCGCTGGTGCAGCAGGCGGTTGCATTGGCCGCAGACCGCGCCTTTGTCAATGTCTTCGCCGGACTGGGCATTGGAACCATGGCCGAAATCCCTTTGGAAGCGTTATGCCGGGGCGTCAAAATCATCGGATGCAGCGGCAGCCGGATCAAGGACCTGCGTCGGGTGCTTGGATTGGTGGAGTCGGGTAACCTTGACACCAACCGGAGCGTTGCGGCGATTGGCGGCCTGAACGCCGCCCATGAAGGACTCCGGGCCGTCAAGGATGCCCGTTTCCCCGGAAAGACCATCATTTATACCCAGATTGCCGATCTGCCGCTTTTGCCGCTGGAAGCCATCCCCGAATGCCTGCCCGATTTGAAAGACAAACTGAGTCCGGAAGGCGCTTGGACAAAAGAGGCGGAAGAAGCCCTCTTGGAGAAATACCTATGATGCAACGACTTATGGATAAAAAAGCGATTGTCACCGGCGCGGCGCAGGGGCTTGGTGAAGCATTGGTCGAACGCCTGGCCGCAGAGGGCTGCAACGTTGTGGGATGGGACATCAACCTTCCTCTCATGGAAGCGACCGCACAGCGGGTTGCGGAGGCGACCGGACGGCGCGTGATGGCGGCGGAGGTGGATGTGACCGACGCGGCGGCGGTGCGCGCGGCGGTGGAAGACGCCGTCCGGCAATTGGGCGGTCTGGACATCATGGTCTGCAACGCTGGAATTCTGATTTCCGGCGACTCCCTCGAATTTGACGCGGCAAAATGGCGTAAGGTGATAGATGTGGATCTCGTGGGCTATTTCCTCTGCGCCCGTGAAGCCGCCCGCGCCATGCTCCCTCGTGGACGCGGTTCGATCATTCAGATCAATTCCAAGTCCGGCAAGAAGGGCAGTTTCAAGAACAGCGCCTATGCCGCAGCCAAGTTCGGCGGCATCGGCGTTACGCAAAGCCTCGCGCTTGAATTCGCGGAACGCGGCGTCCGTGTCAACGCCGTCTGCCCAGGCAACCTGCTGGATTCACCGCTGTGGGTCAACAGCCTGTTCAAGCAATACGCGGCCAACCAAGGCATTACGGAAGCCGAAGTGCGCCAGAAATACATTGATCAAGTGCCCATGAAACGGTCTTGCCGGTACGAAGACATCGCCAATGTCGTTGTGTTTCTGGCCAGTGACGAGTCCAGTTACATGACGGGCCAGGCGATAAATGTCACCGGCGGCCAGGAAATGAGATGAACACCTTCCCGGGGTTTCCGGGACCCCGCAAATCTGATGCATTGCTTTGTTCCCTATCCTACTGGCCTGAAGAAACCAGATGCCGATGCTCTCAGTCCTATGCAAAATGGTAATATCCAACCGCAAGGCAGATGAAAAATGAAGACGTACAGGGCGATATTTATTTGTTTGTGTGCAATTGCATTGATTTCCGCCGACGCAAGCGCCCAGGAATTCAAAGCGGGCGCGGCTTTGCGCGTGGTGACCCCGGAAAAACTCTTGCCCGTTTCCGGCGGCGTGGGCACGCCCAATCCGGTGACAGGGACATTGGGCGACCTGTTTGCCCGGGCGATGGTGCTGGAAAAAGGGAATGTCCGGGTTGCCTTTGTCGGCGTGGATTTCCTGGGATTCCCTTCGGTCCTGTGCGACAGGGCGCGGGCGCAGATTCCCGGCATCCCGCCGGAAAACGTCCTGATTGGGTCCACCCATACCCACAGCGCGCCGGACATGTACGGATTTCCGGACCCCCGAGGCAAGCATGGCGCGGATTTGGAATACATTGACTGGGTCTGCGCACAAATTGCGGCGGCGGTGAACGAAGCAGTGGACAAATTGCAGCCGGCGCATCTCAAGATTGCGGTGGATGAAGCCAAGGGCAAGATCGCTTACAACTACTATGCGCCCCAGTTGTACGATCCCCGATGCGGCGTGATCCAGGCCATTGCGGCGGATGGTCCCAACAAGGGCAAGGCCATCGCCACGCTGGTGAATTATGCTTCCCATCCTGAGATTCTCGGGCCGAACGCCGGCGTAATTTCCCCCGATTTCTGCGGGCCGCTCTATGACCGGATCGAGGCCCAGGGTGGCGGCGTGGCACTGTACATGAACAGCGCACAAGGCGGCATGGTCACCGCGGACTGCCGTGGCCCCGACGGCCGCGACATCCAGACCTGGGAGGAGTGCATCCGCATCGGCGAACTGCTCGCCGATGAGGCCCTGCGCATCGTGGCGGACGCCGAAATCCAGACCGACCCCGCGCTGTATTGCGTCGCCCGCCCCATCACCTTCCCCATTGAATCCAGGATGATGCGATATATTCTGAAAAAATCTCCATTGAACATGGGCATTGCCGATAACAACCAGGTCACCGTGCAACTCAATCTCGTCAACGTCGGCACTGCCCAGATTCTCACCATTCCCGGCGAAGCCCTCCCGAACATCGGATACTACCTCAAGCGCAACATGCCGACCAGGCATCCATTCCTCTTCGGCCTCACCAACGACGCGCTCGGATACATCCTCGCCAAGGTGGACTTCAACAGTTTCAGGCGCTACGACTACATCAGCCGCACCAGCCTCGGCGAAATGACCGGGGAAATATACATGGAAGAAGCCCTGCGCCTCGTGATAGACAGCCCCAAACCGGACAATCCCCCGGAAAAATAAACCGTTCTAACCATCAGAACCTCTTGTGGCATGGGCGTCCCGCCCATGAAACGCGGGAAAGATCCCCGTGCCACGATCAAACACAGCGGTTTTTGTTAAAGGCTCTAAAGATTGCGCCGATTCCTGCCGAAATAAAAAGTACAGTAAAAGGGAGACCCGACGCAGAAAGGAGGCTGTCATGGCTGGGATCGCAGCAATGGTCAGCGGCGTCGGGGCCGGTGTGAGCCAGGTTCGTTTTCAGGATCACGACCGGTCGGTCCAACTGAAGGAACAGGACAGGCCGACCGGTGATGTGGGGTCCGCGGCACTGCAGTTGATTCAAAGTGCGCTGAGAGTTCCTGGAACGACAGGACGCGACCTCGACGTGCTGGCTTAGCACTTTACGACTCCTTTTTTTCGGGAGGGCGGATGCACGGAGGCGACGCCCTCCCGACTGTTTCCCGCCACATCGCTTTCCCCAACCATCAATAAAAAATGCCTCCAAAACCTTGCGGCCAGGAGGCGATAGGGTCGGCGCATGCGCCGGAGCCCACCGTGATGATTCCTTACTATGATCAGTAGGGAATCACCGCTCAGATATACTGTGGGTTGACTATAGCACGTTTTTGCGTTATTGTCAAGTCCCTGGTGCATTTATGCGCACAGTGGGCAAGACAAGAAAGAAAAGGGGATGCTCTGCGGTTTCTGTTTGTGGGGAAATTCTTGAATACGCCTTGGCATAAACGGGTGGAGGACGTCTCATGAACACGGAAAATCGTAAGACGGTGTTGGGACTTGATTTGGGGGCCAATTCGCTCGGCTGGGCGCTGCTTGCCTTCGACGGCGACACCCCTTGCGGATTGATCGATATGGGTGTGCGCGTCTTTGAAGCGGGCACGGAAGGCCAGATTGAATCCGGCCGGGACGAATCACGCGGCGTGGAGCGGCGTCAGGCGCGGCAGCGCCGCCGCCAGACAAAGCGCCAATCCATGCGCATGGTCAGGCTGGCCAAAACCCTGCAGCGATACGGCCTCCTGCCGCCGGGCGATGTGCAAAGCGGGAAAACACGACACAACCTCTTCGAGGAATTGGACAAGGACTTGCGCCGCGAATATGCGGAACGAGGCATCCCCGTGGATGCCTCAACCGGACTCCGCGAATTTCCCTATTTCCTGCGCGCCCGCGCCCTCGACGAAGCCCTCCCGCCCCATGCCCTCGGCCGCGCACTCTACCACCTCGCCCAGCGCCGCGGCTTCCTCAGCAACCGCAAGTCCGACAAAGACGAAAAGGAGTTGGGCGTCGTCAAGTCGGGAATCAGCGAACTGCAGAAGGCAATCATCGCATCAGGTGCGCGCACCCTCGGCGAATACTTCTTCCGCCTCGATCCCGTGTTGGAAAAGCGCATCCGAAGCCGCTGGACCGCGCGCGGCATGTATCGGCACGAATTCGATCAGATCATGGAGGCGCAAGAGCGGCTGGGCGGTTTCAAGTTGTCCGACGGCGCGCGTAAGGCCATCGCCGACTGCATCTTTTATCAGCGGCCGTTGAAAAGTCAAAAGGGATTGGTGGGGGAATGTGATCTTGAACCCAAGAAAAAGCGCGCACCCAGGGCGCTGCTCTGCGCGCAACGGTTCCGGCTCTTGCAGAAGGTGAATGACATGTGCGTGATTTTCCCGGATGGACGCAGCCGACCACTGAACGATGACGAAAAACAACGGCTTGCGGCGCATCTGGACACGGTTCGGGAAACCACCTTCGGCAAGTTGCGCAAGGAACTGGGCCTTCCCAGAAACTCTGAATTCAACCTGGAACAGGGCGGCGAGAATAAACTGAAGGGAAACACCACCGCAGCGCCTTTGCGCGAAGTCTTTGGGGAACGCTGGGATGCCCTGGGCCGAGACAAGCAGAACGCCATCGTCGGCGAACTGATGGGGATTGAAAAGGAAGAGGCGTTGTTGCGGCGCGGAAAGTTCTGGGGCCTCAGTGACGCGGAGGCGGAAAAGTTTGCCAAAATAAAACTGGAAGAGGGATATATTTCCCTCTCGCGCGAAGCAATCAATAAACTGCTGCCGCTCATGGAGCAGGGCATATCCTTCAAGACCGCGGAGAAGCAGGTCTACGGAGCCGCGCAGTGGTCCAAATTGCTTTGCGACAAATTGCCGCCCGTGGCGGATGCCGTGCCGGCCGTCCGAAACCCTGTCGTCATGCGTTGCCTCACCGAACTGCGCAAGGTCGTCAACGCCATCATCCGCAAATACGGCAAACCGGATGAGATTCACCTGGAACTTGCCCGGGACCTCAAAAAATCGCGGGATCAGCGCAAACGCATTTGGGAAGACAACCGCAAACGCGAACAGCAACGCGATGAGGCGCGCAAACGCATCGAGCGGGAACTTGGCCTCACAAAGATATCTCGTGATGACATCGAGAAGGTGCTGCTGGCGGAAGAATGCAACTGGACCTGCCCCTACACCGGAAAGTCCATCAGCATGAGCAGCCTCCTGGGGGAGCATCCGCAATTCGACATCGAGCATATCATCCCCTTCAGCCGCTGCCTCGATGATTCTTTCATGAACAAAACGCTTTGTCATCACGAGGAAAACCGGACGCGGAAGGGAAACAGGACACCGTGGGAAGCCTATGGCAACACACCGGAATGGGAAGCCATTATTGAAAGAGTGAAACGATTCAACAGACCCAGGATCAGTATGCCCGCAAAAGGCCGCCGCGGCGCACAGCGAGACGAAGACAAAGCCAACCCCAAACTCATGAGGTTCCAGATTCGCGACATCAAGGAGTTTGAGGAATTCACGACGCAGAAACTGAACGATACGCGCTACGCCTCAAAACTCGCCGCCAGATATCTCGCATGGCTTTACGGCGATGCGGCCAGAAGCCGCATTCAGACCAGCGCCGGCCAGATCACCGCGCTCCTGCGCGACGCATGGCATCTGAACAAGATTCTCGGCGACCCGGAACGCAACCAGAAAAGCCGCGAAGACCACCGCCACCATGCGATTGACGCCCTCGTCATCGCCATGACAAACCGCGCCGTGGTCAAGCGTCTGAGCGACAGCGCCAGACAGCAGCAGATGGAACGCGGCCGCGTCCGGGGCTTCATCCGACGCATGGAAATCCCCTGGCAGAACTTCCTCCAGGATGTGACCGACGCCGTGGAACGCATTGTCGTGTCCCATCGCGTCAGCCACAGGCTCAATGGTTGCCTGCATGAAGACACCATCTACAGTCCGCCCCGCCAGGATGAAAACGGCAAAACCTGTCATGTGGTGCGAAAGCCGCTTAATGAAAAATTCAAGGCCGCTGATGTTGACACCATCGTGGACCCCGCCGTGCGTGACGCCGTCCGAAGGCATCTCGAAGCCCACGGCGGCAAAAGCGAGGACGCATTCGCCGACCCCGCCAATCATCCCAGGCTGCCGTCAAAAAGTGGCGCGCCGACGCCCATCCATCGCGTGCGCGTCAGACGCATCATAAGCCCCTTCATCGTGGGAAAAGATGAAAACATCCGATATGTGACCACAAGCACCAACCATCA
>CALEDJ010000009.1 GCA_937951485.1 uncultured bacterium
CGCCGACCCGCCGGGAAACACCGAGGATGGCTATGTGCCGGGTCCCGGCGCGGACCACACCTGCATTCCGCATGCGTCGGACTACAATCCGCAGAACTGGCTGATCAGCCTGTCCGAGTTGCTGCGCGTGATCCAGTTCTACAACGCGGGCGGCTACCATGCGTGCCCCGACGCCGTACCGCCGACCGAAGACGGTTTCTGCGTGGGGCCGCCGCCGGCGGCTTGAGCATTCCGTGACAACGCAGGGCCGGAACAATGAAGCCTGGCGCGAGGGAACCTTCCGTTCGCCGATGGCGCACCGATTTACCGCGAAGGCAGTCGAGAGCATTCTTGGCTGAAACGCGCGTGTTTCCGCGCCGATGACGATAGTGGGTTTTGCTTCGCTGAAACCACGCTGCCAGGGCCCGAAACACGTTGATCGGCGACAATTGACCACCGCGTGTACGGTTTTCGTGTGCTCCGTGTGTTCCGTGGTTGCAAGAAAGCGGCATTTTCAACCACAGAAGGCACTGAATACACGGAATTTATCGTTCGTCATCGCAGGAGGCGCATATTGCGTTTGTGGTCTTGGTGATGCCTCCGGCTTGATTGCCACATGCGCAATCAGTTGCGCCGCGTCAGGGTTCGCCATCTCTGTTTGAGGGTTGCGAAGGTTGTGGTCCCTCCACTTCACAGACGACGTAGCGCCGCTGAAGCCAGCCCACACCGATCACATCGTAAAGCACCCGCCACGCGCGGTTGCCGAATCCGTATTTCGACCGGCCATGCAGCCGGGGATGATGCCGCACCGGGCATTCGACGATCGTCATGCCGCCCATGTGCATCATCACGGCGAAAAAGCGGTGCATGCCGTTGAAGGGGACGATGTGTTCGACGCATCTGCGCCGGAAACCCTTCAGGCCGCAGCCTGCGTCGCGCACGGCGACGCCCAGCGCCTTGCGGAACACCCAGTTGCCGGCGCGGCTCGGCAGACGTCGCAGCCAGTTGTCGCGGCGTTTTTCGCGGTAGCCGCACACGCAGTCGTAGGTTTGAAGCAATTCGAGGATGCGGGGAATGTCCGCCGGATCGTTTTGCAGATCGCCGTCCAAGGTGATGACGTATTCCCCGCGCGCGCGGCGCATGCCCGCCACCAGCGCCGCCGACTGGCCCTGGTTCCGCGCCAGATGCAGCGGCCGCACCCGGGCGTCCCGCGCGGCAGCGGCGTCAATCGCCGCGCGCGTGCCGTCGGTGCTGCCGTCATTCACGAAAAGGCATTCCAAGTCCCGGTCCGGCATTGTGGCGAAAACCTCGGCAATCCGCGCGGCCAGCAGCGGCACATTGGTCTCTTCGTTGAAAAACGGAACAACCACGGATACCAACGGTTTCATTATGCGCTCCCCATTCGGAAGATGAGGGTATCATACATGTCTGCTCAAGCCCCACGCCTCTCCTTGCCGCCTTCCAATATTATATTTGTGTCTTTCCATGGCGTCCAATCAGACATCCTGCAGCACCATAAGCAATTTCAGGGTGGTCTCCAGCGGCGATTCCCGGTCCGGTTCTGCGGCGAGGCGGATGGCGGGCTTCTCGCGCCAGGCGAAATGAAGCGCTGACCCGAAATGTTCGCGCAGGCGCGCCTGCGCGGCGTGACTGAGGCACTGCGCGGACTGAAATTCCACGGAGACGCCTTCCCGTCCGGCGGCGACGGCTTTCACGCCTGCATCGGCGGCCAGCGCGCGGGCGCGCATGACATCGAGCAGGCGGCGGACCGGCGCGGGCGGATTGCCGAAGCGGTCGCGGAGTTCCTCCAGCATTTCGTCCACTTCGGCGGCGGATTGCACGCCCGCGATGCGACGGTAGAGTGTCATCTTCTGTTGCGGCGCGGCGACGTATTCCTCCGGGATGTGCGCGTCCACGGCGATATCGAAGGGCGGCAGGCTGCGGGTGCGCAGCGGTTCGCCCTTCAATTCGGCCACCGCCTCCGCAATGAGTTGCCGGTAGGTTTCATAGCCGACGGTGGCGATGTGGCCGCTTTGTTCCGCGCCGAGCAGGTCGCCTGCGCCCCGTATTTCCAGGTCGCGCATGGCAATGCGGAACCCGGAGCCGAGCGCGGAGAAGTCCTCCAGCGCCTTGAGCCGCTGCTGCGCCTCTTCGCCGAGCGCCCGGTCACCCGGCACGAGCAGGTAGGCGAAGGCGCGGTGCTTGTAGCGTCCGACGCGCCCGCGAATCTGGTACAACTCGCTCAGGCCGAAGGTGTCGGCGCGGTCAATGATGATCGTGTTGGCGTTGGGGATGTCAATGCCGGAACCGATGATGGTGGTGCACACCAGCACGTCGAGTTCCTTGTTGATGAACGCGGTCATCACGTCTTCCAGTTCGTGTTTGTGCATCCGGCCGTGGCCGACGCCGATGCGCGCGTGGGGGACGATGCGACGCAGCAACACCGCCGTCTGGTCAATGGTCTGCACCCGGTTGTGCAGGTAGAAGACCTGGCCTTGGCGGGCGAGTTCGCGGGTGACGGCCTCGCGGATCAGGTCGGCGTCCCATGCCGCCACGCAGGTGTGGATGGGCAGGCGGTCGTTGGGGGCGGTGTTGATGATGCTCATGTCGCGCAGGCCGATCAGCGAGAAGTGCAGCGTGCGGGGGATGGGCGTCGCCGACATGGTCAGCACGTCCACATGCGCCCGCAGTTTTTTCAGGCGTTCCTTGTGGGCGACGCCGAAACGCTGTTCCTCGTCAATGATGAGCAGTCCGAGGTCTTTGAACCCGATGTCTTTGGAGAGCAGTCGGTGGGTGCCGATGATGATGTCCGCCTCGCCCGCTTTCATCGCGTCAATGCTTTCCTGCTGCTGTTTGGGGGTGCGGAAACGGCTGAGTACCTCGATGCGCACGGGGAAATCAGCGAAACGTTCACGGAAGGTGCTGTAGTGCTGCTGTACAAGCACGGTCGTGGGCGCGAGTACGGCGACCTGCTTGCCGTCCATGACCGCCTTGAACGCGGCGCGCATCGCCACTTCGGTCTTGCCGTAGCCGACATCGCCGCAAATCAGGCGGTCCATGGGTCGGGGCGTTTCCATGTCAATCTTGACCTCGCGGATGGCGCGGTCCTGGTCGGGGGTTTCCTCGTACTCAAAGGCGTCGTCGAATTCCTGCTGCCAAGGCGTGTCGCCGCCGAAAGCGTGGCCGGGGCGCGATTCGCGATCGGCGTAGAGCGCAATCAGGTCCGCCGCCATGTCACGCACGGCCTTCTTGACCCGTGCCCTCGTGCGCGCCCACGTCGCCCCGCCCAGCCGGTCCACCTTGGGCATGGCGCCGTCGCCGCCGATGAATTTCTGCACCTGGTCAATGTGCGTCACCGGCACATAGAGCGTGTCGCCGCCCGCATATTGCAGCGCCATAAAATCCCCGGCTTTCCCCTCGAAACGCCGCAACCCCACATAGCGCCCGATGCCGTGCACCGCATGCACGATGTAATCCCCCGATTTCAGGTCGCTGAAATGAACGAGCGCCGCCCCCGCCTCGAAGCGCCGCCGGGCGCGACGCATGTAGTGCCGCCCGAACAACTCGCGCTCGCTGAGCACGGCCAGTTTGTCGTTCGGGGCGGAGAAACCCGCGCGCAGCCGCCCCAGTTCCACGCGCAAGTCGAAGGCATCACGGCCCGGGCGATAGCCCTGCTCCTCGATCAGTTCCATCAGCCGCCGCCGCTCGCCGGTGTTCACGCAGAAAATGCGGACCGCGTAGCCCGCCAGGTCCCATTGCTTCAACTGCTCCCAGAAATCGGCGACCTGCCCCGCCCAATTCGCCATGGACCGCATCGGCGCGTCCACGCGTGCGGCCTCCGGCCGCCGCTGCACCCCCACCTGCGACAAATACAAGCGCGGGAACTTCGCCAGCAGTTGCTCCGCCTCCTGCCAAGGCATGTAGTAGGGGTTATCGCCGATCTGATCGTCCAGCGCGCGTGCGGCCTCGGTCACGGCCGCCGGCTCGTCCAGCACGACCACGGCGTCTTTGGGCAGATGCGCCGTGATCGCCGACAGCCCCTCGCCGGAGAACGTTATTGCGGCGAGCATCGCCTTCTCCGAGCGCGGCGGAATCTGCGTGGACTCCAGCCGTTCCACGCTGCGCTGTGTTTCCGGCTCGAAACGACGGATCGAGTCTATTTCGTCGCCGAAAAACTCGATGCGAACCGGCAATTCGCTGGAAATGGGGAACACGTCGAAGATGCCGCCGCGCACGCTCATCTCGCCGCGTTGCTCCACCATCGCCTCGCGCACATAGCCCATCCGCAGCAACCGATCGAGCAGGTCTTCCATGCTGTATTCCTGGCCGACCTGCAGGGAAATCGTGTCGCGCGACAGGCGCCTGGGGGGGACGACGCGCTGGACCAGCGAACGCACCGGCAGCACCACGTGCATGGTTTCGCCGCGCGCCTGCGCCGCCGCGAGCCGCTTCAACGTGTTCATCCGCTCCGCCACGATGTCGTCGGACGGCGCCATGCTGTCGGTCGGCAGCACTTCCCACGCGGGGAAATACGCCGCCGCAGCCTCGCCCGCGAAGGTGCAGACATCGTCAAAGACGGCCTCCGCCTCGATGCGGCCCGCCGTCACAACCAGCAGCGAACGGCCCAGCGCCTGCGCCGCCTGTACGGCGATCAGGCTCTTGCCCGAACCCCACGGCCCCGCCGTCTCGACGGCGTGCGGCGTTTTCCGGCCGAGTATCCGGGCGATTTCATCCACAACACCCAACTTTGGAAGCAATACGGACATGCATGTGTTTCCCTGTGCGCGCCAGCGCTTGTGTTCCGCGATATTGTATCTTTTGGGCGGTACGTCTGTCAGGCGCTGCCGGAAGGTGACGCCCCATGATATAATGACAGGAGTGAATGCATACGTTTCATTTCGCCAGAAGCGATTGGAAAGGTGAGAAGGATTCAACTAGAGAGGGAATATGTAATGAAAAGCAAAAGAGGATTCACGCTTATCGAACTGCTGGTGGTCATTGCGATCATCGGCATCCTTGCCGCCATTCTGCTGCCGGCGCTGTCGCGGGCGCGGGAAGCGGCCCGGCGCTCGACCTGCCAGAACAATCTGAAGCAGATGGGACTGGTGCTGAACATGTACGCCAATGAATCCCGGGGAAGCCTCTTTCCCCCAATCCGCATTTACAGTTGCGATCCCAATCAGCCGTCAGAAGCGGTACGGGACGCCACCTTCAACGGGCCTTCGCTTTATCCCGAATATCTGACGGACGCGAAAGTGTGTATCTGTCCCTCCGATTCGGATGCCCATGTCCACCTTGCGAGCTGGTCTTATGGCAACGACCCCAAAAATGGCATAGAACCCTGCCGACTGGCGCGCGGCAGTTATTATTATCTGGGCTATGCTTTTTACGAGCCGGCCATGCTGCTGCCGGGGGTAACGGTGCCGCGCACGATGGACATTAATTTCGGGAGTGAGTCCGAGGTGGTCAACTTTGCCCTGAACTACTTGAATGCGGACCTGGTTCTGGCGATGCTGGATTTTTACGCGGTGGGGCTGTCGGCCAAGGCGAAAGACGAGGCGATGGGGCCTGTCCCCCGATTGCGCATGGGCATCGAGCGGTTCTTCATCACCGACATCAACAACCCCGCCGCGAGCGCGGCGGCAGCCAGCCAGATACCGGTCATGTGGGACGAAATCGCCGTATACGGCGGCGTCAGCACCTTCAACCACGTCCCCGGCGGCGGCAACTGCCTCTACATGGACGGGCACGTCGAATGGCTGCCCTGGCCGAGCAAGTTCCCGAGCAATCTCGTCGGTGTCCTGCTGAGC
Source organism: uncultured bacterium (assembly GCA_937951485.1). Lineage (GTDB taxonomy): Bacteria > Hydrogenedentota > Hydrogenedentia > Hydrogenedentales > CAILVY01 > CALEDJ01. The sequence goes on from CALEDJ010000009.1 coordinate 5,790, forward strand.
GTGGTCTTCTAATCATCGGGACCATTGGACGCCTGTCACCGATGAAGACAGGCCGGAAACGGCAGGTGTAAGTGACTGGAAATACGTGGCTGCCCCCTGTTTTCCTGTTTTCCCGGAGGGAGAGGGAGCGACAGCATTCCTCAGATGTCGCCATATACACCCTCTCCCTCCGGGAGAGGGGTGGGGTGAGGGGAAAAAAGAACAGGACCCTTGGTACACGGGGCAATGATGCCTCAGAAATTCCCACGGAGAGATTTGCGTATAGGATAAGCCCCCCACATCATCTTGATTCAACAGGATTTTCCAAGGGTTTTGGGCATGGTCTTTCACCATCCTTAATAACCTGTTTTGGACAATACGGATTTTGCAACAACTCGGTATTTCAGCCTCTTGAACCGCCTCGAACATATGGCGGCGCCGGTCGTGGTCGGAATCAAGCAGCATATTGGACGACCGCTTCCCGTAAGACTTGGTCGCGGGAATAACGACTCAAATCGTTGGGGATGCGCATGTCGGCTTTGCGGCCGAGAATCGCGGACAACCCCCGTTCCATGCGCACCACATCAAACAAAGAAGGGACATGGTCCGGCTCATATTCGACCAGCACATCCACGTCGCTATCCGGACCGAAGCGGTCCGTCAACACGGAACCGAAGATCGCCGGTTTCGTGAGATGATGCTTGCGGCGGAAGGCTGCAAGATCTGCGCTGTCGAATTTCATGGGCAATTCATCATCTTGGCCCCCATTGCCGTTGACTGGCCCACGTTATGCCAGAACACAGGGGCGGCGTCATGTCTTGGATGCCGCCCCTTTTCCTCCCCCGGCTTGCGATTCGTGACACCGCTCCCGCGGTGTCACGCGCCATCGCGGCGTTCCTGCGGCATGCGCCGTCGGCATTTTCCGCACGCGGTTCACGCATCTGTGCTTTTCTTCGGCGCGGAGCGCCGGGGGGTTGCGTTGCACCGCAGGAGCGGCGCAACAAGGCTGTGAAATAAGGGAAATCCCATTTCTTCTCCCCCAAACCGAAGCACTTCTCATCCCGTTCCTGTCATTACGCTTCAAGAACGCGAAGTGAAACCTGACAGGCAAGTGCGTTCGCAAATACAATTTGGGAACAAGAAGTTTGCGAACGCGCGGGGTGTGGTGCCAGGATAATCAGGGGAATCACCCCGCGCCCCGGTCAATGAGCGCATCGCGTTCGGGTCCGACGGAGACGTAGCGGATGCGGCATTGGATGAGGCGCTCGATTTCCAGCACGTAGGCTTGGGCGGCTTCGGGCAGGTCCTCGAAACGGCGCACGCCGCCGATGTCCTCGCTCCAGCCCGGCATGTCTTTGTAGATGGGCGTGGCTTCTTCCAGGACGGCATTGAGCGGGAAGCGCCCGACGGGCTTGCCCCGGTATTCGTAGTCGGTGCAGATTTTCAGGGCGGGGCGTCCGCTGAGGCTGTCGAGTTTGGTCAGGGCGATTTCGGTGGCACCCTGCGCCCAGGCGCCGTAGCGCGTGGCGAGCGCGTCAAAATGGCCGATGGTCCGGGGGCGGCCCGTGGCCGCGCCGTATTCCTTGGCGGTCTCGCGGAGCACGTCGGCGTCGGCCTTTTCCATGCGTGTGACGAACGGCCCCTCGCCCACGCAGGTGGAAAACGCCTTCACGACGGCGATGACGCGGTCGGGCTTGTGGCCGAAGAGGCCGCCGCCGATGGGCGCGTAGGCGGCGAGCGTGCATGAGGAGGTGGTGTAGGGGTAGATGCCGAAGTTCAGGTCGCGCAATGTGCCCAACTGCGCCTCGAAGAGGATTTTCCTGCCATCGCGCGCGCCCGCTTCCAGCAGTTCCGATGTGTCGCAGATGCATTCGCGCAGCGCGCCGCCGTAGCGTTCGGTCCATTCCAGCATCGCTTCATAAGTGAATTCGTCCCGGCGTCCGTAGAATTTCTCCGCCTTGAGCAGTTTCCAGTCCACGATTTGCCGCAGCCGTTCACGGAGGCGTTCGGGATAGAGGATTTCGCCGACCTGGATCGCTTTTTTCATGGTGCGGTCGCCGTAAGCGGGGGCGATGCCGCGCCGGGTGGAACCGTAGGCGTTTTTGCCCAGCCGGTCCTCCTCCCAACCGTCTTCCAGTCTGTGAAAGGGAAACGCAATGGTGGCGCGGTCGGAGACGCGGATGATCGGGTGGATGCCTTTCGCGCGAATTTCGTCCAGTTCCTCCACAAGTCCTTGGAGATCAATGACCATGCCCGGACCGAGGATGTTGACCGCGTTGGGGTTGAATACGCCGGAAGGCAGGAGGTGCAGTTTGAATTCGCCGAATTCGTTGACCACGGTGTGCCCGGCGTTGTTGCCGCCCTGGAATCGCACCACGAAATCCGCGTCCTGCGCGAGGTAGTCCACCATGCGGCCCTTGCCCTCGTCGCCCCAGTTCGCGCCCACCACGATATCAATGCTCATAAGTAACCCTTCGTCCATTTCGACGCTGCTGCGCCGCACAGAAAACAGGCGGGCCGCATCGCGTTGACCGGCCCGCCGGGAATGATATCAGCGCTGCGTAAAAGCGGTCTATCGTGAATAGAACCCGATGACGCCTGCGGTATCGGCTTTGAACGGGATGGTCTCCGCGTTCGGCAGGGCGGTCATCCGGCCTTCAAATGATTTGGCTTCGCGCTGCAAATATTCCGGCATGGCCGCAGGCGGATGTTCCGCCAGTTCCACGATCATCGGGATTTTGCGGCTGCGCTCCCGAATGCTCACCGTCATGCCCGGCATCACCCGCATCGAGGGAATATCCGCTTTCTTGCCGTCCACAAGGATGTGCCCATGGTTGACCAGTTGCCGCGCGGCGGCGATGGTCGGCGCGAAACCCAACCGGTACACCACGCAATCCAGCCGGGATTCCAGCAGCATCAGCAGATTGGCGCCGGTCACACCGCCCATCCGTTGCGCTTCCTTGAAGGTTTTGCGCATCTGGCGCTCGAGCAGCCCGTAGTGCATGCGGATTTTCTGTTTGTCCTGCAACTGTGCGCCATACACCGACAGTTTCCGCCGAATGTTCTGGCCGTGCTGGCCCGCCCCGAAGGGCCGCCGGATGGATGGGCAGGTCGGATCGCCCCAGATGCACGATCCGAGCCGCCGGCACAACTTGTGTTTCGGTCCCAGGTATTTTGCCATAGACGCCGGTTTGTTCCTTTTCTTGCTTTGTATGCCCGCACGACGCGGCGCATGCCGCCCCTGGCGGCCCCATGGAATATCAAAAGACGCAATCCCCCCGCCGTTGCGCGCAGGGCTTCATATGCTACCCCGTGACGGCGGCCTATGTCAAATTTCCCGCGCGGTGCGTCATGCCAAAGTCCCTTGAGAAGCGCTGGACGGTTGCTGTTTCATCCAAATTTTTTCCCTTATGTCGCGGTCCTGGAGCCTGCCCCAAGAATCATTTCCCCGCGCCGGCCGCCAGGAAATTGCGAATGATGGTTTTGCCGTGCTGCGTGAGGATGCTTTCGGGATGGAACTGGACACCCCAGACGCGGTGTTTGCGCGCGGCCACGGCCATGATCTCGCCGATGTCTGTTTCGGCGATGATTTCGAGGTCGGGCGGGCAGGTCTCGCGGCGGATGATCAGGGAATGGTAGCGGGTGGCGGTGAAGGGCGAGGGCACGTCCCGGAACAACACATTGCCGGTGTGGCGGATTTCGCTGACCTTTCCGTGCATGATGCGGTCGGCGCGCACGATCTCGCCGCCGTAAGCCGCGCCGATGCTCTGGTGCCCGAGGCACACCCCTAGGATCGGGTATTTCGGCCCGAGTTTCCTGATCACTTCGATGGAGATGCCCGCCTCGTTGGGCGTGCATGGACCAGGCGAGATGACGATATGGTCCGGTTTCATGGCGTCCACCTCGGCGACGCTGATCGCGTCGTTGCGGAAAACGCGGACGTCGCGTTCCATTTCGCCAAAATACTGTACGAGGTTGTAGGTGAACGAGTCATAGTTGTCAATGAGCACGATCATGATTCAAGCCCTTTCTCCGCGAAATCCACGGCCCGCAAAAGGGCCTTGGCCTTGTTGCGCGTTTCCTCGTATTCCCGGTCCGGATCGCTGTCATAGACGATGCCCGCCCCCGCCTGCACATAGGCCGTGCCGTCCTTGACTATCATCGTGCGGATCAGGATGCAGGTGTCCATGTCGCCGGAGAAACTGATATAGCCGGCCCCGCCGGAATAGGGGCCGCGCCGCTCCGGCTCCAGTTCGTCAATGATTTCCATGGCGCGGATTTTCGGCGCGCCGCTGACCGTGCCCATGGGGAAGGTGGCGCGGAGCGCGTCGAAGGCGTCGCAATCCTCCCGCATTTCGCCGGTGACCTCGGTGACGATGTGCATGACGTGGGAGTAGCGCTCGATGACCATGAAGCGGTCGTCCACGGGGGCGACGGTGCCGGGTTTGCTGACCCGCCCGATGTCGTTCCGCCCGAGGTCCACGAGCATGATATGCTCGGCGCGTTCCTTCTCGTCGGCCAGCAGGTCTTTTTCCAGGGCGCGGTCTTCTTCCTCGTCGGCGCCGCGCGGGCGCGTGCCCGCGATGGGCCGCACCATGCACCGGCCGCCCTTGACCTGCGTCATCACCTCGGGGCTGGACCCCACCAGCGCAAATTCCGGAAACTGCATGAGCAGCATATACGGCGACGGGTTGATGTGGCGCAGGGCGCGGTAGAGCGTGATGGGGCTCATGTCCGTCTTCCTGGCCCAGCGTTGCGAGAGCACCACCTGGAAGATGTCGCCCGCGCAGATGTACTCCCTGGCCTTGCGCACCGCGTCGCAGAAGGCGGCCCGGTCGAAATTGCTGACCGGCTCCACATCATCCGCGCGTGTGTGCAGGCGCTCCGAATGCACTGTAAGCGAGCCGCGCAGTTTTGTTTCCAACGCCTGGATTTTTGTGACCGCCTTGTCGTAGGCCGCGTCGGGGTCGCCGTCCACCAGCGCATTCGACACGATCATCACCTTGTTGTTCACGTGATCGAAGAGCAGCATCGTGTCGGTGATCATGAAATAGAGATCGGGCAGGCCGAGGGGGTCGGGGTTCTTGTCGGGCAGGCGCTCGAAGAAGCGCACCTGGTCATAGGACATATATCCGACGGCCCCGCCGTGGAACGGCGGGATGCCCTCGACGCGCACCGGACGGTACCGGGCCATGAGCCGGCGCAGTTCCTCCAGCGGATCGTCTGATTCATAGTGTTCCGGCACACCGTCGCGCAGCAGCGTCACCGAGCGGCCCTTCGACCGGAACACGATGGAGGGGTTGGCGCCCAGGAAGGAATAGCGGCCGATTTTCTCGGCCTGCTCGACGCTTTCCAGCAGGAACGCGTAGTCCTGGCCGCGCGCAATGCGCATGCAGGTGGATACCGGCGTCTCCAGATCCACCAGAATCTCCCGGCACAGCGGCACAAGCGCGCCGGGCTGGGCAATCCTTCTGAATTCCTCGCGATGGGGTGAAATCATGGCATGGGTCCTCCATGGCGCCCCTTCGGGCGCGTCATTCCGTCGCGACGCCGTCGCCGGACAGACGGATGGTTTCGTCTTCGTTCACAACCCGGTAAAAACAACTCGTTTCGTTCGTGTGGCAGGTCGGCCCCACAGGGTCGCAGCGCAGCAACAGCGCGTCGCCGTCGCAGTCAATGCGGATTTCCTTCACATGGAGCACATTGCCGGAAGTCTCCCCCTTGCGCCAGAGTTTCTGCCGCGAACGCGACCAGAAACAGGCCTGCCGTTCGCGCAACGTGACGCCCAGCGATTCCCGGTTCATGTAGCCCACCATGAGCACCTGCCCGGTGCGGTGGTGCTGAATCACGGCGCAGACAAGGCCCTTCTCATCGAACTTGATCAGGTCGTCGAGTTTCACAAACACACCCTCCAGGATCGGTAGAACAAACGAAAGCCACGCATGATTCACGATCCGCGATGATCGCTGAATCCCTGCGTGGCGGGAATACGGTTGGGGTAATGAAAAAACAGCCGGACCCGGCAGGGATCAGGAGCGGACCGCGTGACGCCATCGCCACGCCTGCTGTCGCTGCTCCAACATCCCTTTGGCCTCCTTCGGGTTGCGCATATGATCCAGTCGCCCGGCGCGCTTCGCGCGCCGACAGCGGGTAGCATCGCACAGACGCAGCGCCTTTTTCAAAAAATAATGCGCATCCGCTGATGTGGGAGTCATTTTCCAAGCAAAAACCAGCCCCGCCGAAAAAAATCTGGGATGAAACCTTTCCGCCTGTCCACAGGTCAAAGGGGTTGTACATCTCCTTCTGTTAGGGGAGCCGGCATATGCCCCGCCTCATTTTGCGTATTCCGGCTCCCTCTCCTTTTCCCCCGAGGGTGGCAAGGTCAGTGATTGTTTGGAAACCGCGCCCATCTCAGGCATGGGAAGCAGATATGGCTCCTGCGGCATCTGCTTTGCTCCGTCGCGACGCGGCTATTCTTTACCGTTCTCTTTCGGCGATTGCCCCAGGATGGCCTTAATGGCGGTGACAAGTGGGGCGCTGGAAAACGGTTTGGTGATGCAGCACACGACGCCGTTCTCCTTCATGTCTTCCCCGGTGATTTCCTCGCTCAGGCCACTAATCAAGATGACGGGGGTTTTCACGCCGTTGTCTTTGAGGATTCGCGCGAGTTGCATTCCCGTGACATGCGGCATGGAGCAATCGCTTTTAACAAGATTTATACTTTTTCTACGATTAAGCAGCATGACGAGGGCGATCCGGCTGTCGGTGCATGCCTGCACGACATAGCCTTTATAAGGGAAAAGACCGCAATGCGATGGTCTCAACCTGCAATGTATCTTATCGGGGTGTTTCTTTGCCCGCGCCGGGCGCGAAAGCGATGCAACATCAGACCCGTTTTTTCCCGCAGCAAGGCTGTGATGCTACGAAATCGCTCCGCCATTGGTTTAGAATCCCGACATTCCGCGCTTCATTTCCCGCGCCAGAAGAAAGGATTTATTGCGTGACTGTCATGTCATCGCGCTATTGGTTTTTGACGCTGGCCTACTGCGGCGTCATTTTCTGGATGTCGTCGCGGCCGCTGGAGGCGTTTCCAGAAGTGGAGACGCCGGGCGCGGACAAGGCGGTGCATATGGTCCTTTATGGCGGGCTGACCGTGATTGTTTCGCTTGGATTGCGGCGTTCCGGGCGTCCGGTGCGACCGGCTGTACAGTTCTTCGGGCCGATTGTGTTTGCAGTGTTATACGGGGTGACGGATGAACTCCACCAGATGCTGGTGCCGTCACGTTCTTTCGATCTGTGGGACGTGGCCGCAAACACGGCGGGCGCGGCGCTGGCGCAGTGTATTCTGTGTCTTGGAATATGGCGCGTCCCGCTGCGCAGTGTCTTTGCGTGGCACGCGCCCCGTTGAATCGCGGCATTTTTGCATGGCGGTCCGTCAATCGTCTACACTTTCTTTGCCGACCGCGTGCGCGGCGGCGTGTTCACCCTCCCGATAGAGGCATTCTCAACATCCACCATGAGTCATTGAAAAGGTCTGGTGTAACAACATGAGCGAGCACACCCTTAAGCCCCTGAAGCAGTACGCGCCGTTCCCCGGTCCGCTGGTCCTGGTGATCATGGACGGCATCGGCATCGGCAGACAGGACGAATCCGACGGCGTATATCTGGCGCACACGCCCACGCTCGATGCGCTGTTTGCCGAGCCGCTGTTTTTCCGGCTGAAGGCGCATGGCACGGCGGTGGGCCAGCCGTCGGACGAGGACATGGGCAATTCGGAAGTCGGCCACAACGCGCTGGGGGCCGGGCGCGTCTTTGCGCAGGGCGCACGACTGGTCAACGAGGCCATCGAGAGCGGTCGGGTCTTCGAGGGGGCGGCGTGGCACACGGTAATGGACCGCGCGAAGGCGGGGGGAACGGTCCATTTCATCGGTCTGCTTTCGGACGGCAATGTGCATAGCAACATCAGTCAGTTGCTCGCCCTGATCCGGCGCTGCGCCGCCGAGGGCGCGCGCCGCGTGCGGGTGCATCCCCTGACTGACGGGCGCGACGTGGGCGAGCGATCGGCGCTCGGCTATATTGCAGCGCTGGAGGAAACGCTGCGGGAGTGCAGCGCGGACGGACGCGACTACCGCATCGCTTCGGGCGGCGGGCGCATGCTGGTGACCATGGACCGTTACGAGGCCAACTGGAAAATCGTCGAGCGCGGCTGGAAAGCGCACGTCCTTGGCGAAGGCCGTCCATTTGCGTCTGCGGCGGAGGCGGTGCAGACCTATTATGACGAGGACCCCAAGGTGAACGACCAGTTCCTCGGCGAGTTTGTCATCGTCGAGAACGGCGCGCCGGTGGGAACCATCGAGGATGGCGACGCGGTCATCTGCTTCAATTTCCGGGGCGACCGCGCCATCGAAATTTCCCGCGCTTTTGAAGAGGATGAATTCCCCTATTTCGACCGCAAGCGCCGTCCGGAGGTGTTCTACGCGGGCATCATGCAATACGATGGCGACACGCATATCCCCAGGCATTTTCTCGTGGAGCCGCCGCAGATAGAAGGGTCGGTCAGCGAATACCTGTGCGCTGCGGGCGTCACCTCCTATGCCATCGCCGAAACGCAGAAATTCGGCCACGTCACCTATTTCTGGAACGGCAACCGTTCCGGCTACATTAATCGCGAGATGGAACAATATGTGGAGATTCGGTCCGATGACGTGCCGTTTCAGCAGCGCCCCTGGATGAAGGCGGCGGAAGTGACGGACGCAGTGCTCGATGCGATCCGCGAGAACAGACACAAATTCATCCGCATGAATTTCGCCAACGGCGACATGGTCGGCCACACCGGCATCGCGCCGGCGGTGCGCATCGCCGTGGAAACGGTGGACCTGTGCCTGGCGCGTATCATGCCGGCGGTGGAGGCCGCGCGCGGCCTGCTGGTCGTCACCGCCGACCACGGCAACGCCGACCTGCTGTTCACGGAAAAGAAGGGCGTGCGCGAGCCGCACGTGGCGCACACACTGAACCCCGTGCCGTTTATCATCAAGGACTACTCCGGCGCCAACGCGCTGCATGCCTGCGATGTGCCCGCGCCGGGGCTGAGCAATGTCGCCGCCACCCTGGTCCGGTTGCTCGGCTTTGAAGCACCGGAGCATTACGATCCCGCCTTGGTGCGGATTGGTTGATCCGGTGATGGGGGCACAGGCAGGAGATCGTGTGGAAAAGGAATCCGGTCCTCTGATAACGGAAGGGGAAGCGGCACGGCGCAGAGCGGCGCTGTGGCGGCGGCGTCTCGAACGCGAAACGGAACTCGGTCTGCGCCACGGCACAGAGGACGATTTTCATTCCCTGCGCGCCAAGTGGACCGCAATGGCGGCGACGTTCCTGCTGAAGACGCTCCGGCTTTATGCGCGCGGACGCAGCAACGCGTGCAGCCCGCGCCTGACGGACCTGGCGTTTGCCTTTCCGAATCTCCCCCCCGATTTGGACGGCTTTCGCATCCTCCAACTTTCTGATTTTCATTTCCGGTCAAAGGACCACGCATTCACGCGCGCCGTGTGCGATCTCCTGCGCGGCGTGGAAGCGGACTGCTGTGTGCTGACCGGCGATTATGCCTTCGGTTACTATGGACCACAGAACTTCGTTCTTCCCCATCTCAAGCAGGTGCTGGAATCATTCCGGGCGCCGCACGGCATTTTCGCGATTCTCGGCAACCACGACATCAGCGATCTCGTCCCCGGGCTGCGGGACCTCGGCATTACCGTGCTCATCAACGAGGGCGTCGGCCTGCGTGTCGGCGATGCGGACCTTTGGCTGGCCGGCGTGGACGATCCCCATAAATTCCGCGCGGAATGCGTCGCCGTTGCGCTGGACGGTGCGCCACCTGACGCCTTCAAGGTGCTGCTGGCGCACACCCCTGAGTGCATCCCGGAAGCCATGGCGCACGGGGCGGACCTCTACCTCTGCGGCCATACCCACGGCGGCCAGATTCGCTTTCCAATAGTCGGCGCGATACTGCTGAATGCGCGCTGTCCGCGCAGATACACCATGGGGCGCTGGCGCTATGACGCGATGCAGGGTTATACCACGGTGGGACTGGGCAGCACCGATATTCCCGTCCGCTATCTGTGTCCCCCCCAGGCCGCCCGCATCACCCTGCACCGCGCCTGAGCGACGCGAAGGCCTCATGATGGCCTTCTCTTCCCGGTTTCACCGCTTTCGCCGCCGTTTTCCTGAAATGTCGCCAAGTTGACAAGTACGGGTCGGATCGTGTGTTATTGGAAAGGGGATCAGGGCGTTGCGTCCGCGGAGGTGGCGCGGGCGTTGCGCTTGAATTCCCAACAGGCTGAAGCCTGTACTCCAGAACGTTGGCGCAGGTGTTCCGCCTGCATACTGTGGAAAAGGCGCAGCCCATGAAACTTTCGACGAAAGCCCGTTATGGTCTTCGGGCGATGCTGGCGTTGGCGATGCTTCCCGATGGCGCATCGGGAAAGACCATCGCAGAAAGCCGCAGTCTGCCCACGGCGTACCTCGAGCAGTTGCTCGCCCGGCTGCGCAATGCGCAACTGGTGGTGGCGGTGCGCGGCGCGCGCGGCCGATACATGCTTGCGAAACCCGCGGAAAACATCACCCTCGCCGACATCGTCGAGGCCCTGGAAGGGCCGATTGAAATCGCCCAGTGCGCCGATGTGCCCAGTTGCGCGGAGGACCCTGACGTGTGCGCCATCAAGGATGTCTTTGCCGAAGCGAGCCGGACCCTGCGAGGTTATCTGGCCGGCATCACCCTTGCGGACCTGGTTGAAGCGCAACGCGCCGCGGAAAACAGCAGCGGACGCATGTTCCACATTTAGCGGGATGCGTAGGCGCGGCGAAACCCACCATCGTTCTCACACGGGCGTGACTACACTTTCTGAAACGCCTGCTGCAAGTCCGCGATCAGGTCCTCCGGATGTTCCAATCCCACCGAAATCCGAACCAGATCGGGTGTGATGCCCGCTTCCGTCTTCGCATCATCGGGCATGGAGGCGTGGGTCATGGTCCACGGATGCTCGATAAGCGATTCCACGCCGCCCAGCGATTCCGCCAGAATGAACAGGCGCACCGCGCCGAGCAGCCGAAACACAGCGTCCTGTCCGCCGCGCACCCGGAACGAAAAGGTGCCGCCGCAACCGGTCATTTGTCGCTGGGCCAGTTCGTATTGGGGGTGACTCTTCAACCCGGGATGCAGCACCCGGTCCACCTTCGATTGTCCTTCCAGCCACTCCGCCACGATCAGCGCGTTGCGGTGGTGCGCTTCCATGCGCAGGGGCAGCGTCTTCACGCCGCGCAACACCAGGAAGCAGTCCATGGGCGACTGGGCGACGCCCAGCGCATTCTGCAGAAATTTGAGCCGTTCGGCCAGTTCGGCGTCCCTGACGATCACGGCGCCGCCCACCACGTCTGAATGGCCGTTGATGTACTTGGTGGTTGAGTGCAGCACGATGTCTATCCCCAAGTCGAGCGGGCGCTGGAAGTAGGGGGTCAGAAAGGTGTTGTCGCATAGCGTCAAAACGTTGTGCTCGTGCGCGATGGCGGCGACGGCCGGCAGGTCCTGGAGGTTCATCAATGGGTTCGTCGGCGTTTCCGTCCAAATCAGGCGCGTTTCCGGGCGGATGGCCGCGCGCAGCGCGTCCAGATCGCGAAGATTCACGAAATTCACATCAATCCCCTGCTTTTGCACGACGCTCGTCAGCAGCCGATAGGTGCCGCCGTATAAATCATTGTGAACAATCAGGTGGTCGCCTGCTTCGAACAATGCCAGCACCGCCGTCTCCGCCGCCATGCCCGTGGCAAACACAAAGCCATGATCGCCGCCCTCCAAGGCGGCCAAGCACTTTTCCAGCGCCGCGCGCGTCGGGTTCCCGCTGCGCGTATAATCGTATGGCCCCGGTTCCTGCACCCCGCGAAAAGCAAAGGTGGACACCTGATAGATCGGCTGCATCACCGCCCCGTAGGCGGGATCTGGGCCGTGGCCGCCGTGGATCGCCAATGTCTCGAATCGCATGCAGTGTGTTCCTCCGGAAATTTCTGGAAAAAAGGCGGATATCCGCATGCCCGCGCTTTGATCAGTTTTGGCATTATAACAGCCCCGCGTTGCCAAATCAATGTGCACTCCGGATGCCGGGTAAATGTACCTGCTCGTATTACAAAGTATTGGACGGGAAACACTTACATGAGAGATCATTCACGTAGTCATGAGGGCCATAGGTTTTCGTTGAGACGTACAGACAAAAATGGAAGATAAATATAAATATTTCTATCTAAAATCTCATATATTTCGTTCTGTGATTTCTGGTTGACGCCGATGCCTTGCAGCACTGATTTTTTGAAGATAAGGAACCGTTTATGAGGCATTTGCGAAATGGACTGTTTTGCATTTGAGAACGGGAAATATCTGGGACTCTTGATGGAACTGGGGTTTGAAACGCGCATTTCGCAAATGCCTCTTTATGGAATCCCGCGTTGATATGTATTTGGCGGGGGTGATACCTTAGACGAAAATGTCTCGTTGTTTGGGGTAAAGACAAGTGGAGGGAACCATTATGGGAACCAAGGGCCGCGAAATTGTCGGCATGGATGTGGACCAGTTGCTGGAGGTGTTGAACAAGGCGTTTGCCGATGAATGGCTGGCGTATTATCAGTATTGGCTGGGCGCGAAAGTGGCCAAAGGGCCGATGAAGGAGGCGGTGATTGCGGAGTTGATGCAGCATGCGACCGATGAATTGCGTCATGCCGACATGGTGGCGATGCGCATTTTGCAGTTGGGCGGCACGCCGGTAACGAAACCCGGGGACTGGTATAAACACACCAACTGCGGGTATGACGCGCCGGACGACCCGTATGTCGAGAAGTTGCTGGCGCAGAACGTGAAAGGGGAGCAGTGCGCGATCGGCGTGTACAAGGCGATGATTGACTTGACCAAGGATGCCGACCCGGTGACCTACAACATGGCCCTCCAGATTCTGCAGGATGAGGTCGAGCATGAGGAAGACCTGCAGGCGCTTGTGGAGGACATCCAGTTGATGCTGGGGCGCGGCTGACCAACCCCGATACGTTTTCGCGCACGGCGTCGGCCGCGGCAATGGCAAATCGTCCGCCGCGGAATAATTGATGCCCGACCAGGGGGACTCAGGGCCTCTTGAAAAGGTTGGTCAACCGGGGATAGGCGGCAATCAGTCCTTGCGGAATGCGTTCGGGGGGAGGTGTTTTGCTCAGCGCCGCCTGAATCTCCAGCGCATTGACGATGGCCTGCGCCCGGTAATGGTTGTTGGCGACAAGGAAGAAGCGGTTGACGTCGCGCTTCATTTGTTCGACACGTGCAATCCAGGATTGCAGTTCATCGCCGCTGTAGAGATAGTCGTACCGTTGGTCCCGGGTGGCATCATTCCGGAACCACGTGTCGCGATTACGTCCGTGCAGGCGGATATAGGCGAAAGGCGCGGTGACGTGGGCGGTGGGGGTGATCGAATCGCGAAAGACCGGCTGGTCAATGTTGCAAAAGGCGATGCCCCGCGCGCGCAGGCCGTCGAAAAGTTCCGCACAATCCCACGAAGCGTGGCGCAATTCCACGGCCAGTGGCAGACCGGCGCAAACATCGGCAATGCGGGCGATGCGTGTGCGGTTCTCGGGGGTGCGACGGAAACTCCAGGGGAACTGCGCGAGAATCGCGCCCAGCCTCCCCGCTTCGGCTATCGGCGCGACGCCGTCGCGCCAGCGGCGAAGGTCCTGCTCAGAGGGCCAGTCGTTGGCCTTGTGTGTGCAGCGTTCCCATAATTTGACGGTGAACATGAACCGGGGATGATCGGCGACGGCACGCAGCCACGCTTCGGCATGGCGCGCGGCGGCCGGCCGGTAGAAGGTGGCATTCACCTCCACCATGTCGAAAATGGCGGCGATCAGCCGCAGCGGGTGTGTGGTGCGCGGCAGGTCGGCGGGATAAAATACGCCCTTCCAATCGGGATAAGACCAGCCGGCAGGTCCGACGTGGATGTGGATGTCTGTATCCTGCATTTTGCGATTATAGTACCCATGTACGCCACCCGGTTAAAATGGAGCAAGCCTGCATTCAATGCGGGCTTCCGGCATGGCCGTCCCGGCCATGAAGCCTGCCAGAGACAGGCGGGATGCCCGTGCTCGGCCATAGAGGATGGTTGCGGCGGTTATGGGCTGAAGCGGCTGATGCGGGCCGCAACTTGAGCCACGATCTCCTGAATCCTGTAAGAGCCTTCGGCGATTTTCTGACGGGCTTGTTCAACCCGATCCTGGCGGATGTCCTCTGCGGCGCTTTCGGCGGCGGCCTGCAAGGTCTGTGCGACCTTGCGCGCCGTCGCGCTTAGTTCAACGGCATCTTTGGGTTCAAGCATGGAAACCCCACGATCCCGGCGCGCCGTGTGCCGGGGTATTCCTTCTTCCGGAATTCCTCCCACGCCCGCGATCGTAATCATTGTCGTTCTCCGTAATTCTATGATGGTTTCGCGCCGTGCCTGCGGCATTCATGCTATCGGCATTCCGGGAACGCGGCTTTAGCCGCTTCTTTTCGCCTTTGCTCCGCTCTATGCAGCATTTTTTGCCAGGCCCCCCGGCAATCTTGTTTCATTCCACGGGGAAAGAGCGATGGCGGCGCATACCTAAACGGCGCTGGTAAAGGGATTTGGGTAAGTCGCCGATAATTGGAACAGCAGTTGCAGGAAAAAGGCGGCAACATCCGCCCGTTGGGCAAACGGCAAGAAGGAACACATTGGTTGGGCACGTTATTCAGCGCATTGGGCATCGGCCAGGCGGGGTTGTTTGTGGCGCAGATGCAGTTGGACGTCGCGGCGCACAACATTGCCAACGTCAACCGCGTGGGGTTTTCGCGGCAGCGCGTGAACGTGACCACAAACACGCCGCTCTATTATCCCTTTGGCGCGCTGGGGCGGGGTCCGATGGTGTCGGGCATACAGCGCATTCGCGAAGCGTTTCTGGATACCGTGTTTCGCCGGCAGAGCGCCGCGCTTGGGCGGGCGGAGACCCAGGCGCAGTATTTCGCCCGGATTGAGGACATTTTCCAGGAGCCGAACGAGCATGGATTCACCTCGCGGCTGAGCGCGTTTTTCGATTCGCTGAATGACTTCGCGAACAATGTGGAGTCCATGCCGGTGCGCATGGCGACGTTGTCGCAGGCGGAAGCCATGGCGGCCAGCCTCAACGAGGTGGCGCAGCGCCTGCGCACGTTGCGCATCAACGCCAACGAGGAAGTGCGCAATCTGGTTCCGGAAGTCAATTCGCTGGCGGAGCGCATCGCCGCGCTGAACAACGCCATTCGCAGCATGGAACTGGGCGGGCGCAGCGCCAATGACCTCCGGGACGACCGCGATGTGCTTCTGGATGAACTCTCTTCCATCGTCAACATCACCTACCGGGAGCGCGATGACGGACAGGTGGACGTGCTGCTGGGCGGCCAGGAACTGGTTACCGGGCGCAATGCGCGTCGGCTGATAACCCAAGTTGATCCCTCCATTGATCCGAGCCGGCCCGATCTGCTGGCGGTGCGCTTTGAAGACAATGATGAAGCGGCCAACATCCGAAGCGGTCGCCTCTACGGCGCCCTGTACATCCGCGATGTGGAAATCCGAAATCTTGAAACGCGCATGAACGAGATCGCGCGCGCGCTCATTCAGTCTTTGAACGACATCCAGGCGCGCGGACGCGGCCTGCGGGGATTCAACACCACCATCACCGGCGCGTATGCGGCGTCTTCTTCGAGCATTCCGCTCAACCAGGCCCTGTTGCCCTATAGCGTGCAGGACGGCAGTTTTGCCATCAATGTTTTTGACGCCGCCGGCGGGCTGGTGGAATCCATCACAATTCCCATCGTGGCCAGCGGTCCGGACCCGGGCCAGACCACCCTTGCAGACATTGAAGCGGCGATCAACACGATGACGAATCTCTCTGCGACGGTGACGGCGGACGGTCGGCTCAGCATCACGCCGGACAGTGGCTACACGTTTATGTTTTCCGACGACACGGCCGGCGCGGTCATGGCGCTCGGGTTGAATGCGTTCTTTGTGGGTGACAGCGCGGCCAGCATCGCCTTGAATCCCGAATTGCGCGCGCACCCGGAATGGCTGAGTTCGGGGTTCAGCGCGAACCCGCTGGAGACCGGCGACAACAGCGCGGCCCTGGCCATGGCCGCCTTGCGTTCGACGCCGATTCTTGGCGGCCAAAGTATCAATGAGTACTATGAATCCACGATTGTGCAGGTCGGCATTGACGCGCGGGCCAACAGCAACACCCTCTCCGTCGAGGAGGCATTTATTTATGACCTGTCCCTGAGACGCCAGGAGGTTTCCGGCGTGAACCTCGACGAGGAGGTGACCTCGCTGCTGATGTTTCAGCGGGCCTACGAGGCGTCGGCGCGGGTTATCACGGTCGCCGACCGCATGCTCGACACCCTGCTCAACATCGTTCGCTGAGCACATTCCGCGCACGCATTGACACCCTCATAAATACCCCAGCGCTTCCAATGCGTCGCGCATTTTCGGGTCGAGTTCCTCCGGCGCGATGGCGTCCGGGTCGGCCACATACCACAAATACACGGCGAAGCGCCGGGGCAATCCGGCGGGGTCGTGACTGTCCGAGTCAGCGACCAGGTCAAGCGCCTGCAAGGGCATCGCGAGGTCAATATCGTCGCGGTCCGCGCCGAGATGCAGCCATTCCGGGGAGATGGGCGCGCCGTCCACCAATACATGCGCCTCAATTCGGGCGTCTGCCGGCGCGTCAATGCGGAGGCGCGCGTGGTCCTGTTCCGCCAGTTCGGTATGCCAGAAATCCCGTTCGCGCGCGCGGTCCGTGGGATGCTGCGTCAGCAGCCGGAAATGCAGGGCATCGCCCTCACGCCACGCTTCGCCCTTCCAGTCGTAGTACTGCAACTCGAAATCGCCCAGCGCCGGGCCGCGCAGGAATCCCTCGACCGTCCGCGCCTCGTCCCCGCAGGTCATGAGCAGGTGCAAGCCGGCGCCCCCGCGCATGGCGACACGCGCCGTGTGTGTGCGCAGCGATTCGCCGTTGGGCGGCGGCGATTTGTGCGGATGACGTTCGCCGGGGTCGCTTTCCAGGTCGTACCAGCGTTCCCAGCCGCCCGCCAAATCGCGGATGTATTTCATCGGCCCGCGCCGTGCCGCGCGGATACTGTAGGCGAGATTCACCAGCGAAGCATAGCCGGTGCGCCGGGGATCGGCCCCTGTCTCGATGATGTCCCGGATGGACCGGCCTTGAAAACGTTCTTCTCTCGGCAGCCCCAGCAAATCCAGCAACGTCGGGCCAATATCCAGCAACTCGACCAACGCCTCACGCCGCGTGCCGGCATGGGCGCCGCCGGGAAGTTTTATGATCAATGGCACCGCCAGCACCTCCTCGTACAAAGTCTTGCCGTGGCTCTCCCCGCCGTGCTCCCAGAATTCCTCGCCATGGTCCGACAACACGACAATCAAGGTATTCTCGTAGAGATTGTGCGCCTTCAGGGCGGCCACAAAGCGGCCGAATTGTTCATCGGAATAGCGGATTTCCCCGTCGTAAAGATCAATCTCTTTGCGGCGCTCTCTGAAAATGCCGTGCTCTTCATAGGACGGGGCCATAAACGGTGATCCGCCGGGCGGATCATAAGGCTCGTGCGGCCCCATGGTGTGTACGTAAAAGAACCAGGGCCGACCTGCTGCGGCGTCCAGCGCCGCGACGGCCTTGTCCACCACCTTCGCGTCATCGGCATTCACCCGGTCGGAAGACTCCACGTCCACGTAGCGGAAAAAGCCGTCGCCGAAGCCCCAGAGCGGCAGGATGTTCGGATTGGTGATGAATCCATGGGTTTCATAGCCGTGCCGCGCGAACGCCGCAGCCATGTCCGGCAATCCTTCCCGCATGACGTCCGGCCGGTCCTGCGCGCCGTGGACATTCGGATAGGTGGATGTGAAAAGCGAGGCCACCGAGGGTTTGGTCCATGAGGATTGGGGCATCAGATTGGTGAACAGTACCCCCTCTTGCGCCAGTGCATCCAGATGCGGCGAGGTGCGCCGGTCATAGCCGTAACAGTGCAGGTGGTCCCGGCGGAGTGTGTCTATCAGGTAGATCAATACATTCGGCGGTGGCTTGGCGGCGGCGTCAATCACCTCACACGGGCCAATCCAGACCGGCTGGGGACTGTCAAAGACCAGCGTACAGATTGCGCCCGGCAGGTGGCCCTCCAGCGGGATGCGGTAATCCGCCCAACGTTCGGCGCGTCCCGTTCGCAGGCGCGCCGCCATGCGCTGCCCGGCATACACGCGGATGGTCGCGCGCCCTCCATGCGCTTCACCCTCCAGCACGCCCAGCCGCACGATCGCCCGATCCGGCAGCGGACCAAGTGTGATGGCGCGCCCCGCGCCGGCGTCCACCCGCCGCGCATCCCGCCATTCGGAACAGCGTTCAATACGCCGGTGAACCAGGTTTTCCGGCGACACCGCCGCCTCGAAATCCAGCGGCGGCGCACCGCAGCCCGCGCAAAGCGCCACGACCGTCAAGACCCATGCGACAGACCATTTCCGCATGGCATTCACCTTAGCAACAGTCGCCTCCCAATGCAAGCCAGAGATAGAAATACAGGGACAGGTCGTCGTAAAAAGATTTCCCTGTATTATTCCTCCTGATCAAAAAGGTCACATGAAGATGCGGCAAGATGCCGCGTTCTTTATGTATGGGTCTGCTTCGCTGCAAGATGGATGTGTTTCATTTGATTCGCCGAAATGGCCCTTCTATAATATCGTTTCCGGAGGTCGGCGTATCTTCGGGGTTGGCGCAAATACCATGACGTTAGAAGGTGCGATGAGTTACGGCGACCGCATTTCCAAGGGATTGTCTTTTGACGATGTGCTGTTGCGTCCGGCCCGATCCGAGGTGCTTCCACGCGAAGTCCAACTCGGCACGCTGCTGACGCGCAAACTGCGGCTGAACATCCCGGTCTTGAGCGCGGCGATGGACACGGTGACGGAAGCGCGGCTGGCGATTGCGCTCGCGCAAGAGGGGGGCATCGGCATCATCCACAAGAATCTCACCATCGAGGAGCAGGCGGCGGAAGTGGACCGCGTCAAGCGGTCGCAGGCGGGCATCATTACCCATCCCTTCACCCTTACGCCGCAACATAAAATTGCCGACGCCGAGAAATTGATGGCCCGCTATCATGTGTCGGGCGTGCCCATCACCGACGAGAGCGGCACGCTGGTGGGCATCCTGACCAACCGCGACCTGCGCTTCGAGGAAGACCTGTCGGTGCCCATCGCCACGGTGATGACGCCGAAGGATCGGCTGGTGACGGTGCCGCCGGGCACAAGCAAAGAAGAAGCGAAGCGCCTGCTGCACAAGCACCGCATCGAGAAATTGCCCATCGTGGATGCGGAAGGCAAACTGAAAGGCCTGCTCACCATCAAGGACATCATGAAGGCGCGGGATTTCCCCAACCGGTGCGCGGACGAGATGGGCCGGTTGCGCGTGGGCGCGGCGCTCGGCGTGGGCCGGGGCGAACTCGAACGCGCCGAGGCGCTCATCCGCGCCGGCGTGGATGTGCTGGTGGTGGATTCCGCTCACGGCCATTCGGTCATGGTGGCGGATACCGTGCGCGCCGTGAAGGACGCCTTTCCGGACATGGAAGTGATTGCAGGGAACGTGGTGACGGCGGAAGGCGCGCGGGACTTGATCGAGGCCGGGGCGGATGCGGTGAAGGTGGGGGTGGGTCCGGGCGCGATTTGCACGACGCGCGTGGTGGCGGGGGTGGGCGTGCCGCAGTTCTCGGCAATTCTGGATGTAGCGGCGGTATGTCGAAAGACCGACACGCCGCTTATCGCCGACGGCGGCATCAAATATTCCGGGGACATTGCCAAGGCGATCGCGGCGGGCGCGGATTCGGTGATGATCGGCAGCCTCTTCGCGGGCACCGAGGAAAGCCCGGGCGATACGGTGCTTTTCGAGGGTCGCCCCTACAAGGTCGTGCGCGGCATGGGTTCCGTCAAAGCCATGCAGCGCGGCAGCAAGACCCGCTACCTGCATTTCGATGAGGAAACAACGAAACTCGTGCCGGAAGGCATCGAGGGCCGCGTGCCCTATCGCGGTCTGCTCGCCGATTATGTGCATCAACTCATGGGCGGCCTGCGCGCCGCCATGGGATATTGCGGTTGCCGCGACATCCCCGCCCTCCAGCGCGACACGCATTTTGTGCAGATCACCGCGGCGGGCGTGCGCGAAAGCCATCCGCATGACGTCACCATCACGGAAGACGCCCCGAACTATCAGGCGCCGAGGTAGCGGAGGCGTTTCATGGAAAAGGCCGGCCAACCCATCGTCGTCCTGGATTTCGGCGCGCAATACAGCAAACTCATTGCGCGTCGCGTGCGCGAAGCCCGCGTGTACAGCGTCATCGTCCCGTTCGACACGCCCATTGCGGAACTTCAGTCGCTGCGGCCCGCCGGGATCATCTTCAGTGGCGGTCCCGCCAGCGTGCATCAGCCCGGCGCGCCCAAGCCCGACCCCGCCGTGTTCTCCCTCGGCCTGCCCATCCTGGGCATCTGCTACGGGGTGCAGTTGTTCGCCGATATGCTGGGCGGCAAGGTCGAGCGCGCGAACGAGCGCGAGTACGGCATCGCCTATCTTGAGCATGATGACGGCACCGGATTCCTGGACGAGGTGGAGGCACGCACCCAGGTGTGGATGAGCCACGGAGACCGCGTGACGCAGTTGCCATCCGGGTTCCAGGTGATCGGCCGCACCGAAAACTCCCCGTACGCCGCCATTGCAGACCCCGAGCGCCGCTTCTTCGGGGTCCAGTTCCATCCGGAAGTCGTGCATACTCCCCAAGGCCGTCAAATCCTCTCCAATTTCGTCCATACCGTCTGCGGTTGCCCGCCGTCGTGGGATATGGGTTCCTTCGCGGATGCCGCCGTGCGGGAGATTCGGGACAGGGTCGGCGACAAGCGCGTCCTGTGCGCCCTCAGCGGCGGCGTGGACTCCAGCGTCGCCGCTGTGCTCATCCACCGCGCCATCGGCGACAAACTCACCTGCGTCTTCGTCAACAACGGCCTGCTCCGCAAAGGCGAACCGGAGATGGTGCTGCGCGTGTTCCGCGACAATTTCCGCATCAATCTGGATTACGCGGACGCGGAGGACCGCTTCCTCACGGCGCTTCGCGGCGTGAGCGACCCCGAACGCAAACGCAAAATCATCGGCAATGTGTTCATCGAGGTTTTCGAGGAAGAGGCGCGGCGGCTGGGCCACATGGATTTTCTTGCTCAAGGCACGCTCTATCCCGACGTGATCGAGTCGGTCTCCGCCACGGGCGGGCCGTCGGTTACCATCAAGAGCCATCATAACGTCGGCGGCCTGCCGGAGAAGATGCACCTGGAACTGCTGGAGCCGCTCCGCGAACTGTTCAAGGACGAAGTGCGCGCATTGGGCCGGGAACTGGGCCTGCCGGAGGAAATCGTCGGGCGGCATCCATTCCCGGGGCCGGGGCTGGGGGTGCGCTGCGTGGGCGAGGTTACACGTGAGCGCCTCGACACTTTGCGCGACGCCGACGCGATTTTCATCGAGGAAATCCGCAGGGCAGGACTTTACGGCAGCATCTGGCAGGCGCTGGTGTGCCTGCTGCCGGTGCGCAGTGTGGGCGTGCAGGGTGACGAACGCACCTACGCCGAGGTGTGCAGCCTGCGCGCCGTCACCTCCGAAGACGCCATGACCGCCGATTGGTTCCGGTTCCCCCCCGAAGTGCTCCAGCGCACGGCGAACCGCATCTGCAATGAAGTGAAACACGTCAACCGCGTTCTCTACGATATCACCTCGAAGCCGCCCGGCACCATTGAGTGGGAGTGACGATCACAGAAAGACCATGCGCCGGTTCGCCGTCTGCCGCCATGTCTTCTTGAGGAAATCCGCGATCGCCTCCGGCGACATGTGATCCAGCGGCAGCGCCGCTTCGGTGAGTGCGCCCCATTCCAGACAGGCGTGGAAGGATCCCTCGATGCGCACACGGTCAATCGGGGACAGGCAGGGCACGGGTGGAATGCGCACCCCCATGCTGTAATGCATCGCCTGCGAGGCGGGGTCCGTCTTGATGACGCCGGCGGCGGTGTGGGGAAACTCGCGGGCGTCAAGCGTGGCGAAGCGCCGCGCGGCGGCGGGATCGTTGTTCTGCGCAAGTGCCAGCCGCAATCCCAACCGTTCGCCCTGTTCCCGGCATTGTTCGCGCAGATGCGCCAGAATCCGCCCGCCCAGCCCAACAGCCTCCGGACCGAACGCGCGGGGACAATTCAGGAGCGTCTGCACGCACTCCGTCAATCCATCCACCGCCACCAGGCACAGCGCGGCGTCCAGGTCGCAGTACGGCGTGTCCTCGCGCAGCATCGCAAGCGCCGCGAGCGGCGCGCGGCCCGGCGGTGTCATCAGGCTTTCAATGAAATCGCGCTTCTCCTGGTGGGCCATCGCCGCCAGTTGCAGCAGACGGTCCAATTCGGCGTATAGGGCCGATTCCTTGCCCGACACATAGGCCGCGCGCGGCAGATTCAGCGTGACCTGCTGCAGCGCCACGCGCCGGGGGCGCCAGGGCGCATTATCGGCCGCCGCCGGGGCGGACCCGCGTTCCAGGGCGAAATGCACGCCCTTGCGCACTGCCGCCGCGCCCGCCGCGTGCGCCAGAAAGGATTCATGCCCCGGCGCGCGGAAAAAGTCCTCGCCGATGGCCACCACGGGCAGGGGCGCGGGCAGCGCCGACCCATCCGCCCCGCCTTTGCGAAAGACTTCCAGGATCGCCCAGGCGAACTGCTGCGCCGTGTGCTCGTAGTCCCGGTAGCGCTTGCCTGTAGGCAGGCCGCCCGGCCCAACCGCCTCCGCATCGGCCAGCCATGCCGGGGCGCGCCAATGCAGTTCAATCTCCACCCGGGACGCGGCCTCGCCGCGCAGGATCACGCGGCACGCGTATTCATAGACAAGCATCTGCGCGAACTGCATCACGGAGGATTCGTCCAGACCATGCAAAAACGGCGCGAAAAAGACGTTCACTGCCGACCATCCCGCCATCTCCGCGAAGCACCCCTGCTCCAAATCGCTGCTTTTCACCATCTGCGCGAGCAGTGTTTCTGGACGCTTCGGCGGCGCGGCGAAATTACGCCCGCCGGGCGCGCCGATCCCGAACCGCGCCGGACATGCCAGCGACTGGTCCACAGCGTGCAGGCGGTCCACCAGGCCGAGGCCATGCAAGTGCAGGTCGCCGCGCAGATGCGCCTCGGCCACCGGTGCCGAGAAGACCCGCGCCAGCGCGTATTCCTTCTTGACCGCCCGCGCCAGCGCCGTGTCCGTGCCCGCCGGGTCGCGGCCCGCCGTGTCGGGATCCGCCCCGCGAATGATTCGTTCTGTGTCATAAAGCGGCACGCCGAGCCGCTGGTGGCGCGCGCGGTGTTCGAGCAGGCCGTGTTCAGCCAGTTTCGCGTCCACCAGTTCGCGCACCAGCGACGTGGTGAGCGCCGTGATGCCCGCCTGCTGAATCTGCTGTTCCACCGCCAGCGCCACCATCATCGCGGCGGACTTTTCCAAATCCGTCTCGCGCATCAGCGCCGTGACGATGCGCTCCCGGTCCCACGTGGTCAGCGTGTCCTCGCTGGTGCGCACCGACAACGTGGCGTCCGGATGGCCGCCCAGCGCTTCGCGTTCCTGCCGCGCCTCCTCCAGTTCGGTCAGCAGCGCCCGCATGTCGCCCTGGCGCAGGCGGCGGATGCGCGCGCGCCGGTCCCGATACCGCGCGTATGCGAGCGCCGTCTTCACGTGCGACATCTGCATCAGCACCCGCTCCACCGCGTCGTGGACATGGTCCACCGTCGGCGGTTGACCGCCCAGGCGTTTGGTCAGGTAAATGGTCACCGCCGAGGCGAGGCTCATCGCCAGGTCGTAGTCCTGTCCCCCGATGGACTGCGCCGCCTTGAAGATTGCATCGGCGATTTTGCGCTTGTCGAACGCTTCGCGGCGGCCGTCGCGCTTGATGACCGACGGAAACGCCTCCGGCGCGGCCACTTCCGGGAGCGGCAGCGACAGTTGCGCGTCGAACAGCCCTTCCCGGTCATCCCGGTCCGCGCCGTTCCCGCCGAACAAATCTTCCTGTCGTGGAGGGACCATAGACCCGCAGGCTTCCCCATGATTTCGCCGGGGCGCGGCGCGGAGCCATCCGGCGCACGCCCCGCAGCAATCCCGCGCGCCGCACAGCCGCCATTCCCCCGCTTCCGGCACAAAAAACGAGTGTAGCGAATGCCCCCCCGGCAATACAAATGCCAGCGCGTGCCATTGTGGGGCATCGCGTCTGACGACAAGCCCGTTCCCGGTAAAGCATGTTGGTCGGGGAATTCAGTGAATTCTGCTCCTCTGCACTGGCTCTACATGCGGCGTTATGTAAATAAAGTAATCTATATTGTATTAACTTTGCATGTATCTCGATAAGTGATACGGTAAGTTTCCGTCTGATTTTCGTATTGAGTTATGCTATAAACGTATATTACTATTTGAAGTATGTCTTCTTTATGGCCACATCCGATGACGATAAATACCGAATCCTGAAAAGGCCCCATCAAGAGTTATGCCGTGAATGGGGGTGCAAGAAGGGCCTCTGCATAATCTGTGGTGAGCGCGAGGGTCACCAGCCAGGACTGTGTTCAGTGGCACGAGCCTGTATGAACGATCCACAGTGTATTGTGGCACCGCTTCAGTAGAACCGCAAGAGTGAACCGTGCTCCACCAACTTAGTGCTTGGGGGATCAGGAATCCTTGCCGCCCCCACCATACGAGGCACACGCTGCGTCGTGCAGGTCCTATTCGTCCTATCCCCTCAGAACAGCGCTTTGTCCAGCGACCTGTATTGCACGGCTTCGCCGATGTGCTGGTCGCCGATGGTGTCCTGGCCGTCGAGGTCGGCGAGGGTGCGCGCGACGCGGAGCACCTTGTCGTAGGCGCGGGCGCTGAGGCCGAGTCGGTCGAGCGCGGATTCGAGGATGCGCTGCGCGGCCTCGCCCATGTGGCAATGCTCGCGGATGCCCTTGCCGTCGAGGTGCGCGTTGCAGGCGATACGCCCGCGGTATCTTGCACGCTGACGGTTGCGCGCTTCCTGCACCGTGGCGCGGACTTCGGCGCTGGACGGCCCGCTGGGGCGGTTGTCGGCGAGTTCGTCGAAGGAAAGCGCGGGCACGTCCACGTGGATGTCAATGCGGTCGAGGAGCGGCCCGGAGAGCCGCGCCATGTAGCGCTGGATGTCGCCGGGCGAACAACGGCACTCGCGGCGCGGGTCGGTGCGGCAGCCGCAGGGGCAGGGGTTCATCGCGACGACGAGCATGAACCTGCTGGGGTAGGTGACGGAATAGTTGGCGCGGCGGATGTGGACCAGCCCCTCTTCGAGCGGCTGGCGCAGCACTTCGAGCGCGGCCCGGTTGAACTCCGGCAACTCATCAAGGAAGAGCACGCCGTTGTGCGCGAGGCTGACCTCGCCGGGATGCGCGCTCTGGCCTTGGCCGCCACCCGCGATGGAGACCGTCGTCGCGGTGTGGTGCGGACTTCGGAAGGGCCGCCGCACGATCAGCGAGTCGCGCCGCTGCACCGTCGGCGCGACGCTGTAAATCCGCGTCGTCTCCAGCGCCTCCTCGAAGGTCATGTCCGGCAGAATGCCCGGAAGCCGCGCCGCGAGCATCGTTTTGCCGGTGCCCGGCGGGCCGATCATGAGGATGTTGTGGCCGCCGGCGGCCGCGACGGTCAGTGCGCGCTTCACATGCGCCTGCCCTTTCACCTCGTTCAGGTCGGGCACATGGGTCCGGCCGTTTGCGAAAATGGCATCAATGTCGGTGACATGTGGCGCGACTGCCTGCCGTCCCGCAAGGAATTCCGCCGCTTCGGACAGGGACCGCACCGGAATCACGTCCACACCGCGCACGACACCCGCCTCCTCCGCGTTCTGCGCCGGGAGCAGGAGGCCCCGCAGCCCCTTGTCGCGCGCGCAGATCGCCATCGCAATCGCGCCCGCCACCGGGCGCAGCGTGCCGTCCAGGGCGAGTTCGCCCACCAGGGCATATGCGGGCAGGCGCGTATCCGGCACCTGGTCCGTGGCGGCGATCATGCCGACGGCGATGGGGAGGTCCAGCGCGCTGCCCTCCTTGCGCATGTCCGCCGGCGCGAGGCTGATTACGACATGGCCGCGCGGCGTGCGGAAGCCCGAATTGCGGATGGCCGACCAGACCCGGCTTTCGCTTTCCTTGACCGCCGTGTCCGGCAGCCCGACAATCCGGGTCTTGTTCATCCCCGGCACGGCGTCCACCTCGACTGCCAGCGGAAACGCCTCCACCCCCAGCACCGCGCACGACTGCACCCGCGCCAGCATAGTCCGTTTCCTTCCGCGTCCCCATGACGCACACACCGCGCCCATTATCGGCATTGCGCGCCGCCCCGCGCAACCTCCTGCGAAAAAAGCAGGGTGGCTGTAGCGGAGCGGAACCCGGCATTTGTCTTTGTCGGACGCATCGGACCAGTCGGACCAGTCGGACAGGTCGGGCCAGTCGGACCACTGGGACAGGTTGGCCAGACGAATGCGGTGAACCAAGTGGACGCAATGGCGTGGCCCAAACTGTCCAGCCAGTCAAAAAGTTCTGGAGCACAGGCTTCAGCCTGTGTGGCGAATGCGCTGCAGCGCGGGTCGTATGCGAGCCTCCAGGCGGCGTTGGCGTTCCATGACGTGATCCCGGAGTATGTGCCGGTGGTGACCAGTGTGGGACCCAGGGGTAAGGTTATCGGATCGAAATCAAAGTCAGCGACCGGAAAATGGCTGCGACCGCATTTGTCCGGTTCCCCGGACTTCCTTACGAACCTGGCTTGTCGCCGCACGCTTCGCAAACACTGGCGGTCAGGATTGAAGTGGACACCAATCCGCCGCCGGGCGCAGGAATTGAAACGAGCGTCGTCCGGCGTCATGTGACATTGCATTTGTGCCACCATGACCGTCCCTCATCGCTTACCGGAAAATTGCACGCCATACTCAGTCGTCCCTGGACTGGGACAAGGCGGGGCCGATGTACGGCCGTTTCTGTCGCAGGAACGTGAACTGGCCCTGGTTTCACAAAAAACCATCGCCAATCTGCTGCAGTAGTCGCTCTGTCGGCATGGAAGCATTCGATGCGCCGTTCTGATATACTGGCGCCAAGCCCGCCCGGCGACGTGGTGCCGGAAAATCGGGTCTTGACAGGGCATAAGAAAAGAAGGGGGAAGAAACGTGCTGCGCAGTGGGGTCGCTTGCGGCGTGATTGCCGCGATGGGGGCGCTTGCCGCATCCGGTCAGCCCTGGCCGATCGAAGACGCCGAAGCAATCGTTCAGGACGGGCCGTACAGCGTGTTGGTGAAACCCTCGACCGCCAATCGGCGCGTGGACGACATCCCGGTGCCGCCCTTCGGCTTTTCCCTGGAAATCAGAGACGGCCGCCTCTCGACGGTCGAGGGCTTCTTCTTCGCCACGCTGGCGGCGTGGCCGGACCGCACGGACAATCCCGACGCGCCGGAGCCGTTATCGAGCAGTCGCTGGGGAGGGGTATACAAAAACAGTTCCGGCAAGAACTGGGTCAATCGAATTAACGAGTGGTACCGCGAGGGCAAGGCCGCAGGACTGAGTCAGGACACCTTCCGCAGTTTCGACGACGGGCATTCCTCGCTTCCGCTGGGTTCCTACCCCCAGATGAACTCCGAGCCTCCCGTGCCGGTACTCGGGTCTCTTTACGAAAATGTCTTCAAACCGAGGGTCACCATGGGCGTGCAGTCCTGCGGCAGCGAAGGCATGAGCGTGATTGAGGACCAGTCGCGGCGCTTCCTGCGCGCTGTCTATGAATCCGGCATGCCGGAGGGCGGTTTTCAGCGGTACTACCGCATGTTTTACGAAAACAATTTCCTGTTCGTCGCGCCGGCGGTGGGGTCGTACAAACCCGACAGCGACGCCTTCTCCTTTCTCAGTCCTTTCTATCTGCATTCGGTCGGCGCGTCGGGCAGTGATTCCCGGTTGCTGCAACCGCTGGTGATGGCCTCCGCCGCCCTGCCGCCCGATTTGAAAACCCGTATTTTGCGCAGCGGCCTTTTTGCGCCCACGATGATGTATCTTTTCAAAAGCGCCATCGCGGGGAACATTCTCGCACCCGAAGCGCATGCGCCCGCCTATGTCCTGCCGCCGGAGACCGCGGACGAGGCGGACGGCCCGACGCCGTTTCTTGACGCGCTGCTGATCGCCGCCAACGGCCTGAAACACATCCCGCCGGTCTGTCGCATGAAGTTCCGGAACATCGCCGTCGTGAATGAAGAGGGCTTTGGCCCCAATCGGGAAACGTACTACGAGGAGAACACCTATGCCTTCACGGGCGCGCTCCGGCAGGGGCAGGCCTTTTTGCTGGATGTGGATTTACGCTACAGTTGGACCGACAAGAACCTGCCCATCGCCAAATACCATGCCGCTGTGCTGCGCGGCAACGGCGAAATCACGCCGCTGAATGAACACGGGTCCGTCCTGCGCATCCGAATCCCGTGGTCACTGACGGACAACCGCCGCAACCTCAGAAGCGATGTGGCGCTCCTTGTCCACGACGGAACCTATTACTCCGCGCCCGCCTACATCTCCGTACGCCACATCCACCGCCTCGATCCCGTGATCCTCGGCATCAAGGTCCGCTGATACGCGCCCGCCAGACATGAAAGTGGTGTGTACCTTCCCGGAGCAACACCGCGCTGACATCATATCTCCCGTATCCTGTTGAAGCCCGGCGTGCAATTCTGTTCCAATGGCGTGCCGCGATAGCCGCGTGCGGAGGTATGGATGATGGCGATGTCCAGTGTCTGCATCGTGTATGATTGCGGTTGCCAGACACGCGACATGGGGGGTGGGATTCGATGTTGTCCGATCGGTTGAACGCCTTCGACCTGACGATTGTCGGGGGGTATCTTGTCGGCATTGTCGCGCTGGGCTGCTGGGCGGGGCTGCGGCAACGACGGGGCGCGGCGGGCGAGGGCTATTTTCTTGCGGGGCGCAGCCTGACGTGGCCGGTCATCGGCATGGCGCTGTTCGCGACGAACATCTCGACGGTCCATCTGGTGAGCCTGGCGCAGGAGGGTTACGCCAACGGCCTCGCCTACGGCAATTTCGAGTGGATGGCGGCGTTCACGCTGATTGTTCTCGCCCTGTTCTTCGCACCCTTTTACCTTCGCGCCCGCGTGGCGACGCTGCCCGACTTTCTCGAACGCCGCTACAGCCGCGCCTGCCGCGACTGGCTCTCACTGATGTCCATTGTGGCCGCCATTTTCGTGCACATCGGTTTCTCGATATATGCGGGCGCGGTGGTGATCGAAGGGCTGTTCGGCATCGGCAAAGTGACCAGCATCATCGCCGTGGCCCTGCTCACGGGTCTCTATACGATTGTCGGCGGATTGATGGCGGTGGTGATCACGGAAACGGTTCAGACAGTGATTCTCCTGACAGGCGCGCTGATTCTGACCGCCAGCGCCTGGTTCATGTTGGGCGGCTGGAGCAACCTGAGCGCCGCCGTGGACCCGGTGCAGTTGACCCTGCTGCGATCCGCCGATGATCCGTCCGGCCTGCCGTGGTATTCCGTGTTTCTGGGCTATCCGATCATCGGCATCTGGTATTGGTGCACGGACCAGACCATCGTGCAGCGCGTGCTCGGCGCGAAGGACGAACATCACGCGCGCCTCGGCGCGCTCTTTGCGGGATTCATCAAAATCCTGCCCGTTTTCATTTTCGTGTTGCCGGGGCTGCTGTGCGCGGCGCTGATCAACACCGGCGCGCTGTCCGACGCGCCGGAGAGTTCCGAACATGTCTATGCGTTCATGATCAGCACGCTTCTTCCGGCGGGACTTCGGGGTTTGATGGCCGCCGCGCTGCTCGCCGCGCTGATGAGCACCGTATCCGCCGCGCTGAATTCCGCCGCCACGCTGTTCACCCACGATCTTTACAAACGTTTCCGGCCCAGTGCCGATGATCAGCGGCTTATTCTCGTCGGACGCCTCGTCACCTTTGCGGGGATGCTGCTGGCCGTCGCCTGGTCGCCGTTCCTCGGACGCTACCCAACCGTGTTCCAGGGCATCAACGCCGCCATCTGTTACATCGCGCCGCCGATCACCGTCGTGTTCGTGTTCGGGGTATTCTGGCGCGGCGCGTCCGCGCGCGGCGCATTGGCAACCCTGATCACAGGGTCCGCGTGTGGATTGCTGGTCTTCCTCCTCGATTGGTTCAAAGCGACGACCGGATGGAACGTGCCGTTCATGATGGCGGGGTTCTACCTGGCGGTTCTCTGCGCGGGCGTGATGACGGTCGTGTCGTTGTTGTGGCCGGACGCGCCGCGCCCCGAACGCGATGCGCTTGTCTGGTCGAGTCCGTTGGCGGCCTTCCGAGGCGAAACCGGCCGCGGCCTGGCGGACTACAGAGTTATCTCAGTGGCGTTGTTCGCGATTATGATCGCGCTCTACATTGTTTTTGCCTGACAAGAGGAAAAGCACAGGAAAGGGGAAAATGCCATGCATTGGTTGAAATGGACGGCGATGCTTGTTGCGCTTGCGCTGCTCGCGGGCTGCCAACACGTCGCGTCGCGGCAGGGGCCGCAGGTGCAGCGCTTTGGCAGCGTGATTGGACTGCGCGAGGACAAAATCGCCTATTACAAGGAACTGCACGCCAACACCTGGCCGGGCGTGCTGGAGATGATCAAGAAATGCAACATCCGGAATTACTCGATTTATCTCCACCAACTCGATGACGACAAATACTATCTCTTCAGTTATTTCGAGTACACGGGCAATGATTTCGAGGCGGACATGGCGCGCATGGCCGCCGACCCGATCACGCAGAAATGGTGGCAGGAAACCGACCCTTGTCAATTCCCCGTCAAGCACCGCGCAGAAGGCGAATGGTGGGCGAATATGGAAGAGGTCTTTTATTGCCGCTAGCGGCGATTCACGTAGAATGGCTTGAATTGAAACACTGGATGCGCCAAAGTGCTTGTCGCTATCGCGTCAGTTGTCTATTCCCGAAGTCTCATGCCGGGATTCATATACAGAAAAGGCGATTCGGTAATGCCATATAAAGGCCATGTCCGGAACGGGGTTGTTGTATTGGATGATCCCGTTGTATTGAACGAAGACGTTCACGTCCGAATCGAAGTGATACATGAGACGCCGTCCGAGTCTTTGCATCCGGAGATCATCCACTTTACGGGCGTTCTGCCACCGGATATTAATTTGCACGCCGAATATGCAGAAGGCATCACAGGGAAACATACATGAAGGTCATGTTTGATACCAACATTCTTCTGGATGTATTTCAGAATCGCCCCCCGCATTACGCGCTTTCGGTCGGTTGCATCAACAGGGTATTGCACGGGGACATCGAGGGTTATATTCCTGCTTATGTGTTGACCACCTTTTATGACGTGCTCAAGAAATATCGCGACCCACACATGGCGCGGGACGCCGCAGCATGGTTGTCAGGACGTTTTATGGTTGCCTTGTGCGACCATGATGTGCTGGAGCAAGCGTACCGGTGCGACATACCCGACTGTGAAGATGCAGTCGTCGCCATGTCCGCCAAACACGCGGGGCGCACGCACATTCTGACACGCAATACTGATGACTTTGTCAATTCATCTCTCCCCATCCTGTCAGCGCCGGAATTGCCTGAAAATATCAGGCACTCCTGATCTTGTCTGAACGATTTGAATAGTAACCGCTGCACGTGCCTGTGGCAGCCCATGAAAGGAGACCCGCTATGCGCATATTCTTGTTTTCGTGTCTGGCGTTGTGCATCGCGTTTTCCGCGGCGGCGGAAGGCGACGCTTCCGACTGGACGGACCCCGGTCCTGATCCGGAATCTCTGGCCAAGTGGCAGTCCTGGCGTTTTGGCATGTTCATCCATTGGGGCCCGGTCTCGCTGAAAGGAACGGAGATCGGCTGGTCGCGCGGGAGGCAAGTGCCGCGTGAGGAGTACGACCAACTCTGTACACAGTTCAACCCGGTTGCATTCGACGCGCGGGAGTGGGTCCGCATTGCACAGGAGGCGGGCATGCGCTACCTGGTCATCACGTCGAAGCACCACGACGGCTTCTGCATCTGGCACTCGGCATTGACCGATTACGACATGACCGCGACGCCGTTTCAGCGCGATATTCTCAAGGAGTTGTCGGCGGCATGCAAAGAGGCCGGGCTGCCTTTCGGCACCTACTACTCCATTCTGGACTGGTATCAGCCGGATTACAACGTCGAGGGGCTTCAGGGCGGGCCGGGCTATGCGCTGCCCGAAGGCGTCGCGCCGAGCATGGACCGCTACCAGGAATACATGCACGGACAACTCCGCGAGATCGTCACGCAATACGGGCCGCTGCACAGCATGTGGTTCGACGGCGAGTGGGAGAAGCCCTGGACCGCCGAGCGCGGGTGGCAACTGCTGCGGTTCTGTCGCGAACTCGATCCGAAGATGCTTGTCAACAACCGCGTGGGCGGCGGACGGCGCGGCATGGAAGGCGTCACACAGGAAGGCTTTGCGCCGGGCGACTACGACACGCCGGAACAGCGGGTGGGCGCGTTCAGCATCGAGCGCCCCTGGGAAACGTGCATGACCATCTGCCGACAGTGGGCCTGGAAACCCAATGACAACCTCAAGTCGCTTGAGGAGTGCATCCGCATACTCGTGCAGACCGCCGGCGGCGACGGCAACCTTCTGTTGAATGTAGGGCCGATGCCTGATGGCCGCATCGAACCGCGTCAGGTCGATCGCCTGCGCGAGATCGGCGCGTGGCTGAAAGAAAACGGCGAAAGCATCTACGGCACACGCGGCGGGCCGTTCGTGCCGGGAAAATGGGGGGTCAGCACGCACCAGGGTTCGAAAATCTATGTGCACGTGCTTGACTGGGACGGCGAAGAGGTCGAACTCCCGCCGCTGGAGCAACACATCACATCCGCCGCGCTCATGGATGGGTCGGAAGTGGCGCTCCAGCAGACGCCGGAGAAAGTGAAACTGACCTTGGAGAAAGGCCGGCACGACGCGATAGACACCATCGTTGTTTTGACGATTGCGGCCACGCCGCATCCGTGAAGGGGGGCGCCTTGAGGCCACTCAGGGCGTCGGTCTAGACTTGCGCCGTGCCGCATGGGGTGCTATAAAGAATGTCCCCCTGGCATAGCGCCGGGTTTTGGGGCGAGCGATGCGGAACGGCGATGCGCCGGTTCAGGGTTTTCATTTTCAAGGAAGGAGTCAACCATGAAGACAGTTACGGGAGACGGTGTGGCGGCGCTTGCGCGGCAGGCGTTGGAGGCGGGATCGGGCGTTTTGCGTCTTGCGCCGAACTGGGTGCCGCGTTCGTTCTTGCAGCCGGGACGCCGGCTGAAATTGCATCCACGGGACTATTACGCGCTGGGCACGCATCGCGGCGGCATTGATGAGCGCTGGTTCGCCTCGACGACGCATGCGGACAACGAGGGCGCGCCGGACGACGAAGGGCTGAGTTACGTCGTACATGAAGGAAAGCGTTTCACCCTGCGCGACGCGGTCGCGGCGCTCGGCGGCGACCTGATCGGCCAGGAAATCTGGGGCAAATATCAGCGCTGGCCGGTGTACAGCAAATTCTTCGACAACATGGGGCCGATCCCCCATCACCTGCACCAGAGTTTTGAACAGGCCGCGCTGGTCGGGCGCGAAGGCAAGCCGGAGGCCTATTATTTTCCGCCGCAGTTGAACTTCGTCGGCAACAATTTCCCGCACACATTCTTCGGCTTGGAGCCGGGCACGACGCGCGCGGAAATCCGCCGCTGTATTGAGCGTTGGAACGAAGGCGACAACGGCATCCTGGATTACTCGAAAGCCTACCGGCTGACGCCGGGCACCGGCTGGCTGGTCGGTCCCTGCATCCTCCATGCGCCGGGGTCGCTGCTGACCTATGAGCCGCAGTGGGGCAGCGACGTCTTCGGTATGTACCAGTCCATCGTGGAAGGGCGGCCTGTCCCCCGCGAACTGCTGGTCAAGGACATGCCCCCCGAAAAACACCAGGACCTCGATTTCATCGTGGACCAGATTGACTGGGACGCCAACCTCGACCCGAATTTCCGCGACCATCATTATCTGGAACCCATCCCCGACGGCGACACGGAAAGCGAAGGGCATGTGGATCGCTGGGTCTGCTACGGCAGGGTGGACGGCAAGCAGTACTTCTCGGCGAAGGAACTGACCGTGATGCCGGGCGTGCGCATGACGCTGAAGGACAACGGCGCGTCAGGCGTGATCGTCACCCAGGGCCGCGGCCGCATCGGCGATTTGCCGCTCGAGTGCCCCAGCATGATCCGCTTCGGCGAGATGACCGAGGATGAGGTCTTCATCAGCGCGCGGGCGGCGCGCGAAGGCGTGGTCATTGAGAACCTGGGCAGGGAATGCCCCCTGGTGCTCTTGCGATATTTCGGCCCGGAGGTCAACCCCAACGCTCCCGAAGTGGGCGATTACAGAAAGGGAAAGGCATGAAGAGGATATCCATCGGTTCATGGGCGTATGCGATTGGTCCGTATGCGGACAGTCCCGTTCCCTGGGAGGAAGTGGTGCGGAAACTCGCGGAACTCGGTTTTGACGGCGTGGAACTGGGCGGCTTCGGGGTTCATCCAAACCCCGATAACCTGCCCACGCCCGAAGACCGCGCGCGTTGCCGGCAAGGCGTGGCCGCTGCGGGCCTGGCCTTCTCCGGCCTGGCGGCGAATCTCTGGGGCGAGCGTCTGATCAACACCGAAGACACCACACCATATCGGGAGACATTTCGCAAGAACCTGCAATTCTGCGTGGATTTGGGCATCCCCGGCATCCGCGTGGACACCGTGCAGCCGCCGACGATTTTCGAGCAGGTGGACCCGGACACAGCGCGTAAGCGCGTCGTATCCACCTGGAAGGAATGCGCGCGCGAAGCCGCCGACAAGGGCATTTATGTCACCTGGGAGTTCGAGCCGGGCTTCGCCTTCAACAAGCCGTCGGACATCCTGCGCATCGTGGACGAAGTGAACGACGACAATTTCGGCGTGCAGTTCGACACCTGCCACGCGCATATGGTGGCCGCGGTCGGCGCGCGTCAGCCCGGCAAGAAGGAAACCCTGCCCGGCGGCGCGCTGGAACTCGCCCGGAAACTGCGCGGCAAGATCAACCACATCCACCTGATAGACTCCGACGGCACGCTCCACGACGAAGAAACCAGCACCCACGCCCCCTTCGGCCAGGGGGTGCTCGATTTCGACGCGATCCTGCCCGAACTTAACCGCTCCGGCATCCCCCACGACTGGTGGACCATTGATCTCTGCTTCTGGCCGGACGCATGGGCCGTCACTGCCGAATGCAAGAAAGCCGTGGACGCCCTGAACGAAAAATACGGGTGATCACCATTGACGAAACGAATCGCTGCCGGATATCAATGAAGGCAATACGCCGCGAAGAATATGCCGCTGAACGTCGAGAAACATATTGCCTGCTTGCGCGAGGGCGCGGAAAAGGATTCTGACGTTGCCAGGGAATCGTTTGGAAACGGGCGCTGCCGCCATGCGCTCTTTTTTGCACATCCCGCCGTGGAAAAGATGCGCGAGGCGCACGGGGAAAAAAGACGGGGCAATAGCCCCCAAAGATTCACAATCTCCTGCGGTTGCTTCAATTGGCCGACCTGTCCGTTGATAAAGAACATATGAACACCTTGAAACGACTGAACGCCTATCGGAGAGAAGGAATGTATCCTGAAGTATCAAGTGCATACGGCCTGAGTGATCGCCATGCCGCCGACCCGACAGCGTAAACACAGAAGGCAATCGAATGGTTGAAGAGTCAATTGTAAAGACGTTGCGGCGATACATCGGCGCACTGCCGAAATTCGGCATTCATCCGCAACGAGCAGTTCTTTACGGGTCTTTCGCTACAGGGAAGGCGCATGAATGGAGCGACATTGACGTGGTGGTTGCAGCGTCGGAATTTGACGCAAATCGAAACATGGAAACGGTCGAAACACTTTGATTGGCAACTGCCGACGCGGACAACCGCATCGAGCCGATTGCCTGCGGCGTGCGCGAGTGGGAGAGCGACAGCCCGCGCCCCATTCTTGCGATCGCGTGGCGCGAAGGCATCGAGATCGCGGCGCAGCGCGGCAGCGGCGACAGCACTGGGGAACAACCGCCCTTGGGGCGACAGGGAGAAGGAAGCATGGCAAGGAAGAAACTGAATGTGGGACTGATTGGCTACGGCTTCATGGGGCGCGCGCATTCGAATGCGTACCTCAAGGTGAACCGCTTCTTCGACCTGGGCTATCAGCCTGTGCTGAAGGCGGCGTGTGCGCGCAAGGACGACAAGGTCAGGGCCTTCGCGGAAAACTGGGGCTGGGAGAGCGTGGAGACGGACTGGCGGCGCCTGATTGACCGCAAGGACATTGATTTGATTGATATCGGGTCGCCCAACAACACACACCGGGATATCGCGGTCGCGGCGGCGCAGGCCGGAAAAATGGTGCTTTGCGAAAAGCCGCTCGCCATGAATGCCGCCGAGGGCCGCGAGATGACCGAAGCCGTCGAGAAGGCCGGCGTCGCCAACATGGTGTGGTTCAACTACCGCCGGGTGCCCGCCATCTCGCTGGCGAAGCAACTTATTGATGAAGGTCGCATCGGCCGCGTTTTCCATTACAGGGCGAAGTACCTGCAGGACTGGACCATCAGCCCCGACCTGCCGCAAGGCGGCGCGGGGCTTTGGCGGCTCGACATTGATGTGGCCGGCAGCGGCGTCACCGGCGACCTGCTCGCCCATTCCATTGATACGGCAATCTGGCTGATCGGCGGCGTGGACAAGGTCTCCGCGATGACCGAGACCTTCATCAAGGAGCGCGCGCTTCAGGATGATCCTTCCACACGCAAGCCCGTCGGCATTGACGATGCGTGTGCTTTTCTGGCGCGCTTCAAAAACGGCGCGCTGGCCACCTTCGAGTCCACGCGCTACGCCCGGGGCCGCAAGAACCAGAACACCTTCGAGGTCAACGGCGAACGGGGTTCAATTTACTTCGACCTCGAAGACGCGCATCAGTTGCAATATTACGACCACGGCGACGATTCACATGTCCATGGCTGGCGCACGATTCTTGTCACCGATTCCGATCACCCCTACATGAAACACTGGTGGGTGCCAGGATGTGTGATCGGCTATGAGCACACCTTCATCAACGCGCTGGCGGATTTTCTCAAGGGACTTGAAACCGGCGAACCCGTCCGGCCCAATTTCCGCGATGCGCTGGAAACCCAGTGCGTGTGCGACGCGGTGCTCCATTCCGCCAAGACCGGCGCCTGGGAAAGCATCGCATAAGTTATCATTGCGCCGAACGGCGCAAAATGCCCTGTGCCGGTTCGCGAAATGGTCACCGTTCACGGGCGTGCAGGGCAGTGGATGGCAATGGGTACAGGCTGATGTCGCCGGAAATGCGGGACAGACCCGTCTCGTCCGGCTGCGACGGACGCGCCCGGCTCGTTGCCGTTGTTGCGTTGTTTTCCAGTTCTTGCGTGGAAGTGTGCGGGTGTTTCACCGGGCCGGTTGCGCGAAATCAAGAAAGGAACGGTTACCCTGACAGGCAGCATCGGCATTATGCGTTTACGGACAGCATCCATTTCCACCGTGGTTCTGGTTCTGTCGAATATAGTCCCCCTGTGGGGGGTGTTTTTCCGGGGGTGGGATGTATTCGCTCTCATGCTGCTGTTCTGGCTGGAGAATGTTGTCATCGGCATCTTCAACGTGGGCAGAATGGCCATGGCGCCTCCTTACACGGTCAGCGTTACCATCTACAAATGCTTCCTGATACCCTTTTTTGTGGTTCATTACGGTATCTTCACCCTGGTCCATGGCGTGTTTGTCTTTGTCCTGTTTTCGCCAAAGACCGCCGCCCTGGGCACGTCCAGCGGCGACGCGCTGCTGACGCTGATGGGATTCTTGACCGTCGTTCCGGACTATATCCCGCCGACGGTTCCTCTCGCCCTGATCGCCATCATCCTGAGCCATGGGGCGTCATTCTTCCTGAACTTTCTCTGGCGCGGGGAGAGATATCTGACGGACCTGGACACGTTGATGATGGCCCCGTACCAGCGCGTGGTCCTGCTGCACCTGACGCTGCTCGCCGGAGGGTTTTTGATTGTCGCCCTCGGTGAGCCGAAATCCGTTATCGCAGTGTTTGTCCTGTTGAAGATCGTAATAGACGTGATGGCGCACAGGGCTGAGCGTAATCGCTATGAAAAAAAGAAGGGCGGCGCCGACGGAGAAGGGGGAACGAAGGACGCCGACCCCGTCTAAGCGCGCCGATCCGCAGGCGGGAATCCAGAATACTTCATGCAACCATGGAATTTGTTGTAAACATTACACATGACCCCCGTGAACTTGCCTGATCGAATACGAATGGCGGCGTTTATTACTATGCAGCGCTACGGCCAAAGAACATTATGCAGAACAAAAGACTGAAAGAACTGGAGAACAAGCCTGTTCCCCGGTTAATGTGGGGATTTTTCTGGCCGTCTTTCATCGGCATGATGGCCAATTCACTCTATAACA
Organism: uncultured bacterium; assembly: GCA_937951485.1. Classification (GTDB taxonomy): domain Bacteria; phylum Hydrogenedentota; class Hydrogenedentia; order Hydrogenedentales; family CAILVY01; genus CALEDJ01. The sequence continues at coordinate 44,428 of CALEDJ010000009.1, forward strand.
TTGTGGATCGCATTTTTATTGGGCAGGCCATCGGCGCGGAAGCGTTAAGCGGCGTTTCTGCGATCTTTCCCATCATGATTGTCATGACTGCCTTTGGGATGCTCATCGGCATTGGGGCGAGTGTGCGGGTCTCCCTGTCCCTGGGTAGAAAAGACATCCAGAACGCCCAGAAAATCCTCGGCAATACCGTCATTCTGATTCTTATCGTATCGGCCTTTGTGACCGCCGTGGGATTCCTGATCAAAGAACCCATGATGCGGGCCTTTGGCGCAGGCGATGCGACCATCCAATATGCCAATGACTACCTGAACTGCATTCTGTGGGGCGTGGTGCTGCACCAATTTGGTTTTTCGCTGAACGCCGTCATCCGCGCCGAGGGCAATGCGCGCATCGCCATGTACAGCATGCTGCTGAGCGCCGGTATAAACATCCCGCTCGATGCCCTGTTTATCCTTTACCTGGACATGGGCGTGCCGGGGGCCGCTCTTGCCACGATCATTTCCATGGGGGTGTTGTCCGGATGGGTGCTGGTGCATTTCCGCAGCCGGCGATGCGTTGTGCCGTTGGAAACGCGGTACATCGGCCTGCAACCTGGAATCGTGCTGGGCATCCTGTCCATAGGTGTCTCCCCCTTCATGATGCAGTCGGCCCACAGCGTGGTGCAGGGTCTCTTCAACTTCAATCTCATCAAATACGGCGGTGATTTGGCGGTGGGCGCCATGGGAATTATTTCCAGCATTGTAATTATCATCATCACCAGTATCATCGCCCTCAACATGGCCAGCCAGCCCATCATCGGGTATAACTTCGGCGCGAAAAATCTTCTGCGCGTGAAGGAAACCCTGAAACTCGCGATACTGACCGCCACGTTCATTTCCACGGCGGCGTGGGCGATCATACATGCCATGCCGGAGATGATCGTCAAGGCGTTTATCACGGGCAATGACGAACTCATTGCGATCGGAGTGCAGGGACTGCGCCTCTTTCTGATTATGTTGCCCATAATCGGTTTCCAGGTGGTGGCGGGCAACTATTTTCAATCGGTGGGCAAAGCCTCCACGGCAATCCTCCTCACCCTTTTGCGCCAGGTCATCGTACTCATTCCCATGTTGTTTCTTCTTCCGCCGATGCTGGGATTGAAGGGTGTCTGGCTGGCCGGCCCTGTTTCCGATGTGATCGCGGCCATTGTTTGCGGTTCTTTGCTTGTGGTGGAATGGCGCAGATTGAACCGGCTGGCAGCGGAGACCGATTCGGCGACCTGACTATCGAAACGAACCCATTCGTATACTGTGGGCGGCACATTGCAAAAACCCTGCCAAATCCACATAATAGGCGCGGCGGGCGCAGTGCTCTGTGATTGGCTTCCGCTCATTTTTCAACCGCCGCAGACACCGGTTTCGGGGGGAAAGAAGCCCACGCCGGAACAAAGTCTTGGGCGCAGCCGCGCCGTTCAGCGCGTTTCATGGTCAGATAACGTTCTTTGCGCCAAAACATGGGAGACGCAATATGACAATCCATGCCAGGCATTACGGCCACGGGGGAATCGGGCGAACAGTTGCAGTGGCCTGTCTCCTGCTGGCGTCGGCGTATGGCGCCATTTCAGGGGTCGGCTGTGCGGCGTTCGCGCAGGGGGGGCGGGCGAAGGCCGAGGCCCTGGATTGGCCGATGTGGCGCTACGACGCGGCGCGCAGCGCCGATACGCCATTGGCGATCAAGGACAAACTGCATCTGCAGTGGGTGCGCGAACTGCCGGAACCCAGGCGCGCCTGGCCGCACCAGTGGGACGACATTGGAAAACTGGACTTCGACGTATCCTATTCGCCGGTGGTGCAGGGCGGGCGCATTTTCGTGCCCAGCATGGTCACGGACAGTATGTCCGCGTACAGCATCGAAGATGGCGCGGAACTCTGGCGCTTCTATGCGGACGGTCCGGTGCGCCTGGCGCCCGTGGCATGGGAAGAGAAGGTCTATTTCATTTCTGACGACAGTCATCTTTACTGTCTTGACGCAGCCACTGGAAATCTTGTGTGGAAGTTCCGGGGCGGCCCGGCCGACAAGTGGCTGCTGGGAAATGAACGCATCATCAGTTTCTGGGCGGCGCGCGGCGCGCCGGTGATCCTGGACGGCATTATCTATTTCGCCGCCGGGTTCTGGCCCATGCATGGGGTGTTCATATACGCGCTGAACGCGACCACCGGCGAGATTGTGTGGCTGAACGACACGACAGGCTCGGATTTTGTTGATTTCCCGCACGGCGGCGCTGAGGGATACGGCAGCATCGCGCCGCAGGGCTATCTCGCCGCGTCGGAAGATGTGCTGGTGGTGGCTGGCGGCCGGACGCCGCCCGCGTTTCTGAATCGGCACACGGGCGAAGTCGTGGACCTGCAACTGCGCGGCCCGAAGGGCGGCGGCAACTATGCGGTCACCGCCGACGGCAGGGATGCCAGGCGCAATGCGGCGCTCGCCGAGCGGGTAGCGGCAGTGGCCGATGAACTGGACGGCGAGGCGTTCAACGAACTGGCCGCCCAAGGGCGGCTCTTTGTCACTACGGTAAAGGGCACGCTGTACTGTTTCGGTCCGAAGTCGGTGAAACCGGTTCGCCACCCCTGGGCGCCGGCGCCCTTGGCGCCGCGAAGCGCCCAATGGGCCAAGTCCGCCCAGGAAATACTCGAAGAACTCGGTGAGCGGGAAGGATATGCGCTTCTTCTTGGGGCGGGGTCCGGCGATCTCTTGCGAGAACTGCTGACACGCAGCGAATTGCACATTGTCGTGGTCGAGAAGGATACGGCAAAGGTTCGGGAATTGCGGGACGAGATCGCCGGGGCGGGCCTGTATGGGCGGCGCGCGGCGGTGATTCATGCATCGCCCGCGGACTTCCGCGTGCAGCCGTACCTCTTCAGCGTGGTCGCGAGCGAGAGCGCCGACGCGGCCGACATCGCGCCTGATCAGCCCGTTCTTGCCCGCGTTCTGGACCGGGTGCGGCCATACGGCGGCGTGGCGTACCTTGGCGCGTCTTCCGGCAAATTGAAGGCCATGCGGCAGGCGGCTGAAGCGGCGGCGGTGGACCGGGTCTCGGTCGCAACACGCGGCGAAGCCTTGTTCGCGCGCCGCGCCGGGCCGCTGACCGGCGCCGGTTCATGGTCGCATCAGTATCACGATTCCGCCAGTACGCTTGTTTCCGAAGAGGAGCGTGTGCGCCTGCCCCTGGGCCTGTTGTGGTTTGGCGGTCCCAACAACCATAACATCCTGCCGCGCCATGCGGGTGGCCCCAGGCCGCACGTGGCCGCGGGGCGCGTGGTCTATCTCGGCGTGGACAGCATCGGAGCGCGGTGTGTCTACACCGGCCGTCAATTGTGGCTGCGGGAGTTTCCGGGCATCGGTCACCCCTTCACGAACCTTGAATTGGAAGAACGCTGGCAAAAGGGCGAAAGCGTCTATATGACCAATATTCCGGGTGTCACCTATATCGGAAGCCCGTTCGTGACGCTTGCGGACAGCATCTATCTCCGCTATGAAGGCCGCATTCTGCGGTTGGAACCCAGAGACGGCGCGACATTGAATGAATTCTCGCTGCCGGGAACGCCGACCCGTGTGTTGTACGGGGATGACGCCCCCGACTGGGGCCATGTCAGTGTATGGGAGGATTTGCTGATTACCACGGCCGAACCGCACCTGTTCGAAGACCAGGAACTGGGTTGGCTCGACAGTTACAGCGGCACGTCAAGCAAGCGCGTGGCGGTGTTGAACCGGTTTACAGGCGAGGTCCTTTGGGAACGCGAAGCCCAAATCGGTTTTCGGCACAATGCCATTGTTACGGAGGCCGGGCGGGTCTTCGTGATTGACGGTCTTTCGGAAAATGGGTTGGCCCACCTGGCGCGGCGCGGCCGTGTGCCGGAAGATCGCCCGAAAATTATGGCGCTGGACGCGCGCAGCGGGGCGGTGCTGTGGCAGTCGGACAGCGATGTCTTCGGCACTTTTCTGCTATACAGCAAGGACCACGACATACTCATTGAGGGCGGCAGCCGGGACATGCGCCGCCCATTTGAGGATGAACCGGGGCAAATGGCCGCGCGACGCGGCGCCACCGGCGAACTGTTGTGGGAACGCGGCGGAAGTTTCACCCTGCCAGGCGCGCTGCGCGGCGATATGCTCATCCCGGGGCGACCGGGCGTTGCGCGGAATCTGCTGACCGGTGAGGACTGGAAACGGGAGCAGCCCCATACGGGCGAAAGCAGCCCCTGGGCGTTCGCCCGCGCGTATGGATGCAACACGCTCAATGCCAGTAACTACCTGCTGCTTTTCCGCACGGGGTCGGCGGGCTACTTCGATTTGGAACATGACTCGGGCACCGGCAACATCAGCGGGATCAAATCCGGATGCACCGTCAACCTGATTCCCGCCGACGGCGTGCTGGCCGTGCTCGATTACACCCGCACCTGCACATGCAGTTACCAACACCAGACATCGCTGGCCCTGGTTCACATGCCGGAGGATCCGAACATCGAGGCGTGGACGCGCTTTGCGGCAGCGCCCCCGAATCCCGAAGGGCACGGAATCAATCTGGGGGCGCCCGGACGCCGGGTGGACGTGGCCACGGGCCGGGTCTGGCACGACGCGGAAGGCACCTATCGCCGACATGCCTCCGCGATTGCCGACAAGGGCGACAGCATTGAATGGGTGGCCGCTTCCGGCAGAGAGGGCGAAGGCACGATCCCCGTTTATGACCTCTTGCGCGCGGACTACACCGTCCGCCTCCATTTCGCGGAATTGAATCCGAAGGTCGCGCCGGGTGACCGCGTATTTGACGTGTTGATTGACGGCAAGCCGGTGCTGACCGGTTACGACATCCTCGCGAAAACGGGCGGCCCCGGGCGGGCAACCGCCGAAGAGTTTGTCGTTCCGGCGGACATGCGCCTGGAAATTGAATTGCGTCAGGCCGGGCAGGCGAAAATGCCGCCGGTTATCAGCGGGATCGAGATGATCGCGCACGACGTGGACACGGCCAGGGACAAGTGACGCATGAGCATCTGGAAACTCATCCTCGAGGAAATCGCCCACAATCGCGGCAATTTTGCCATTGGGCTGGCCTGCATCGCCGTGGCGCTGGCCTGCGTCGTGGGGTCCGTCACACTGCTTGCGGCGCATGATCTCCGCACCGATCAAATCATCGTTGAGAAGGAACGGGAGACCCGCGAGCAGATGGCGCGCCTCGAAAACGACTACCGCCTGATGATGCGGGAGATGGGATACAACGTCCTCATTCTTCACAAGGATCAGTCCCTGGAAGAACTCAGGATGAAGGGTTTTCCCACGACGTATATGCCGGTGGATTATGTTTTCAAGATTTCCACCGGCGGCGTCAAAAACCTGAACCATCTTTTCCCCATTTTGCAGCATCGGACGCACTGGCCGGAGAAAGACCGCGAGGTCATGGTGTGCGGCGTGATGGGGCAGGTGCCCAATTTTGCGAAGCCGCAGTTTCTGACGGCGGAAGGACAGTACCGGGACCCTATCCGCGAGACGATTCCGGAGGGGACCATTGAAGTCGGATACGATGTCGCGGCAGGCGTGGGCCTGTCCGAGGGTGATACGGTGACGTTGAAAGGAGAAACGTTCACTGTCCATCGCGTTCATCCCCGCAAAGGCAATGAGGACGATGTGACGGTATGGTGCGGACTGGATCACGCGCAGCGATGGTTCGACGCGGAAGGCAGAATCAACGGCATCCTGGCGCTGGAATGCGTCTGTAATTTTGAAAGTTTTGGCCTGGTGGAGCAAGAAATCCGGAAACTGTTGCCGGACACACAGGTCATGGAGTTTGGCACCATTTTGCGCGCCCGCTTTGAGGCGCGCGCGCGCGCCGCGGAAATGCACAAGGACGCGGTGGCGGCCGAACTGGCATACCGCGCGCGGCTCGGGGAACAGCGACAGGGATTGGTCCGCGTGTTGATACCCACGGTGCTGCTGGGCGCAGGCGTGTGGATTTTCTTTCTGATTCTTGGAAATGTCAAGGAACGCCGGGGAGAGATCGCCATCCTGCGCGCCGTGGGCGCGGGCCAGCGGAAAATCATGGGCATTTTTCTGGTCAAGGCGGCGATCATGGGGCTTGTGGGCGCCGTCATCGGTTATTTGCTGGGCCTCTTCGCAGGGGCGGCGTGGGAAGGGTTCCCTTTCTGGTCGCGCGCGATCGGCGGCCTGTTCAGTCCCGGTCTCGCGGGCGTGGTCCTCGTCGGCGCGCCCGTGCTTGCGGTGATTGCCGGGTGGGTTCCGGCGAAGAAGGCCGCGCAACTCGACCCCGCCGATATCCTGCGCGAAGAGTAACCCCGGTGAGATGGAGGCGCATTGGCGGAAACGCGAAGGCGGCTCCGGGAGACGCGAGATGACAGAGCAAACGGTCCTGCATTTGCAGGGTGTATCGAAATACTACGCCCGCGACGGGAAACGGGTTGTGGCCGCGCAAGACGTATCCCTGGCGCTCGAACCCGGCGCATTCAAAGTGCTGCGCGGCCCCAGCGGCAGCGGAAAAACCACCGTCCTGTTGGCGGCGGGCGGACTGCTGCGGCCGGACGCCGGCCGTGTGTTCGTGCGCGGCGACGACATTTATGCCCTGTCGCCCGAACAACGCGCAATGTTCCGGGCAAGGAACATCGGCTTCGTCTTCCAGCAATTCTATCTTGTCCCCTACCTGACGGTGCTGGACAACGCGCAATTGCCCGGAATTGCGCTCGCTATCCCGAACTTGCACGCCAAGGCCGCCGGGCTGCTCATGCGCTTTCAGTTGGGAGACCGGATAGACCACCTCCCTTCCGAACTGAGCACGGGCGAACGACAGCGCGTGGCGCTGGCCAGGGCATTGGTCGCGGACCCGGCGGTGCTGCTCGCCGACGAACCCACCGGAAACCTGGATGCCGAAAACGAAGCAATCATTCTGGCGTGTCTGCGCGACTTCGCGGCGAACGGCGGCGCGGTCCTCATGGCGACGCACGGACTGCGCTCGGACGGATTTGACGAGGTCTATCAAATCAATGGCGGCAGGCTATAGTCGGGGCCGGTCCTGTTGTGGCCTGTCTTCCTGTTGTGGCCGGTCTCCAGACCGCGCCACGGCAACGACCGAAGGTCTCCTATTGTGAATAGACCGACCAGACACTTCAACATGTGTGAAGAAAGGCGGGATTGAATGCACCAGAATCGTGAACATCGATCATCTCCGGCAGCGACGCCGCCCGGAAAGCGTCCCCTGTCGCGCCGATGCGTGATATGCGCCGTGGTCCTTTCATTCTTGCTGCCAATGCCGGCAGGCGCCTGTCCCATTCCCGTGTATCAGTACGCCCTGGAATGGTGGGACCGGGACCCCTACGATATTTACGTCTTTGACACCGGCGTGATGACGGAGGATGAGCAGGCCGCGCTGGATCTGCTGGAAGGCGTTTCGAGCGGGCGGCGGGCGGAAGAGATTCCGGCCAACGTCCGGTTGTTCCATGTGCGGGCCGAATCGGAAGATCGCATTCATGCCCACGCCGCATTGCGCGGCGAGAAACCCGCATCGCTGCCGTGGATGGCGGCGTATTATCCGTCCCTGTCCCGGCGCATGCGCGCGCCCATGTGGACGGGCAAACTGAACACCCAAAACGTGCAACTGCTGCTGGATTCCCCGATGCGGCGGAAAATCTGCGAACTGCTGGAGAAGCGCGTCTCGACGGTGTGGGTGCTGCTTGAAAGCGGTGCACGGCGCGCCGACGCGGCGGCGGCGCGGCGGCTCGAATCCGAACTGAAACGCCTGCAGGAAACGCTGGTTCCGCCTGATCCGAGCAAATGGGGCTGGACGGACATGGTGATTTCAGATATTCGCTTCGAGACGCTGCGGCTTTCCCGGAACGATCCGGAGGAGCGGATGCTTGTGGCGATGCTCCTGAACAGCGAACCCGACCTCAAGGATTTTGATCTGCCCATTGTATTCCCCATCTTCGGGCGCGGGCTTGTCATGCCTGCGCTGGTGGGGGACGGTGTCAATCCCCAGATGATTCGTGAAACCGCTGAGTTCCTTACCGGCTCCTGCTCGTGCACCGTGAAGGCAGCCAATCCGGGCAAGGACCTCATCACCACGTTCGATTGGAACGCGCGGGTGAAGCCGCTGACAACGCAGGTGACCCTGCCCCCCGGAGGTTTGGGCGCATTTCTCGATGGCGCGGAGCAGTTGAAGAAGGACCCGAACGCCGACAATCAGCAGCCGTGACAACGACGTGGAAAACTGTTCGGTCATTAACAGGTTGAATAACACCGCCCGTGATCTAATCCGGAGGAAACTGTTGACGGATGGCGTGGATCACCCCTTCTTCATAGAGTTCCACAAAAATATCCACTATTCGGGGATCGAAATTCTTTCCACGGCGCCTGACCAGTTCCGCCAGCGCTTCCTCCTCAGTCCAGGCATTCTTGTAGGGCCGCACCGTTGTCAGTGCGTCGAAGACATCCGCCACCGTGACGATCCGCGAAGCCAGCGGGATATCCTCCCCCTTTTTGCCGTGCGGATATCCCTTGCCATCCCAGCGCTCATGATGATTACCGGCAATGTCGCGGGCGACACGGTAGAACGGCTTGTCACGCAGGATGGCCAGGCCATGCAGCGGATGGCGGCGCATAAGCGCCCATTCTTCTTCCGTCAATCTGCCCGCCTTTTTCAAAATGGCGTCGGGCACTTGGATTTTGCCGACATCGTGCATCATGCTGGAATAGCCGATCTCCTCAACCGCCTCTTCCGGAAGTCCCAGCCGCCGCGCAATCGCCTCGGAATAATGCTGCACCCGCTGGATGTGACTCCCGGTGACCTCGTCCTTCGCTTCCGCGGCCACAGACAGCATGAAGATGGCCTCCAGTCCGGCTTCACGCAGTCGCGCTTCCAGGCGCTTCATCTCCGTGATGTCGCGCGCAATACCGACATAGGCGAAGGGCACCCCGTGCCCATCGCGGATTTGGGATATGGAGAGGTAGGAATACCACTCTTCCCCGGATTTCTTGCGATTGATGATCTCGCCACGCCACCATCCCCCCGATTCAATCACCCGCCACATTTCTTCATAGGTTTCGCGCGTGGTGTGCGGCGATTTCTGGATGCTGGGCTTCTGCCCGATGGCTTCTTCCGCCGTGAACCCTGTTATCCGCGTGAACGCCGGGTTCACATAGCGGATCACGCTGTCCATGTCTGTAATCAACACCGAGTCCACCGTGTTTTCCAAGGCAAACCGAAACACTTCCATTTGCATGATGTCCATGGCCGCCGTACCTCCCTAGTCAATAATTCCGCCGCAACAGAGACCGAGGCATTTGCGAAATGGACGATTCTTGCGTTTAAGAGCAGGAAATATCCGGGATTTCTGATGGAATTGAGGTTTGAAACGCCCATTTCGCAAATGCCTCAGACCTGTGTAAACTTGAACAACTCATAGATTTTTGTTCGGCAAGGTCCCAAATCTTTCTGGACCGGCATCAATGAATGGTGCTCAATCACCTGACGCCTCCGTCCCTTTCGTCTCTTTCGTCCCCCCGGTCCAGTCCCGCCAATTCGTCACCACCGACGCCACCGACGCGCCCACCAGCCCGAATACCGTGGTCCAATCCACCAGCGTGGGATCGAAATCAGCGCCGAATATGCCGTCCAACAGAAACTTGACATACGACCACGGCAGGTCCGTATCGCCCATCGCCGCGCGCACCTGCCAGTGCCAGTCGGTGCAGGGGCAATATCCGAAACCATACCAGAATCCCAACACGGTCCATGAAAGCCCCGTCAGCACAATTACCGCCAGATTCGCCCGCCGCAGCGGCCGCCACACCCACCCGAAAAGGATGAATAGAATCAACCCGGAATGAAACACAAAGAAACCGATATCCAGCGCCCGCAATAACATCATGACGACATTATGAAACAGTGTCCCGTCGGGAGTCTATTGCTTCTGTTCGGCGATGGCCTCGGAAACACGCAGGGGGCGGTCATACACCCGCAGGGAATGCAGACGACCCTGAAAATCCGGGGCGATGCGCCACACCGCCCCGTTGATATCGCCGAGTTCCGGCGGGAATCGGCCCCAGCCGTATTGGCGGGCATCGCCGCCGTCGCAGAGCACGCCGTCCACGACAAAGAGGATGATATTGGGGCCGCCCTCCACGATGACGGCGATGTGATGCCGCGCGCCGGCGCGAATCATGCCGGGGTCAACGTCCCACGCGGCCTCATGGTCCCCATCCGACAAGCGCAATGCGAGCGTGTTCTCTTGGGAAAGATGCAGCAGGAGGCCGCGACCGGCGGCATCGCGGCCATCCAAGAGCACCTGGCCGGGAGAGAGCGCATCGAAGGCGGCATCCAGAACAATGCTGAAGCCGCCCTCGGCAAGGCTGGGCAGCGGCGGCACGGGGCATTCGGCGGGCAGGGGCGCTTCCAACGCCAACACGGGTGGCGGCACAGCGATGGCACCCGGGGTGTGCTGATACCAGAGTCCTTCCAGCAGGGTGGGGTCCACCTCGTGGATGCTGGCGCGGGTCTTCTGCGTGGTGGTGACCCAACAGCGGCCATCCTGCTCGATCAGGTCGGGATAACTGATCCGTCCGGTTTCATAGGACAGGTCATCGCTGTACAGCAGGATTTCCGGCTGGGACCAGTGGATGCGCCCGTCTTTTTCCACGCCGCCGCTGACCCACGCCGGGTTGCGGTCCTTGAAGTCCGTGCCGCCGTGGTTGTGGAACCACAGCAGGAAGCGCCCGGACTGCGTGCGCCAGAGCCGCGGACACGCGCGCGGGTTGCGAATCGGTCGGCCGTTCGCGTAGCGTGCGACGGTGGGCGCGCACCATGTGCGCCCGCCGTCGCGGCTGCAGGATTCCACGGGAAATCCGCACGTCGTGCGGTAGATGCAATAAAGGTCGCCGTTCGCCAATGGGACGAGGTTGTGTTCTTCCTGGGTGGAGCCGAATTCCGGGGCGCGCAGGCCGTGGTCGCCTTCCGGCAGCATCTCCCAGTGCAGGCGCGCCGGGTCGCGTTCGGTGAGGATGTTGCCGGACCGGAAAAACCACCCCTCGCCGTCCTCCAGCATGTAGCGGCCCACTTTGGTGAATCCGAAGAACACGTCGTTGCCGCAGATGATGGGCTTGCCGATGCCCCACATGATCTGCACCGCGCCGCCCCAGTCGTTGCCGCGGTCGCTGGCGGTGGTGCGCACGGGCAGCCGGAAGCGTTCCGACCACGTGCGCCCGCCATCGTCCGAATAGCGATAGCAGTACCAGCCCAGCATGTCCGCGCGCGCCGGGCGGCCGTCCGGCAGGGCATCAATCCGGTCGCCGTTGAAAATATAGAAGACATAGACGCGCCCGAAGGGCGTCATCAGCGGCATCGCCCAGGACGCCTCCGGGCCGTCCGGCGATTCAATCGGGACCGGCTCCGACCATGTGCAGCCCCGATCTTCGCTGCGGGTGGCGGCGATGTATTGCGACCGCGCGCCTTCCCGTTCGCCGCTGGTCGTAAAGACGCAAATCCACGCGCCGTCCGGCGCAATGACCACATAGGGCTGATCACAATAGCCGTGCTCGTAAATGGCGGTTCCATGCGCGATATTGCGCGCGTCCGCAATGGCTGCCGTCACATCTGTGCGCGACAGCAGTATCGTTAACCCGATGATCAACGCGCCATGAATGGTGTTGATCCAATACACAGGCGGTTCCTCTCCGACATCTCATACCGAAAACCGCTTCCAGAAAAAACGACAAGACATGACTAATCGTAACACCTTGGCGGAGTGGCGTGCAGCGGGGGATGTAAAAGGTCATATGGACCGTCGCAACAATCTTCATCATTCCGCCAAAGTGTTACAAATAATCCATCAGAAGCAACTTCAATCGGTTAAAGAATGACCAATAGCCATTCTATTGATCGCGGTCACGACTGAAGGTTTTCAAGACATGATTGACCAGATTCAGAGCAATGCCATGAAATTTGCGGCCAAAGATTCGCGTCCAGGCGGGCCTGACCGCAGCAAAGCGGCGACAAGCCGCCGCAGTCCAAAAAGCCGCAGCGCCGTGATTGGCCATGCTGAGGGGAGTGGGAGTGACATGAAACGCTTGGGCATTGCTATACTTGCCGGCGCGGAGCGCCCGCAATACAACGGCGATGAGACGAGCACCATCTCTGGATTCAGGAGCAAGAACATGTCGGACGACAGACAACAGGAAAGCGGCAGCGCGGGGCGCGCGTTTATTCAGACGGTGCAGGCGGCGGTGTCGGATTTGGATCAGTGGTCGCAGATAACAGAGGCGGAGGTGGCGATGGCGACGGAGATGACGCGGCGCAATGAACTGAGCGGCGGCACGCCGGTGGTGCGCGAATTCGAGGAAGAATGGCGGCGGTGGATAGGGACCCGATTCGCGGTGACGGTGATGAACGGCACGGCGTCACTCTACTCGGCGTATTTCGGGCTGGGCGTGGGGCCGGGCGACGAGATGATCTGCCCGGTGAACACGTGGATCTGCACCATCGCGCCGGCGCTGCTGCTCGGCGCGAAGCCGGTTTTCTGCGATGTGGACCCGGACACACTCCTGATGGATCCCGAAGACATGCGCCGACGGATCACGTCGAAGACGAGGTGCATTGTGCCGGTGCATCTGTGGGGGAACGTGTGCGACATGGACGCGATCATGACGATTGCCGACGGGCACGGGATTCCGGTGGTCGAAGACTGCTCGCACGCGCACGGCGCGCGCTACAAGGGCCGGATGTGCGGGTCCATCGGCATCGCGGGCTGCTGGAGCCTGCAGGGGTCGAAACCGGTGAGCGCCGGCGAGGGCGGCGTGCTGGCCACGGACGACCAGGAACTCTTTGAACGCGCCTGTCTCGTGGGGCAGGTGAACCGCGTCGCGGGGATTGACCTGGTTGGCGCGAAATACGCCGAGTTGCAGCCGCTCGGCCTGGGCATGAAGTTTCGCGCACACCCCCTGGGCATCGGCATCGCCAAGGTGCAACTGGCGCGGCTCCCGGAATTGAACCGCCGCCGCCGCGCATATGTGGAGGAGGTCGAGGCGGGACTGGCGGAAATCCCCGGCTTGCGGCCGTTGCGGCGCTGCGAGGGCGCGGAACGCGCCGGTTTCTACGGGTTCCCCATTATCTACGAAGGCGACAAAGATGGCGGCCCACCGGCGGAGCGTTTTATCGTCGAGGTCGGCAAACGCATCGCGGGCGCGAGCGTCACGCCGTATCCGAATCTGCACGAATTGCCGCTTTTCGCCAAGGGCTTTGACATCTTCACGCGCAATCGCGGCCCGCTCTGCGCCTCGGAAGGATACCAGGGATATAAGCCGGGAGATTTTCCCGGCGCTGAACTGGCCTGCCGCCGCACCGTCATGCTGCCTATCCTCAGCGACCCCGTCCCCGGCGCTGCAAGGCGGATTCTCGATGCGCTCCGGGAGGCCGCGCAGCGTCAGGGGCGGTAATGTTCCCCGGCATTTTGCTCCGCCCCGCCATGTCCACAGGGTGCTGCCGGCGGCGGGGCGTTTCTCGCCGGGTCATTGCTTCGTTCGGTATTCTGCGAGGCGTTCGTAAAGTTTGGTCTTGCTGATGCCGAGCAGGCGCGCGGCGTCAACCACCCTGCCATTGCAATAGTCCAGCGCACGCAGGATGTGGCGGCGCTCCACTTCGGCGAGCGTGAGGGGGCGGGGCTCCTGTTCGTGGGAGCCGGCGGCCGCCTTCAGATCCTCGACGGTGATGAATTCGCCCAAGCCGAACGTGATCGCGGCTTCGACACAATATTTCAACTCCCGGACATTTCCGGGCCAGGGGCATTCGCGGAGGAATGCGATGGCGCCCTCGGCAAAACCGCGCAGCGGTCGCTTCGCCATGCCGCGCGCTTCATTGAGGAAATGCTCCGCCAGTTCCTCAATATCCTCTTTGCGGTCCCGAAGCGGGGGAATTCGGATTTCAACGCCGCGCAGGCGGTGATACAGGTCGCGCCGGAATTCCGGGTGGCGCACCGGGTCGGAGATGTTCTTGTTGGTGGCGGCGACAATGCGGAAGTCGGCCTGAACTTCCTCCCTGCCGCCCACGCGCCGAAAGCGCTTCGTTTCAATGGCGCGCAGGATGCGCGCCTGGCTTTCGGGACTCAGATCGCCCACTTCATCCAGGAAGAGCGTGCCGCCGTCGCTTAACTCAAAAAGACCGGTCTTTCGCGCCAGGGCCCCGGTGAAGGCGCCTTTTTCATAGCCGAAGAGTTCGCTCTCTATGAGATCGTTCGGAATTGCCGCGCAATTGACCGTAATCAGCGGGCCTTGGGCGCAATGGGACAAATCGTGGATAAGGCGCGCGACCAGTTCTTTTCCGGTGCCGGTTTCGCCGATGATCAGCACGGAATGGAGGGTCGGGGCCACCTTGGCGATGAGATCGCGCAGACGCTGCATGACGGCGCTGCCGCCGACCAGCACCGCAGCGCGGCTACGCGCCAAGCGCAGGCGTTCGACTTCCATTTCCAGGCCGCGGCGATTCTCAATCGCGGCGTAGAAAGGGGCGAAGGCATTGGCCAGCGCCACCAGAAAATGCAGATCGCCCTCGTCATAGGCGCCGTGCGGCGTCTCGGTCTGCGCCACCATGGCCCCAATCCGGCGCTCGCCCAGAAAAATCGGCGCGGCCAGCGTTGTCATCAATTGTTTGTATCCCGGCCCTGTGCGCTCGGGGATAAGGAAGCCCCGCATCTCCCTCATCACCTGGCGTGCGGTCGTTTCCGGCGGCGGCGCGGTGTCATCGGGCGTTTCCTTGTGCGAAACGGGATACTCAAGAGGCTCCTGATCGCCGTGGCTCAGCGCAAGCCAATATCGCAGGGGATGCAAGCGGTCGCACACCGCCCGGGTCAATGCGCCGACCAATTCATCCATGGTTTTCATGCGGCTGAAGGTGCGGCTCAGACTGAACAGTTTCAGCACATCGCCCACGGAGGTGAATTTGCTTTTGCCGAACTCGCGGAAACTGCTGTCGCTCAAATATACCGTCTCGCCTTCGGTGATGGAGAGGGTGGAATCGCCGCCCGCCTGACGCGGCTGCGGCGTGGCGGTGTCAATGACTTCAAAAGTGACATGCCCCACGCTGAACTCATCCCCGGGATTGAGAAGGCATTCCTCCACGGGTTCGCCGTTTACCAACGTGGCGTTTCGGCTCTTGAGATCGCGCAGGCGCACGCCGTCATTCTCGGCCAGCAATTCGCAATGGCGGCGCGAGGCGAGCAGGTCGAGCACGCGGATGTCACAACCTTTTTCGCGCCCAATCACCAGCGGTTTCGCGCCAATCTTCCACGTAATGCCCGCGTCTGGTCCCGTTTTTGCGCGAATCCGAAGCATAATGTGTTTTGTGTCTCCTGATGCGGCTCCATCCAGATGCCTGCCGCCGATCTTGCATTATAGAGTACACCAGCGCCCTCTCCACGGCAAGCGGCGTGATGACGCGGCGCGGGACGGGAACCGGTGTCTGCTTGCCCCGACTGCGGCGGGAGAGTATGCTGTGTGCCAATGGCATGGTATGGCTGACTTTTGGAGGATGAAGACGCTATGGCGATCAGTATGGAAGAACTGATGCAGGGCGCGCTGGACCAGCGCGCATCCGACATCCATCTTAAGACGGGCAACCCGCCCATCTACCGTATTGACGGCGCGCTGAAACGGCTCGATAACGATATTCTCCGGGAAGAAGACATGCAGGAATACCTGCGCACCATTGCGGATGAAGTGGATATCGCCAAGTTTCAGAAGGTGATGGAACTCGACATTTCCTACATGTTTGCGGGTGTCGCAAGGTTCCGGGTCAACATCTGCCGGGATGACGGCGACACGCGCATCGTGATGCGCCTGATCCCGCTGAAGATCAAGACTATCGAGGAACTCGGCCTGCCGCTCGTATTGAAGCGTCTATGTCAATTGAAAAACGGCCTCGTCCTTTTCACCGGCCCGACGGGCAGCGGCAAATCCACCTCGTTGGCGGCGATGGTCAATGAGGTAAACGAAACACGTCCCGACCACATCATCACTGTGGAAGACCCACTGGAATTCGTGCATGAGGACAAAATGGGCATCGTGACCCAGAGGGAAGTGGGACACGACACCCTGTCGTTCGCCAACGCCCTGCGCGGGGCGCTGCGCCAGGACCCCGACGTCATTCTCATCGGCGAGATGCGCGACGCGGAAACGGTCCGCACGGCCCTCGCCTCCGCCGAAACGGGGCACTTGGTCTTTTCCACCCTGCACACCGTGGATGCGGTCGAAACGCTCAACCGGGTGCTGGAATTCTTCGAGCCGCACCAGCAGATTCAGATCCGCAAACAAATGGCGAGTGTGCTGCGCGGCATCGTCTCGCAGCGGATCGTGCCGCTCGCTTCCGGCGAAGGCCGCACGGTCGCCGCCGAAATCCTGATTGGCACGCGCACGGTGCGCGATTTCATAGACCAGGGCAAGGCGTTCAAGGACATCGTTTCGTTGATTGAGGAAGGCAAGGACCAGTGGGGCATGCAGACCTTCGATCAGGCGCTGTTCGACCTGTGGAAGGAAAAGCGCATTACCGCCGAGACCGCGCTCCAGAATGCGACCAGCGCCAAGGACCTCAAACTGCGCATGCAAGGGTTGAGCGGCCGGTGATCCGCTCGCGCGGCGCGGGTGTTTTTTGGGCGGTCGTGTGCGCGGCGTGTGGCGCGATGGCTCCGGCCACTCCCCAGAATCTGCTGGCCAATTCCGGCTTCGAGGAACTCGTCGCGGACCGCCCCGCCGGATGGGACCTCTATGTTGAACCCATGGCCGGCGCTTTCGGAAGGCTTGACGGAGACGCCCGTTCCGGCAGATACGCGGTCATGCTCCACACGCCCGTTCCCTATGCGCGCGATCCCGCGAACAACTGGAGCCAGAACATCATCGGCGCGTATGGCGGCAAGCGCCTGCGCGCTTCTGCATACATCAAAGTGCGCGACGCCCAGGAGGCCGCCCTATGGGTGCAGTGCTGGCGCAGACGCCCGGTCAGCGTCATCGCTTCGGCCAGCAGCGGCGTCAGCCAGCCCGTTTACGGCACGCGCCACTGGGAGAAGGTCTCCTTTACCTTGGATGTACCGCGCAACACGGACTTCATCACGGTCCGGTGCGTCCTGCTCGGAACCGGCACTGCATGGTTTGACGACGTCACTTTGGAAATTGATCACGATGCGACGGAACCACAGAGGAAATCCGATGCCACGCCGTCATCAGCGCATTCAGGAGAACGTTCCCTGCCGGACAAGACAGCGGCCGGTGACGCCGACGCCCCTCCCTCTGTCCTGAAAGAGGCCGACCGGGCGGCTAGAGACGCCGCCACGCAGCGCGCCGCCGACCTGGCTTCGGTGGCGCGCATGGACGAGGAACTGACCCGGCTGCGGGAGGCGAATATCGCTCTGGCTGAAGCGCTCGACCAGATGCGCGCCGCCCATGACGCCATGCTGCAACAACTGGGCGAACTTCAGCAGCAATTGGAGCAGATGCGTGGGGAAACGCCCGCGCCCATGGCCCCGCGACTGCGGCAGCGCCGTCACGCGCCGCCGCTTGTTCCCTTGGGCGAAGACTGGAGAAAATACCGATGATTCAACTGCTGCGCATCATGGGCATCGCCGCAATGCTCGGTTTCGCTGCCGCCGGCATGACGTGGCTGGCATGGGATCTGGCAGGAGAGGTCGGCCGCGCCTGGAAGCGCCGACGCCTCCGGCGCAAACAGGCTGCCGACGCCACAGACCTTATGAAACAGACCAGAGAACCCGCTGCTGAAGGCCCCCCCACAAGAAAACCATAAAGACGACGTGACGGAGTCGAAACGACGCAATGCAACGCAAACCGCGCCCCTATATCGGCATGCATTTCAAATGCTGCAACGCCTACCTGCGCATTTACCTGAACCGGGCGGGCACGGCGTTCGAAGGGCATTGTCCGAAGTGTCTGCGCCGCGTGCGGGTGGCCGTGGCCAAGGGGGGCGCCAAAGCCCGGTTCTGGTCCGCAGAATAAGCGTCTGAGCGGGCTTTGCGTTGCCCGAAGGGCCAGATAAATCATCGTCTGATGGAGACCTGCGGTCGTTGCTGTGGCAGGGTCCGACCTTTCCGGGACGCTATGAAGGACATGCAGGAGGCCGACTGCAGAAAAGAGGCCGCCCCTGGTAAAGAATATCGCACAATTCAATAAATTTTACTGTTGCGTATTGTCTTGATCTTCGGTATAATTGCGTTGCACGAAAGTTGAATTCGAAGCAAATGTGCTCTTTGAGGGAAGGAGACATACGCGCAGGCACTTGCCAAGAACCGGCATATTGAAGATGCCGGAGGAGGCTGATGCCATGATTTCAGGAGCCAGGAGTTCTGATGCAGCGGTCATGTGTGCGTGCGGTTCGCGCATACGGGTGGCCGACCCGTGGCTGGTGGATTCCCTCACCTGCGGTAATTGCGGGAGAAAGGTGCATGTGACGAAAGAAAACGTTTTTAAGGATGCAGAGAAGCCGCCCTCCGCGCTGCTGAAGATGGCGGAACGGGCCGCCATCGCGCAACGCCATGCCATGGCGATTGATTTGGTGCGCGAAGGCAAATACGATCAGGCGATTGATGTGTACGAGAGCGTGATCGCGGAGAAACGCGACCACCGCGACGCTCTGTACGGACTGGGTTTTTGCCATTATAAGAAGGGCAATTATACCGAAAGTTACCGGCTGATCAGCATGGCGGCGGCGATGGGGCACACTTCCGCCGAACGGCTGCTTCCCAAAGTGCGCGAGAAGATGCAGCATTCCGAGTGAATTACGGCAGCCCTTCCCACAATGCCGACCTTACCGAAGCAGGCGGGCTTCAAGGAAAGTGACCAGCGCGTCCAGGTCAATTTCGTGTCCGCCGGGGTGCACATGTAATTGCACGTTTTCCGATGCGCCGAGGTCGGCATAGGCCGGTTCGATTTCCGCCAGGGCGCGTCGCGCAAGGGGGACGGTGAACTGGGTGTCCGGCTCTTGGAGGCCATTCTGGCATTGGAGGGGGCGCGGCGCGATGAGGGCGTAGATGTCGGGGAAATCCACCAGTTCGCGCAGACCGTCGAACTTCCAGCACATGCAGTGGTTCTGCTCCATCTGGTCCATCAGTGTGAGAAAGCCTGCGCTGACCGTTGCGGCGATGCGCGTGTCCATCGCGGCCAGCCACATGGCCATTTCGCCGCCGAGCGAAAGCCCCGCGCAGCCGATGCGCGCGGGATCGGCGTCGGGAAGCGACTGAAGATAATCCACGCACCGCATCAAATCCCACAGCCGCTCGCCCATGAGGGTGCGTCCCGCCTCACGCACCTCGTGCTGACCGACATCCGTGGAAATCACGATGAAACCACGGCGTGCAAGCACCGCCCCGAATTGTTTGTATTGCTTCGCGGCGGGATCAAACGGCGTCATGCGATGGCTGCCGTGGCCATGGATGCACACCACCGACGGGAACGGGGGCCGCCCCTTTTCGGGCCGGGCGAGAACGACACTGATCATGCGCCCCTCAGTGGCGCGGATGCGGCCTTCTTGAATGAAATAGCCGGATTCCTGACGCGGCTCGCCGAATTCCGCTTCCAGCGGGATTTCCGATCCGGCCAGGTCTTCCACCCGCAGGATCGGACGCAACCGCTCCCGCAGATCATCCTGCCACACGCGTGCCGATGCTTCGTTTCCCGGTGCATACCGCATCGTCCGCATCCCATCATCCGATGCGCTGGCCATCGCCGCGCACAGCAGCACCGCGAGACATGCCAAGCACCCCAATGCTCTCCTTTGCATTTCTGGAATCCTCCGCCCCTATTGTAGCCAAGCGGTGCGCGCCGTGCCACAGGATTCTCCGGCAAAAGGGTGTCTTCGTGATACATGCGTTAAATACATCAGCATCAGGGTTGTCCCAAATAGGTTGTTAAGAAAATGAAAGGCTATAGCCGAAACCGTTCGAAAATCCTGTTGAATCAAGATGATGTCGAGGGGCTTTTCCCGGGCGCAAACCTCTCTATGGGAGTTCCTGACACATCATAGCCCACAGTACCAAGGTGTCCGGTTTTGTTCCCCCTCACCCCACCCCTCTCCCGACGGGAGAGGGCGTTTACCGTAAAACCTATGGAATGCTGTTGCACCCTCTCCCGACGGCAGAGGGCGTTCAGGGAAAAGCCTGAGGAATGCCGTTGCGCCCTCTCCCGACGGCAGAGGGGTGGGGTGAGGGGAGGTTAATATAGACAGGAGGCTTTTCTCATCGCCCAGAATATCTTGAATAGCAGGCATTTGCGAAATGGGCTGTTTCCGCGCTTAAGAGCGCGAAATATCCGGGATTTTTGATGGGGCTGAGTTCCGGAACGTCCATTTCGCAAATGCCTAAATAGCACTGATCAGAATATCACCCACAGTTCATGCGCTCCCGTTTGCGCGGTGTGACGTCAACATGATATAATTGCGCATTGACAGCACCCGCCACGCATAAGGCCTCCGCGTGGGATTGGCTATGCCGATTCCGGGGGGCGTTCCGCTTGCGACAGAGCGATGCGGACAAGGCCGCACGGGCGGCTGGAAGACCAAGGAGAACATTCGTGAAAGAAGGCATTCACCCGGAATATGTGACGGCGACAGTCAAGTGCGCCTGTGGCAACACATTTGAGACGCGCGCCACCCAAGCCGCGATCAATGTGGAAATCTGCTCCAATTGCCATCCTTTCTACACCGGAAAGCAGAAGTTTGTGGACAGCGAAGGCCGGGTGGAGCGGTTCCAGAGGAAATACGCCAAGGCGTTGAGCGACCGCAAGTCCTGAACCCCATGGACACGCGTATGCGCGAGAAACTTCTCGCCATCGTCGAGAAGGCCGACCGCCTCACGGCTGCCATGTCCACCCAGGAAGTGGCGTCCAACCCGGAGGCATATAAGAAACACGCCCAGGCCTATGCTGAAATCGAGGATATCGTAGGCTGTTTCCGGCGTTATGAACTGCTGGAGAAGAGCCTGGAAGAGGCGGAGCGCGCGCTTGCATGCGAGGAAGACCCGGATATCGTCGAGATTGCGCGCGAGGAGCGCGACCGGCTGCGCGAAATCCTCGCCACGCTCGAACAGGAACTCCGAACACTCCTAGTGCCCAAAGACCCCAACGACGAGAAGAACATCATCGTTGAAATTCGGGCGGGCACCGGCGGCGAGGAGGCGGCCCTCTTTGTGGCGGACCTTTTCCGCATGTATTCACGTTTCGCCGAATTGCAGGGGTGGAAACTGGAGGTGCTCAATTCGCATCCCACGGAACTGGGCGGATTCAAGGAAATCTGCTTTGAAATCGCGGGGGACAAGGTTTACAGCCTGATGAAATGGGAGGGCGGGGTTCACCGCGTCCAGCGCGTGCCAGACACCGAGGCCCAGGGCCGTATCCACACCTCCGCCGTCACTGTCGCCGTGCTGCCCGAAGCCGAGGATGTGGAAGTCCATATTGATCCCAACGATCTGCACATTGATGTCTATCGCTCCAGCGGCCATGGCGGACAGAACGTCAACACCACCGACTCCGCCGTGCGCATCACCCACAAGCCTACGGGGCTGGTCGTCACCTGTCAGGACGAAAAATCGCAGCACAAGAACAAGGCGCAGGCGTTGCGGGTGTTGAGGGCGCGCCTTTATGACAAGAAATGCCAGGAGGAGGCGTTGGCGCGGTCGGAACACCGCCGCAGCCAGGTGGGGAGTGGCGACCGGAGCGAGCGCATCCGCACCTATAACTTCCCCCAGAACCGCCTGACCGACCACCGCATCGGCCTGACTCTCTATAATCTCGACCGCGTGATGGAAGGCGAGTTGAAAGAGGTGGTCGAGGCCCTGAACGCCGCCGACCGCGCCGCCAAACTCGCCGCATCGGCATGATCCCGACCGTCGCCCAGCGGCTCGCCGAGGCCGCCCAGTGCTTGAGACCCGTTACCGACACCCCCCGCCTCGATGCGGAAATCCTGCTCGCCCATGCCGCCGGTATGCCCCGCAGCGCACTCCTGGCGCGTCTGCACGAGGCACTGCCCGCACCCGGATTCGAGAAACTGCTGGAACGTCGCCTGCAATACGAACCCATCGCCTACATCGTGGGGACTTGGGAGTTCTTTTCCCTGGAATTCATTGTGCGTCCGCCGATATTGACGCCGCGCCCGGAAACGGAACACCTCGTCGAAATGGCCCTGGAATATCTTCGGGGTCGCGGCGCAGCCGCTGGGCCGCCGCGCGTGCTGGACCTCGGCACGGGCGCGGGCTGTGTCGCCATCGCCACAGCACGCAACCTTCCCTGCGACATGACCGCCACGGACATCAACCCGGACGCCGTGGCGCTCGCGCGCGAGAACGCGGCGAAGCACGGGGTTTTCATCCAGGCTTGTACCGGTGATCTCTTCGATGCCCTGCCGCCTGCCGCGCCGCCCTTCGACTGCATCGTCTCCAACCCGCCCTACGTCGAAGAAGACGCCTGGCCCGGACTTTCCCCCGTCATCCGCCTGCACGAAGACCCCGTGGCGCTCCTTGCGGGCGCGGACGGCCTTGCGGTCATCCGGCGTATTATCGCCCGCGCACCAGCGCATCTGCGCCCCGGGGGCCTGCTCGCCCTTGAAATTGGCGAGAAACACTTCCACCGTGTCGCCCGCCTGATGCACGACGCCGGCTTCAGAGACATCGTGTGCCGCCCGGACCTCGCAGGAATCCCCAGAATCATCGGCGGCCTTCGGGGTTGATCCTGTCCGCTTGCGTCGTGCCCGCGCATGCGAATAGTATCGCATGGAGCGGTGTTTCGTAGACGGCGTCAGAGCGACGCTTTTCAACATCATCGGGAATAGACAAGAATGGAAATCATCGTTGCGAAACCGCGCGGGTTCTGTGCGGGCGTGGAGCGGGCCATCAAGAGCGTGGAGGCGGCGCTGGAACGCTACGGCCCGCCGGTTTACGTGCTGAACCATATCGTGCATAACGCGCATGTGGTCAATGAGTTACGGGAGAAAGGCGCAGTCTTTGTGCGGCATCTGGATGAAGTGCCGCGCGGCGCCCACCTGCTCTTCAGCGCCCACGGGGTCGGGCCGGACCGATGGGAGAAAGCGAAAACACTCGACCTCCAGGTTATTGACGCCACCTGCCCGCTGGTGGAAAAAGTGCATCACGAAGCGCGCCGCTTCGCGAGCAAGGATTTCACCATCATCCTTATCGGCGAACCCGGCCACGATGAGACGGTCGGCACCATGGGTTGGGCGCCGAAACATATCCGCCTCATTCAGACCAAGGAAGACGCGGAGCGAATCGAAGTCGAAAACCCCGAACACCTCGCTTACATCACCCAGACCACGCTGAGCGTCAGCGATTGCCAGGAAATTATCGCCGTGCTGCACCGCCGCTTTCCGAGAATCCAGGGACCGCCGAAACAGGACATCTGCTATGCCACCTCCAATCGGCAAGCCGCCGTCAATGCCTTGGCGAAAGAGGCGGACCTCGTGCTGGTTGTGGGCGATGCGGAGAGCGCCAATTCCAACCGGCTTGCCAGCATCGCCCAAGGACACGGCAAACCGGCCCATCTCATCTCCGATGCCGGGGCCATTGACCCGCAGTGGCTGCACGGGGTCCGGCGCGTGTTGCTGACTTCCGGCGCGTCGGTGCCCGAACGGCTGGTGCGCGGCGTCATCGAATACCTCCAGGGCATCGAACCCTGCACTGTCGAAGAACGGGAGATGGTCGAGGAAAACGTTCATTTCCGATTGCCGAAAGTGTTTTCATAGCCGGCGGCCGCGGCAAAGGAACAACGGTCTCATGGTTCATGGCAGGGCGCCCGTCCCGATGGGAGCACGCCACGTGGTCCCCCGCACTTGCGGACAACCCCGTGGCCGATGCCGACCCCGGTCGCGCCCGGTCAGGGCGTCTCAGGCGGCCGCGACGCGGAAAGAGGCATACAGGGCCGGAAGGGCTTCATTCAGGGCCTCCTGCTGGCTTTGGGGGTCCGACCGGAAATATATCCATTTCTGGGCGGGTCCAGGAATTTCCCGCCAATCGAACTGCCCGTCCGGGCGAACGGAGATTTCGCATGGAATCAGGGCTTCGGGCATGATGATATCTCCGGGGGCAATCTCTGAAGGCGCGAGAATGCGGCGCCGTCCCTCTGCTGTTCGCACCAGTTTCCGGCCCGTGATCTGCATCCATACGGCGGTTTCCCACACATTGTGCGGCCTCTGGGCCACACGCGCCACAGCCTCTTCCGGCGGGTCTTCTTCCATCGCGGCAAGAAAGTCCACGCGGTTGGCGCGGTCGAACGCAAACACGAGATAGCGCCGAAGCGCGGGGTCCATGTCACGGATCATGGCCAGGTTTGACAGGAGCCAGTATGTGTTGTACGGGCCAAGGTCAAAAGCACTGTGCTCCGTGGCGCAGGGGTAAACGGCCACGGGCAAATCAGAATCCAGCACCCGCACGAACGCATGCGGGTCAAGTTGGACGTTCCATTCAAGAAATCCGGCCGGCGAGGCCCCGGCGCAGAGATGCACCCGCCGTATTTTTTCACGAAGCACCGTCTGCGCCCGGTTCCACGCCACGGCCAATGGACGCGCCGACCCGAAACTCACCACCTCCACCGGTTCGGGACTTGCCTGCAAGGTGCGAATCAGCAGGTCCACCCCCTGCTGCTGGAAGGGTGGGGCGTCGGTCATCGGGTCATCGGGGTCGCGCATTGCCTCAAAAGGCCCTGTTGCGCAGGGTATCTCGCGGTTGAACACCGCATTCAATTGCCAGACGGGGATAAACCCGGGGTCGCGCCCGCCGGCCGGATCGTCATACCGGGGGTCCGCCGGATTGACATAGGGTCGGCGGTACCGGTTTGTCACATCGAGAATGACCGCCTTCAAATCCACCTCCGGCAGCGCGTATGCCGCGATGAGGTCCATATTGTCCCCGGGGTCCTGGGGCGGATGGTAGAGGTCGGTGATGTCAATTACCGGAATTTTCCGCGCCGGGGGCGGCGCCGCAGCAGCAGCGGCGTTGCCTCCCATGGTCCACGCGGCCAGTGCTCCCGCTGTGCCCGCCGCGGTCCGTCGAAAAACCTCCCGACGTGTCATCCGTATGTCCGTCGCGCGATCCGCCTTGTTCATTTCTATGGTTCCTCCGCATCGTTTCATCGGACTGTTTTTGTGACGGCGGCACCCTGCAGGGAACGGCACGGCATGTTGGATTCGCCGGAATCCTGCTTCAACATCCCCCGCCCGAGCGCCTGCCGGCGCGGCGCGCCCTGACGCACAAGCAGCGGCCGCGTGTGCTGATCCGGGCGGAAAACCTGTTCAACGCAAGTCCCCCAGGAGTTCCACCAGTTTTCGGATGGCGGCGATGTCTTCGTCACTGAGGCGGATATCGCCCGCGCGGGCGTTCTCTTCCACCTGCGCTTCATTGCGCGCGCCGGCGAGGGCCGTGGTAACGCCGGCCTGCGCCACCGTCCATGCCAGGAACAACTGGCCGAAGGTCGCATTGTATTTTTCCGCGATGGGCCGCGCCCTCTCCAGCATTTCGAGCACGCGCCGCCGGTTTTCCGGAGAGAACATGGCCTTGCTGCTGCGCAGGTCGTTTTGCGGGAACACCCTGTCCGGGCCGACCTTGCCCGTAAGCAATCCCTGCGCGAGGGGGCTGTATGCCAGGATGCCGATATCGTTGATGCGGCAAAACGGCAGCACATCCTTCTCAATGTCGCGCTCAAGCGCATTGTACTTGGGCTGATTGCTGGCGATACGGCCTTTCTTCATGCAACGGCGCATCAGGTCGGGCGTGAAATTGCTTACGCCGATTTCCCGTATTTTGCCTTCCCGCTGCAACGACAGCAGCGCGTCCATCGTGTCGTCAATCGGCGTGGTGGGGTCGGGCCAATGGCACTGGTAGAGGTCAATCACGTCCACGCCCAGCCGCATCAGGCTTTGTTCGCATTCATGGCGGATGGATTCGGGCCGGAGATTGCGGAAGATGCGGCGGGCTTTCCCCTCGTTGTCGGTCGTGTCGAAATAGTGCTGGCCTTCCTCCACATCCCAGCGGAGTCCGCATTTGGTCGCGACGATGACCTGGTCACGGCGCCCGGCAACCGCGCGTCCCACGACGCGCTCGCTGTGGCCCATGCCGTACACCGGAGCCGTGTCAATGCAGGTGACACCGAGGTCTATGCCCCGCAGCATCGCGCGGACGGCCGCCTCATCATTCGGGCCGCCCCACAGCCAGCCGCCCACCGCCCACGCGCCGAAAGAAATCACCGGCACGCGCAGGTCACTCTTTCCAAGCGTCCTGTATTTCATACGCAAACCTCCTCTAACACGTCACCTCCTGGACCGCTTGCAGCGGCCGTGAGGAAAACGACGGTCTTGTGCCTGCGTCGCCGCCCGTTTTCTTTAGTACTTGCGGCCCATGAGATGGCAGAGGATATAGCGATCCAGTTCCTCATAGTCACGGGCCTTGATCAATTCCGCTTCGAGTTTCCTGTCCAGAGTGCGCACTTTTTCCAGCAGCGCCTTGAACGTGGCGAGGCTGTTGCTGAGATGTTTGGTGTTCACTGCCTGCTTCTGGGTGCGCATGGTCTTCACATCCAATCCGACCCACTCGCCTTTGCGGCCATAGCCGTATTCTTCGAGCACGCGCACCTGGTTAAATGCCCGGCGCAGGTTGTAGGAGCCGAAGGACTTGTCCTGGTCAAACTTCAGCCCTCCCTGGTCGTTCAGATGAACGCTTTTCAGTTTGTCGTGCGCGAGCGCGTAGGCCATGTCGTCGGAAGGGTCGAGGCCCGCGAGGATGCTGTGCGCCGTCTCGACGAGGCAGCAGACGCGGTCCGGATCTTTGGTCATGTATGCCAGGCCGACGGCGTGCCCGATCGTCGGGATGATTGCGCTGTCCACCGGCTCGTTCGGTTTCGGTTCGATGAGAATGACCATCTTGGGATCATGGTCAAGCATCACATTGATGGCGTCGCGAATCTGCAGCACGGCAAGCCGCGCGTTCTTGCTTTCGCGAATATACGTGCCTTCGCGCGCGAGCCACAGCACAATGGTTTTTGCGTCCAGCATGTTCGCGATGTCAATCGCGATCTTGCTGCGTTCGATGGCGTACGTGCGGCAGGCGGGATCATTGTTGGTGTATCCGCCGTCAATCGTTTTCGGCGAAAACCACAGGCGCGGCGCAACGAATTCCGCCTTCAGGCCCGCATCGTCCAGCATCTTCTTGACCCGCCTCGCCTCCTTTTCGATGACCGCCGCCGACTTGTTGTCCAGGTCCGGCACGGCGTCATCGTCATGAAACTGCATCCCCTGAAAGCCCATGCGCTTCGCCGCCGCCATCTTGCGCGCCAGCGCCTCCGGCTTGCGCACCGGCGGCCCGAAAGGGTCCGCGCCCTCGTCAATGTTCCATGGTCCGAATGAAAACCGGTACACACCCGTGACCGCCGTTGTCGTCTGCTTGCCGGCCATTATTCTGTCCTCCCCGCGCTGCGCGCGCATTCTCCATTGTTTGCACTGCCATGCCCGGCGTCACATCACGCAGACTGCGTGGCATCCCTCATGCCGGGATTGGTCTAGCATACGATCCCAAACCTCCGCATGCAAGTGCACAATGTTCTGGAGTACAGGCTTTAGCCTGAAAAAGTCTGGAAGAGTCCTGGGGTACAGGCTTCAGCCTGTTGAGAAGGGGACAATCTCCACAGGCTGAAGCCTGTACTCCAAGACATTTCCCCCTCGTTACACCGCTTCTGCGGTGTAACGCACCACCGCGACGCTCCCGCGTCGCCAAATCGTTGTGGCCGGTTTCCGGACCGCGCCACCCATCCGGCCGAAGGTCTCTAAAAAATCAGCAGGCTAAAGCCTGTACTCCGGAACTTGTTGGACTTTTCCCGGGCCATGCTGGCAGTCTGGGGGAGCAATCGAACGGGCGAGGAAGGCACATGAAGGGTGCCGCGCGCAAACGGCTGACCGCAGCATTGCTTCGATGGGAACGCTGCGCGCCGCATCTGGACGACACCGTCCGGACCGGCATTTCCTTCGCCCACTTCGCCGATTATCGCCGCCGCCTTGACGCAATGGTAGAATCCATGGTTGCGTAGGCGATGGTCTGAGAATCGCAAGGAGTTCAGGCAATATGACAACAGCGAACCCAAACGATGAAAACCGCGACGCGGCGATGCCGCGCCGGGCGTTTCTTGGCGCGGCGGGCGCGGCAGGACTGGCTGCGGCATGGTCCGCGCACGCGAATACACAGGACGCGGCGCAAGGCCCGCAGAAGGAGAGCAAGATGAAACCCTGCAAGTACTGGATGCACGGATTCGGCGGCGAAGACCCGAAGGCGACGGCCAGGGCGTTGCGCGAGACGGGCTTCGACGTGGTGGTGGCGGGGGGTGACGCCGTGATTGCCGCCGTGCGCGAAGAAGGCATGGAATCCTGGCTGTGCGGCGGCGCATTCGGCGTGGGTGCCGACGAGAAGGCCCTTCAGGCGGAAGACCTGCGCGGCGAACGGCACGTCTGGTTCGGATCGGGCTGTCCCAACCAGCCGGAAATCCGCGAACGCAACCTGAAATCCTACGCAAAGATGGCGGAAACCAAGGATATTCAGGGCATCCTCGTGGACGGGTGCCGCTTCGCTTCGCCCGCGTCCGGGCTGCACGCATTTTTCACCTGTTTCTGCGATGTCTGCCGCGACAAGGCCGCCACACTCGGCTGCGACTTCGCCGCGATGCGCCGCGACGCCGGCGCGCTGCTGGAACTCGTGGAATCGCTGGGCAAGGAGGCGCCGCGCGCGGCGGCGTGGCTGGGAACGGCGGCGGGCGCGACGGAGTTCCTGACGCAGTATCCGGGCCTGATCGAATGGCTGCGCTTCCGACGCCTGTGCGTCACCGAACACTTCCGCGCCATCGCGGCGATCCTCCGGGGGGCCGGGCTGCGCATGGGCGTGTACATCTTTACGCCGTCGCTCGCGCCGCTCGTCGGCCAGTCCTATGTGGACCTTGCGCTTTTCGTGGACGTCTTCGCCCCGATGATCTATCGCAACTATCCCGACCGGCCCGGCATCGCCTGCCTGAACTGGGAACTGACGCTGATCCCGGAGGAACTGGGCCTGATCGGGTCCCCGCAGGAGGACGCCGTCATGCGGATGATCCTTGCCTGGACCGGCTTGCACGATACGCCCGCCATCCAGAAACTGCGCGCCGGGCTGGAACCCGCCGCCATCGGCCACGAAACCCGTATGGCCCGCGCCCAAATCAGCGACAAAGAACTGGCGCCCATCATCTACATTGACGACCCGCGCATGGCCGAATCCGCCGACGCGGTCCGGAACAACGGCGCGGATGGCCTCAACTTCTTCGTCTTCAAGGAAAACTGGAAGGAAATGGTGCGCCCCGGCATGCCCGCCGTCTGATGGCGGCGCAGAGCGCCGCGGTGGTGTGTTACACCGCGGGAGCGGTGTAACGAGGCATACAGGCATACCGTGGTCTTCGATTCCAGCGCGGCATGCCCCGTCCATCCGTTGTGCCGCAGGTGATATTCTGGCAATTTCTCTGCGGCGCATGCTATACTTTTGGCGTTGTTTTTTCTCCACGCGCGGGCGTTGCGCATGCCAGAGGCGCGCATTCACGGGGATGACTTTCTTCCAACCGGCATCAAGCGAGGTTCCAGAACCATGACGAAGCAATTGATGGTGCATCCAGACCAGGCGCGGGCGCGTTCGGTGATCGAACTGGGTTCGATCCCGGTCAACGCATACAATAAAAGCCTCCGCAAGGAACTGGAATCGAAGTCCGGCATCACGCCGGAACGGTGCCTGCGCATCCTGCGCGATATGATGCTGATCCGCGAATTCGAGACGATGCTCGACAACATCAAGAAACTGGGCAGTTACCAGGGCATCGAATACAACCACGCGGGGCCGGCGCATCTCTCCATCGGCCAGGAAGGCGCGGCGGTCGGCGAGTGCGTGCATCTCACGGTGGAGGACCACATTTTCGGCAGCCACCGCAGCCACGGAGAAATCATCGCCAAGGGCCTGCGTGCGGTCGAAGACCTGTGCGGCAAGGGCTTGACGGAGGTTATGGCGCAGTACTTCGATGGGGCGACGCTGCGCGTCGTGGAAACGCACGAGCCGAACTGGGAAGGGTTGACCCTGCGCGAAAAAGGGAAGCGCAAGGCGGTGCTGGCGACCACCGAGGAGGAGGAACTCGGCGTTGATTTCCTTCTCTATGGCCTGCTCGCGGAGATTTTCGGGCGACAGAACGGGTTCAACAAGGGCATGGGCGGCTCGATGCACGCCTTCTTCCCGCCGTTCGGCGCGTATCCCGCGAACGCGATTGTGGGCGGAAGCGCCGACATCGCGACGGGGTCCGCGCTGTACCGCAAGATCGCGCGGCGCGGCGGCGTGACCGTGGCGAATATCGGCGACGCGTCGGTGGCCTGCGGGCCGGTCTGGGAGGCGATGGGTTTCAGCGCGATGGCGCAGTTCACAAAACTCTGGGAAAAGGAATGCCGGGGCGGCCTGCCCATCATCTACAATTTCATGGACAACTTCTACGGCATGGGCGGCCAGCCCATCGGCGAGACGGCCGGCTTCGAACGGCTCGCCCGCGTCGGCGCGGGACTCAACCCGGATTGCATGCACGCCGAGGTCGTGGACGGCAACAACCCGCTTGCGCTGGCCGACGCCTACCGCCGAAAACTGGACATCATCAAGGCCGGGCGGGGGCCGGTGCTGCTGGATGTGGTCTGCTACCGCCAGTCGGGCCATTCGCCCAGCGATCAGTCGTCCTATCGCGAACGCGAGGAAATAGACCTGTGGCGCCAGGTGGACCCCATCACCGAGTTCTCCGGAAAACTCCTCGACGCGGGGCTGATTACCGATGCGGACATCAAGACGTTGCAGGCTTACGCACAGCGTAAGGTCACGAAGGCGTGCCGCCTCGCGGTCAGCCTCGACATCTCGCCGCGCATGGCGCTTACGCCGTTCAAGGGCCTCGCGGAAATCATGTTCAGCAACCGGGAGGAAGAGAAACTGCCGGGGTTGGCGCGCCCCGAAGACGTACGGATGCCCTTGGAGGAGAATCCGCGCGTCAAGGCCATTGCGAAGAAGTCGCGCAGCGGCCTCGACGAGAACGGCGCGGTGCTCAAGAGCAACCGCGCGGTCACCTTCGGCGAAGCCATTTTCGAGGCCATCATCCACCATTTCTATCACGACTCGCGCGTCATCGCCTACGGCGAGGAAAACCGCGACTGGGGCGGCGCGTTCGCCGTGTATCAGGGACTCACCGAGGCGCTGCCGTATTACCGGCTCTTCAATTCCCCCATTTCCGAGGCGGCCATCGTGGGTACGGCGGTCGGCGTGGCGATGGAGGGCGGCCGTCCTATCGCCGAACTGATGTACTGCGATTTTATGGGGCGCGCGGGCGACGAGGTCTTCAACCAGTTGCCGAAGTGGCAGGCGATGTCCGCCGGGTATCTCAAAATGCCGGTGGTGCTGCGGGTCTCCGTGGGCGCGAAATACGGCGCGCAGCATTCGCAGGACTGGACCGCGCTCTGCGCGCATGTGCCGGGGCTGAAAGTCGTTTTCCCCGCCACGCCGTACAGCGCCAAGGGGCTGATGGCGTCGGCGCTCAGCGGCAACGACCCGGTGGTCTTTTTCGAGAGCCAGCGCCTCTACAATCAGGTCGAGATCATTCACAAGGGCGGCGTGCCCGCCGAATACTACAAACTGCCGATCGGCGAACCGGCCATCATCCGGGAGGGGTCCGACCTGAGCATCCTGACCTTCGGGGCCACGCTCTACCGCGCGCTGGACGCCGCCGCCCGTTTCGAGAAGGAATTCGGGATTTCCGTTGAACTCATTGACGGGCAGACGCTTGTGCCGTTCAATTACGAACCGGTGGTCGCATCCATCAGGAAAACCGGCAAATTGATCGTGGCCAGCGACGCCTGCGAACGCGGCAGTTACCTGCACACCATTGCCGGGCAAATCAGCCAGATCGCCTTCGACGAACTCGACGCGCCGGTCTGCGTGGTGGGTTCGCCCAACTGGATCGTGCCGCCCGCAGAACTGGAGGAGCAGTATTTCCCGCAGTCCTTCAGTTTCCTCGACGCCTACCACCAGCAGATCGCGCCGCTTCCCGGCTATACGCCCGTAATCCCCCGTACCCCCGACACATTCGTTGCGCTGAACCGCCTCGGCGTGTGATGGGAATGCGGAGTGCGGAGTGCGGAATGCGGAGTGTGGAATGGGGAATAGGGAATATGGGAAGAGTTGGGCAGGAATGCTACAAATCAATAGAATCCCTTCATGAATGACAATAATCTAAAGAGCAGGACTAAACAGTTTGCCCTTCGTATCATTCGCGTTTGCGAATCTCTTCCCATAAATCGCACAACGGAAACTATTGCTCGACAACTGATGCGTTGCGGTACATCGGTCGGCGCGAATTATCGGTCAGCATGTCGTGCTGAATCCAAGGCTGACTTTGTTGCAAAAATGGGGATTGTCGAAGAAGAATGCGACGAATGTCTTTAATGGATGGAACTACTCATCGAGGCCGGAATCTTGGAAAAGAGGTTGCTTGAAGACCTGATGGATGAAGCCAATCAGATAACGGCCATCGTTATTGCATCTATTCGAACAGCCCGAAAACAATAACGTTCTTGTTGTCTGTTATCCCACACTCCACACTCCGCACTCCGCATTCCGCACTCCGCATTCCGCATTCGAAAGGGTCTTGCGCTTTTTTGGAATTCGTTGTATTGTAGAGGCGCAGGAAAGACCTGCCGGTGGCGATGAAGACTCATGAGGAGACTTCGGGGAACATCGGTCAGGCGGAAAGGAGGTGGTCCATCGATGGGAAGTCGGGTAGAACCCGGCGGGAGTAGTTGGCTGCCCGCTCGCGGCGACGCAACATGCAACCTTCAGATGGGCCCGCTTGTGAGGGAAGCGGGTCGGAGGAGGCGGGGTCGCCGGTAGTGGGCGGCGCTCGATGGGCGAAAGGGTGCGCCCCTTTCGGCCTGACGTAACCGATACGGTACTTTGATTGGCGCGCCCTTTCCGCGGTTCTTCCGCGGGGAGGGCCGCCCTTTTTTTCGCTATTTGCCCGTTCTGTGTGATTCGCGTCGCTTCGCCGGGAGTGCTATTGACCACGCCGCAGGCCGCGCCTATACTTCATACCGCTATGACGTCGCACGCGCCGCAAGAAACCGATTCCGACACGGTCCTCTATGCCGATCTCGCGATCCCCATTGCCCTGGACCGGCCGCTTACCTATGCCGTTCCGGCGTCGTTACGCCATCGCGTCCAAGTGGGCATGCGGGCAGTGGCGCCGTTGAGGCGGCGCGTGGAGACGGGGTACATCGTCGCATTGCGCGGGGAATGCGACCTCGAAGAGGTGCGCCCGTTGCTGGACCTGCCGGATGATGAGCCGGTCTTCTCCTCCGACATGCTCGAACTGTGCCGGTGGATGGCCGAGTATTACTGTTGTTCCTGGGGCGAGGCGCTGCATTGCGCGGCTCCGGCGGGCATGCGCGCGGCGGCGGCCATGTGCTATCGCCTGCTCCCCGACCAGATCAACTCGGGACGATTCACCGAGCGCCAACGCCGCGTGATTGCGGAATTGTATCGGCGCGGTCCGCTCACGGACCGGCAACTCGCAACAGTTGTGGGCCGCACTGCGTTGAGCAACACGCTCGGCGCGCTGGTGCGGCGCGGCGTGATTGCGGAAGAACAGGCGGCGTCGGATTCCGGCGCATCCATCCGGACGGAGACCTGGGCGCATCTGCGCGAAGACCGCGTCTTGTCCGCCGAGGCGGTGCTTGAATTGCAGCGCAAAGCGCCGAAACAGGCGATGGTCTATCTCGACCTGCTGCACGGCGCGCCGGAGCGCGCGGCCACGGAGTTGTACGCCAGACACCGCGTCACGGCGGAGGTCCTGCGCGCCTTGGAGAAAAAAGAATTGATTTCGCTGAGCGCGCGGGAGTTCTACCGCCGCCCGGATTTCTCCGCCGATGATCGCGCCGCGTTGAAGCACGCCCTGAACCCCGATCAGCGGGCCGCCTGCGACGCCATCGCGGCGGCGATGGCCGGCGGGCGTTTCCAGACCTTCCTGCTGCATGGCATCACCGGGTCCGGCAAAACCGAGGTCTATCTGCAGGTGATCGAACATGCGCTGGCGCTGGGCCGCGACGCGATCATGCTGGTGCCGGAAATCTCGCTCACACCGCAGACCGTCGGCCGTTTCTACGCGCGGTTCCAGCAGCGCATCGCCGTATTGCACAGCGGCCTGAGCGCGGGCGAGCGCTTCGATGAGTGGCGCCGCGCACGGCGCGGCGAGGTGCGCATTGTGGTCGGCGCGCGCTCGGCGATTTTCGCGCCGCTGCCCCGCGTGGGCGTCATCGTCGTGGATGAGGAACACGACCACTCCTACAAGCAGAACGAGACGCCGCGCTATCACGCGCGCGACGTCGCGATCATGCGGGCGAAGATGGCGGGCGCCGCGTGCGTGCTGGGGTCCGCGACGCCGTCCATCGAATCGGCCTACAACGCGGAGAAAGGCAAGTACGCCCGGCTGAGTCTGCTGCGCCGGGCGACCGCCGGGGTCCTGCCCGTCGTGCGCCTGATTGACATGCGCGAGGAGACCAAGGCCCGTGACGGCCAGGTGATCCTTTCGCGCGCCCTGGAAGACGCCGTGCAACAGCGCGTGGACGCCGGAGAACAGGCGATTCTGCTGTTGAACCGGCGGGGTTTTGCGCCGTTCGTACTGTGCCCCGTATGCGGGTGGGTGGCGCCGTGCGAAAACTGCCAGGTCAGCCTGACCTACCACAGCGCGGGCGGCGTGTTGCGCTGTCATTACTGCGGCGCACAGCGCCTGCGCCCGGAACGCTGCGATCAGTGCCAGTTCCACACGCTGATCTATCTCGGCACGGGCACGCAGAAGGCGGAGGATTACCTGATGCGGTCGTTTGCGGGGGCGCGCGTCGAGCGCATGGACGCCGACACCACGGCGGGCAAGGGCGGCCACGCGAAAATCCTCGGACGCTTCGCCCAGGGCGAGATTGACATCCTCATCGGCACACAGATGCTCGCGAAGGGGCACGATTATCCCGGCGTGACGCTGGTGGGCGTAATCAATGCGGACACGAGCCTCTCGGTGCCGGATTTCCGCGCCGCGGAACAGACTTTCCAGTTGCTGACGCAGGTCGCGGGCCGCGCCGGACGCGGCGACCGGCCCGGCGAGGTGATCATCCAGACCTACCGGCCCCGCCATTACGCCATCCAGGCCGCCGCCCAACATGATTACGCGGACTTCTACGAACAGGAGATGAAACATCGGCTCAGTGCGAAGTATCCGCCCTACCGCCGCATGGCCGGTTTCGCCATCGAGAGTGAAGACCCTCAACTCGCCGAACGCCACGCGATGCTGCTGTGCAGGTTGCTCCGCGAACAGCGCGATCGCCTCGGCCATCCCGCAGTGCAATTGCTCGGTCCCGCGCCGGCCGCCATCCGCCGCGTCAAGCGCAAGTACAGGTGGCACATGGCCGCGTTGTCGTCGGGCGCGGCCCCGTTGAATGCGCTGGTCCGCGCGGCGCGCGCCGCCTTCGAGGAACTGCGCGGCGGCGCGGAGGTCCAGTTGAAAGTGGATGTGGACCCTTATGGATTCTATTGACCGTTGATTTTTCCGCACGGATGCAGATTATCGCGCCGTTGCCCATGTCGTTCGCCTGTATTTACGAGGTTTCGGGGATAGTCCCGCTTGAAACATCCTGAAAAACTTGACTGCGACATATCCGATGGCCTATAGAGAGAAAGCGCAAATCACGGCATTTACGGACACCGCATCTCATCCGATGAAAATCATGACAAGGGACCAATGACTTTCCTTTTTGCCCTCATGACGGCGGCGCTATGCGCCGATCCCGGCGGCGCGATTGCCTATGTCGCCGGGACGAACCAGGAAAACCAGTGCGTGCATGTGCTGCATGTGGCGACGGGGGAGACGGTGCGCGTGGGACCGGGCCAGCGCGACGGCGCGCCGCGCTGGTCGCCCGACGGGCAGTGGCTGGCCTTTGAGACGGTGCACCCCGACGGCCTGGGGATTTGCGTGGCGCGCGCCGACGGGTCCGAGCGCCACATGCTCCGCCACGCGCGGAAATGGAATCGCGGGCCGCGCTGGTCAGGGGACGGACGCCGGCTGGTCTATGCCGCCGATGCTGAGATGGGCATGCAGCAAACGCTGATGGTCTATGACCTGGCTTCGGGCGCGGAGACGCCCTGGGCGGGAGAGCGCGCCGGCATGATGCGGCCCGTGTGGCTGCCGCATCTTGGCCTTCTGCTTGCGCTGGACCCCGATGTCGAGGTTGTGCTGGAAGGCGTTGATTTTGAAGCATTCGTCAATGATGCCCTGATAGACGGCATGGGGCTTGCCATCGGGCTGGTGGGAGACCCCGGAAGCCTTTCGACGGAAGCTATGCTCACCACGCGCAATATGGCCGTGCCGTTTTTGCGCATGGTCACCAAGGACAGCCTCCGGCATGTGGAATGGGCGATTGAAATCAGTGCCAGGGGCGACGCCATCGCCTTTGAATCCAACGATGGCGGATTCAGGGATATCTTCGTGCTGAGTCGGCGCGGGCTCAACAACGTCAGCAACCACCACGCGGCGGATTGGAACCCGGTGTGGTCCAACGATGGCAGATGGGTCGCATTTGAATCGTTTCGCGGGGGGCGGCGTGGTATTTACCGCGTTTTCTATGAAACTGTGCGTATTTTCCCCATCGCGGTCGGTAACGACCATGATTGCTGGAGCCCGACATGGGGTCCCGGGGACGAATGGATCGCGTTCGTTTCAGACGAAAACGGACGTCCGGAAATCCACGCCGTGCATGTTGAATCGGGCAGACGGCGCAAACTGACCGATTATCCCGGCTACTGTCTCGCGCCCGCGTGGTATGCGGAGCCGACGCCATGATCGCGCGCCGTATCAGAACAGCCGCCTGCATGGCGGCGCTAGGTCTCTTTGGAGTGCATTGGGCGCTGCCGGTGGCTGGTGCGCGCGAGGCGGACGGCACGCTCGGCCTGATTCAACTGCCCAACAACGGCGTGCCGGTCATCATCGCACCCGGCGCGGCCTTTGACGCCGTCCTGACCGAACCCGCCGCGATGTTTCTGGAAGGCGGCGGCCAACAATACGCCCTCGAGGGCGCGTGGACGCCGCTGCCGGGAAACCGCGTGAAGGTGGCGTGCACCACGCCCGACACCATCCCTCCGGGCGCTTACACCATCGTCGCCGCAACCGGCGAGAAGACGGACCGCACCCCGCGCTCCGTCTATATCCGGGAATCGTTTCCCGAGATCTATTCCATCGCCCACGTCACCGACACGCACATAGGCAAAGACCGCCGTTATCCCCGCCGCTCCGACGATATCATCCGCGACGTCTTCCGCGCGGTCAACGAGGCCGACGTCGCGATGGCGCTGATTACCGGCGATCTCACCGAAGGCGGCGAAGAAAACGAGTTCCGGCGTTTTCTCGCGTTGCTCGATTTGTGCGCCACGCCCACCTTTGTGTGTCCCGGCAACCATGACCGCAAAGACAACAATTATGAGCGTTTCTTCGGCCCGCTTTATTACATGTTCACGTTCGGACAGGACGGATACCTTGTATTCGACACAAAGGACTATGTCACCGCCGATGATCTCGGCGCGCAGCCAGGCGCGCTCGAACGCTTCCGCCGCATCCTCAAGCCCTGTCGCTGGACGGTCGGCGTCACGCATCGCTATGAGCCGTCCATGGGCATGCGCGCACAGATATCGCTGTTCCTCGACAACCCCCTCGAATTTCTTGTGTTCGGGCATTGGCACCGCGAAAACACCGAACAGGAGAAGACCACCCCGTGGGGGCACACACGCATGATCGTGACCCCTGCCGCCATTGACGGGCGCATCCGCATCATTGACATGACCGCCCGCGGCATGCTGCCCCGCCCTGTGCAACAAGTCGCTGAAACCGGCGCCGCCCCCCAGCGCGAACAAGCGACGACGCCGGAGGATTCGGAATAGCCGTCGGGCCACATGTCGGCCGACTGAAGCAATCACCACCCGTAGCCCCGACCAATGCGCGGATTCAAAGCAGACCCGCTGGAGTCCGGCCACAACGGCAAGGATCAGGCGATGGGCAGGGGGATGTCGGGGAAATTGTCCATAACGCGGTCGCGGCGCATGGTCTGAAGGCATTCCAGCGCTTTTTCAAAGGGAACCGTGACCTGTTCTTTCACACAGTAGCGCCGCCAGGTGACAGAGCGGTTTGCCGCTTCTTTCCCGCCGATGATCCAGATGTTGGGAATCTTCCTGGTAACCGCGTTGCGAATTTTTTTGTTGAAACTCTCGCCGGTGTCGTCCACTTCGGCGCGGAAAAGGCGGTCGCGGAGCGCCGACTCGAGTTCCCGAGCATAGGGCATCACCTCTTCGTTGACCGGCACGATCCGGGCCTGCACCGGCGCCATCCAGGTGGGGAATGCGCCGCCATAGAACTCAATCAGGAAGGAGATCATGCGCTCATGGGTGCTGAGCGGGGCGCGGTGGATGATGAAGGGACGCTTGAGCGCCCCGTCTTTGTCCACGTAGGCGAGGTCGAAGCGGTCGGCCATAACGAAGTCAAGTTGACAGGTGGACACGGTTTCCTCGCGGCCCATCAGGTTCTTCACCTGGATGTCCACCTTCGGCCCGTAAAACGCCGCTTCTCCAGTTTCCTCATCATATGCAACCCCCATGCGGTCGAGCACGTCGCGCACAATGGCCTCGCTACGCAGCCATTCCGCCTCGTTTGCGGCGTATTTCTCGCGCGCGTCGTGCAGCGAGAGCCGTACGCGGAAATTGCCCATGCGCAGGTGGGTGTAGTAATGGCTGTACATGCCGAGGATGGCGCGGAATTCCGATTCCACCTGGTCCGGCGTGCAGTAGATGTGCGCATCGTTCATGCACATGGCGCGCACGCGCAACAGCCCCGACAATGACCCGTGCTTTTCATAACGGTACACGTGGCCGTATTCCGCGAGGCGCAGCGGCAGATCGCGGTAACTGCGCAGGCGCGCCGCGTAAATCTTGTGGTGATGCGGGCAGTTCATCGGCCGCAGGTAGTATTCGTCGTTCTCATCCACGGGCATCGGCGGATACATGCTGTCCGCGTAGTGCGGCAGATGGCCCGACCGGCGATACAAATCCCCTCGCGTGATGGCCGGCGTGGCGACGCGCTGATAGCCCGCCTTGAATTCCTCCTCCCGGGCCCATGCCTCCAACTCGTCGCGTATCACCGCGCCGTTGGGCATCCACATCGGCAGCCCCACGCCCACTTCCTGATCCTGGATGAACAGGTCCAGTTCCTCGCCCAACTTGCGGTGATCGCGTTCCATGGCCAGTTTGCGCCGCTCCAGAAAATCTTTGAGCGCATCCTGAGACTCGAAGGCCAGCCCGTAGATGCGGGTGAGCATCGGGCGTTTCTCGTCGCCCCGCCAGTAACTTCCGGAAATGCGGTCCAGTTTGAAGCAGCCTTTGGGCGCCTCGCCGGTGTGCGCCAGGTGGGGTCCCTCGCACATGTCAATGAACGGACCGCTGCTGAAGAACGACAGCCCCTGATCCCCTGCCCTGCCGGTGGCCGCCAATTCCCGCGCATACTCGATTTTGTAGTCCTGATGCCGGGAGGCGAGGAATTGTTCCGCTTCTTCCGGCGGCATCCAGCGCTGTTCAAACGGCTGCTTCGCCTTGATGATCCGGCGCATACGGTTTTCCACGTCTTCGAGATCCGATTCCCCCAGCGGCGCGTCGCCGAAATCGAAGTCGTAGTAGAACCCGTTTTCAACCGGCGGGCCGAAGGCCAGTTTCGCGTTCGGGCGCAATTCCAACACCGCCTGCGCCATGATGTGCGCCAGTGAATGCCGCAACCGATACAAGAACTGATCCTCGTCGGACCCTTGGCCGCATACATCGTCCTGATTCATGGTCTTTTGTCCTGTTGCAATTGTGAAGAAAGCCGGTTTCTTCAAAAACCCGGCCCTATGCATACCGGTGGTGAGAAGTTCCGAAAAGCCGCGCGCCGACATGGCGCGGGATGCCGCAAAGCATAGCAGGCAGCCCCGGGGAAAATCCATTTGCAGCGAAGCGCCGATGCTTATTCCAAGTGCAACAACCGGATACAGCGGAGAGAATGGATGGCGTGAGAAGGCGTGGCGGTGTTTTGTATAATACGCCGCACGAATGACGAGGGACAGCGCATGAAGGCGACCAACCAACAGGAACAGGGGACATCCTCTGCGACGCAAGGGCGATATATACGGCGTCGCCTGCGGTTGTGGCTTGCGGTGAGCATTTTGCCGGCCCTTGCGGCGGTGTGCATCGGCGCCGTCTTCGGATGGTGGCTGCTGCGCCCCAATACTGCGCGCATCAATCCCCGTCTGGCCATCGAGCACTGGCCGGTCGTCAGTGATGGCATGCACAATTCCAACACGGACCTGCTCTACTGGCGCGGACATTACTACCTCGTGCATGCCAGTTCGCCGTGGCATCTCGGCAGCACGAAGTGCCAGTTGCTGCTCTGGCGGTCGCGCGACGCGCGGGACTGGGAATCGGTTCGAAGTTTCCATATCCCCCGCAGCGACATCCGGGACCCAAAGTTTGCCGTCATTCACGACCGACTGTTTCTTTATGTACTGGAGAACACCGGATTGATGGCCACGCCCTTTGGCACAAAGGCGGCCGTCAGCGACGATGGCGAACAATGGACGGATTTCGTGGCCATCCATCCGGAGGGTTGGCTTTTCTGGCGGCCGAAAACATATGACGGCCACACCTGGTATGTGCCCGCATACTGGCGTGATCATGGAAAATCCATTCTGCTGCGGTCCGCCGACGGATGGACATGGGAGGAAGTCGGCGTCATTTACGAAGGCGACGGCAATGACGAGACGGCCATCGAGTTCTTTCCAGATGGACGCATGATCGCCACCGCGCGCCTGGAAATCAACGCGGACAGCGTTTTCGGCCATCGCGAGGCATGCACGTGGATAGGCACGGCGGACCCGCCCTACACGCGGTGGAATGGCGTGAAGTGTTTTGTGACCCGCCTGGATGGGCCGTGTCTTTTCGCCCATGGCGGGGCGGTGTACGCCGTAGGCCGCCACAATCCGCAGCCCGCGCGGTTTCCGGTGTATTACGGGAGCATTTTCGGAAAGAAACGCACTGCACTGTACAAAGTCCTGCCGGAAGGCCTGGTTCACCTGACGGACCTGCCGAGTTCCGGCGACACCTCCTACGCAGGCGTCGTATTGCGCGGCAATGACCTGTATGTGTCTTACTACACCAGCGACATCCACAGGGATTATCCCTGGGGCATCGGCATGTTGGCCGCCACAGAAATCCGAATGGCAAAAATAGACCTTCAGGAGGTGGAGGAACTGGCGAGGGCCAGGGTTTCCGGGAACTGAGTCCATGTCGGCCCAGACGCGGCGCTGTCGCGCCGGCATTCGCTGCCGACGCACAGCCGGTCCCCCTCATACCAGAAGAAATCCACTGTGCGGGAGTGCTGCATGTCTTTGCGCTTGAACACCGCGTAGCCTTTCGCCGCCGCCTTCGCGTGCGCGCACGCCTTTTCATAAGTCGTCTCGCCGACCCGCAGGCGTGGCGCGTTCCGCGCGCCGCCGCGCCCCCGCGGGAGAAAACGATAGAGATGCCAAGCGTGCAGGCGGCCCCCCTCACGCGCATAGGCGTTGAGGAAATGCGCCAGCGACTCCAGTTCTCCTAGATTCAACGCCGTCACCACCGTGGACACCGTGACGGACTTGTCCGCCTCGCGCAGGCAAGCGAGGCGTTCCACGATGACCCGGTGGTGGCCGCCCGGATGATGCCGCAAGGCATCATGCGCCGACGCGGTTGCGCCATCGAGCGGCAGCACATAGCGGTCCACGGCTTCGGCGTGTTCGTAGTTCGGCGGCAACGCGACGCCGTTTGTGCCAATCTGCACGACAAAGCCCCGGCGCTTCGCCTCCCGCGCCAGGCGCATGGCGTCTGGAGGCCACGCGAACGGCTCGCCGCCGCCCAGCACTACGTTCCCGATACGGCGGCGGACCGCCTCGTCAAGCACACCCAGCGCCTGTTCGTAGCGCATTGAGGACATGCTGTTCTCCGTTACGCAATACGAGCACGACATGTTGCAGCCCGGGTGCAGCATCAGCACGGCGATGGAACACGCATCCATGCGCATAAAACACTCCTGTCTGTGGTTTCCGCCGGGGTGAGTGCCGGAGTTTACGCGGTTCACGATACTCAGGCAAAAAAAATCACCCCGAAGCGGTCCGGTTGGTGGAAATCGAGCCGGTCGCCAATCGGCGCCCATGCGGCCCAGTGCGGGTGGGAATTCTCCTCCGCGCACTTATAAAAATTTGCGCGCCATTGCCGCCCCGCAAGCGGACGCAAGGGCCCCAGATACGTTTCCAGCACCAGCACCGGTATGGTGAAGCGCAACCGCCACGTCACTGGTTTGACGATTTCTTCGGCAATCGGCCCTGAAAGCGATGTTTGGATGCGCGTCCGCGCCCCCAATTCCTGCGGGGCTTCTTCCTGCCGGGCAAACCCGCCGTCCGGCAGCCGCGTGGGATTCTCCACATAACGCAGCAACAAGGTTCCGCAGCAGTTCATCTCGAAATTCATGTGGCCCTTTTCCGGAAACGGCTTGAAAAAACATTCGATGCAAGCGTCCTTGTACACTGCGCTCTGATAGGTCATGTGCGTGCACCGGACATAGCGATCCCGAACCATGAAAACGCCGTGAAGCGCTTCGTCATCGTGCAGCAATCGGAACAGCGTTTCTGGACGGTGTGCGCTGCTCGCGGGGTGGAAATGACCGATGCGCGCCCAATCCGCCGCCGCCCAGACCGGATCATTCCAATCCCCGGAAGGAGCGCATGACACGCGATGAACAATATAGTGCGGAAGGACCGCACCATGCGCTTGAATACTTCCCGGCATCCTTTCTCCCCATATCGAACCCTGCAGCATGGGCGATCATAGCGCCGCATGAGAAAATACGTCAATTGCGCAAGGTTGTGCCCGGCGCCTATCCGCGTCTCGCAAACGCGCCGCGCGGCGCGCCCTGGAGGAATTCGTGGCGCTCGGCCATACGCGCGAGCGTACGCGCCGCATGGGCTGGACTGGAAAAGAGGTAGATGCCCAGCCGTTCAAGTTCGCGAATGGCGTTGTTGGGCGTTGCGCCATAGGCCAGGAGGGCCGTATCCGAGGCGGCGAGCAAAGGTTTTCCGTGTTCGGCGACGAAACGGGCAATGCGCTGGATATCCTGCACTTCCATATGGCTGCCCATTTCGGCCAGTTTGTCGAGGCCGTGTTCCTGGGCGCGGCGCGACTGCGCCAGGCGCGCGATGCTGCTGGAAATGTAGCCGACACCCAGCAGGATCACCGCATCTACGGCAGGGCAACGCATCACCGCTTCGACCGTGCGCGAAAGCATCGTGATGTCGGTGCCCGCTACCAAATCAATGGGGTTGCCCCGGTTCCACCACGCGGGCAGGAACGCGTCCAGTTCCGCCAGCGTTTCCTCCGGCAGCGCCGCCACGTCCAATCCCGCTTCGGCGCAGGCGTCCGCCGCGATGACGCCCCAACCGCCGCCCTGGGAGACTATCCCCACGCGTCGCCCCTTTGGCAGCGGCTGCACAGCAAAAACGCCCGCGGCTTCCATCGCCTCGTAGGTGTCGTTAATAACCGTCGCACCGGCCTGGCGGCACGCGGCCTGAAAGAGCCGCACTTCGCTCGCAAGCGCGCCGGTGTGCGACCGCGCCGCTTTCATGCCCGCCTGGCTGCGCCCGCCCTTGATCAGCACCACGGGCTTGCGCGCGGCCGCCGCGCGCAGCGCCTCAAAGAAGCGCCGCCCGTCCCGCGCGCCCTCCACATAACTGAGAATGGATTGGGTCTGGGCGTCCTGCGTGAAAAAGGAAAGATAGTCCTCGGTCTGCACCACCGCTTCGTTGCCGCTGCTGATGAAGCGGCCGATGCCCACCTGATGCAGCGCGGCCCAGGTCAGCGCTGTGCCGCCCACGTTGCCGCTCTGCGAAACGATGGACAGCGGCCCCGCGCCGGGATAGCGCGCGATCATGCCGCAATAAAGATGCTTCGGTGCGGGACTGGCCACGCCCGCGCAGTTCGGCCCCACCAC
The DNA here is from genome assembly GCA_937951485.1 of uncultured bacterium. Lineage (GTDB taxonomy): Bacteria > Hydrogenedentota > Hydrogenedentia > Hydrogenedentales > CAILVY01 > CALEDJ01. The sequence goes on from CALEDJ010000009.1 coordinate 88,648, forward strand.
CAGCATGCCGCTTTCGCGCGCCACGCGGACCAGTTCCGCCTGCGCGTCCCGCGCCGCCGCGTCGTCCAGTTCGCCAAAGCCCGCGGTGATCACCAGCACGGCGCGCACGCCTCTCGCCGCGCATTCGCGCAGGCAGGCCAGCGCACCCTTGGGCGGCACGACAATGAGCGCCAGGTCCACCGCTTCTGGCAAGTCCGCCACGGTGGGAAAGCACGGCACGCCGAACAGTTCCTTGTGCTTCGGATTGACGCCGTACACGCGGCCATCATAGCCGCCTTCGAGGGTATTGAACAGAATCCGGAAGCCCCATTTTCCGGGAGAATCGGATGCGCCGACAATCGCCACGCTCTCCGGTTCGAACAATGCCCGGAACTGTTCGGGCGTCGGGCGCGATGCCTCCGGCGGTGCGGCCTCGTCGCCTTCGCGCAACGCGATGTGCGCATCCACGGCCACGGGGCGGCCGTCTTCCAGTACGAGCGGATTTACGTCAATCTGCGCGATGCGCGGATGGTCCAGGAGAATTTGCCCCACAGCGCGGATGACGTGAACCAGCGCTTCCCGGTCTGCGGCGGCTTCGCCGCGAAATGCATCAAAAACCCTGCGCGCCCGCAACTCGTCCATCATTTCCAGGGCGTCCCGTTGGTCCAGCGGCGCCAGCCGGAACGACACATCGCCCAGCGCCTCCACCGCCACCCCGCCGACGCCCAGCATCACGCAGGGGCCGAACACCGCGTCGCGCAATCCGCCGACAATCACCTCCCGGCGGCCGCGCGCCTGCCGCTGCACCAGGAATCCATCCAGCGCACCGTCGCGATAAACGCCCTGCATAGTCCGCGCCGCTGTCACTACCGCTTCGCGGTCATCCAGATGCAACGCCACCAGCCCGACATCGCTCTTGTGCGCCACGCCCGCCGCGCAGCCTTTCACCACCACGGGATAGCCCATGGACTCCGCCGCCGCTGCCGCCGCTTCGGGGTCACGCGCGAAAAATTCCTCGATGACCGGCGCGCCACAGGCCGCGAGTAATCGTTTTGCATCATGCTCCGCAATGGCGTCGCGGCCTTCCGCGAACGCCGCATCAATGATGCCCTTTGTCGTCTCAATCGCTTCCGAAGAAAACACCATCCAACCTTTCGTGTAGTAGAATCATAATTCATCCATCAGGAATATGGACATCGCCTCACGGATCAGCACTATAATCACCGGCGCCGCCGCGAAGCAAACCACCACCGTATTCCGCATCTATTCGGACTGCGGCGGCGTGCCGCCGCTTTCATGCGGGCGGGCCTGCCTGGACGCCAAACGTAGCCGCGGCGTCCCGCCGCGTGCGATCCATCCGCAACCAACGCGGCAGGATGCCGCGTCTACTGTGCATTGGAGACCTGCCAAAACGAGCGCACGATTTTGCGGACCGACTCAATCACGGCGGTCTCGTCCGCCTCGGACAGCCGCACCCGCTTTACCACGCCCTCATCCACGTAAGCGATGATGCCGGCGGGCGGCTGAACACCCCGCAGGCGGCGCAGGGCCGCAGCATACAGCCGGATTTGCCATGCATAGTGCTCATGGACGCGGTCGCTGTAATGCCCGGTCTTGTAGTCGAGGATCACCCCGTCGTCCAACACAGCATCCACCGTGCCGCTGATCACAGCGTCGTCCACGCACAGATGGAATGGCGCTTCGCGCTCCAGGCGTTCCTGGCGCGCGAGCAGCGCGCGCAGGTCGGATGCAGCGAAACGCTCCGCCATCGCGCGCAAATCCTCGGCCACCGCCGCTCGGCGCGACAGCCCCATCCCTGCTTCGGCGAGCATCGCCGCAAGTGGCGGCATATCCCGACGAAAATCCCAGCATTCGAACATGCGGTGCGCGAGTGTGCCACGCTGAAGCGCCCAGTGCCGCGCCCCGCCGGAGCGGCGCTCTGTGAGCGACTCAGCCTCCGCGGATTCCGCCATGTCTTTGTCTTCTTCCACGCCCATGTGGCGGAGCACGGCGGACACGGGAATCGTGCGGGACGGCGCGGCGGGCAGCGCGAGGGGCTGCACCTGGCGCGCCAGAATTTCCGGCGGCGGCGCCGCTTCCCGCGCGGCCGCGCGCGGCCCGGGTTCCGCCGCCTCCAGGCGACGGCGAATAGTCGCGCGCCAGCCATTGCCTCTTATGGTGGCTCGATGCGCCTGCGCAGCCACGGCGAACTCGTCGTCAATCGCCTCCAGCCAACTGCCGCTGTTTTTCCCTTCCAGCGATCCGCTCATCACCAGGTGGTCGCGTGCGCGCGTCAGCGCTACATACAACAGCCGGGCATGCTCGTTTTCCTCTTCTTCACGGATGCGCTGTTTGATCGCATCCACCATCGCAGATGGCGCGCGCAGGCCGGTGTCATCATCCGTGCGCAGCGCAAGGCCCAGATCGCGGTGCATCAGCAGCGGGTCGTGGTGCGCGCCCTTCGGCGGACTGCCCATGTCCACGACAAAAACCACGGGGAATTCCAGGCCCTTGGCCTTGTGAATCGTCATCAGCGTGACCGCGCCCGCGCCCTGCGGTTGCAGGAGCGCCTCGCCCTCACGCAGTTCCTGCCGTCCCACCTCGCTCAGGTAGCGCACGAAGGCGCGCAGGCTCGGCGGCCGCCGCCGCGCGAAGTCCTCGGCCAAGTCAATCAACTTGCGGACGTTCGACGCCTTCTGCAGACCGAGATGTCCCCCGAGCAGCACCGCCTCGCAGCCGGTCTTGTCCAGCACGGCGCGCAGGAAATCCGGGAGCGGCGCTTCCATGCGGTCGCGCAAATCGCGCATCATCGCGCGCGCGGCGCGCAAGGCCGCCGCATCGTCCGTGTTCTCCGGCAGCGCATCGCCCCAGAACGCCGCCGACAGGCTCCTGTTGCGCCCCATGTGGTATACCGTCGCGTCGCTGACGGCGCAGAGGGGACCGCGGAGAAACGCGAGCGCCGCGACATCGTTGCGCGGGTCGGTCAGCAGTTCCAGCAGGGTGAGCACGTCCACGACTTCCCGCTGCGCGTAAAAACCTTTTCCAGCCACCAGGGCGTAGGGGATTTTCGCATCCCGCAGGGCCTGCTCGTACAGGTGCACCGACGTGAACGCGCGGAACAGGATGGCCACATCGCCGTAATGCGCGGGACGCGGTGTGTGCGTATCGGGATCGCTGATTTCGAGGGGATGGTTCGGATCGCACAGCGCCAGGATGCGTGCGGCGATCAGTTTCGCCTCGGCGCGCCGCCAGTCTTCGCTCAGCGGCTTTGCTCCCGTTTTCGTTTCCGGGGTTTCCGGCAAAATGAACTCGATGCGCGGTTGGTCCAGCGCGGGCCGATGCGCCGCCATCGGCGCGTAGGCTTCCACGGCATGCAGGCAGCCCGACGCCGCGAAAAAGTCGTTGACAAACGCCAGCACGTCCGGCAGCGAGCGAAAATTGCGGGCCATCCGCGTCACATGGGTGGCCGCCGCTTTCTCCTGCTGAAAGACCTCCACCTCCGCCCCGCGAAAGAGATAGATGGACTGTTTCGCGTCGCCCACAAAAAACAACGACGGACCCGCAACGCCGTCGCCGGGCTCCACGATCAAACGAATGATCTCCAATTGGGTCGCGTCGGTGTCCTGAAATTCATCCACCAGCAGGTGGCGCATGCCGCGCGCCAGTCGTCGCCGGAGTTCGGGAAAATCCCGCAGCGCATGCAGCGCCGCGTTGATGAGATCGTCGTAATCCATCGCGTGCGCCTGCGCCTTGGCCGCCTGATATGCGGCGGCCGCCGCCTGCGCCACCGCAAAGGCATCGCAACTCAGCCGCGCCGCGCGCGATTCGTCGCGGTTTTCCGCGAGTTCTCTCGATTGCAACGTTTCCTTCGCGAATTTCTTGAGGGCATCCTGTAGTCTCGACAGGGCGTTGTACACCTCTTCCGACGGCCAGTTCTTTTTCGCACCGTGGGGCCATTTTTCCGTGAAGCGCGCCAGCGCGCGCTCGATCATTTCCGGATCAACCCCTCGCTGGATTTCCTCCAGCGTATCCATCATCATCCGACGGCGTGTTTCCCGTCCGTCCGATGCGCTGGTGCAAAGGCCGTCGAAACTACGGAGTCGGCACAGATAATGCCGGAGGATGCTGCGCCGTCCCAGGACGGCCAGCCGCCGACGGTATTCCGCCGCCGCGATTTGCCGCCAATGCTTCAAGAGCGCCTCCGGATCGCGCAGCGGATGCGTCCCCTCCAGCCGTTCGAGCAACGCGGGTTTCTTCAACGCTTCGAGGATCATCCGATGCAGCGTGTTCAGCGGATAAGCCACCGCCAGGCGCGTCGCGCCTGCGTCCGCCTGTTCCAGCAGGTCATGGACTGTCTGCCGCGCCACCTGGTCCAGCAGCAGCGCCGCCTCCGCTTCGGCCAGCACCGTGAAGTCGGGATTCAGTCCGATGAACAGCGCGTTTTCCCGCAGTATGGCGGCGCAGAAGGCGTGAATGGTCGAAATCCGCGCCGCGTCAATACGCCGTTCCATATCCCGCCACCGGTTCATTTCCTGGGGATCGTCGCATGGCGCATTCCGGCGGAAGGTGCGCCGGAGGCGGTCCTTCATCTCCGCGGCCGCTTTGTCCGTGAACGTGATTGCGACGATCTCATCCAGGTCCGCGCGCCGCGTCTCAATCAGGTGCGCGATGCGGTCCACCAGCACGCGCGTTTTTCCGGACCCCGCGCCCGCATCCACGCACAATCGCGGTGTGATCGTCTCAATCGCTTCAATCTGTTGTGGCGTCCGCTTCATCCCATTACCCTTGTCATGAATCATCTCTTTGAACTGCGGCGGCTTGCCGCCGCTTTATTGCGGCCGGGCTTGCCCGGACACCAAATGCAGACACGGCGCTCCGCGGCGTCTACTCTCGGGAGACCTTCAGTCGCATGCCATGACGCCTTCGAGAGACCCGGATAACACGAATGCCTGCGTTCCCGTTATCAATAAAAACTGCGAACTCGAAATCGGGATTCCTCAACGGCAATCACCGCACCCACCTCCAGTTCGTTTGCGGCCTTTTGCACAACGTCGCTCAAACAATCTATCACATGTGTTACACGGGTGTTGTGCAGACGGAAAACAACGATACCAGTACCGCCTTCCCGGGAATGATCGGCAATTCCGCCAGAACCCAAGTCGAACGTCAGAAGAATGCGGTTTTCCGAGTGTTTTCGCATTCTGGACCCCGTGAACGGTTACGGGAAAATGTTATTCGATCAAACATTTTGCATATACTCACAGTTTTTTTATCAAACTAATTCTATAATTATAGAGTGCAATAATCTTCTTGCGCCGATGTCTCTTCATGGTATATCAAAGAATGCCACAGGACGCTTGAATGGACTCGATTTTCAGGTCGAATATGTCGTGAAGCACGCCAAAAAGACAGACAACGCCGCGTTCATTTACCGGAGCGCAAGCAAGGGATTTGAATTGCATTCTATTCGTATATATGCGTCTTCGCTTCCCGTCAGTCATAACTTGGCCCTTTATCCGCGTGATTGTGGGGTATCCGTTTCATGTGAGTCTTATTCTTCCCCATAGTCATTGGCTTCCTCGGCGGCCTCGCCGGGGGTGCGGCGGGGGCTTCCGGTTTTGTATTCGATGCGGGTCTGGTCGTAGCGGCATGCGCGACGGTAGTCGCAGTAGTTGCAGCCGTTTTTCGTTGGGTAGGGGGGAAACGCCCCTGCGCGGATGCCGCATACAGCCTCGGTGATGGCGCGCATGGCGTTGGCTTCACGGGGTTCCAAGAGCGCCTTGCTTCTTGCGGTATGGCCAAGCGCATCGCGGCGCTCAGCCTTGCCCACGCTGATATAGAGCGCTTCGGCGCGGGACGCCTCGGGGAAAAGGTGTCGTGTGAGCGCCCAGGCATAGACGGTAAGTTGAAGAGATTCGCCACTGATGATTTCGCCCGTTCCGGGGATGGCGCCGGCTTTGTAGTCCACAACACGCAGCGCATTTTCCTGCTGGTCCACGCGGTCCATGCGCCCGGAGAAATTTACGGGGCCGGCTTCGGTTTCCAGCACAAAGGGCGCATGACGACGCGCAACGGCGGCGTCTTCGCCGCCGGCCGGCCCGAACGCGAGTTCAAAATGCATCGCGCGCCAGGATTCGTCCAGCGTCGCTTCGCTCTGGATGTATCGCCGCAGCGCTTCGGCCATGCGTTCGCGCTCGACGGCGATCAATGCGCGGGATGCGGCGGCGTTGCGCCAGGCATGCGAATCAAAGGCGGCGTCCAGGGCCTGCATCATGTTGGTCTCCGCATCCGTTGCCGTGAAAACCTCACGAAGCGGCACGCCCTTGAATCGTTCGTGAAAACGCTGTAAAGTCTCGTGCAGGATTAACCCTCGCAGCAAGGGGTCCAGCGCTTCGTCCGGGGCGTCCTCCTCCTCCACGCGCAGCAGCCGATCGGCGAAAAATCGGAAGGGACATTTGACGTAGCATTCGATCTGGTTCACGCTGAAGCAGTGCTCCGGCCCGAATTGCCGCGCGATCGCCGCGACGGTGGCGGGATCGTCCAGCATGCCGTCGAACGCATCGAACGGTTCTTTCCCATGGCGTCGCTGTTCGATCTGCAGTGCGCGGGCAGGAGCGGCGAATACGTCAGAGAACGCACCGCGGAGTTCCGGATCATACAGGAAGGCGGCGTTGCGCAAATCCCGCCAGGAGGCGGCATCGTGCGCACGCGGGACAAAACAATCCGAGAGCGGCATTGGTTCGGAAATTTCGCCGTGGCCGTAGAAGAGTTCCAGCAGTTCCGAAAGGAATTGACTGGATACTGTTTCACGACCGCCCGGCCGCAGCACCGGCCAGGAGAGGGTCACGCCCTTTTCGGCCGCCTGCAGCACATGGTGGAAGAGCATGCGTTCGCGGGCGCTGTGTTCGCGGCGGCCTTCCATCACGATGCCTGCATTCCTGAGGCGGACGCGGTCCGATTCGGGGTAAATCGCATCGGCGGGGGCGGGCATCGGCACGATGCCCTCGACCAGCCCGCCGAAGAAGACGTAATCGAAGGAAAGGTTGCGGATGTGCAGGGGATCGCAGCACAGGACGCCATTCGGAGGGTCGGGCCAGTCGAACGGGGTTTCGCGCATGCCCTGCTCCAGCCGACCCAGAAAGACCGGCCACTCCAGCGTTTCCCCGTCACAGGCATCGGCCAGCGTAGCGATCAGACGGTCCAACGCTGTGCGTGCGTTGTATTGCGCTTCGCCAAAAACGCGGTCAACGAACGCTTCGGTGACGCGGTCCACGGCCAGGGTCAACAACAACGCATCCAATGCTTGGGCATAGGCGCGCTGGGCGCCCTTCGGCGCAAAGTGTTCGGCCAAATCCATTAGTTTGTGCGCCAGAAATTCCACGCCGTGCAGCGCCTGCAAGGCGTCCGGCATGCGACGGAGCAGTGCGCGGTCGGCCTCGTCCCGGGGATTCTCAAGACGGATGCGCAGGATCTGGAGGCGTGTGTGCCACTCGTCACGGCCTGCGATAATTCGCGCCGCGCGCGACAGTTGCTCCAGCGCATCGCGGCCCAGCGCCACTTCCGGGGTCTGGTCTGCGCAAAACCACGGCGACGCCAGCGTCTCCACCACTGCATCGCGCTCCCAGTGCTGCATGGCGTCGAAGAGCCGCAGCAGAAACGCGCCGAGGGCGCTGTCAATGAGGCGCGGCGCACTGGTAACGCGCACGGGGACACCCGCCGCCCCGAAGATGGACCGCAGCAGCGGCGCCGTTTCCGCAAGGTTGCGGAAGACCACGGCGATACGGTCCGGTGTCGTCGCCCCCGCCAGCAGCAGCCGCTTGACGCGCCGCGCAATGGTCTCGATTTCATGCTCCACATCCGCGCAGGGGACGACCGTGAGGTCCGCTTCCAACGATTCCGGGAAGATCGGCGGATCACGCCAGAACAGGACCGATGCGACGAATTCGCTGTATCGGCGCGGCGCAGCGGGGGCCACCTCGACGGGCGTCACGCCGAAGTGCGCCGCGAGCCGGTCTGCGGCGGCCACGGAAAGTTCGTACAGATCGCGACGGCTGGGCCGCAGTTCACAGTTCAGGCCGATGACCAGTTCCTTGATATGCCGCGACAGGGATTTCAGCAGCCGAAACTCCGACGGGGTGAAGTCGTCGAAGCCGTCAAAAGCGACCAACTCCACGCCGGACAGCGCACGCGGCGGACCGGCTTCACAGCGTGTGACGGCTTCCCAGTAGAGACCGGGCACGTCATACACCCCGACATCGAGCAGTGCCTGCTGGTACTCCGCATAGACCGCCGCGACCAGCGGGTCCAGCGGGGAACTTTCTTTGACCTGTGCCAATCGCTCACGGAATGTATCCGGCTCGATGGCCGCCTGCTTGAGTTGCGCGATGATGTGCAGGAGATGCGCGGCAAGACCGCTGTTCTCTGGAGAAATGGCCGCGCCGGCAAAATCCCCGCGCGTGATGACCCGGTGCAGGCATCGATCCATCAGCATGCGCCGTTCGGCGTCTGTAATGCGGCGCACGTGAACGCCCTCGCAGGTGAGCAGCCACGCCGCGAAGTCGCTGAAGGAACGCACGGGCCTTCCCCACGCGCCCTGCAGGGCGCCACCAGACAACAGCGCGTCCCGGCGGTGCGTCGCGTATGCATGGGTCGGCGTGACCAGTAGCGCCCGGCCCCAGTGTTCCTTGAGCAGGGCGTCTATGCGCCCGGCGCGGGGCGACCGGCACGGGCCGCAGAATATCTGAATACGGGCCATGTTTTCCGGCGTTTCCTTCGCTTATCCCTGGGACTGCGAACGTCACGCTCGCATTTCTTTTGCAGGCTGAAGCCTGTTCTCCAGAACTGTTTGCAGAGGCATTCACACCGCATCAGAGAAACGGTGTTGCATGCCGTATTCCTTGAGTTTGTTACGCAGGGTGCGGACGGAAATTCCGAGCATGGCGGCGGCGCGGGTTCTGTTGTCGCCGCAGTGCGCGAGCGTCCGCAGAATGAGTCGCTTTTCCGCCTCGGCGACGGTCATGCCGGGGACAAGCCCGTTGTCCTGACGGCTTGCCGGCGACGCGTTCAACTGAAAGTGTTCCGGAGTCAGCATGGCATCCGTGCTGAGCACGACGGCGCGTTCGACGGCGTTCTGCAATTCGCGCACATTCCCCGGCCATTCGTAGTCCAGGAAGAGTTTGCGCGTTTCCTCGGTGAATCCCCGGACATTTCGACCGTTTTCCCGGTTGGACCGCGCGAGAAAATGATCCATCAACGCGGGAATATCCTCGCGGCGTTCGCGCAGCGGCGGGAGGGTGATCGTGATGACATGGAGGCGGAAGAAGAGGTCCTCGCGGAACACGCCCTTTTCCACGGCCTTTTCCAGGTCGCGGTTGGAGGTGGCGATGATGCGCGTGTCCACCGGGATGGTCTGGGTGCCGCCGACCCGCTCGAACTCGCGCTCCTGCAGGGCACGCAACAGTTTCGATTGCAGTTCCACGCCGATTTCGCTGACTTCATCGAGCATCAGCGATCCGCCGTCGGCCAGTTCGAAACGGCCGATTTTCCGCTCATGCGCACCGGTAAATGCGCCACGCTCGTGGCCGAAGAGTTCGCTTTCGAGAATGCCGGCGGAGAGCGCCGCGCAGTTGACCTTGATGAAGGGCTTGTCGCGCCGCGCGCCGGTCTGGTGGATGGCCTGGGCGGCCAATTCCTTGCCGGTGCCGGTTTCCCCGCGAATGAGCACCGTGGCGCGGCTGTCGGCAACCCGCTTGATCTGGGCAAAGACTTCTCGCATCGGGGCGCTGTCGCCCACGAGCGTGCCGGCTTGGCCTGCGCGCAGTTCGTCGCGCAGAAAGCGGTTTTCCGCGGCCAGGCGACTGCGTTCGAGGGCGCGGCTCACCGCCACCTCGACGGCGTCCGGAGCGAATGGCTTGAGCAGGTAGTCGGCCGCGCCCTGTTTCAGCGCCGCCACCGCCGTCTCAATCGTTCCATAGGCCGTCATGATGATGACCAATGCGGCGGGGTCAATCGCCAGAACCCGGCGCAGCACCTCCAGTCCGTCCATCGGCGTCATGCGCAGATCAGTGATGACGACATCATGGCGCTTCGCATCAAAGACCGCGACACCCTCTTCGCCGCCGCCCGCCATATCCACCCCATGGCCCGCGCGGACCATCGCCTCCTCCACGTACTCGCGCATCAACGGCTCATCGTCAATGACCAGGATTCGGTGCTTCGGCATACGCTGGCAACCCCTCCCGACGCACAGCGCGAACCGGCAATTTGCTTCGGACGCGCGCGTCGCAGATACTTGTCTTCGTGAACACCGCCCAACATACCGATTTCGATGGGATGCCGTCAACTGAGCACAACCCAACACAAACAAATTCACATTGAATGCGGGATTGCAGCCTAGCCGTCTCGACAAGGGTGATTGGCCCGGCTGCTGGAAAATGCTACAATAATTGTGACAATCGGTCGCAGCGTGTGGAAGATCCGCTGCAAAGACCGAAAAGAGAGGTTGCGATGCCGACCTACGAGTATCATGCAATTCGGGCCGAAGGTGACGACGAGAAGTCTTTTGTGGGCGGCGTGGTCGTGGCCAAGGACCGCCATGACGCTAAGCAGAAACTGAGGGAGCAGGGTCTGAAAGCCACCATGTTGAAGCAGGCGCGCGGCGTCATGGCGGTCATCAAATGGCTCGACGCGGATATCCGCTGATGCGATCCGGGATAAGCGGTTCCGATGTAACGACCGCAGGCATATCCCCGCCTGCGTTTCGCCCCCAACCCAAAGAATAGTATAGAATCGCCGCATGAAGATTGTGTTTGTCATTCCCGTCTTCAACGAATGCAAAACGGTGGAAACGCTCGCAGAAGGCATCGCGCGGCACGCGCAAGGATTGGATTACCGTATCCTCTTCGTGGATGACGGCAGCACGGACGGTTCATCGGAAATTCTATCCCGCCTGTGTGAAGGCTCCGAGACGATTGGTCTCATCAAACTCAAGGGCAACCGTGGAAAGAGCCACGCACTGGCGGCGGGCTTCGCCCGCGCCGAAGGCGATATCGCGGTGATGATGGATGCCGACCTCCAGGACGACCCGGAGGAGATTCCGCGCATGCTCGCCAAACTCGATGAAGGCTACGACCTGGTCTGCGGCTGGAAGCAGACGCGCAACGACCCGTGGCACAAGACCATTCCCTCCAGAATCTACAATTGGGCGGTGTCGCGCGCCTTCGGCTTTTCGCTGCACGATATCAATACGGGTTTCAAAGCGATGCGGATGGAAGTGGCCAAACGCCTGCCGCTGGTGGGCGACATGCACCGGATGATCGCGGTGTTCGCGGCGGGGATGGGCTATCGCGTCACGGAGATTCCGGTGGTGCATCATCCGCGCCGTTTCGGCCGCTCCAAATACGGTTTCAGCAGGTTTTATGGCGGGGCGGCGGATGCCATTGCCGTGTGGCTGATGCGCGGTGACGTGAAGCGTTACGGACAGCGTCTTGAACGTATCAAGATGTTCGTCGGCGCATTTTGCCTCATGGCGGCTGCAGGCGCCATTGCCGCCGCTTTCTCGCGGCATCCGTTCATCGCGCTTGGATGCGCCCTCGTATCCGCAGTATGCGCTGGGATTATGGCCTGCACCGAAAGCATTCTCGTTCGCCTCCGCAGACGCCCCCTTTCCGCCGCAGAGATAGACGCATCCATCGAATCAGCGACCGTCCGATAGCGCAAGCGAATTTGGAATGTGGAATGCAGCATGAAGCGCAGGCGGAGGGCCTGCCTCATCGGGGGGCGGGAAGTTTGTCTTTCAGGGTTGCGTGTCTGCCACTGGAGTTGGCATGCCAGCAGTGACTTCGCATCTCGTGGTTCTGCCGCTGTCCCTGCCGTCCCTGCTGTCCCTGATGTCCCTTTTGCCGACGGGACGCCTGCGCTACGATGCCGTGTCAGCGCCCATAGCGGCGCGCAGCGCCGCAGCGGCGGCGCGGACATCAGGCGCGGCGGTCACTGCGGTCACCACAGCGACATGCCGTGCACCGCGTCGAAGCACCTCGGCGATGTTGTGGGCCTTGATGCCGCCCATGCAGGTGAAAGGGATGCGCAGCAGCGGCGCGACGCGCGTGATCATTTCCGGGCCGACCGGCCCGGCGGACGCGGCCTTGGTATCCGTGGCGAAAACAGGCCCGATATTCACATAACTGGCGCCGGCGTCCTGTGCGGCGGTCGCTTGTTCCGGCGAATGCGTGGACGCGCCGATAATCAGGTCCGGCGCAATGCGACGCGCGGCGGCAATGGGCAAGTCCTGCCGGCCAAGATGCACGCCGTCCGCCCCCGCTGCAAGCGCCACATCCACCCGATCGTCAATGATGAGCACTGCGCCGGCCGCCGCGGTCATTTCCCGGAATTGCTCGGCGCGGCGGAACAATTCGCGGTCTTCGAGCGATTTCTCGCGCAACTGGACGAGACGCACGCCCGCATCGAGACACGCTGCGAGGATATCTGAGGCCGGGCGTCCAGCGCAGAACGCCTCGGTGATCACCACATAGAGGTCGCTCGCGTGGAACCGCGCCATGCGCGCCGCGTGGTCCATCAGCCGCCTCCGACAAAGCGCACGATTTCCACCTCGTCGCCGTCCGCCAAGCGCACCTCGTGAAACAATTCGCGCGGCACAATCTCGCCATTGCGCTGTGCAACGACGGTCTTGGGATTCAGCGCCAGTTGTTCAACCAGTTCGCCGACCGTCAGGTCGGCCGCGACATCTCTTGATTCGCCATTAACCGTCACCAACATTTTCGCTGCCTTTCCGGATTATATTGATGTTTCAGCAGACTGAAGAAATCATTGCTTATACACCCGTCATTGCGAATCTCCCACCTCCCTCAGCGGCAATTCGCTGAAGAAAGGAAACGCACTTTCCTGGCAATGCAACGATTTGAACCTGCCCGCCAATCCTGCATCCTCGTCTTCGCGAGCGAAGCGAAGCAATCTCGGACATCATGAGGCCGCCGTTATTTTCAAATTGCTTCGCTCAACGGCGCTGTGCGCCGCTTCGCTCGCAATGACGAATACAAAACTGGTACGACATTAGACCCATCTCTTGCGCCAGGCAGTGAAAATCTTACAGTTGTTATGATGATCTTCACGGGCTGTAGTAATTGTACGTCATTTTTGCGCGGCGGTAGTGCTGCTGCCTCCACAGCCGGGGCTGATCCGGGCGGGGATTGGGTTCCGGGTTGTGGTAGATGCGCAATGTGTTGCCGCTGAGCACAATGATCTCTTCGCGCCAGTCGCCGGAGACATCGGCCACATAGAGCCGGTCCGCCTTTTCCGGGATGCGGTGCAGGAATTCTCCAGAGATGGGGTCGAACACCGCGACATGGCCGCTGGTGTGCCGCTCCTTGGCGGCCGCCAGTTGCTTCACTTCGCCTGTCCAGTCAATGGTGTTTATCACCTCGACCCCTGATCGCGTCCAGTCTTCCGGGGCCGCCTTCGTCATTTCATATTCGGCGATCAGGCGGCCTTCGGCGTCGAAAACGAAGGGTTTTTGATCTACGTTGTAGCGGCTTCGGCACCATATCTGAAGGCCGGGGCGTTCCGGATCAAAACGGCCGACAGCGGCGTTCTGCGGTTCCTGATTCCTGTGATGCGTTTCCCAGATCAACCCTTGGGCATTGTACAGGAAGACCCGCTGCGGGCCGCCTTCCTCCAGGGCGATGACCTCTAAACCGGGGAGGTCAGGGCGCACATTGGCGGCCATGATGGCGTCAATGTGGCCGCGCAGGGGAACCTTGAACAGCAAGTCGCCGTTTGGTCCGATAATGTCTCCGCCGAGCACCTCGTCTCGCCCGTCGCCCGTGATGTCTGCGACGCGTGCGCCGTTGTGCGCGCAAGCCAGGAAATCATTGCGTGTCCACAAAGGGTCCTTCCTGCCCTGGCGCAGGTCTTCCAGGCGGAATGCGGACAGCATGTGGCCCACCCGGTAGCCTTCTTTGTTGGTGGCTTGGAGGAGAATGTCGCGGTCGCCCTCGCCTCTGAAATTGGCAATCACCAGGTGCTCCCAGCGCTCTGCGATCTCCGGCGCTTCGATTACGATGCGCCATTGTTCCTCGCCGGTCTTGCCGTCCACCGCGTGCAACGCCCCGTCCTTGGTCAGATACAGCACTTCGGGGCGTCCGTCGCCGTCAATGTCACCCGCCACAACCCCCGGCCCGTGGTGCCCCGGCAGGCCATAAGTTTCAGAAGAACCCGTGACCTGCACGTCCACAGGATGCACCCACAGTTTCCGGCCATCGTGCGCGTAACAGGCGACATGACCGGGGACCGTGACAAGGTAGTCAATGCGACCGTCGCCGGTCACGTCGGCGGCAACGATACCACCGGCACTCTCCTCCAGCGGGGAGATTGGCGGAATATCCAGAACGATTTCAAATGGGTTGCTGTCATACTGCGGCCAGTCTGCAGCAGCCGCGGGGGAAGCCGCCAGCGCAAACATCAGCGCCGGCAAACAGACATGGGAAAAAACGCAGCGTCGCATGGAGCCGGTCCTCCATTGGGCCGCACAAGTTCGGCGCATCGGGCGGCATCAGCGGGGGATGCGCCTGACGGCCGCTCCCGGCTCCGTTGTGAAAGCGACCTAACGGCGCGCTACATAATCGAAGAAGTCGTCCGCGGCCCGTCGTTGTTTACTTTTCACCAAATCCAGTTTCGCCTGGGCGATGGCGGCCGCTCTGGAGCCGGGGTCCGCGTCCATCGCACGCCTCCAGTATAACATCGCCTCCTCCACCCGCGCGAGATGATACAGCGTATGCCCGAGATAGGCGTTGGCCCAGGCATCGTGGGGGTCGGACGCGAGCGCTTCGCGAAAGGACTGTTCCGCCTTTTCATAGTGATGCGCGTTGAAATGGCGGCGTCCCTCTTCGACCTGTTCCCTGGCCTGCCGCACCCATTCATCGCTCAGCGTCCGCTTGCTCCGGAAGACATGGCGGAGTTTGGCAATGTCCCGGCCGGTCTTGACCCGAAACGTCGTCCACGTGACACGTTTCGCCCACAACCATCCAAGGTTCTTGGACAAGTTATGCGCAAAGGTCTTCAGCGAAGCCAGTGGAGTCTTTGCCATACTCGTTTATTCCGGTCAGTGCGCGACTGCCGCCGCTCTGAGAGGCACGACGGTATGCCCCACCAGCAGGTCCCGTTGTCCGTCATGCACCACCACCATCATTACCCGCGGGCGCTGGTCCAATTCCCGGCACACCCGCTCCGGCCGCTGGCAGTCGCAGACTGCCACACAAACCATCCCATAGGGATGCTCTGGATTATAGCGCACACAAAGTCCGGAACACGAGGGACACCCCGTTTCGAGGCGTTTTGCCGCCGCCGCGAAACTGCCCGTCCAGTATTGGTCGCGTCCGCCTTCTTTGCTGCGCAAGAAAAGTTCGCATCGCGCCTTTGGAAAACGACGTTGAAAATCCATTTCAATCATCGCCGCCGCATTGGAGTTCAAGGAAACCCTTTTCCACATCCGCCTCGCTCCTCTACGTGGCACCGCCTGAAAAGACCCCCTTTTCGGCCATGCCCCCATTGTTCTGCGTCTTTATGTTATCCGAACGCCTGATATGGAAGCAATTTTCTTGCCAACCGTGACTTTCCCGCACTATCTTCGCGGGGCATTGCGGCACAATGCTTTCTTTCGTCATTCTTTTCCAATGGGCGAATTTCCGCAGCATCCTATCATTCCTGTATTCCGAAATCCGGAATGGGATTTTCCGAAATTCAGAATCATTCGAGGCCCTTGCAAAACCCCCTGTCAGCCAACGTGGCAAGGGCATCCTGCCCGTGTTTCTTGGACAGGACGCCATGCCACGACAGGTATTGCATGATCCTCGTTCCTGAATTTTTTTCCTTGACGCTGCCTGGGCGGTTGCCTATACTAGCGATGGTTCTGGAAGGGAAAAGGTTTTATTCATTGCGATGGGGAGGTTGTCTTGAAAGAAGAAATCCGCGAAGGATACTACAAAGACCAGAACGGTGAATGGCAATTGGACCGCCGAAGCGGCAAAGACCGCCGGCATGGAAAGAAACAGAAACCGCTGGACCACGAGCGGCGGTGTCTGTTTCGGCGGAAGGCGGACCGCGAACTCTTCGACAAAGATCACAAGACGATGATTGACGAAGCGTTGCAGGAGTTCGCGGAAGAGCATGGCGGCCATTTGTAGGCGTGATGCGAATTGGCCGGCCTCACGCGCCGGGGGCGAATCGGTAAGAGAAAGTCTCAGTTGCGGGCCAACACGGCGTCGGCGGCGCGTTTAAGGTCGAGAGCGGCCTGGCGTCCCGGTTTGATGCGGGCAAGCACCTCCGTTTCCGCTTGCGCCACCAGATCGCGCACCTGCTGCCACCCCGCGATGTTGGGCTCCGGCCTTGCGAAATGCAGGCAATCGTAAGCGGCGCGGTTGTATTCCCACTCCGACCAGAACTGCTGCATTTCCGGATGGTTCAGTGCGGATTTTCTGACGGGCATATAGCCGGTTCCCAACGCCCAACGCACGGATATTTCCGTAGAAGTAAAGAATCTGATGAATTCCCACGCGGTGCGCTGGTGTTCCGGAGTGGTGTTGAAAATCACGACATTGGGTCCGTAAAGCACCGTGACAGGTCGTGAAGGGTCGCCTTGCGGAATCCGGGTAAGTCCCCAGCGTGCAGGGTCATTCATCATCAGAGCGAGATTGGCGCGGCTGGAACTGCTGCGCAGTGTGAAGGCGACCAAGTCGTTTATCAACGCCACCTCATCGTCATAAGACCCCGGCGTTATCTGATAGGCAAGGTCTTCTTTTGCGAGCGTTTCAAGCAGTTCAAACACGCGGATGGATGCCGGGCTGTCGTAAAGGGTTTCACGGCCACGCAATACTTCGCCGCCGAGACTGAAGATCATCGCGTTGAACGTGGAACAGTCCACATTAACCGCATAGGCATGCTTACCGGTCTTCGCCTTTATCCGCCGGCATTGTTCCAGAAATTCGTCCCAAGTTTGCGGCGGCGCCGTGATGCCGGCGGCCTCAAGCACGCGCCGGTTGAAATACAGCATCAACACGCTTTTCGCAAAAGGAAATGAATACATTTTCCCGCCGAATTCGGAGAAGGTATTGGTTTCCAGGGCCACGGGGAAGAAATCTTCCAGGTCTTCGCGGATCAGCCCGATTTCCGGGTCGTGGATGAAGGGATCGAGAGGCGCCACCGCGCCCGTCGGGATGTATTCGGCGGTCATGCTCTCGTAGGAGACCGCCATGGCCGGCAGGGTGCGCGCCCGGATGCTTGCGGACACCTTCCGGAAAATCTCGGCATAGCCGCCGCTGCGTTCCACCTTGATAGGAAGCCCTGCGCGGTTTTTGTTGAACTCACCGGCCAATTGCTGCAACAGTGCTGCACTCTCCGTCGTCTGGCGGTCCCAGAACACGGCGTTGTCGGGATCAATCGGACGGAATTCGGCGTTCTGCGGCGCGCCGCCACAGCCCGCCGCAAGCAACGCAACAGAAATCGTCAGCACCACCGCGGCGACGACCGCGTGGTACGGTATTCCATGGTTTTGTTTTATCATCCGCTTTCCTTGCCATGCGGGCGCAGGCGAACACTGTTGTCTTGTTCGAGTCGGACGTTTTTTGCAGTCTCAACCTTTGATGCCGGCGCTCAGGGATTCCTCGACCACGTGGCGTTGCGCGGCGAAGTATAGCGCCACGGTCGGCAGAATCACAATGGCGGAAGCGCACATCAGCAGATTGAGACGGACGCCCGCGTCGCCGGAAAAGGCGGTCAGTCCGACCTGCACGACGCGCATGGCTTCGTCGGTGGTGACCACCAGCGGCCATAGCACCGCATTGTAACTGCCGAGAAAGGCGAAGAGGCCCACCGTCGCCAGCATGGGCTTCACCAGCGGCGCGGCGATGCGGAAAAGAAAGCGCAGATGGCCGCATCCGTCCACCTTGGCGGCGTCGAAAAAGTCTCCGGGCAAGCCCAGGAATGCCTGCCGCATGAGGAAAATAGAGAAGGCGCTGGCGCACCACGGCACGATGAGCGCCCAATAGGTGTTGTACCAGCCGAGTTTGCCAATCAATACGAAGTTGGGAATCAGCGTCACCTCGAAGGGCACCATCATGGTGGCGAGCACCAGGGCGAAGATCGCCGTTCTGCCGCGGAATTCAAGCCGGGCGAAAGCATAGCCCGCCATCAGTGAAGTCAACATCACCGCCGCCGATACAGAACCTGCGACGAAGAAGGAATTGAAGAAATAGCGCCCGAAGGGCGCGGCGCGGAAAGTATCTGCGATATTCCGCCATTGCCATTGCTGGGGAAAGAGGGTCAGGCCGGGCGTGGTGGCCTCCGGCAGGGTCTTGAAGGCCGTGCCGACCATCCAGAGAAACGGGTAGGCGCTCAGCGCCGCTCCCGCGCACAAGACCAGGTATAACGGCAGTTTCCTCATGAGTAGTGCACCCGCCGGCCGATGATGCGCCATTGAATGACCGTCAGCGCGATGATGGCCGAACTGAGCAAAACGGCGACCGCCGCGCCATAGCCCCAATAGCCGTATTCGTAAAAATTGGAGTAGATATGAAGCACGAGGTTTTCCGTAGTGCCCAGGGTGCGACCGCCCTGTGTGAGCGCGTAAAAACTGTTGAAGGCCTGGAAGGCGCGGACAGCCCCCACCACACCGAGAAAGAATATTGTCGGGGAGAGCAGCGGAATCACCACATGGCGCACGATGCGCAACCCGCCCGCCCCGTCCATGCGCGCGGCCTCTTCGAGTTCGCGGGGAATCGCCGCAAGCCCCGCGAGAAACACCACCACCATGAATCCGCTGCCATGCCATATGTCAAAGAGGATGATACAGCACAGGGCGAGGCTGGGGCCGAGTTCGGGGGGAACCCAACCGCCGGTGATCAGGTGCAAGACGCCCCGAGGCTCCAGCAGCCATTGCTGCGCGGGAAGCCCGATGCGCACAAACAGCACGTTGACGATGCCGGTCTGGGGGTTGAACAGGGCGCGCCATACCATCGCCGCGGCGACGGCGCTGGTCACATAAGGGAGGAAATACAGTGTGCGCAACAGTCCGCGTCCGCGCACAATCCGGTGCAGCCCATAAGCAATCAGGAAACTCAGAAGCAAGGTTGTGGGCACGGTGCCCACCGCATAGTACACGGTCACCAGGAAACTGCGGCGAAATACGGGGCTTTGCAGCGCTTCCACATAATTTGCCAGTCCGACAAACGGCCCCATGCCATGCTTGCCGCCATAAAGGCTCATATACGCCGATACTACGAGCGGCGCCATGCCGAATACTACGAGAATTGTCAACGCCGGAAACAGCAGGAGGGCGGCGGTGGGCGCATCGCCCCTTCCCCGGCGACGCAGCCGGTCCAGTCCGTTATCCAGATGCGCCAAAACGCCATCCACGGCATCCGCAATCAGTCCCAGCATGCGCCCTCACTTTGCATGGTTGAGCACATCGGCGATCAAGTCAATAGTACGCTGCACGGCGCCCTGCTTGTCCAAGACGGCTTTGCGGCCGCGCGTGCCAAGTTGCCGTTGCCGTGCGGGGTCGCGCAGCAGCGCGCGCAGGGTTTCGCAGAGTAATTCCGGACTGCGCAGTTGGATGGCGCCGTGAGCATCGGTCAGGGCGCGGGCGGGGTCGGTGAAATTGCTCATGTAGGGGCCGAAAACCGTCGGGACGCCAAGCGCTGCCGGTTCCAGCGGGTTGTGTCCATTCACGCCGGGGAAGAAACTGCCCCCCACCACCGCCACGGATGCGATGGCGTAGAATTGCACCAGTTCGCCGACCGTGTCGAGAAAGAAAACCCGCTCCCCTGCGGGCATCCTGCCCTGTTGCACTTCGGAACGCCGGAGTATCGGGTCGTCAAACGGCGCCAGGGCCTCTTCCAGGCGGTCCAGGTGGCGCGGCGCCACCACGAGACGCAGCGAGGGGAACTCCTCGCGCAGGGCGCGCCAACACTGCGCGGCGAGGGCCTCATCGCCCGGGCGTGTGCTGCCGAAAAGCAGGATAGGGTGGTCCGGGGGAAAACCGTTCTCGGCCTTGGTTCGGGTGCGCGTGCGCGGGTCAACGGATGTGATGACGCCGTCGAATTTTGTGTTGCCGGTCACCTTCACTGCAGCGGGGTCCGCTCCGACTTCAATAAAGCGACGCGCATGGTCGTCGTTCTGCGCACCGACGGCGCTCAGTTGTCCAAATACGGGTGCAAAGAAAAGACGCCAGCGCCGGTAGCGGGCGATGTGCTTGTCACTCAGGCGTCCGTTGACTACGATGACCGGCGCGCCGAAGCGCCGCGTTTCCCGCACCACATTCGGCCAGATTTCCGTCTCAATGAGGATGAGCGCGCGTGGGTTCGCGGCCTCAACGAAGCGCTGCACCGACCTCTTCACATCGAACGGAAACCAGGTCAGGCGGGCGCCTGCGGCGTCCTTTTCGGCCAGTGCGCGGCCGGAGGCGGTGGAAACGCTCAGCAACACCGGGGTGTCGGGGAAACGTTCCCGGATGGCGCGGATGATGGAACGGGCGGTATTCACTTCGCCCACGCTGCAAGCATGCACCCACAGGGGCGGCGCGCCGGATGGCGGCACATCGGGACGAAAGCGTTGCAGTAATTGCCGGTGCTTCGGATGGACACACAGCCACACCCGCCCCGCGACGGCGATGATCGGAACCACGCTGTTATACAGCCGGTAAGTCATAGGCATACAAAGCGGGCGGCCGCCTGTGGTGCGGGGCCGCCCGGGGGTGTTCCCAATCGTTCCTTCACAGTAGCCGCATCATCCTCCCGCGCCGATCGCGACCGGACGGCCACCTGATGAGGCAGTAATATCGAAGAAGCGCGCGCCGGTCGCGTCAACAATGGTCGGCGTGACGAATATCAGCAGGCTGGACTGCTTCACCTCGCGCGACTTGCCCTTGAAGAAGAAGCCGATGACCGGGATGTCGGCGATATACGGCAACTTGTGCTGCGTGTGGCTGCTCTTGTCCTGCACCAGCCCGCCCAGCACCAGCGTGTCGCCGTCATGCACGATCACATTGGTCCACACCGCCTGCCAGGAGGTGCTGGGCAGGTTGATGACGCTTTCCACGGTGTTGTCATTCACAATGGATTTCTGTGTAAACGACTTTTCGCCGGTGCGCGTACGCACTTCGGGGTTCAGCCACAAACGCACCTGATCGTTGTCGCGGATTTGCGGCGTGACCGAGAAGGCGATGCCGAAATTGAAGGAGACCGGCGTGATATTCTGCACATAGGAGGTGACGGGCGTGCCGCCGAAGCCGGCTTCGCTGGTGAACACCTGTGTATTGATGCTTGCCACGAAGTATTCGGTGGCGAAGTCGGCAATCACGGCCGGTTTGCGGTTCATGGTGGTGACGCGCGGCGCGCTCAGCAACTCGGATTCTGTCAAGGCGTCCAGGAAGTCGAATGCCACGCCCAGGCTGTCGCCGTCGCGGTTTTGCAGAATCTTGCTCGCAAACTGGAAGGTGGGCAACGCCCCCGCGGCGGCCGGATTCACCAGTCCGGCCAAGGTGCCTTCCGTGATGGTGTTGCGGATTACGTTGCTGCCGTCCGGCCGCGTATAGAAGGGCACCGGCTCATCAACCCCGTCGGCATTGATATCATAATCGTAAGTGTAATCCTGGAGGCCGGGGATTTGCCGTGTGCGGTTGTTGAGGTCGGACAGTTTTACGTTCCACTCAAAACCGATCTTGTCCAAATCATCCACACGCACTGTTACGAATTTCGCTTCGATGCTGACCTGTTTCGGCGTGACGTCCACCTCTGCCAGCATTTTTTCGAATTCATCCAGATTGCTCTTGGTGTTCTTGACAACCAGGACATTCGTGGCCGTATTGTAGAATTTGCTGGAAAGGACCTCGCCGGTGTATGGCTCATAGACATCCGGGAGCGATTGCAGCAGGATGTCGAGGCTGTCCAGAACGCTCATACCGGATTGCGTGGTAAACCCGCCCAATTGCTGCTGCTGTTGCTGCAGTTGTGCGGTCTGATAGCCCGCGCCCATCCCGCGGCTCTGCATTCCTGTGCCGCTATTGCTCAGACCGAGAGCGCCAATCGTCGCAGGGGATTCGCCCACCATCTGGTCCGGGATGGTCGTGAACAAATCGGAGATGTTGCTGATTGCGGTGACATCGCCGCCCATGCCGCCCATCATGCCGCCGCCGTAGCCGCCCATGCCGCCGCCCACAGCGCCGAAACGATTTCGCAGCACAATCTTAAACAGGGTTTCCGCGCCGGCGTTTCGCAGTTCGTAGTAACGTGTCTCAAGGGGCTCGAACGTCTCCTGGCGGATAATCTCCGGCTTACTGACCCAGATGAATCCCGGCTGCACGGAGTAGTCCAATCCAAGGGGACGCAGCAGCGCCTGCAGCGCCTCCGCCAAGGTCACATTCTTAAGATTGATATACGGCACGATGCCGTCGGACTTGAATCCATAATAGACGTCTTGCGTCGCTCCCGACACCTGATATCCAGTCACTCCCGGCTGGGCGGGCGCGCCAAAGGGAGTAATTTGCTGTTGCTGCCCGATGCCCAGTCGCGGTTGCTGCTGTTGGAACTGCCCGGGGCGAAACTGACCCGGTGGCGCATACGGCGCCGCCTGGGGATAAGCCCCGGGCATTGGCGCGCCGGGCGCCGGCGGCGCACCGGGCGTCGCGACCGGCTGGGGTTTCCGTGGCGGTTCCACGGCTCGCAGGTCTATGACGATGTTGATGCCCCAACTGTCGGCGATGAATTCCACGATATCGTTGATGTGGATATCTTCAAACTCGACGCTGACCGGCGATTCCAGGGTGCGTTCGATCTCCGACTTGATCACCGCGGGGGCATATTCTTCTTCAATTTCGGGCACCGCGAGCCGGTATTGCTTTATGCCGGTGGCATCGGCGCCTTCCGGCAACCGTTTCTGCTGCTCGATGAAATCGCGGATCATCGCGCGGTCTTCCTTCACCACCAATCGTGATTCCCGCATGGAATCCTCGCGCGCGCCCAAGGTGGCCTTGTGCAGCCCTTTCCGCGCTTCCTGATTGTTGGGATCAATCAGCAATACGTTGCTGTAAATGCCGACAGCCTCCTGGAAACGGTCGGCTTCGAGGTAGCGCGCCGCATCCCGGAGAAGCACCTTCACCCGTTCGCGTTTGATTTCCTCCGCGCTCAGGGGCGGGGTTTCGCCGGGGCCGGGCAGCGACTCAGGATCGAAGGTTTCAAAAGTGGGGATTTCGGGCGGCCCCTCCTGGGCGGCGCTTAACTGAAGTTTTGCATTGCACTTTTCCTGGAATGCGCGCGCCTCTTCAAGCCCGGGATCAAGCGCCAGCGCCCGGTTGAATTCCGTCAGCGCTTCCCGATACAAGTCGCGTTTGTAGAGGGCCACGCCCCGCCGCAGATATTCCTGCGCATCGGCGACTGCCGGTGCGCCGAATCCGGTTTCGGCGGGCATGCCTTCTTCCGCGATCAGGGCGGAGACCGCCGCCGTTTCAGGCGTTTCTTGACCCGCCGCAAGTGGCGTCAAGAGCAAAAGAGCCGCCACCCATTGCGCGGTGACGCTTCGCAGGTAGCCGGTACGCATTGGAGTGTTTCCCTCCCGGTGTTTTCGCGAACTATACCCAAATCGGCACACGTGACTCAAACTCCCCTTATTCTTTCGATAGGGTGAAGCGCCTCGCATAGCGCTCCGCATAGACCACTACAGTGTTGCTCTCCGGATCGATTTCCTGCAATTCATATTCCTCGAACTGCTCTCCTTCGTCATACCATCTTCTTTTGACGGACATCGTGCTCAGTTGCGCCCGAAGGCGTCCCCCCACCTCCCGTATTGCGTGCAGGCTCAATCCCAAATCTTTGGGCGTTATCTCCTTCTGCTGTTCGCCTCCCTGCGCTCTGGCATGGTACCAGAAAGGATTGCGATTGTATAGTCCCGCATAGGCGCCCGGCAAATCGCTCGGCATACGGGTGCGCGGCTGCGGCGGAACGAACGAGGGGTCCACGTCTTCCAGACTCTTCTTTGGAAACTCCAGCCGCTTTTCCGGCGGCGGCGGCGGCGGATAGAACACCTCGTAGGCCCGATAGCACAAAATGCAGAACATGGCCGCCAGCACCATGCGCTCCTTGGCGTTCCAAAGCCATTTTCCGATTTTCAGCAGTTTGTCAACCAAGCGGAACTTCCTGCAACGCTGCGGCGCATCGCGCCGGCGTCTGCCCTAGTTGGTATACCTAGTTGGTGTACAACACATAGCGTTTGAACCATTTCCACATTTTACCAAAAAACCCCGGCTCTTGATACTGCTGCGCCCGGCGGCGTTCCCGCATCCCCTGGTCATCGAAGACCTGCGAAGCGCGCGGTTGCATCATGCCCGGCGGAGCCACGCCTATCATGCCCGGAACTCCCGGGGCGCCCTGCGCGGCGGCCAATTGTTCCGGCGCGGCCGGCGCCTGGCGCGGTTCATAGCGCGCCATCGTCAACAGCATTTCCACATTCAACTGCGGGTCCACGTTGTAGGCGATATACGGATAGGTGATGCGCAATCCATCAATCGTGAAATAGCGGTCCGCTGTTCGCAGTTGTTCATCAATGAACCGGACCAGGTCCCGCGCACCCATGGAGAACGCCAAACCGACCGTCTGCTTGCGCAACAACTCGTCTTCGATGCGCTGGGGCCATATCGCCACGCGGCTGATGCGCGTGGCCTTTGCATCCAGCATCATTTCACACACGCGAATGCCGAAGGCCAACCGGCTGAGCGCCTCGGAGACCAAGGCTTCATTCACGTCAATCCCGGCCCAGTCGTCCACAGTGGGCACGCCCAGTTCCGCGCGGATGTCCGGCGGAAACAGGTCATAGCGTCCCATCCGCTCCACCACTTTCTGGTACAGCGCCAAAATCATTTTGTTGGATTGCTCGTCGTACCAGAACTTGAGGATGGGGCCTTCCTGGGGCGGCCGTTCATGGACAAACCATCCTGCGAAGTTGAAATAACGCCCGCGCTCCGTCACGGCGTCGGTCCAAGGCTGGATTTGTGCGCGCCATTCGCGCGTGAGCATATCGGGATCCACCCCGGCAAAGGCCTGCCGCAACTCCTCGTAGGTGCGGTCCAGCATCTGCTTCAACTCTTCGTCCCGGCGGTAACTGGCCAGTTTTTCCCTGAAATAGAACTGATATACCGCGGCATATGCGCCCAACACGGCAAATAACACAGCCGCATATATAATACGTACTTTGGTCATTGTATGGGCAGGCTTCCCGGCGGCGCCGCCGGAGCGGGCGGCCTTGTTCTGTCTGCAAACTGCACGACGATGGTGAAGGAATACACGCTTCGATCATAAGCCGGATTGTACACGCCGCCCGTGTCTCGCGCAGTACGCGGACCCATGTCGTCCAGGGGCGCATCATACAGCGTTTCCCAGGGATAGCGTTGCACGCTCGCTTCACTGAACAGTACTTGAGTCACTTTCAAGACCTGCCCATTCGGAAAGGTCCGCTCGGCCTTGCGCAAAGCCGCCACAAAATCTTTGATGACCACGTCGGATTCCGAGAATCCGAAGACTTTCAGCGCATTCGGTTTCGCAATGGGGGGGGCTTGTTGTGGATCCACGCCGCCCCTGCGGGCCGCCGCACGTCCGCCGAAACCTCCTGCGTCGCCGCCGGCCGGGCCGAACCCTCTGAAGCCGGCGCCGCCCGGCGCCGCGCCGCCAATGCCACCACGAGGATCCACCCCCGGAAACCCGCTGATGGGAACACCGAAGGCCCCAATGCCGCCACGGCCAATGCCGGCCTGGGGAGCAAGACTACCCCTGCCGAAACTGGCGCCCAGGCGGGGTCTTTCCTCATCCTGGAATTGAGGAACGCTCATGGGTTGTTGGGGCATGCCCCCGAAGCGCTGTCCGGGCGCCTGTCCGGCATCTTCCTGGCCGACGCGGACGGTTTCAATGGAACTGAACCACATTTGCGGGCCGGTGGTGGGGCGCAACTCATTGATCAAATCTATTTCATCCAGCCAGAACATGCGGCTCTCACGGGCGCGGTCGAGAATCTCCACATCGCGCTGCAGCGCGCGGATCACGCCCTGGGCTTCCATGAAACGCGCCCGGTACGCCGAATTCGGCGGGGACGTCATCTCGGGGCGGATGCGCTGGGCCATTTCCGGGTCGTATGCGCGGATAACCGTCTTCAACTGCTCAATACGCGCCTGCACCGCCTTGTTGTCATTGGCGCTGACCGGAATGATGGAGGCCATCACCACGGCCAACGCGGCCAGCGAAATCGCCCAATAGACCGCCTGTTGCTTGCGGCGCGCCATTTCCAAGACGCGCGGCGGGATGAGATTGAGTTCTATCGGGGGGGGCTCACAGGTGCGCAACGCCAGCCCCAGGACCACACACGCCTGTTCCGGTCGCTCACTTACCTGCTGCGCGGCGGGGGAGATGGCCAGGCCGGCGAGCGGTTGCGCGATACGCACTTCCACGCCCAGTTGCCGCTGCATGTAGGGGATGATGTTGCGCAGGCAGGCGCCGCCGCCGCAAAGGATCACCCGGTTCACCTGGCCGCCGCCGGGCAGCGACCGAAAATAGGAAAATGAACGCAGGATTTCCGAGACCATGCGCTGGAGCACATTGCCAATCACCTCGCCGCCCTTGCCGTCGCGCTTGGGGTCGCCCGTCGGGGCGAAGCCGCGCTCCCGCTTCAGTTTCTCGGCATCGCTGAAATTCACGCCCAGCGCCGAGGCCAGCGCCTGTGTGATGTCATTGCCGCCGATATTCAACGGCCGGGTGAAACGAAACTGATTTTCCCGCTCGATCACAATGTCCGTGGTCGCCGCGCCCATGTCTATTAACGCGACGCAATCCCCCTGGTCGCCGAATTCGCCCGTGGTCTTGAGCCAATTGTAGGCGGCAATAGGGCTTACATCCACCACGTCAATGCTGCACTTGGCCTCCAGGAGGATGTCCATGTGCTTTTCAACCACATCCACCTTGATGGCGGCCATCATCACATCGTAGCCGCCCGCTTCGGTGCGGTCGAGCACCTGGTAGTCCATGGCGATCTGGTCCAGCGAGAAGGGGATTTGCTGCTGGATTTCGTAGCGGACGATCTGGTTGACCTTATATTCCGGAACAGGCGGCAGGGTGCGGCTGCGCGTGAAAACCGACTGGCCGGGCACGCCGAATATCACCTTGCGCGTGCGTACCTTTGCCTCCTTGAGCAACTGCGCCAGGGCTTTGCGTTTCAGATTCTTGCGCACCTCCTCGTCCAGCGAGGGGTCCGCATTGAATTCCCGCTGATAGTATTTGGTGAGTTGATACCCGGACTTGGTCTGGGCCAACTCGCACAAGCGAATCGCGCTCGCGCCAATGTCCAACACCAGTCGCTTTTTACGGCTTCGCAACAGATTGGCCATGGCTTTACCTATCTATCCCTTCTTCTTCCCGGCGCACGCTCCACGTCCGGGAAAATCCGCTGCCTTGTCCGGTAACGATTCCTCTCTGGCAACATGGTGAATACTGTGAAGACGCTGATACTCCCCGGTTTCGTAAACCCTTGGAAAGTATTGTAGTATAGAACAAAACCCTTGTCAAGACTTAAAGTTGTTTGACAATAATTTCCCATTGCATGCATGGCCGCCCCGGTGCGGCGCAGAAGGTCCTTTCAAAAGGCTGCTATTTTTCCACATCCTTTACGCAACGGAAGCCATAGTCGGCGCGTTGCGCATCCATGCGATCGAAATGCCGTCGGGCGCAACGGGCGTGAAAGCGTCCGGTCATGTAGGAACCGCCGCGCAGCACGCGGTACACCTGCCCATAGTCCTTGGTGACGAGGGTGTTTCCGGGATAGGCTTCGTACCAGTCGGCCACCCATTCATAGACATTGCCCGCCATATCGAGGCAGCCGTAGGGCGAGGCACCGCCCACGAAGCGCCCCACCGTCGTCGGACCGCCGAGTTCCAGTTCTGTCGTGTTGCAGAGAGACTTGTCAAAATCAGCGCCCCACGGATATTCCCGCCCGTCTTCGCCGCGCGCCGCCTTTTCCCACTCCGCTTCGGTGGGAAGCCGTTTGCCCACGGCCTGTGCGTACTGCGTGGCCTGTGTCCACGAGACGCCCGCAACCGGAAATTGCTCCTTGCCCTTCGGGAAGGTGTGCCCGGGGAAAACCTTTTTGAACTGTTCGTTGGTCACTTCATGCCGGTCAATATAGAATGCGTCGAGGAAGACTTCACGCTTGGGGCTTTCATCGGGAGAACGTCCGTCTTCGCCCATCAGAAACAGACCGGCGGGAATCAGCACCATGCCGGGCGGCACTTCGCCCTGGCGCATGCGCAAGGTCACGGATTTTTCGGCATTCGGCTCCAAAACCACCCGCTCGTCTTCCTGGATGAAGCCCTTGGAATGCACGCTGACGAGATAGAGTCCCGGAGAGAGCCGGAAGCGCGCGGGCGTCTTGCGGTCCTGCAGTTGGTTATTCAGCCATATCCGGGCGCCCGTCGGCTGCGAAAGCACCGAGAGCGTCGCTTCCATGGGACGCAGCCGGTGCTTGAATTCATACTGAAAATCCTCCTGGACACTCAGGGTTTCACGCACAGGGTGATGGTTCGCCAGACGCAATTCATACACATGTTCACCGATGGGCAGCGGGATGCGGAACATGGGCGTTCTCCCGACGATTTCCCCGTTCACCAGAATCTCCGCGCCGCTTGGTTCCGATTCCAGGGTGAGATGGCCCACCAGCGGATCCATTACCAATACAAAGGTTTCTTCCATCCCCTCCTTCACCAGAATACGCTCAGTGGCCCGCCGATAGTTCTCTTTCCGCACCAGGACATCC
The DNA here is from genome assembly GCA_937951485.1 of uncultured bacterium. Classification (GTDB taxonomy): domain Bacteria; phylum Hydrogenedentota; class Hydrogenedentia; order Hydrogenedentales; family CAILVY01; genus CALEDJ01. Next base: position 117,475 of record CALEDJ010000009.1, read on the forward strand.
ACCCAGCCCGCCCGCACCCCTTCGATGGTCACCGGGGTCACGCCGCATTCGACGCCGTCCAGAAGCACGTGCGCGCCCTGTTCGGGCGCGCTGTCAATGGTGACGCGCGTTTTGGGAACATCCCGCCCGGGGCCGCCGCAAGCCGCCAGCACCGCAATCGCCAACACTACGGCCAGCCCCCTGCTGGCGCCGCGCGCCGGGATTGCGGTGTGCCCCGCTGCATATGCCATGTCTGGCGTCCTTCCGTCGGCTCCGCCTCTCATGCGCGACAGGAGGCACGTATCGCCTCCCGCCCCTTGTTTGTATACACGTCACCCACTATTTAACAACATGCTTTGTAAAAGCGCAACTGTGTGACATTTCAGCCGACTGAAGCGATCATGGCCCACAATGTATTCATTGCATGCGCAGCACAGCGCAGCGGTCCGGACAGACAGCCCGCCTCCCCTTGCTTCGCTCCACGGCGCAGTACGCCGCTTCGCTCCCCATGCCGAAAAGAAAGCGTTGTATGTATTGATTCCAATGGTTACGCCAGTCGGCTTAAATGTTATGCAACTGTTATTCCCCGGTCATTCTCTCATATAGACCTTGATGGGTTGTTCATCACGCAGGTCACCCGGCACAAACACCGTGAATTGCACCGAAGCGGGCGTCTGATCCGCATAAAGCGGCACGACATCCGGGTTGAAAATGTCGGGTCTGTCATAATACGCGGCGCGCACATTAAACAAATAATGGACATCCCGCCGCCGGAATCGCTGGTCCGGCGCATCGCCCGGACACGGCGGATCAACCCCATACACGCCGCCGTCGTCACCCAGGCGGTCCTGCTTACAGCCGCAACGCCCCGGAGTTCGGTTCAGGAAATCGGCGCCGCCGGCGCGCAACCCGGTGAAATAATCCTCCAGGTTTTTGAGGGGCGTGTAGAGGCGCCCTTCCAGCATGAGAATATCATGGGGGATGCGCAACTTGACCACGTTGCGCCCGTCAGAGTGCCATGTCAGGCCCTCGGCCACCTTGCGGTTGTCCTCGTACAACTCCCACCAGGCGAGTATTTGGCGCGGGTCCAGGTCGCCGGCATGTTCCATGGCGATGGTGAACTCCGCTTCGATGCGTTCGTTGCAGTTTTCCGCCGGTACCAAAGGAATGCGCGTGCTTGCGCCGAAATCGCGCTCGCCGGGGTCAACGCTCAGGATGTTGCCCGGCTCAGGCAGGATTTTTCTCGGATCACGGTTGTTGTACCAGAAGCGGGCCTGCACCGAGGTGTCGAGCCGCACCATCGAATCCGGCACATACCAGATGCGGCTGTCGAGTTGGAAGTAGGGATCACTTTCAAGCACGAAACGATTGGGCAGGGTGTCGCCCGCGGCAACCGCGATGGGCTGCACATTGCCCGCCTCGTCCGCGCCTGCAATGGTGATCATCAGCAATTCGCCGCCGCGCAATTGGTTGCGCAGCACCTCGTCCAGTGTGGTTCGGTTATTGTAGCGGTCATAGACCGGCGACGAACGGTCAATGGTCGGACTCTTCGTCCAGGGGCTCCAGTTGGTCAACGCTTGCCACGGGGTGCCTTCAGGAGACTGCGGGTTGTCCGCGCGCCACACCCGGAATTGCGCGATCGGCTCGCACGGAAACGCATCCAGCGGCACCTCCGCCCCGGCACGGTCTAATGTCCAGGAAAACACCGGGTCCGCTGTCAATGTGCCTTCCGGCCCCGAAGTGAACACCGCCTGGGGCAAATACTGCCACCAGAAGGAGAAAAGGTCGGTCTGCGCCACATTCCCCGCCAAATCCGCCATCTCAAAATACGTCGGCAGGTGCCAACTGCGACCGCCCTGCCAGGGTACGTCCGCCAGCAGCCATTGCGCTTGCGCACGAATGCCGCCCTCGAACCAGGGGAATACGGCTCCGACGATCGGCCCGAAATCAAAAGCGTTCCCGCCCGTTCCGCGCACCCAGGCGCCCGTGCCCGGGGGATACGGCAACCCGGCATAGGAACCCAAAGCAGCGACCGTGCTTCCGATTGGGTAATAGTCGGCGGAATCCGGATACCGCCAGACGCCCGCACTCCGCACCGGCGTCAGCGTATTGGACCAGAATCCGGCGCGCATCACAGGGTACATCATGCCGTCCGGGTCAACCGGCAACGGGTCCACGAAGGGAATGACCACCGTGAATTGAAGCGGGTTGGGCAGGTTCGGGTTGATGCTCGTGTTAAAGAACACCTGCGGACCTCTGGCGGCCATCGTGCTGTCGAGCGTACCCGCGCTCGACGGCCACCGCCCGACGCCGGGCCAGCCCGGCACGTAGGGTCCGCGGTCTGGCGGCGCACTATAGATATCCAGGTCGGTGCTGGAATCGAAAAGATACGCCGCGGCGCGGCTGTTCGCCGTCCACAGACTGCCCGTCAACCCCACATCCAGCACCGGCGGCGTCGTATCAATTACAAAGTACGACGACTGCCGCGCCGCAGGCGTGGACGGCACATTCTCCACGGAGAATACCCGGTCGCCGAGAATCACCTGCACCAGCGCCAATCCGTCCAGGCACCAATAGCCATTACCGACCGGGATGAAAGGCCCGGGCGTGGTGAACTGCGCCCGTAATCTTCCGGGCGGGCTGAATTCGGTATCGTCGGCAATAAACACCTCCGGCAATAACGTGGTGCCTCGCAGCCACTCCGGACGAAGCGCAAGTTGCGGAACTCCTGTGATTGCGCCCGCAAAATCCACCTCCACATTAAATGTGCGGCCCACGCCGACGTATCGCCCGTCCGGCGGCCGGAAAATCACCGGGCTTGCCCGCACCCCGGTAATTGCCGAAATATAACCGCCGCTGCCGCCGTCGTTCAGGCATATGTCATCCAAATGGAACTCCGTGCCATTAAACCGCGAAACGAGCGCGGCGGTGAAGCGTACCCACGCGTTGCCGGGCGTTGTAACGGTGCCGCGCAGATCAACATCCACCCGACTATACTCGCCGACAACAAAGAATGTCTTCCCTTCATTCGCGGCTTCATCCTGGTCAAACGTCGCGTTCTCCGAGAAGGACCAATGCTTCACGCCCGCGAAATAGAACTCGAAATCTTCAGCGTCCAGCGGATCGCCGGTAACTTTCAGATGGAAAGACAACGATACCGGGAACCGCACAGAAACCTCCTGGGACAAATCACCCCCGCCGGACATCAACAGCGGCTTGTCGCCAAATCGCGCAAAGCGGGTGGTGCCGCAGGCATCTGCATCGGGGTCATCCACGATGATTCTGACAGGAAGGTCTGCGGGGAACTCGTTCCAGCCCGCCCCCAGCGGTTCATCTTCGAAACCGCCGTTCTCGAAACCCTGCACGGTTCCCACGCCGGAAACCGTATCCAGCGTCACGTCATCGAGGATGAAAATCGCGCCTTCCGGTCCGCGGCGCGTGTGCGCCGTGAATTCGATTTCCTTGTCGCCCTGCGCCCACACGCCCGGAATGATGACCGTGACTTCGGTGCAGTCGTCAAAATTGCCGCCGATGGGAGCGCAGATAACCCCACCGTCGGAATTACACACCACCGACCCGTCGCCCCATATGCGTATCAATTCATCGCCTGCGAGGTTCGCTGCCAGATAATCCGATGCATTCTCGCGCTCGATTTTCACTTGGAAAGTCAGTTGGACGGCGTCGCCGCTGAAGCGCGCCGAATTGGGTTCACTCACCACGCGGCCCGGGCCGTGCGGCCCGATGATCGGCGACCCGGCCGGAAGAGGCTCCCACATTGTAAGGTCCGGACCGTCGAAATCACCGTTCTGTACGTTGTTGACCAGCGGGCAACTGCCGCGCGCGGCATAGCAGACATCGTCCACGTAGAACACCGTGCCGCCGGAACTGCGCGAAATAAACTGAACCCTTGTGGTTCGCGCAGGCGTGGGTGGCACGCCAAGATGCAGGCGCACCTCCCGGAATTCGGGACCATACACGGTCCCGGCGTCCATGTCGGGCGTAGTCCAGGGCGCCAAAGACGCCCATGTGCCGTCCGGATTCACCAGGAAGACCGGCTGACCGTAAATCCATGCAGTGAACCCATCGCCGGGAACGGCAGCGGGATTCTCGATCATCAGCGAGAAGACCAGTTCCGTCGGCATGGGCGCCGCCGTGAAACGCGCCACCCAGTCGCCCGCTATCGCATCGGGGTCCTCGCGGATGATGTGCGAAACCATGCGGTCATCTTCGTCATGGAACCAGCCCGTCGGTCCCGCCTCGAAGCCGCCATTGTCCACAGCCTCACCCGTCAGTCCTGTGATGCTCACACTGTCCACATGGAATGTGGTATGCACCGGCAACGCCGGGTTGTACTGGTAGGAAAACTTGATTTCATACTGTTTGCCGCCGAATGATCCCGGCAAATTCCATACAAATTCCATGTCGGTGTCCGGAAGAATCAGCGGGGGAAAACTGGTCGGCGGCGGACCTGACAGCGGGATCGGCGCACCTGTGCTCGGTATTTCCAGGCGTATCACATAAGAGCCGTCTTCAATCAAATCAAAGCGGAGTGCTTCACCCGCCACAGGGTCCTTGACTTTGACATGGAACCGGAGTTCATATTCGTACTCATCCTGACGCGGCAGGCCGAAGCGGATCGCACGGTTGTAGGGCGGGTCATAGGGGATGATCAAGTCGGTGCGGCCCTTCCAGCCGCCGAGGTTTTCGTCCGCCAGCAGGTTGGCGCCGCCGCTTTCCACATCCGCGACAATGAAGCGCGTGCCGCCCGGCGCGGACGCCTCAAACTCAATCTGCTCCGTGCCAACGGGCAACGGGATCGTTGGCTGAACGTTGTTGAGAGGCGGTGGCAGAAAATATGTGCTGTCTGCTCCGCCGAAGGTTCTCAAAGGAGGCCCAAGCGGATTCCCATCCCTGTCCTGCGCCCACACCTGCAAGGTATCTCCCGGCGCCGGGGTCGGGGGATCGCCGGGGCGGTCAATGCCCAGTTTGAAATCCAGGTTCGACCCCAGCGGTGCGGTATTTTTGCCCGGCTCCAAGGGGGGATCCTTTTCCGAGAATGCCATGAAACCGTCGGGACTGAGTTTCATCGGCCCCGTGTTGTAGCGCAATTCCTGCGGCCACTCGTCGCCCCCGCCGGGTACAGCCAGAAAAACCTGCTGTCTCAGGTAAATCTCATCCATCCCCATGCCCGGCACGGGCACATTCCGCTGTTGGAGCGCTTGCGTGGGGTCCAGCCCCATGACAGAGAAACCCTGCGCTATGGTCTCGTCGAGGTCCTCCACGGGGCGGCCGCGGAAACGGCCATACCATTCGCCGTCGCGTGCATTGGCGGCATCCTGCGTGATGATTCCATCCGCCGGATCCTCCACCCACGCTTCATGGCCTTCTTCAAAATCGGGATTCTCCAGCACGCATGGATTGCCCTGCGCCCCGGCGAAGCCCGCCAGCAGCATCAGCCCAAGACTTACGCACCATCCGATGACCCGCGCGAATGCGGAATGCGGCGTTCCGAATGCGGCATGCGGCATGCGGCATGCGGCATGACGGCGCGGTGGTTTGTTGCCTGCGCCGGACAGGCTGAAGCCTGTACTCCAGAACTTCCGCAGGCAAGAGCCTGTACTCCGGAACTCCGATCCTGGCGATCCCGGGACCGCGAACGTAGCGCTCGCAAGCGGCGCAGGCGTCCCGCCTGCGCCGGCGACACAAGTGGCCCGCTTGCGCCGCGCTATGTTTCTGCCCTGCATGATACTACCTCCTCCTCATCGGCACGCGACGAAACCCGGCGACGCGGCCGCCCCCGGCCGTTGCGTCGCAGACAGCCCCCTGCGCAGCGCATCGCGCCGGATGATGCCGGCAATGCCCCAAGTGCCGCTTCGCAGGTCGGTTCCGCCGCGTTTCCCTCATGAAAACCTCCATACCATTCATTGTCACAGGCAGTATATATTAATGCAATCCTGCATCGCGTGTCGTCCGCTGTCACCCTCACCTGATTGTATCTTTTTTGGCCGTTCTTTGCGTCCTTGCTGTCCTTATGTACGCGAGCCTGCGCTCCGGTTCTGGAGTACAGGCTTCAGCCTGTCCCATGCAGGAGTGTCGCCTTCGCTATATCGTCGGACCAGTCGGACCGGTCGGACCGGTCGGACATGTCGGACCAGTCGGACGTGTCGGACGTGTCGGATATGTCGGGCCATTGTCTTCGGCAATACTTCCAAATCAACTTCTACACTCCGCATTCCGCGTTCCACACTCCGCGTTCCGCGTTGCGCGTTGCGCATTCCGCATTCCGCGTTCCGCGTTCCACATTCCGCGTTCCGCACTCCGCGTTCCGCGTTCCGCGTTCCGCGTTCCGCATTCCGCATTCCGCATTCTACCTCATGGCTGCTTCGTCGGCGCGGGCAGCGGGCGCGCGACGCTCGTAAACGAGCCGTGTTTTCGTTTCGGCCGTGGTGATGAACTCCTCGTTGCTGCGGTAATTGATGAATCCATCGCCGTTGAGGTCCACGCCGTAGCCGGCCTGGACGGTGGCGATAATCTCAAAAACGTCCGACCGCACGGTGATGAGGTTGACGATTTGGCTGAATCGGCGCAGCACCTGGTCAAAGCGTTCCCGCGGGTCATCTTCGTTGCTCAATGGGTAGATCGGGCTGATGCCGCCTTCGGGAATGAATCCGTTTTCGCTCAGCAGTTCGGTGACGCTTTTGTAATAGCGCCCATCAGGATGCTCCGGACGGCCCGCCATGATCTGCGCCGCAAGCCGCATCGCCGCAATGCCGGTGTCTCCTGGATCGGCCAGTAGGTCCAGGAATTCCGTTGTATTGCGCGTGGGCGGCACGGCTCGGCCACCAACGAATGCCGACGGCGGCGGCAGCGGGGTGGTCACCGGCCCACTGGGCAAACCGATGTCGTCGGTCGGGCCGATGGCGCCGCCGATGATATTGCCCGTTCTCGGGTCGCGGACCGATTCCAGCGCGCGTACGACGCCCGGCAAGCCCATGATCGGGTTGAAAAACTGATATCGCGCACCCACTTCCACCAGGTGGTTTTCGGCGGTGTTGATGTTGATTTTACCGGGAACGCGCTTGCGCGGGGTGAGGACGATATGGGTCAGCACGGCGACGTCGCCGGGAAGACCCACATTGCGCACGCGCAGCGCCAGGAAATTGTTTGTGACGCGGACGGTGCGCGGAAGCCAGGTTCCGGACCCGGTGTCGCCGTAGGGGATCAGCCCGTCCGGGCGCGGCTCGTAACGAAGCGGCGGCATCCAGAGCGGGGGCGGCGTCAGCCCCGCCACGCTGCCGGCCCCGCCCAGGCCCTGCGCCTGTGTCGGGTCGGTGATCACTTCCAGCGCAAGCGCCGGGCGGAACGGCCCGGCGGGACTGTCGCTCTTCAACAATCCCCGGATCACAAAATCGGCATCGCCCTGCCACAACATGGAAGAAACCTGCTGCAACTGTTCGCGCATTTTCGGGATAAATGTGCCGACGTAGAGGTAGTAATCGCCGTTTTCGAGTCCGGTTTCCGCGTCCCACGTGAACAGCGCCTCCGGCGCGACAGGCTCATTGGGCCGCCCTTCCACGCCGATGCGCGCCTCGCTCACATACATCGCCGCGCGCCGCGCCAGCGGCCACCTCTCCGCCAATTGCGCGGGGGTCAATGGCCCAAACAGGCGCACAGTGTTGAAAAGGTAATCGGTGTCGAACAGATAGCGGCGGTCGAAGATGACCCCCGGCAGTGAAAAACCGTCGGGGAACGGGGGCAGCCCCACCTGGTTGACATCGCCCGGCAATTCAAAGAGATAGACCGGCGCCCACAGCGCCGGCGCGCGCCAGACCCCGCTTTCACGACGCCATTGCAACAATTCGTTCAGGCTTGGGGAAGAAGCAACATAACGCGGGTCGGGCCGGATCGGGATGTATCTTGCCTCGGCCACGGTCAGCACCACGGAATCCTGGGTGGCGGATCCGGTCAGTGTTTGCCACACCGCATCCGGCATCGGGTCGCTCTGACGCGCCATCAGCGCCCCGCGCAGGGGCGTCGCCTGGAACGCCAGCGGCGTGTTGCTCGATTCATCATAGCCCCCCTGGACGAAGGCCATATTCGGATTCCACCCTGTTTGCAGGAAACGACGTTCCTGCAAAAACCCCGCCGCGAAGGTATTGAACAGGGTGTGTTTGTGCGAGAAGAGCGGCAGGCGCGCAATGTCACCCGTTTCGATCGGCGCGTTGGGGAACAATACCCGCGCAATCGCCCAGTCCTGATTCGGGTGGGACTGCGTTTGGCGATTCGGCGTTTCCGTCGGATACTCGAATCTGAACCAGGGATTGTCATAAGCGTCGAATTGGCCATAAGGCCGATCGGACGGACGCCCCGGCAGGTCCACCCTCAGTTCCGGCCCGACCACCCGCGCCAGGTCGGGCGGATTTTCCGCAACGCGCGCGGCGAAATTCATGCGCAGCGGAGAAGCAAAGAACGCATGCCGCTGCAGTCTGTTTACGTCACGGGACAATCTCGCTTCAAAACTCGTGAAGCGGTTGAAATTGCCGATCTCAAGAACCGCATTCAGCCCCGCTTCCGGTGTAAGTATTTCCAGGAAAACGCTCATGCTGTCCGCCCAGTCGTCGTAGTTGCCGTCGGTGGGGGTCCAGCGGTTTGCGGTGCCGAAGCGGTCGCCCGTGTGAAGCGGGTGCTTGCGCTCCAGCGAGCGGTAGAAGTCCAGGCCCATGTGGTCCGGCAGCCACAGCCGCGGATAATCGGGGTGCAGACCGACGGGATTGCCCGCCGAATCGGCGTACGGCGTAGGCAATACGTCATCCACGGTGCGGTTGATCACGTCATACTCGCGGTAGGTCACCCGGTCCGCCACGCGGCCCTGCTCCGCCGGTCCCTCGTACAAGGTCACGATCACGTTGTCGCCGGGGTTCCAGCGCCGCTCCACAAACGCCTTCCACTCCAGCGGGTCCTCGTCCGTGCCCAGATACCGCGCATCGTACAGGCTCCCGTCCTGCCGCGCATCACCCATGCGCCATAAGCGCCCCGCCGCCGCCGCCAACGCCGTGTTAATCCCCTTCGGACCATGCACCGGCCGCACGCTGATGCCGGTCACCTCGCACACGGTCCCCGGAGCGGCGATGATGTAGAGGGTTGCTTCATCAGTCGCATCACAAGTGAGGGTCTCTCGGTAAATGCCCGGCGCCGTGCGCCACAGACCGGTATTGCCAAGTCCCCCGACCGTGTCCCCCAGGCGTACCTGCACCGCACCCGGGTTTACAGGTCCATCCAACGTAAATGTGACCAGATACTTCCGGCCCGGCTGCATGACGTAAATCATCTCGGATTGCCGCTGAAAGAAAAAAACTTCCGCCGGTGCGCCCGGAAATCTTGGGAAGTCCATCCCGGGCGATGACCGCCATGCATCGGGCAAAGGATTCACATGTTCGGCGGCTGGATCATCGGTATAGTTGTCATAGGTAAGAAATTTCGCTGGGGAATCCGTCGAAGAATTAAATGCACCGTAATCGTTGTATTCCTCGCGGGTGGGGTATGCGGCGCGGGAGTTGAAGAACACGGCGGGGAGGGTGCCGGGTTCGTAGGAGCCGGGGCCGTATCGGCGGAAGGCGTTGGGGCGGCCTTCATCCACGCCTTCGCTGAGGAAGGGGTTGTGGGGCAGGTCACCGGCGTATTCGTTGACGTAATACCGGAGATTGCGGGGCACGCCGACGCCGCGTTCGTCCACCAGGCCGTTGAGGTCGTTGTCAACCATGTCAAGATCGAGGATGCCGGGCACATAGCGGGTGGGGACGCGGTCGGGGTTGCCGTCGCCGGTGAGATCGAGGAAACCGCCGATATCGGGGTCGGGATGCGGGACGAAGCCCCACTCCAGGTACGCGCCGTCGCCGTCGTTGTCAATCCCGTCACGTTCGGGGTAATTGGGGAGAATGCCGCCCCGCAGCACCATCCGCGCCACCATGTCCACCGTGGTGATGTCATCGAGCGTGATCGGGCGCGACTTCGGGTCGATCGGATTCTCCCGCCACAGTTGCAGGTTCTCCAGCGCCACGATGCGGTCCCAGGGCTTGTTCCCGCGCGGCGTCACGTTAGGCCCGTCATTGCGCGTGGACACCAGACCCGCATCACGCATGAATTGGTCGCGGTTCACCTGCGCCGCCTCCGCCACTTCAGGATTGTTTGATGTGGCGATAAGCGTCTGAAGGCGCGCGAGCACCTGGGTGTGTTGCGCCGAAATGCCGTCGCCGTGGTTGTCCACGTAATCCCGGAAATTCGGGTTCTGAATGTTATTGATCGGGTCAATCCAGTAATCGCGCCGGAACACGCTGCCCGTGAGATCGTAGAAGGGATGGTCCGTTGGCCAGGCAATTGCCGAGGTGTCGAAAATCGGCGGGACAGTCACCCCGCTGATGTCCGGAATCACCGATTCACCCGGCGCGAGAATGCCTGCGGCCAGGCCGATACCGTTGGCGTTGATTTTGTTCGTGTCGAAGCCCAGCGCGGGATCAGCCGAGATGTCCGGCGTCTTGTAACGGTCAAATTTCGCGTTGTTGATCTGGCCCCGCTGCCCCACGGAGTCGAAGCCCAGCAGCAGGTAGCCCTTGGGCGCGATCCGCGTGCCGTTGGGCACGCGCCACCGCGATTTGAAAGCGTCCAGCGGCGGATCAACCAACTCGTTCACGTTCGGCGGATCCGGTATCCCGACCTCCAACTCCCACCCGCTCAAATCCACCGGATCATCGGATATGTTCGTAATTTCGATCCACTCGTGGTCCGGCTCCTGGCTGAAATCAAAGAAATTGATCGCCAGCGGCCCGCCGTCCACCCGACGCAACGCCACGCACAACGCATAGCCCGAATCCGCCGGCGGCACCCACACCGTATGCGTGCGACGACCAAGCCCCGGCGGATCGCCCGCCTCCAACGGCCCGCCATCACGGAAATAGTTGCGGTAGGGGTAAAATGGGTCTGTGGGATCATCAACATCCGGTGGATCAATGGCCGTGCCATCCAAGAACACCCAGCCCTCCGGCTCTCCAGGACGCCCGCCGATATGCGCAGCGGGCACGGACACCCAAGGCGGACCAGTCGTTGCACTGGCCACATCTTGGAGAATGGTTGGATCGCCAGCCGCAGTATTCACGTACTTGATCACATATTGCAACTGCCCGCCACCGTTGATGGTGGGATACGGATTACCGTTGACGTCATAGTCTATGGTGTTGACTTTGAGATAGTAGCGCCCCGCGGGCAGGCCGGTACTCTCTTGAAAAATGAATTCGATGGGGTCATCGGTTCCGTCATTACGCAAGACGGTGCGGTCGCCGAGAACGGTCTCATATGCGCCGGTCCAGGGGTTGTAAGCGCTGACACGGCGCCACGGCTCGGTTGTATCGTTCACGGCATATGGCAGCCCGTATGCCGATCCGTTCCATTTCGTCTGCATTACCGTAAGGATGAAGCCCACCATTCCGCCGTAGGGCTGCGGATTGAAGTTGAATTCGCCATAGTTCATTTCCGCTTCGACGCGCCGGACGGGCCGGACCATCATTTCGTTGATGCGGATGGATTCGATGCCGGCGACGGTGTGCTGGAATCGGCGGCCTTCGGGGAGCGGATTGCCGTTGCTGTCGGTCTGGTCGCTTTCGACGAATCTGGCCCACCAGTTGTCTTCGTTGTCTACGTTGAGGTTGATGCCGAGGGTATTGAGGTGGGCTTCGATTTCCTCGGCGGGAAAGACGGATTCCTGGGCGACGCGCTCACGGAGGCTGAATTCCGTGGGCCAGGGCGCGTAGGGTGAATTCCACGCGATGCGGTCGTCGCGGGGTGTGGTGAGTTCGGTGCGGGCGTGGTCGGCGTCGCGGGCATCCACCACGGTCACGGCGGCCTGCAGGGCGGCCAGTTGCGGGTCGCCGGGGATTTCGTCGGTGGTTGCGCCGTCAGTCGCGGTGCGCAGCATGCCGTCGCGCGGCGCGCGAAGGGTGTCGTGCATGCGCAGCCCCTGGGCAAAGTAAAGCGCGTTCGGGTCCAGACCTCTGAAGTCCCACGCACCTGATCGGAAGAACGGCACGAATTCGCCCTGCCTGATGAGGTGGGCGGCGATTTGCTGCGCCGTGGTCTGATTGTAGTCGAGTTGGTTGACTGCGCGGATCACCCCCGACGTGTCCCGCAGGAAATCCACGTTGCGGTCCGTGCTGAAGACGGTAACGAAGGGGCGCAGATCATTGAAAATTCCGCTGCCGATTTGATTCGCCTGCCTGATTTGTTCGATGTTCTGGAGTTGTCGGTCGCCGAGTTCGCCCGGCTCGTCGGCGACGCCGCTCCTGTTGTTGTCCACGCCGTCGCGCTCTGCGATCAGGTTGCGGCGGGGATTGTACCGGCGCAGTTCCTGCGGGTCGTCAATGCCTTTGAAAAGCCCCAGCGGATCCATCGCGAGATCCCGGTAAATCTGGTCCGGGTCGCGCCGGTCCCGCTGGGGATCGGTATTGGGCAGGCGCAGGTAATTGGGCGCGCCGGTGAGCGCGGCCAGCAGCGCCGTGCCGCTGTCGTCCACGCGGCCATAGCCCGGCAGGCTCACGTCGTACTGGTAGGGAATCGCATTCGGATTGATGTCGGCGTCGCCGAAGGGGCGGCCGTCGGGCGAACCCATCAGCAGTCCCCAAAGATTTGCAGCGCGGACAATGCCCATATGCGGCAACATGCGTGTTTCGTATTCCCAGGGACCTGCGCCGTCGCCCAGCGCGCGCCAGAGGCTCGGCGGGGGCACGGGGTTGCCGGCATTGTCGAAAGGCGTATAGACGTGCGCGCCGGCGATGTTGAGGTTGACCTTGCTGGCCTCGTCAATGATGAGAATCGCCGCGCGCCCCGCCAACTCGCAGACCGGCTCCCCGGAATGCGTGATCCGCAGGCTGTTGCCCAGCAGCGCGCGGGTGGGGACGGTTTGCGCTTGTGTAATGTCGCGGTCGGGGGCATAGGCATACACGATGAACTCAGGTCGGTATTCCAGCGCGCCGTAGCCGCCCATGACCATGTCAATGTTGATGTCGGTGTACGCGGCGGCACGTTGCTGGTCATAGAGACTGGAATCGTTACCAAACCAGTTTTTGGGATGCTGCCACCCTATTTCATAGCGACCGTCATAGTTGTTGTGCGGGTCATCGTTGTCGTTTCGAATGGAAACAAGGCCGTCCTCATTCTTTTGCGCGGAAGAATTGACTCCTAGCGGATTTATTTTGACGGTCACATCCTGACCAGATATTTCAAAGCCCTGAACCCGGTACGGCGGCGCATAATAGTTATCGGCCGGGGGGAGGTTCCCCGGCAAAAGATACGCAGGAATTTGGAATTCATCCAAACGAGGATTCGTGTTGTTCGGGCCGACGTAGGCGTAGGTGTTGTAGTTGTTGATGAACATGTCGTAGTCGTTGTCAATCACGTCCACTTCTTCGGGGCCAAGCAGACGGTAATAACACCAAATCGTCCGCCATGCGTTATCTATAAATCTATCTTCCAGCGTCTCTATCAACTTCGCTGGGGTGCTATACGCACTGGGGTCTTCATAGGAGACATTGCCAAGCGCATCTTCGTACACGAAGAAACCTTCTGGAGTGCGGACAGCCGGCAGTTGGGGGTCGCGCAAATCTCGAACGGGATTAACCTCGACTCTGATAGAATTTGGCACCTTCACCATCAGCGGCACCAACGCCGGTCCCTCGTTTCCCATGATCGGCACCATGTCGGGGATGCCGTCGCCGTTGAGGTCCACGGGAATCCAGATGCCGGGCAGGGGCGCGGTCAGGAAGAGTTTGTTTTCCGACGGATCATCCACCAGTCCGTTGCCGTTGTTGTCCAGGCCGTCGCAGCAGCCGTTGTATACAAAGACGCCGGTCTCGACGGGCAGGTCCGGCGGCTCGCCCTCGACGGACGGGTCCGGCGGCTCATCTACAAGCCCGTTCAGGTTGTTGTCAACGCCGTCATCTGGGAAGAACACATCGGCGGGGATGGGAATCCACATGGAATCGCGCAGACCATCGCCGGAATTGTCCACATCCGCCCACTGATGCACCTGCTCCGCCGGATAGCCGGTCATCCCGAAAGGATTCGTGCCGTAAATATCCGAGGTGACGAAGGGAGGACTGTTCGGATTGTCGCGATCATAGTTGGCGACGGGAAAAGGAAAACCGAGGTTTTGGTTTTCCAGGGGAATCGGCAGGGATGGATCGACCCGCGTGACGTCGGCGTACAGGATTCGCGTACCGCCTTCTGAGCGCGGAATGAACAGCCATGGGCGGGTGCGTTCGCCGCGGTAAAGTTGTTCGACGTGGCCGTCGTTGAATTTCACCCAGATGGGTTGGGTCATATCCACTTGCGGGATGCCGCCGGCCGCGAGCCATTGTGCGCCGCGCATGGCCCATTGTTTTCCGGCGAAGGCGGCGCCGTTGAAGAAGGACCTCCAGGCGTGGTCGGTGGAGGTGGCGGCGGGGTTGCGCTCGAAATCTTCGTTGAGCATGTGGACGGCGATGGCGATCGCGGCCTCGGCGAGGTGGTCGGCGCGGACGCTGTGGGTGACGTTGGTGGCGGTCTGCAATTCGACGCGGGTGAGCGCGAAAAAAGTGAGCGCGATCGCCAGCAGGATGGTCATGATCGAGATGGCGATGACGAGAGCCGCGCCCGTCTCATGTCGTTTACTGCTCATACGCTCCTACCTCTTCAGCGTCGCAACGCAACGCGAATCAACCCGAGCCGCGCCGCTCTGCGACACGCGCTTCGCGCAGCGCGTCGCCTTACGACGTCTGCCTCACACCAGCCATGCCTGCCGCCAACCCGACGCTCGCGCCGCCGCGTCGGTTCCGGAGTCCCAGGCTTCAGCCTGTCTCCCGCGCCGTACCGGCCGCCAGGCGCCCGACAAGCCCCCTTGTCGGGCGGCGCGGAGGCCGGCGCATTCACTGCCGGCGCACCTGCAACTCACCAACGGGGGCGCGCGTGAAGGCGCTGGGCACATGCACCATCTGGCTGAACCAGCGGCGCGAATCCGCCATGCCGATTTGCGGCCGCTCCATCATTATCCAGAATCCCGGGACCACGACGTAGGGCAAAGCCGGCTCCAGCGGCGACCCGGCCAGGGACGACCTGCTCTTGTCCTGCCGCGCGCGCGTCAACGTGCGGTCGAAGGCGACCAGCATGTCGGGGCTTGGCGTCCGCATGAAATCCAGGTAGCCGACATCGCCCCCGCCCATGTCCAGCGGGTCCAGATTCTCGTTCGCATTAAAATATGATTTCAACAGCACCTGGCGGTCGCTGCCGATGTCGCCCTTGCCATAATGAAAGTAAGCGGGCAGATACATGATGTCCATCGGGATGCCCGGCGGCAGCGGCGGCGGCAAAAACATCGGCGCGCCCGTGTTCGGGTCCAGCACGTTCGCCGCAAGCAAAATGCGGTCCGCGATGACAAAATCATTGGGGACCTTTCCGGTGACAACCGGGAATTCGTGGGAGAGCCTGTACAGCCATAGTTCCCGCCGTCTTGCGTCCAGCATCGTCTGAATCACCCCGGCGTCAATGGTATGGAGTTGCCGGTCGGGGTTTGCGGCCGTGCGCACCAGTTGCGCCAGTTGATGCATCGCGAACAGTTCCGGAAAGAACAAGAATTCGCCGCCTTCGTCAAGCCAGACCGCCGGAATGCCGTCAAAGGAGTCCAGGTTGTTTTTCGATTCCTCATATCGCAGGACCGATCCGGTGTTCACGATGACCTGATGTTCGATGAGCACCGATGCCGGCCTAAGGCCCGAAGAATCGACGGGAATATCAAATGCGGCAAGATAGGCTTGCAGGGCGGTCTCCGGGGCAAGTTCCTGGTCTTCCCTCGGCAAGTTCAGCCGGGCGGCCGTCTCGCGCGCCTGGGACTGGATGCGCTGGGCCACATCCGAGGCCCGTTCGATTATCACGGTGCGGAACTGATCGTTCGTGACGCCGGGACCGCGGTAGATGACGTAATGGACGCGGCCAAGGCCGCCGCCGGGACGCATGCCGATGAGCATGAAGCCGTCGGGACGCCCGTAGAACTGGTATTTGTCGCCGTGCTCGCGCGCGGTGAAGGCGGTGGTCAGGTCCTGCTGCATGACATGGAGCAGGCTGCGCCCAATCTCGAAACTCTCCGTAACAGCGGTGGTCTGGCGCACCGTGCGGTTGACGCCGTTGAACATGAGGAACAGTCCGCTCATGATGGTGGCGAAAATCGCCAGCGCCACCAGCAGTTCCGGCAGAGTGAAGCCGGCTGTGGCGCTTCCCTGGCGCGGTCGGGAGACCGGCCACAACGGGACTATGTCGCGCTCACGCCGCATGACGCGCTCCTATAACTCGGTCACATAGGTGACAAATTTTTCCTCGCGCCCGTCGAACAACTGGACGCTGAAGGTGATCCGATACAAATCCGTGCCCAGGGCGCCGCCGCTCACGCGCTGCACCGACGCGCTCCAGCCCTCGTACATGGAATAGGCCCGCTGCGCCTCGGTCAGGCTGCGCACGGCGTTTTGCCGCGCCCAGTCCCGCATCCACGGCTGGAACTGGTCCTGGCTGTACACGCCGCCCGCGCGCACCCGGCCCAGTTCCATCCGCGCCAATTGCGCCACCGTTGTCCGCTGCGCCG
Organism: uncultured bacterium; assembly: GCA_937951485.1. GTDB lineage: Bacteria > Hydrogenedentota > Hydrogenedentia > Hydrogenedentales > CAILVY01 > CALEDJ01. The sequence goes on from CALEDJ010000009.1 coordinate 134,105, forward strand.
CCCGGTGCGACTGCTGCAGCGACATCGGAAACAGCCGCATGATCGCCACGATGCCCACCCCCAGTATCAACAACGCCACCAGCACCTCCACCAGGGTGAAACCGCCGCGTGATGTCTCGTTGCGATGTTTTCTCATGACGCCACCTTTACGCGCCCCGTCGCCCGGTATATCTCGATGGGAATGTGCATCAGGTTCGACAAGGTCCGCTCCCCTTCCGGGTTGACCAGCCGCAGGTCCGGCGATTCGTTCGGCGACGGCGCCACCAGGATCACATAGCGTTCTCTGTCGCCTGCTGCCAACTGGCCCGACGGCTGAAACACATGGGCCGGCATCCACGCATACACGCCGCAGGGGTCCCCGGTGTAAGGCCCGCCGTCGATCCAGACCTTCACCGGTTTCAGTCCCATCGCGCCGACTTGCGTGTCGGCGGCTTCGAGGCGCGGCCGGATTCCCGCATCCACCACAGACAGGTATTCATCATCCATGAAGAAAGGAATCACCATCCGTCCCGGGAACTCCTGAAACACACTGTCCGGACGGTGCATGGACACGTAGTCCCCTTTATAGGGATCACGGGGATACGCGTACATGATTGCCGCGGCGCGCAATACGCGCACCATCTGCCCCGAAACGCTGTCCATCACCGGTGCGGCCAATCCCGGGACATTCGTGTTATCGGGTCCGAAACAAGTGTCCAGCGGGTCCACCCAGTTATCCATGACATATACCACGGCGGTGTCCACGCGGTACGTGGCGGCATAGATGCGGGCGGCCTTGAGCATGCTGTGGACGGTGCGGGCGGTGTTGCGCAGTTCACTGCGGGAAAACATGCCGAGCCGGGAAAAGGCGGGAACGGCCACCACCGCCATGATGGCGATAATGGAAATCACCACCAGCAGTTCCGGCAGCGAGAGGCCGGCCGCCCTCTGTTTTCCCTTATTCATCATTATCCGCCTCGTGCCACGGGCGCCAGGCCCGTGGTATCGTTGCCATGGGCAAAATGCCCATCCCTGTTTTTTAATTATACAGGCGCTCCCAACTGCGCGCGCTGTCCCAGTTGTTGATGTCGTCGCCGCCGCCCATGTAAATCAAATCCTGTTCCTGCCTGTAGTATTGGGACGGATCACCGGTATAGCCGGTGTTTCGATAGATTGCCTGGCCGCTGATCATGTTTTCGCCGAAGGACCAGATAAAAGCCAGCATGTCGCGCGGCGCGGCAAAGCCGATTTCAATCGGTTGCCCGGTCACCTCATCAATCACCCGGTAATCACCATCAGGTCTTTGGGAAAAGGTCAGCGTGTCTTTTCGCGCCGCGCCGCCGGAACCGGGAAGGTTCTGGTCGTTGGGAGGCACTTGATAGATGCGGAAAATCGGTGGATTGATGTCCACGTTGCCCTCCATTCTTCGGCCGGGCCACGGCCCCGGGTAAATCTGATAAAGATTGCCCCAGGGATCGCGGCGGATGTCCGCCAGATAACTCGTGCCCAGGCGGCTTATCACGTTGGCGTCCAGAATTCCGGCGATATCGGGGTCTGCATCCGTCAGGGCCGCCCGGCCGGTGCGCAGCAACGCATAGAAGGCATTGGTATAAAGGCCAAGGGCGGCATTAATATTGGACAGATCCCCGATTCTATTTTTCACCGCTTCGGAATTGAACAACTGGTGCAGGCTGCTCCGGTCGGCATCGGCGAGCATGCCGGTGAGCGCGAGTTCAATACTCTTCACCTCCGCCAGCGCGCGCGTCATGCGCGACTTGCGGATATACTTGGCCACGTTGGGCACGACGATGGACGCCAGGATGGCGATAATCGCCATCACGACCAGCAACTCCACCAACGTGAAGCCTTTTTGACGTTTTCTGAACATGTTTGCGTCTCCTTCTTTGGCCGCCCCCTTTGGCGCGGGCGCCGCATCTGCCTGGTTACACTCCTGGTTGCCCGGATATTCCTGACAATTCCAATTCTAATGCTTCAACTATGCGAATCCCTGCGTTGCCGCACGGGTCACGGTTGCTTGCAACGCCGCCACCGCCCGCCTCACATGCCGCTGATCTGGTCGCCGAGGGTGAAGATGGGCAGGTAAAGGGATACAACGATGAATCCGATGACGCCGCCGAGAAAAACAATGATGGCCGGTTCGAGCAGGGTCAGCATGGCCTCGACCGCCGCTTCGACCTCCGCGTCGTAGATGTCGGCGACTTTCATGAGCATGGCGTCGAGATTACCGGTCTCCTCCCCGACGTCAATCATGTTGACGACCATGGCGGGGAAGACCTTGGTCTCATCGAGCGGCGCGGCGATGGTGTCGCCTTCCTTGATGCTGTCGTGCACCTTGTCCACGGCGTCCTGGATGATTTCATTGCCGATGGTTTCCTTGGTGATCTTGAGCGCCTGGAGGATGGGCACGCCGGAGGTGATCAGGGTGCCGAGGGTGCGCGCGAAGCGGGCCACCGCCACCTTGGTGACGAGGTCGCCGATGAGGGGGATTTTCAGGACGACACGGTCCCAGGTGCGGCGGACGGCATGGACCTTCATGATGAGTTTAAAGGCGATGATGGTCCAGCCGACAATGGCGAGCAGCATCCACCAGTTATAGACCATGAAATCGCCGGCGGCGATAAGGAATTGCGTGGGCGCGGGCAGTTCGCCGCCGAATTCACGGAAAATGTCGGCGAAAACAGGCACCACCTTCACCAACAAAAAACTCACGATGCCGGTGGCGATGATAATGACCGCGATGGGGTAGATGAGCGCCCCCTTGACCCGACGCTTGAGGGCTTCCCGGCGCTCCATGAAGACCGCAAGCCGGTTGAGCACCACTTCGAGCATACCGCCCACCTCGCCGGCGCGGACCATGTTCACGAAGAGCCGGTCGAACTGCTTGGGGTGCTTGGCCAGCGCCTCGGAAAAGGTGGATCCGGACTGGATGTCAGAAGATATCTCCCGCAGGATGTCGCGCAGTTTACACGGTTTCAACTGGGCGATGAGCACGTTGAGTGACCGCAGCAACGGCAGTCCAGCGTCAATCAGCGTGGACAACTGGCGGGTCATCACCACGATTTCTTTGTTCTTGACCCCGCCGAAGTAGAGTTCATTCAGGCCCCGCTTTTCCCTGCGGGCGCGGCGTTCGTCGCTCTTGCGCGCCTCGCGCACGCTGGTGGGGTAGAGTCCCAGCGTGCGCACATCGTTGATGGCGAGCGCCTGGCTTTCCGCCTGCACAATCCCGAAGACTTCTTGGCCTTCCTTGTTCAGCGCCTTGTAAGCATACTTGGGCATAGCCGTTTCCTTCGCTGCGTCAGTCGTCGTATTTGTCAGTGTGCGCGATCACTTCTTCCGCGCTGGTCACGCCCTGCACGCACTTCATCATGCCCTCTTCCCGCAGCGTGCGCATGCCCTGATGCTTGCGCGCGTATCGGCGGAGATCAAAGGACAGGGCGCGGTCGAGAATCATCTCGCACACCGTTTCGTCCACCATCATCATTTCAAAAAGGCCGGTGCGGCCCATGTAACCGATGTAGTCACAGGCCGGACAGCCCTTGGCCTTGAACATGCGCAGATTCGGGTCTTCGCGCCATTTCCTGGGCACGCCGAGCAGTTCCATCTCGTCCTCGTCGGGCTGGTAGCGCACGCGGCAGTGGCGGCAGAGCACGCGCACCAGGCGCTGCGCCAGGACCGCCTCCAGCGAGGCCGTGATCAGGAACGGCTCGACATCCATGTCCAGCAGGCGCGTGATGGTTTCGGGCGCGCTGTTGGTGTGGAGCGTGCTCAGCACGAGGTGGCCGGTAAGCGATGCCTCGACCGCGATCTGGGCGGTTTCCAGGTCGCGGATTTCGCCCACCATCACGATGTCGGGGTCCTGACGCAAAATGGAGCGCAGACAGCGCGCAAAGGTGAGGCCTATCTCTTCGTTCACGTGGCACTGGATGATCCGGTCTATCTGCAATTCCACCGGGTCCTCGGTGGTGATGATCTTCACTTCTTCAGTATTTAAGGTGTTCAGGCAGGCGTAAAGGGTGGTGGTCTTTCCAGAACCCGTCGGCCCCGTCACGAGCATGATGCCGTTGGGCTTGTTGATGACCGTAGTGATTTTTTCGAGAATGTCCGGACTGAAGCCCAGTTTGTCCAGATCAATTTTGACGGCGGTCCGGTCGAGAATGCGCATCACCACGCCTTCGCCGAAGAGCGTCGGCAAGGTCGCCACGCGCACGTCAATCACGGTGTCGCCCACCTTCAATTCAATGCGCGCGTCTTGCGGCAGGCGGCGCTCGCCGATGTCCATGTTGGAGATGATCTTGACGCGGGAGACCAGGGCGATCGCAAGCATCTTGGGCGGACTGACGATCTCGTGCAGCACGCCGTCAACGCGGATACGGATACGGAATTCCTCTTCATAAACCTCGAAATGGATATCCGAGGCGCGCTTCTGCACCGCTTCCAAAAAGACGAGGTTGACAATCTTGATTACTTCGGGCTGCTGCGCCAGTTCCACGAGGTTGTCAATGTCGCTGACCACCTCCTGCAACCCCAATTCCTCCATGGTCAGTTCGGCGGTGCCCACCTTGTCCTTCAGGTCTTCGAGCATCTCGTGAATCGAGTCGGTCTCAAAGGAATAGTTCGCTTTCCAGGCCGCCTCCACGTCCTTGGCGTTGCTTACCGCGCCGCGCACATGCTGGCCCGTGATTTGTTGAAGATCGTCGAGTATCTGAAGGTTTAACGGGTCGGCCATCGCGACGATCAGGGTGCCGTCCACCTCGCGCACGGGAATCACATTGTAAAATTTCGCCACGTCGGGCGTGATTTTCCGGATGATATTCTCGGGAATCTTTATCCGGCTGATATCAATCCGTTCCATACCCGCCTGGACGCCGAGCGCCTCGATGATGTCCTGCTCCTCGCAGTATCCCATCGAAACCAGCACCCGGCCCAGCAGGTCACCGGTCAGGCGCTGGCGCTGAAGCGCTTCGTCCAGTTGCAGCGGCGTGATGACGCCCTGCTCCACCAGCAGATCGCCGATCTGACGCTGTGTCGTTCGCCTTGGTTGTTGTGCTACCGCCATGGGATACACCGCCTATGCCTGTTACATTGCCTTTGCCGCCTTCGGGCCGCCTGGCGCGCCTGCGCCCGGGCCGCCCTCCAGCCCCAGCGCCCGCGCATTCTGCTCGAATTCATCCGGCAATTGCGCCTTCACCGCCACATCTTCATATTTGCAAATGCCTTTGCGATAAAGCAGCAGCAGATGCTCGTCAAGCAGGTTCATGCCGTACTTGTGGCCGGTTTGAATCGCCGACGTGATACGGTAAGACTTGTTTTCGCGAATCAGGTTCTGAATGGCGGGCGTGCTGATCATGATTTCAAAGGCCGCCACGCGGCCGAAACCGCTCTTGCGCGGAATCAGCGTCTGCGAAATCACCGCTTTCAGGTTGCCTGACAACTGCGTCCGGATTTGCTCCTGCTGGTTGGTGGGGAAGGCGTCCACAATGCGGTCAATCGTGCGGACCGCGCCCGTCGTATGCAGCGTGGCGAAAACGAGGTGGCCCGTTTCCGCTGCGGTGATGGCCGCTTCGATCGTTTCCAGGTCGCGCATTTCACCCACCAGGATCACGTCGGGGTCCATGCGCAGCGCCCGCCGCAACGCCTCGGCGAAGGTGGGCACGTCCACCCCCACTTCGCGCTGATTGACGATGCTTTTCTTGTGCGTGTGGTAGTATTCGATGGGGTCTTCAATCGTGATGATGTGCTGGTCCAGGTTGGTGTTGATCCAGTCAAGCATCGTTGCCAGCGAGGTCGTTTTTCCCGACCCGGTAGGCCCCGTCACCAGAATCAGCCCGCGCGGCAGTTCCAGCAGTTTCTTGATGTGCTCAGAAAGACCCAGTTCCTCGAAGGTCAGAATCTTGCGGGGGATCAACCGCAGCACCAGCCCCACATATCCGCGCTGGCGGAAAATGGATACGCGGAAACGGGCCACGTCTTCAAACGCAAAGCCGAAGTCCGCACCGCCCACCTCCTGCAGTTCCTGCTGGTTGTCCACCGAAGCGATGCTCTTCATCAGACGCTCGGTATCCTCCGGGGTGAGGGGGTCGTCGCCGAAAAAATGCAGCCGTCCATGCACACGGCCCACCGGGGGATTGTCCACCGACAGATGCAGGTCTGACCCTTCCCGGTCAATGAGCATCCGCAACAAACTCACCATTTCATACGCCATAAGTCGTTCTCCTAGACCGCTGCCGCCGCTTTCCGGTGCAGGGGCTCGTCCACCCGCGTGCGCCGGTTGACTTCCTCGATTGTGGTGATTCCGTTCAACGCCTTTCGCCAGGCGTCCTCGCGCATGGTTACCATGCCATCCAGCCGCGCCTGCCGCCGGATGGCTGTGGCCGACTCGCCGCGCATCAGCATCTCTCGGATTTTATCCGTCGTCAACAGCAACTCATACGCGCCCAAGCGCCCCTGATAGCCTGTCTGGTTGCAGTTGTCACAGCCCGCCCCATGGTACAGCGTCACCCTATCCAAGTCCACATGGAAACCGAGCCGTTTCAATTCAAAATCCGATACCTCCGTCGGCTCCTTGCAGGCCGTGCAGATCGTCCGCAACAGGCGCTGCGCGAGAATCGCCCGCACGCCCGAGGCCACCAGGAAAGGCTTGATCCCGATGTCAATCAGGCGGATAAACGAACTCGCCGTGTCGTTGGTGTGCAACGTCGAAAACACCAGGTGGCCCGTCAGCGCCGCCTTGATGGCAATCTCCGCCGTCTCCAAGTCGCGAATCTCGCCCACCATTACGATGTCGGGGTCCTGCCGGAACATCGCGCGCAGCGCGCGCGCGAAATCCCACCCGATCTCGTGGTTGATCTGCACCTGATTGATGCCGGTCAACTGATATTCCACCGGGTCCTCGACAGTGATGATTTTGCGGTGGGGCTGGTTCAGCGTATGCAGCGAAGCGTACAGCGTGGTCGTCTTGCCCGAACCCGTCGGCCCTGTCACCAGCACCACCCCCGTCGCATGCTTCAACAGCGCCTCCCAGTTCCGCTGCTCTTCGGGGCTGAAGCCCAACTGGCCAAGACCCAGCATCAGCCCGCTCTTGTCCAGAATACGCATCACCACGCTTTCCCCATAAACCGACGGCAACGCGCTCACGCGCAGGTCAATCAACTTCTGATTGATGGTCATCTTGATGCGGCCGTCCTGCGGCACCCGCTTCTCGCTGATGTCCATCCCCGACATGATCTTCAGACGCGAGATGATCGCGGCCTGGGCGCGTTTGGGCGGCAACGGCATCAAATGCATGACGCCGTCAATCCGATACCGCACCTTCACATCCGTCTTGCCCGGCTCCACGTGAATATCGCTCGCGCGCAGCCGGAACGCCTCCAGAATCATCTGATGCACATACCGCACCACCGGATTGTCCTGATCCTCCTCATCCACCCCGTCCATCGAAATTTTGCCCTTCTCCTCCTCCACCCCGTCCAGTCCAATGCTGCTCATGCTGATGTCGCTCGCGCTCATGCTTCCCATGCTGCTGAGCGAACTCTCCAGCGACCCCACATTCGACATCGAACTCAGCGTGCTCATGGTGCTTGCGCTGCTCGCCGTCGAAAGCATCGTCTCCACCGTCGTCTCCTGCAATCCGTAATATTTGTTCAGCGCAAACGAAATATCCTCAGGCATCGCCAGCACCGGCTCCACCGGACGGTCAATCAGACGGGACAAATTGTCCAGATTGTTGATATTCGTCGGGTCCGCCGTGGCCACCACCAGCGTCTTGCCTCGCTCTTCCACCGGGATCACCCGGTACAGCGTCGCAATCCCGCCGTCCACCAGACTGCGGATCCGCTCCGGTATCTCCCGCTCGGACAATTTGATGATGGGAATGCCCAACTGATCCGCAAGCCCTTCCGTGATGTGGCTCTTACTGATATGCCCCAAACGGACCAGAATTTCCCCCAGTTTCCGGTGGGCCATCGTCGTCTGTTGCTTGTGAATCGCTTCATCCAACTGCTGCTGCGTGATGATGCCGCGTTCCACCAGCCGCTTGCCGAAAAGCGCATAGCCGCCTTGCATAATCTCACCTCTTCATCCACACACCTTAAATGTACCAGAGAACAGCCCAAATGTCAATGTAAATAGTGTAAACTTATATTGATATTACTGGACTTACAAAAGATTTTGTCAACAATTTACCTATAAGCCCTTTCTCGCCCTCCCCACACCCGCGCCATCCCGAATCTGCCACCTCACACCAAACCTCCCACGCCGCCGGCAGTCCAGTCACTGACCGCGATATAAAACGCGCCACTTGCACATCTCCTCGGCGGAACACGCGCAAGCCCAGCCGCCCTGCACTCATTGGGGCGCGCACTGTGCGCCCCCACAAATGTCGCACCCCGTATTCTCCCCTACCCGCCGCCCGATGTCAAGTACTTTCTGTGCCCGGAAAAAGACTGTCAACACAGCGGCGCGCCCACACCTGAGGCATTGCGCCGACACGTTTTTCCCTGTGTATGCGCGCCGCTGTCGTTTCCGCTCAGGCAATGGACGCGAAAAGTCATTTGTTTCTTTTGCGATTGGCTTTAATCCACAAGGCGAAGAACCAGGCACCAAGGACAAGTGCGGAGGCGTCCCATCCATTTTGATACGATAACGCGACATTACCGCGTTGCGCTTTCCGCAACAATTGAGAAATATTTTATATCAGTGTGTATTAGTGATATAATGTTTTTGTACGGCTGCCTGTGTTCCCGGTTTGCATCAGGGGGATGGGATGTCAAGAATCGAGGTCGCGCCATTCAGTCAAGCAGATGCTCATTCTGCGGCAACAAACGCGCTGCAGGCACTCTGTTGTGCGATGAGGTATTTGCGAAAGGGACTGTTTCTGCCCATTAGAACACGAGATATTCGGGATGTTGGTGGGCACCTGGGTCAGGAACCGCCATTTCGAAAATGCCGCTACATGGCCATCACTTGACAAACCGCACAGCAATTGATAAACTCTTGACATGAAAGAGAATAACGGAATAACGCTGAAAAATCGCGTCCGAGAATTCCGCTTGAAGGCCCACCTGCGCCAAGCCGACCTCGCCCATGCAGTGGATGTAACCCGCCAGACCATTCTTGCGATTGAAAAAGGGCGATTGAACCCTTCCATGCTCTTGGGACTGCGCATTGCGCAGGCGCTGGGGGAACCTGTCGGGAAAATATTTTTGCTGGAAACGATGCCCGGAGAACCGCAGGAGGCGAACCCCTGCGGACAGACGTGGACGAACACAGACGGGGTCGGAGCCCCAAGTGCGCCCGGGGATTGAAGAGCCGGCCCTATCTGCGGCGCGGGGGCCGGAGGCATGGCATGCTTGTCGCACAGCCCTGACACGAATGAATGACATGTTTTGCCCCGGTGCAATCCGCAGAAAACACGTGTCCTAACCCCGGCCCTCCAGCGCAGATAAGCGCCGATGAGCGTTTCTCTTTGCCGGGCCGGCGTCGGACCCTCATCATGCGCGTTCGGTCATGCTATAATGGCGGCATGAAGATGCGGATGCCGCTGCAATCGCTGCTGGAGGAGCACACAATGGCCGGCGCTCCGGAGTTGTGTCTTCGGGAGGCGGATGGGGCGGTGCGTTGCGTGGCGTGCGGGCACCGGTGCCTGATCCGCGAGGGGCGCGCGGGGGTATGCCGGGTGCGCTTCAACAAAGGCGGGGAACTGCGCGTGCCGGGCGGCTATGTGGCGGGACTGCAGGTGGACCCCATCGAAAAGAAACCCTTCTACCATGCGTTTCCCGGACGTGATGCGCTGTCGTTCGGGATGCTCGGCTGCGACCTGCACTGCGCCTACTGTCAAAATTGGATCAGCAGCCAGGTGCTGCGAGACGAACGCGCCGTGGCGCATCCCCACATCTGCAATGCGGACCACATCGTCAATCTGGCGCTGCGCCAGGGCGCGCCGGTGGTGGTGAGCACTTACAATGAACCGTTGATCACGGCGGACTGGGCAGCGCAGATATTCCAAATCGCCCGGGAAAAGGGGCTGGTCTGCGGCTTTGTCAGCAACGGCAACGCCACCCGCGAAGTGATTGACTATCTGAAGCCGCTGCTGTCGCTGTACAAAGTGGACCTCAAAAGTTTCAACGACCGCAATTATCGAAAACTCGGCTGCAAACTCAGCACCGTGCTGGAGAGCATCGAATACCTCAAGGCATCGGGATTCTGGGTGGAGATTGTCACGCTCGTGGTGCCCGGATTCAACGACACCGAGACGGAACTGGCGGACATCGCGAAATTCATCGCCCGGGTTTCGCGCGACATCCCCTGGCATGTCACCGCGTTTCATCCCGACTACCAGATGGCGGACACCCCCCGCACCCCCGCCGAAACCCTGGAAACGGCCTACCTGGCGGGCAAGGAGGCCGGGTTGCATTTCGTCTATGCCGGCAACCTGCCCGGGCGCGTCGGCAACCGCGAAAACACCTATTGCCCGCAATGCGGCGCGTTGCTCATCCGCCGCTACGGCTTCTATGTGCTCGAAAATCACATGCGCGGCGGCGCCTGCCCGGAATGCAACACCGCCATCCCCGGCGTCTGGGAAAAAACCCCGCCCCGACAAAGCACCGGCACCGGCATCCCCCAGGCTTTGCGACCATGACCGATCGGAATGATCGTAAGACAGCGACGACCGCTGAATTCACGTCCGGCCAACACATAGTTTCGTATTCGGCTGACACACAGTTTTTTATTGAGCGGAAGGGCGGAAAACATGGCACGGATTCCCTGGTTGCCGATGTGCGCGGCGGGCATTGCGTGGGCCGCAACGGCGTGGACGGACCCGCTGGTCCAGACGGACCTGTTCCTCTCCGGGGAAGGCGGCTACCATACCTACCGCATCCCCGCGCTGGCGCTGACCCGCGAAGGCACGGTGCTCGCCTTCTGCGAAGGTCGCCGCGACGGCCAGGGCGATTCCGGCCAGATTGACATGCTCCTGCGCCGCAGCGTAGATGGCGGCGCGACGTGGGGACCGCTTCAGGTGGTCTCCTCGGCCAAGGGCTATACCACGGGGAATCCCGCGCCGGTCGTGGACCGCGAGACCGGAACCATCCTTCTCCCGCTCACCCGCAACCGCGCCGAAGACACGGAACCGATGATTTTGCGCGGGGAAGCGCCGCCACGTACCGTATGGATCACCCGCAGCCGCGACGACGGCCTGACCTGGGAGGAACCGCAGGAAATCAGCGACAGCGTGCGCCGGGACGACTGGCGCTGGTACGCCACCGGCCCGTGCCACGGCATCCAACTCGCTTCAGGCCGCCTTATGATCCCCTGCGACCACGCGCGCAGTCCCGCGTTCAAGGATTGGCACTCGCACGTCATTTACAGCGACGACGGCGGCGCGACATGGCAGATCGGCGGCATTGCCGACGGATTCACCAACGAATCCACCGTGGTCGAACTAACGGACGGCCGCCTCTGCCTCAACATGCGCAACTACCGCACCTCCAAACGCCGCGCCATCGCCTTCAGCGACGACCAGGGTATGACCTGGTCACCGGTGCACGATGACGACGCACTGATTGAACCGCGCTGTCAGGCAAGCATCATCCGGTATTCCACCGAATCAAGCGTCGGAAAAAACCGCGTGCTTTTCTCCAATCCCGCCTCGGAAAAACGGGAAAACATGACCGTCCGCGTGAGTTATGACGAATGCCGGACATGGCCCGTCGCGCGCAGCCTCCACACCGGACCCGCCGCCTATTCCGACCTCGTCGTCCTGCCCGACGGCGCCATCGGCTGCCTCTACGAACGCGGCGATACGCATCCCTACGAACGCATCACCTTCGCCCGCTTCTCCCTCCAATGGCTCACGGAAGATTCGGATACGCCGTGACCGAAAGTTCTGGAGTACAGGCTTTAGCCTGTGAGGAGACAGGCGCGACCTCTGCACTACCTTAAGCACCCGGCATTCCTTTGATCGTTCCCAAAGCGCTCTGTTACACTGACACCGCCTTCTCCTTCCCTGAAATGACAATCACAAATGCACCATGGGAAATGCCCAATGCCCAACGCCAAAAACACCGTCGAACCCGTGATATTGAAGGGGTTTCAGGACTTTTTTCCCGAGGACCTGATCGCGCGCCGGCAGATCATCCGGACCATTGAGAGCGTCTTTGAACTGTACGGCTTCGCGCCGCTCGAAACGCCCGCGATGGAATATCTCGAAGTGCTGCTGGGTTCCGGCGGCGAGGCCGCGAACAAGGAACTGTTCCGCCTGGAAAGCCCCGAAGGCGACGCGGTGGCGCTGCGTTTCGACCTGACCGTTCCCTTTGCCCGCATGATCGCGCAGTATCCCGACCGCCTGAAACCGCCGGTCCGGCGCTACGCCATCGGACCGGTCTGGCGCGCCGACAAACCGGGGCCGGGCCGGTTCCGCCAGTTCGTGCAGTGCGACGCCGACATCGCGGGTGCGGCGAACATCGCAGCGGACGCCGAAATCATCGCCCTCATGGCGGCGATCATGGACGCGCTCGGCGCGCGGGACTACGCCATCCTCATCAATAACCGTAAACTGATTGACGCCCTGCTCGACCACTGCGGCATCGTCGAGGAGGCGCGGCAGAAGCACGTGCTCCGCGTCATTGACAAACGAGAGAAGGTCGGCGTGGATAAAGTGCGCCTGGAACTCGGCGAAGGCCGCGTGGATGAATCCGGCGACCCCATCCCCGGCGTGCACCTTGATGACGCGACCATTGACGCCATCCTCGCGCTCGTCGCCATCGCAGGCGACTCGCGCGCCGACACCGTCGCGCGGCTGGCCGACGCGCTCCCGGACACGTCCGCCGCCCGCGAAGCCCTCCAGGAAATGCGCGAACTCGCCGACATCCTCGCCGCCATCGGCGTCCCCGAAGCGCATGCGCGCTTCGAGCCGAGCCTCGCGCGCGGCCTCGATTACTACACCGGCGCCGTCTTCGAGACCGTTTTCAGCAACGCGCGGGAATTCGGCTCGGTCATGGGCGGCGGCCGATACGACGGCCTCACCGGGCGCTTCGCCGCCGACCGCGCCATCCCCTGCACCGGCACCTCCGTCGGCCTCGACCGCTTCTGCGCCGCGCTGAAACACCTCGGACTGCTCGAATGCGCCGCCACCCCCGTCCAGGTCCTCGTCGTCACCATCGGCAACGTGCCCAAAGCCGAAACCATGCGCCTCGCAGCGGAACTGCGCGCCGCCGGCATCCGCACCGAAACCTACTTCGCCGCCCGCAAAAAAACGCAGATGGGCGCCCAACTCTCCCACGCCGACCACTACGGCATCCCCGTCGCCGTCATCGTCGGCGAAGACGAACTCGCCCGCGGCCTCGTCTCCGTCAAAGACCTCCGCGCCGGCAAAGCCCGCCGCGCCGACATCACCGACCGTGACGCCTACCGACAGGCCGGTAAAACGGCCCAGGTCACCATCCCCCGCACCGAAATGATCGCCGAAATCCGAAGGATTTTGGTAATGTAAATTGCGCATGCCATCGCAAGTCGTGCTGGGCGATGGAGAACGATTGACACAATTGATGATTGAACACGGCGTGGGCGTTACGCACTATCGCGTTCTGCGTCTCCCAAGGATTGATGGCGATTACTTTGATGCAGAATGACCCGTATAGCATGCGAAGTGGTGACCCGATTAAGTGAACATTGTATCTGTGTTGCGCGGGGGAGATTCGTTAATGACGGCCAAGACAGCAATGCCGGAAGCGCCGATCGCGGGTTTTTGCCGGCGCTGGCAGGTGCTGGAACCGGCGTTGTTTGGGTCCGAATCGGGACGATTTTGGTCCGGAAAGGGGTGAGAACGTGCTGGTCCGATTTGATCCAGCGGTACGTGAATGGTTTGGCGAGTGGTTCTCGTTGTGATCCAGCGCAGGATGCGGGGGAAAAGCCACCCTCACCCCACCCCTCTCCCGGAGGGAGAGGGAGTAAGACCCGTTGCAATGCATATGTTTCTCCAGATGGTGGACAGGTTGAGGCGGATTTTTCAGTTCTTCGGGGTAAGGACGAGACCAATCGCAATCTCCCTGTCACT
>CALEDJ010000010.1 GCA_937951485.1 uncultured bacterium
TGCCGGATTGCAGCACAGAAATGGCGTAAAATAACCGGTTCCTTCCAGAAATACCACACAGCGCTGGGACTCCGCCGCGATCACCAGCAAGTCCCAATACGTTTCGTATGCGTCAGGTCTGAACTGAATCGGGACATCCAGACATTCACCCCCTGGTATCGAGAAATCTCTGTCGGCGCCAAGACTGAAAACGGAACCATCCCGCAGGAAAAGCGTCCCCGACAAATCGCCGTTACCGTCGTTACACACCCTGATCGTCTTGGTGGAAGATTTCCGTACAGGTTTCCAGCCAAATGACAATGTATTATCTGTGCCTGGCGCCACCCGTAGGATGCCCTCGCCTTCCCCCTCGCCCTCGCCTTCCCCTTCGCCCTCGCCTTCGCCTTCACCTTCGCCCTCGCCCTCGCCTTCCCCTTCACCTTCGCCCTCGCCTTCCCCTTCCCCTTCGCCCTCGCCTTCCCCTTCCCCTTCGCCTTCGCCCTCGCCTTCGCCCTCGCCCTCGCCTTCGTCTTCCCCTTCGCCTTCGCCCTCGCCCTCGCCTTCGCCTTCCCCTTCGCCGATAAATTCGTAAGCGCCGATATCATAATCCGACCCGTCACCACGCGGGACGCTTGTGCCGTCATAACCACGTGGATTTCCAAGGATATCGGTAGTCACTTCCCCGAAAATGGGATTACTTGCATTCGCCCCGGCATCAATACACGGCGAATCGGGTAGTAACCGGAAATTACGGGTATCCGGATCGCGGAAGCGCGGGTCCGCGCTGATATTGGTTCCTGATGCGCCCCCCTGGATATTGCAATAATTCAACGTGGCCACGCTGTTGAAGGCGTAAACCTGTTGGGCGGGCGAGTTGCCCCACAGGATACAGTTGGTGATGAGAGACACGGAATCCTCATTGGCCATCCCGCCGCCCGCAAGATTGCCGACATTACCGTAGATGCTGCAATGGCTGATCACGGGGGCCGTGCCGTGATTCGACAGCGCGGCGCCCATACGAACAGCGAAATTCTGGCTGAAAACGCTATTGACAACAACAGGCCGGGCCAGTGGTTCGCCAGGGATGTTTTCGTTGCGTACTGCGCCACCGCTGTCGCCGGCAGCGTTGCCGTAAAAGCGGCACGCTTCCACCCTCGGCGACGCGCCGATGTTGAAGATGCCCCCTCCGAAGCCCATGGCGCCGTTGTTCTCGAAAGTGCAACGAAGCACTGTCGGATGCGAACGATGGTTATGGATCCCCCCTCCTGATTCCCCTGCGGCATTTCGCTGGAACAGGGACGCAACGATTTCGATTTCGCCTGCTTCGAGGTTATACATTCCGCCACCGTTGGAAGCGTAGTTGTCTGCAAAGATGCAATTTTCGACCAGAAGCGATGCGCCCTGGTTCAGCATGCCCCCGCCATACGATGCCGCGTTGTTGGAGAACACGCAGTCGCGGACAACGCCCGTTACATCGCCGACATTCAACATCCCCCCGCCGTAATTGCTCGCCACATTGTCGGTGAAACGGCAACTGACGACCAGTAATGCGGAAATCGGCGATCCCGAACCATCATTAAGCATCCCCACGCCGTTGCGTCCGCGGCCGCCGCGCACGATGAAACCGTCCAGGGTCGCTCCATCCGCGCCCACCACGACGACCGGCGCGGGCGCGCCCGCGAGCGCCAGAGAACCGTCAAGCACCGTCGGTCGTTGCGCGGGGTTGCGCCGGTCGCGGGTCGTCTCCACGCCGCGAAAGCCGCCATAGAGCGCCACGCCGGGAAACAACACAACTGCACCGTCGCCGGGGCGGGCTTCATCATAGACGCCCTCCGCCACCCATATTTCGTGGATGCCCCTTACTTGCGCCGCTTCCAAGGCGGGCGCAATGGTCGTGAAGGCCGTCGTCCATGACAATCCGTCTTCCTGTGGCGGGTCCGTCTGTTTCTTCACGTAGATGCGATCGCCCTCCGCAAGAGCGCTGTTCATCCCCATGACGGCCCCCGTAAGTATCAGAAAAATGAAACGTGTCCATGTGCGCATGCCGATGATCTCCTGACAACCTGTGAATTAGCATACCATGTGCATTCGCCAACTTCATCCCGGCGCGGCGTTTTTGCTGTCTCAGTCCTTTTTGCCACCTTCGTTGTCCTTGTTGTTCCTGTGGTCTTTTTGTGCCTGTCACCGGCGCGGTTGAGATTGCCAACCCTGGCTTCGTGATGATAGCATTGGCATGTGGGCCGCGCAGCAGGGGCCTGTCGCCGTTTGCAATCACGCTGAAAGCAGGGAATGGAACCGGATCAAGAATTCACAAGCATCGCCGCGCGGCGTTTTCGGGCAGCCCTCAGCGTTTTTATTGTGTTGCTGGTGCTGGCGATGTACCCGTTCACACCGGACCCCACCGGCGATGTGAAACGCTTTCTTGTTGCCATGGCGGCGTTTGGTTTCGGCATTGCGTGGCTTGGCGTGATGTGGATGGGAATTCTGCCGTTCCGGAAACCGCCGCTGTTTTTCGGCTTTCTGATTGCTTTCCTGGCATTGTTCGCCCTGGCGTCGCTCCGGTCGGAATTCTTCATGTTCAGCGTGGTGGAGTGGAGCGGCTTTTTTGCATTGTTCGTGTTGTATCTGGTGGCGAGCCAGGTCTGTCGCACACGCGACCAGGCGCTGCGCTTGATGGCGACGGCGTGCCTTGCAGTGGCGGCAGCATCCCTGTACGGCTTTCTGCAAAAAATGAACCTGGACCCCTTTCCGTGGGATGAGCGCACATCGGACATTTACCTGAATGTCCCCGCAACCTTCGGCCATCCCAATTTCGCCGCGCATACGCTTATCCTGGTCATTATCATGGCCGCTTTGTTTGTATTTGACGTCGTTTCGGCGCATCTGCGCGGAACTTTGGATGCGCCCACGCGACGGCGCGGCTGGATTGGGGGCGCGTGCCTGCCGATATTTCTGGTGCATCTGCGGCTTACCGAACAACGCGCCGGGCTGATCGCGCTGGCGACGGCGGCGACGCTTATATGCGTCGCGGTGATTGTCGGCAGACGATTTCGCAATCCCGTCCTCGGGGCCGCCTGTTCGATGGCGTTGGTGGCGGCTTTGGGGCTGGCGGGCGCGGGTGGCGCAATGGCTTTGTCGCGCTGGCGCGCCGGTACCACAATCCCACTGGATACATCGCTGCTGATCCGCTACCAATCCTACGTGAGCGCGGCCGACATGTTTTTCAAGCGGCCGCTGTCGGGGCACGGCCCCGGTGTCTATGCCATTGCCTACCCGGAATTCTGGACCCCCTTCGAGCAGGAATGGTTCGCCAAGCAGTTCCGCATGAACAACCGCGTGCACAACGACCTGATGGAGGTGGGCATTGACGCAGGGGTCTTCGCTGCGGGGCTATATCTGGCCATGCTGGCTTTGGGGATGGGCGCGGGGCTGGCGATGGCGTTCCGTGCGCGGGACCCGGCGCGTCGCAGTCTCGGCTACGCCTTTGCTGCTTTTTTTGTCGCATTCCTGATAGACGGTCTTTTCGGGTTTAACCTGCGGGTGCCTGTTTCCGCCACGCTGCTTTTTCTGGGCATGGGCATGCTGGAAGGACTGCATACACCTGCCGGCCAGGCGCGCCCGCTCACGACGCCGGCCACGATTGCGTTGCGCATGGGGTTGCTTGTCGCCCTTTGTCTTGTTGCCATCCTCGGCGCGCGGGTGTTTCTCTCCCAGATTTTCTATCAGGATGGCATCCGGGCGCATTATCGCAAGGATTTGGATGCGGCCCGCGTATCCTTTGAACGGGGGTTGAAAATGGCGCCCTGGGACTGGCAGTTTGAGCGTCGCCTGGGTTTGTTGCGTCTCGCCGTCTTCGATCCTGAAGCGGCCATCGCGCATTTCGAACGTTCGCTCCGGGCCAACCCGTATTTCGTCATGACCCGCCTGCGCCTGGGCCATGCGCGGCTGATGGTGGCACGGCAGCGCATGCAAACCGATCCCGCTGCTTCACAAGAAATCAGCGCCTTGCTTGACCAGGCCGCCGCCGACGCCGATCAGATTCTGGAGTTATGTCCGGTGCTCCCCGCCGCCCACGAACTGCTCGGCCGCATCGCGTCCGTCCATGCGCTGCAACGCGCTGCCGTCAAGGACAAGACATCAGCGGATGCAGCGACCATCGAAGCACTGTGGGATCGGGCGGAGCACCATCTCGAATACGCCATCCAGCAATCACCGGAACCGCAAAGTGAACTGTTCCGCATGCTGGGCAACGTGCGCATCGCGAAGGGCAGGATTCCCGAAGCGGAACAGGCGCTGGTGCGTGCAATAGAGGCGGACCCCGCCGACATGGAAACCTGGCCGCTGCTGCTGGACCTGGCGCACGCCCACCACCGCTACGACAGTGCGCGCAACACCGCATATTCTCAGATTCGGCGGCTCAATGCCGCGGCGCCGCCCAACCATGACGCCATCGGTTCCGCGTACTTGTTTCTTGCCAATATCCTGGAAACCGGCTATGCGGACTACGACGGCGCGGACGCCGCCTACGCGGCGGCTGTCGAACATGCACCGTTGCGCCCGGAAGTCTGGGCCAATTTCGCACGCTACGCCCAAACGCATGACCGCAAGGATGCGCTGGTCGCCGCCGTGGCCCAATCCTGCGCCCGGCTCGCCGTGGCGGGGGAAAAGCCGCTCCCTTACGTGGCGGCGGTAAACGCTGTGCTGCAGCAGGGCGCAGCGGCCCTGGAACAGGCCTCCACCATCCTGCTCGCCCATGTGCGGGCGCATCGCCCAAGCGATACCCTGACCGCGGCGCAAGTCTATGGATGGGCCGCCCGCATCCTCCTGGAAACAGCACAAACAGCGGACCCCGCCGACCCGGCGATATGCGCCGCCTGGATGAACCTCGGCATCGTACACGCCGGCATGGACGAACTCGAGATCGCCGACCGGATATTCACTCACGCGGAACGCTGCATTGATACTGACCGCGCCGCCTTTCTCGCCATATATTGGGCTGATGCGTTGCTGCGCATGGACCGAGGTGATGAGGCGTTGGCGCGACTGCTCAACGCCCGGGACAAAGCCCCCGATAACCTCGATTGTCTGTGGGCTATTGCGCGCACCTACGCCCGCATCGGCCGCTTTGACCAGGCTCGCGAAGCATACGCCGAACTCCTGAAGGAACCCGATCTTGCCCCGCAAGGCCGCGCCATGATCGAGGAAGAACTCCAGGCCGTTCGATAGCCGATGCCTTGGGCATTACGAAAGATGGTAATACTTCAGCGGAGTGGCATGGATTGTCGTGGCGCACGATATGGTCTTTCACATCCCCCGGTGCTCCGCGCCATCCCCTTCAAAGGGGGATGTAAAAAAACACAACATTCCCCGTTATAGGCCACTCGGCTGAAATACAACGAAAGATACAGGGGGTGTCGAAGTTTTCATTCGCACCTGATGTTCCCACATCCGCGCGTAAGGAACGCGATTGCATGTCGCGTCAGTTTTCCCGTCAATGTATATGCGGCATCTTGCCGCATCCTCTTTTGACGTTTTGTTTCGCGAAAAATGGCTTTGAATCGCCCGGAACGTAGAAACCGCAGGTTCGAATACGGTCGCCTCGACTGTTTCAAAAACATTGAAGACATTGATTGATCGCAATGTTTTCCGGGTGTCATACGCGAGGCGGCGGCGTACGTCTGCGCATTGCGTTGAGGCTGCCAAAGAAGTCCGCGCACCACATCTGAAAGTCATCCAGAATCGTGTAGAAGAGCGGGACCACGAGCAGGGTGAGGATGGTGCCGGCGCTCAGGCCGCCGATGAGCGCGCGACCGATCCCCGAAAACGAACCGGCGCCGCCGGTGCGCGCCATGGCCAGCGGCACGAGGCCGAGGATGGTGGTGAGCGCGGTCATCATGACGGGTCGGAAGCGGTTGCAGCCACCCAAAATGATGGCCTCGGTGCGGTCGGGGATATTCCTGCGCAGGTTGTTGATGTGGTCCACGATCACGATGCCGTTGTTCACAATCACCCCTGCCATGAGGATGCACCCGATGAAGGTGACCATGTCGAGTTGGCTGCCGGTGAAGTACAGCATCCAGACAGCGCCGCCGAGCGCCATCGGCACGGTGGTGAGGATGGAGAGCGGCAGAAACCAGGATTCAAAAAGCGCGCTCATGACCAGAAAAATCAGGATGATCGCCATGAGCATGGTCGTGGTGAAATTGAAGATGGTGTCTTCGAGTTCATCCAGTTCTTCGCCAAATTCGATGGTGTATCCCGGCGGCATGTAGAAGGCGTTCACCGCCGCGCGCAAATCCCGATGAATGCGCGACAGGTCCTCCGTCATGGTCTTCGCGGTGATGTTCACCACATTTTTGGCGTTGACCCGCCGGATGGACGCCGGGCTGTATTCCCGGTTGAATTCCACCAGTTGATTCAGGGGCACGAGCGCGCCCGTGGCGCCCGCCACGGTCACATTATCCAGATTGGACCTGCGCTTACGGTCTTCTTCGCGGAATTGCGCCCAGACCGCGACCTCCCGTCCCCCGTGTTTCATGTAGGGCAGCCGCGCCCCGCGCAACGCGGCGTCCACCGTGGTGGCGATGATCAGGGGGGTAATGCCGGCGGCCTCCGCTTTGGGCGCATCAATACGCAGTTGCATCTCCTCCGTGTTGTGCTCAATGTCCGTTTCGACGTCGTACAACATGGGAATTTCATTCATGACGGACCGGAACCGCTCCGCCAACTCGCGGAGGATGCGCGCGTTTTCGCCGCGCATGCGAATGGAGACCCCGCGCGCGGCGCCCGAGTCACCGACATCGGCGATGGAGTAGAACAATTCCGCGCCGGGCAGGCGTTTGCCGAGCAGTTCGGAAAGGCGGATCATGGCTTCTTCGGTGGTACAGGGCGGGTTGCGTCCGATGGGACCGTCGTCTTCCGTGTACAGGTACACTTGGATCACACCGCCCCGCGCCTCGTGAAAGACCAGCACGTTCTTAATGCCGAGTTCTTCGCGCACTGTCTCAATCTTCTTTTCCTGCTGTGAAAAGAGTTCGCGCGCCATGGCGATGTCGAAGTTTTGTTCCAGGCGAATGTCAATGGATACTTCCCGTGTGTCGAGTTTGGGCAATTCACGCATGCCCACATGCTGCATCGGCACGGAATAGGTGATCCATGCCAGCAACACCATCCCGCACAGCGCGGCGATGCGCCAGGTGAGGACCAGCCGCAGCAAGCGGGAATAGGCATCAATCATGCGCGAAATCAGTTGGATGCCGCCCAGCGCCCCCAATACGCGCCGGGACAGTATTGCGATCCCGGAAGACTTGCCGACAATGCGCGCCTCAAGGCGCTTGAAAAGATTCGTCTGGGTGGGTTCCTTCATGCGGCTCATGACCAGCGGCACCAGCGTGAGGGCGATGACCAGACTCCCAAACAGCGCAACGATGAGCGGAAAACCAAGTTGCTGCATGAAGACGAACATGCGGCCCATTTCCAGGTAATACATGGGCAAGAAGACCACGCAGGTGGTGACGGTAGCCCCGAAAATGGCCAGACCGACCTCCGTGGCGCCTTTGATCGCGCTTTCCCGTCCGCTCATGCCGTCCTGACGGTGACGCACGATGTTTTCCACGACCACAATCGCGTTGTCCACCAACATGCCCACAGAAATGATGAGCGAAACCATGGTGATGACGTTGAGGTGCATGCCGGCGAAAAACATGAAGACAAGGGCGACAACGAGGGCGGTGGGGATGGCAAGCGATACGATGATGGTGGGGCGGAGCCGGTGGAGGAAACAGAAAAGGATGATGATGGCGCAGGCGCCGCCATAAAGTCCCTGCATGAGCAGATTGCGCAAAGCGCGCATGATGAGATCGGATTGGTCGAAGAAGAGTTTAATCGCGGTGTGCTTGAATTCCGGCATTGCAAGAATGCGGTTGATCTCGTCATTGACGGCCTGGCATGTCGCCACCGTATTGGCTTCGGATTCCTTGATGACCAGGAGCACGACGCCGCCCGCCCCATCCAGCGCAACATGCACCACGTCGGACCGGGAACTGAATCGGACGGTGGCGACGTCTTTCAGTCGTAAACCGTTGGGCGATACGATCAGATTTTCGACGTCTTCGAGCCTGCGATACTCGCCGACCACCCGGACGAAATATTTCTGCTCGCCCTCCTCCAATTGCCCGACCGAGAGATTCAGGCTGCCGGCCCGCAGGGCCGCAATGACCTGGGCGAGGGCAAGGTTCATGCTGCGCAGGGTGTGCTGGTCGAATTCCACCAACACTTCCTTGGGTTGGATCGGGGTGTGAATCTGCACATCGGCGACGCCGTCCAGGCGTCGCAGGCGCGGCTCGAAGATGGTGCGTACCTGATGGTTGAATTCCTCCGGGTCTTCTTCGCTGAACACACCGAATGCAACAATGGGGATGGACCCGGAACTGAAGCGCTGCAGGATCATGCGATCGGCTTCCGGGGGCAACACGAGTTTGAGCCGTTCTATGCGGTCGCGCACTTCGGCGGTGGCCAGGGTCATGTCCGTATCGAGACTGAAAAGCATAAACACGGAGCATCCGTCGCTGTTGGAGGTGGTGCGGATGCGGCGCAGACCGGGGATGGTGCGGAACGCGCCTTCGACGGGGATCGCGATCTGCTGTTCGACCTGTTCCGGGGAGGCGCCGGGATAGGGGATCATGCAGCCGATGACGGGCCGGTCCACGCGGGGCAGGAATTGCAGCGGCATGCGGAACCATGCGATGGCCCCCACCGACAGCATGCTGATGCTGATCATGATGGTGGTGACGGGGCGTTTCAGTGCAAATGCCGGCAACGAGAGTTTCACGGTTTGTCCCGTCCGCCGAAAAGGTCGTATACCATCGGGATGATCAGCAGGGTCAGCACGGTGGCCGAGGAAAGCCCGGCCATCACGGTGACGGCCATGGGACGGCGCATCTCGGCGCCCTCGCCCGACGCCAGGACCATGGGCAGCAGGCCGAGCACCGTGGTCACCGTGGTCATCAGAATGGGGCGCAGACGTACCTTTCCGGCTTCGATTACCGCTTCGCGTTTCGTCCTGCCGCGAGCGCGAAGCTGATTTGTGTAGTCAACCAATACGATGGCGTTATTGACAACAATTCCTGCAAGTATGATGCCGCCCAGGAAAACCATGATGCTCAAATCGGTGCCCGTCCATTCGAGGGCATAGGCCACGCCCACGAAAGCCAGCGGCACGGTGAACATCACCAGAAATGGATGCCACACGGATTCAAACTGGCAGGCCATGACCACATACACCAGGAACATGGCCAGCAGCAGCGCGAAGCGCAGACTGGCGTAGGAGGTTTCCAGTTCGCGGTTCTGACCGCCGAGCATGAAATAATAGTCCCTGGGTTTTTCCACATGGCGGACGGCGTCCTGGATGTCGCGGGAGACTGCGCCCAGGTCGCGTCCCTCCACATTGGCGGTGATGAGCACCACCTGCCGCTGATCAATGCGGCGGATTTCACTGGGGCCTTCCTGTTCGCGGATGCGCGCAACGGTGGACAAGGGAATGGGCAGGGGGCCGTCGGTGATGGACAGTTGCCGCAAGTCTTGAACGCTGCTGAGCATGGCCTTGTCGGTGCGGACGCGGATGTCAATCTTTTCTCCGCGCCGGCTGAACCTGGTGGCGACGTCGCCTTGGATTTCCGTGCGCAGGCGCGCGGCGACCTGTCCCGGCGTGATGCCTTTTGCGGCGAGCAGTTCACGGTCCAGTTCAATGATGATTTCCGGATATCCGGGTTTTACGCTGAGTTCCGCGTCTTCCAGACCAGCGATGTTGCGCACCACCTCAAGGGTGCGCTGGCCCACGCGCCGCAATTCGGCGAGGTCATCGCCGACGATTTGCAGTTCGACGGCGGTTTTGAAACTGAACAACGTGGGCAGAGTGAATGTGATGGCCTCGGTCGAAGTCGCCATGATGCGCTGGCGTAACTCCTCGATAATCTGATTCTGGATCAGCGCATTCTTCTTCGGGTCTTTGAGCAGAATCGTGAAGCGCGCCACATTTTCGCCGCGGCCGGTTTCGCCGCCGCCGCGTTCCTGACCGATTTCCACCGTAACCGAATCCACAACAGGCATCTCGCGGACCACACGTTCAATCTGCCGCGCGCGCTGCTCGGTTTCTTCCAGGCGCGTGCCGGCCCGCGCCTCCATGCGAATGCCAAATTCCCCCTGGTTCATGGGGGGAATCAGTTCCCGCCCCAGCCCCGCCATCAGATAACCGGCATGAACCGCCAGCCCCAGCACCGCCAACAGGATGATCGGGCTGAAGCGCAGGCTGTGTTCCAGCACGACGCTATAGGCATAACGCAATGTGTTGAAAGCCAGGTCAAACGCATAGAGGGGCGCCCACAAAATGACTCTTAATACCATCTGTACGAGGAGAATGACGACAAGAACAACAAGACACACAGCAAACAGCAGTGTGGTCAGCAGCGTCGCGACGGCGCGCAGCGCCATCTGGCAGAGATACAGCGCCGCCAGCAGCGGCAGAAACACGCCTGCGGCCACAGCGGCAAGCCATCCGGTAAAGGTGTTTTTTGCCGGAGCGTTCTTGATGGCGGTGAGACTCGGCCCGAATGTTTCCTGGGCGGCTGCGGCGGCATATTCGCCGATATATTTCAGGCCCAATGGCGCCAGGTGCAACAAGGCCCCGATGGGCCCGCGCCCACTTTCATCCCGGCTTTCGCGCCAGGCCCGCATTATCCACACCACCTCTTTTTGCGTGCGCAAGGCCATCGCCCTGCGCGACGCAATCAGCGGAATAAGAAACAACGCCACGAACAGCGAAGCCAGAAGCGAAAAGGTTACCGTCATGGCGAGGTCGCCGAAGAGTTGCCCGGCAATGCCCTCAACAAAAGCCACCGGAAAAAATACCGCCACCGTTGTCAGGGTCGAAGCCGTCACCGCTCCCGCCACCTCGCGGGTGCCGCGCTCCGCAGCATCGAGTACGTCGTCGCCTTCCTCCTTGCACCTGAAAATGCTTTCCAGCACAACAATCGAGTTGTCCACAAGCATGCCCACGCCGAGGGCAAGGCCGCCCAGCGACATGATGTTCAGCGAAATGCCGCGCGAAAACATGGGCACAAACACGGCGATGACGGAGATCGGGATGGAGACGCCGATGATGAGGGTGGACTTCAATTCACGCAAGAACAGAAACAGAACCATGAGCGCGAGCGCGCCGCCCACCAGCGTGGCGTTCTGCACTTCCTTAATGGAGCCGATGATGAAACGCGATTGGTCGCTGATGATGGTCAATTCCACATCCTTGGGCAATCGGTCCAGCAGCGTCCGTGTCCGGAACTGCACATCCTCCGACTGCGGCGGCCCGGGGCGCTGCCCGCGCATGGGCATGGCCCCGCTTTGCATAACGCTGTACGCCACGGATTGCTGGAGCCGTTCGAAAATGCCGCGTTCGCGCGGGAAACCCAGCAAATCTTTGACGGTATTGCACATGCGCACCGTGTTGGCGTCGCCCTCCTTGAACAGGTCAATGGCGACCGCCTCCCGTCCGTTGATCCGAACGATGCTCTGCCGGTCCTTGGTGCCCATGAATACGTCGGCCACGTCGGACAGGCGCAGTTGCCGTCCGCCGGGGGTGGTGATGATGCTGGCGCCGATCTCCTCCACGCTCCTGAATTCGTTGAGGGTTCTTACCAGATATTCGGTTTTCCCTTCCTGAAGCCGTCCCCCCGACAGATTGATGTTTTGTTGGGCCAGCCCTTCAACGATATGCTGGAGCGAGAGGCCGAGGCTTTTCAGGCGCATCGCGTCCACCAGAATCTCGATCTCTTCCTCCTGCCCGCCTTTCACGGTCACCTGGGCGATCCCCTTTTCGGCCTCGAGGTCGCTCTTGAGATGGCGTTCCGCTGCGTCACGAATGGCAATCAACGCCGCGCGCTCGTCTTCTTCACTTCTCTGCGTAGTGGGATTGCCCTCCTCGGCCCTGGGCGTTATGGCTATGCGCATCACAGGGTCCAGCGTGGGGTCATAGCGTAGAATGACAGGCTTTTCGGTCACTTCACGGGGGGGGTCGAAAAGGTCGAGGCGGTCGCGCACATCCTGTTGGGCCACATTCATGTCGGTGCCCCAGGTGAATTCCAGGATGATTTCCGACAGGCCCGGCGAGGAAATGCTGCTGATTTCAACCATGCCGCTGACGATGGCGAGCATTTCCTCCAGCGGACGCGTGACCAATTTCTCCACGTCTTCGGGGGCTGCGCCCTCATATTCCGTGCGCACCGTCAGGGTGGGGTACGAAATGTCGGGCATCAGGTTGATGGGCAGGTGCTGGTAGGAACGCCAGCCGAAGACCACAATGGTCAAAAACAGCATCGCCATCGTGACGGGACGCCGGATGGCGATACGGTATTGCTTTGTCTGTTGTTCCTGATCTTGATCTTGCTGCTGTTCAGGGGTGTCGGACATGCCTAAGGAGCGCGCTTTCCTGACGGGCCGCACCGCAGCCGCGTCGTTGGGGGTTCATGTCGTACCTTGCCGGAGTCTTGCCTCATCCCGCGGCTACCGCGCGCACCGCTTCCGTGGTCACGGCGGATGCGTCGGGAAGCGTCATTTCGTCGCGAAGAATCTCATCCCGCGCATTGGTGACCATGACCGCTGATCCCGGCTTGAGGGTATGTTGTCCGAGCGTGACGAAACGGGTGTTGTCGTCAATTCCCGCAAGGATTTGCACGAAATTACTGTCTTCCAGTCCGGTTTCGACCTCCACGCGCTCAGCCACAAGCATCGGCGCGGCTAACGCTTTCTCGCCCGGAGTTTCCGGGACCTGTTCGCGCACGACCATAAGGTATTTCCGGGTGTTCTCTTCGAGAATGGCATCCTTGGGCACCACCAGCGCGTTTTCATGTGTTTCCATCACCAGCCGCACGCGGGCGAAGGCGGCCTCGCGCAATTGCTCCCGGTCCTCCGGATCGAAATCCAGCACTACTTTCACGGTACCGCTCATGGGGTCTACGCTGGGATTGATGCGGCGCACATGCGCGATGAACTCCCGGCCTTCCTTGGCATCAATGGTGACTTTCGCTTCCTGGCCAATCCGCAGCCGCGTCAGTTCCTTTTCCGGCGGACTGATGGGCAGAACGAAGGAAGATGTATCCACAATGGAAAAAGCAGGCATGCCCGTGGTGACCAGCATCCCCTCCTGAATGTGCCGCATGGTGACGACACCGCTGATGGGCGCCGTGATGGTCTGATGGCGCAATTGCACCTGCTGCAAGTTCAGCATTGCTTTCGCCTGCTCATAGGCAAAACGCGTGTTGTCGCGCTCGGCGCGCGATCCAATGCCTTCCGCCAGACTTTGCTCAGCGATTTCGAAGGCGGTCTTATGCTGCTCCACGCTGACCATCGTCTGGCGCAGTTGCGCGTCGAGTTCTTCTTTGTCCAACTCCGCGATCACATCGCCTGCCTTGACCCTGTCGCCTTCTTCCACGAATACCCGCTTGCACAGGCCCGTGCCTTTTGATATGACGTCCACCCGACGCTCCGCATGGATGCGTGAAGTGGTTTCAAAATACGCGGAGATATCAGTCCGCATGGGGTAGTCGGCCTGAATCGGTATCAGCACTTCGTCGGGCGGTGTCGTGCTGGTGGGGTCAGGCGCTTTGCCCTGCGCCTGACTGCCGCAGCCCGTCAGCCCCGCAACCAAGGCCGCAAATATCATGCATATTGTCCCGTAGCGCATTCATCCTCCAGAATCTGTGGCGCTTTCAGCGCGATATGCGACGCATCAACCCACAAAAGGGCTGCCTGAGATATCGGCACTCTTTTTCTTAATGTCAATACCCCTTTATCTGACTCCGCATCGCGGACGTTCCTCGATTAACCACCAATCCTCAAATCATACCCTTCAGACTATATTTCATTACAATCAGTTTCAAGGATTTTACCGTGTTCGCAGGCCCCACGGCCGCGAAACCGCCTTTCCCTATCCAAGTCCAGCATATCTAGCGGATCTCATCCGTCCAGGCCGCCACGGATTGCATCCCGCCGTTGCGTAGTATATCACGTGGAAGACGATTTGTGATAATCTTTTGCGCCTCACGAATGAATGCGATAATGGAAGCCTGCAATCTGTTCTCTACCGGGTTTTTGAGCCGGTTTGCTTGACATATCCATTCAAAGGGTTCCAGGATGTGATGGGGGGGTGGACCTTGTGAGTGCGGAAGTGACCCTGTGTCCGGGACGCGGTCGCCATATCCGGTTGGACTGATCTAAATTGTTGACACAGAACGGCGAAACTGGCATGATGCTATGGTCTGAGAGTGTGCAACCATGGAGAAGGAAACGCGTCGAAGACGGCCTGTGGGCATGCCGGCATCGAAATGGTGCGACGTCCGAGGACAAATGAGGAGGAGTCTTATTCCATGAGTGGGAAGCGATGCTACTTTGCGGGGACGATCCTGACCTTGGCGCTTGCAGTGCTTGGCGCAGGCTGCATCGAAGATGTCGGCGTCGCGTTGCTTGTCACCCCCGACACGCTGAATTTCGGCATTGACACCAACAGACTGACGCTTTCTGTGTCCAGGAATGTTACGACAGCGGGTTCCGGGCCGCTCGTGGCGAGCGCCGATGTGCCATGGATTATCATTGAGAATTGCACTGACAGTACGGAAAACTGCCTGCAATCGCCCATATTGAACCGTGCAAACATCGGGGTTCGGGTGGACCGTTCTCTGATGATGCTTGGAACGAATCAGGGCCATGTGATACTCGATGCCGGCCAGGCGTCCCAGAAGAAAATCCCTGTCTTTGCGGAAGATGTGCTCCAGGCCGATTTCAACGTTTCGGCACGGTCCCTCCAGGTCAACCAGGGCATAACTTTCACCGATACAAGCATCGCGGCGCCGGGGCAGCCGCCCATCTCACAATGGCAATGGGATTTTGGCGACGGCGCCACCAGCAATCTGCAGAATCCCATACACATTTACACAGAGGCGGGAGTGTATGACATCTCGTTGACGGTGATTTCCGGCCGGCGCCGGGAAACTATCCGCCGGGAAGCCTACCTCACGGTGGGAAGTATCCATCCTGTGGTTGATTTTTCGGCGTCCGCCACCCTGACCTATGAGCGCGACGAAGTGACATTTACGGACGTTTCCCGATCGTTCTCCGGCCCCATTACGCAGCGTCTTTGGGAATTCGGCGACGGCGCCCGCAGCACTGTGGAACGGCCCATCCATCAATACGCGAATCCCGGCGTTTACACGGTCTCGTTGACCGCGTGGAACCAATACGGAAGCGCCAAGACGACGAAAGAGGACTACATCGTGGTGCGGCGGCGCATCTCGCCGCGCGCCGGTTTCGCGATTTCCCAGACACGTCCGTTTGTGCTTGTGCCTGTCCAGTTCACAGACCTCTCCTATCCGGGAACCGCTTCCATTGAGCAGTGGGTGTGGGAATTCGGGGACGGCATCGTCAGCACGGATCAAAATCCCGTTCATGTCTTCACCAATGTCGGCGTTTTCGAAGTAAAACTGACGGTCATTACCCGCCACGGGTATAACTCCAAGGTTTCGCCCATAGAGGTTGTCTATATGCCGCCCACGGCGGAGTTCTCTGCGGACAACCGAAATCCCTCCACCAACGAACCGGTCCGGTTTACCGACCTGTCATTGCCGGGCATGTCACCGCTTGGCCCTGCCCAAGTGAACCGCTGGCGTTGGAATTTCGGCGACGGCGCCGGCAGCCAGGAGCAGAATCCGACGCATGCCTACACGCGGGAAGGCACTTTCACCGTCACACTCACCGTCGGCAGCAGCGATCTCCCGGACGCCGTGACGGATACCATGGTGAAGAGGGATTACATCGTCGTCGTGGAACCGCCAAAACCGGATTTCACGGTCGCTACCGACAGCCCGTTCACCAGGGATGCCATTCAGTTCACCAACACCACCATTCCCGGCACGGAAACCCCGCTCCAATATGAATGGAATTTTGGCGACCCGGCGAGCGGCCCCGCCAATGTCAGCACGAATCAGCATCCCACCCACGTATTCAATCAACCAGGCCTTTATGTCATTACCCTTCGGGCCATTACGCGGACCCGCAGTGTCAGCGTTTCGAAAGAACTCGTGGTGGATGCGCGCCCCGTGCCGAATTTCATTGCAGAGCCGACCCAAAGCACCATCGTGCAGCCGGTTCAGTTCACCGATACCACCGACACAACGAATACCCGTCCAATCGAGACACGTCTGTGGCAATTCGGCGATGGCGCGGTCAGCGTCGGCCGCAATCCAACCCATCTGTATCAGACCCCCGGCACCTACACGGTTTCACTGACCATCACCTACAGCCACTCGGTGAGCGGCAGGGTCTTTACCGCCGTCGTCACCAAGAACAACTATGTGACCATCACCCTGCCCGTTCCGCCGACCGCGGCGTTCTCCGCCGAAACGACCTGCGCCGTTTCGGGCGTGCCGGTCCAGTTCTATGATGAATCTGACCCCGGCTCCGCCTCGGAAATCGCAACATACCTTTGGGAATTCGGCGATGGCGCCACGAGCACACAGCAGAATCCGGTCCATACCTATGACAACCCGGGCAACTATACCGTGACGCTCACTGTCACCACCGATCCGCGCCTCGCCCCCTATAACACCGATAGCGCCTCCGTCGAGGACCTCATCAATGTGGCCTTGGCTCGGACTGCACTGGATGATTACGTCAGCGCGGACCCCGATGGGTGGGACTATCAGATCATCGATTCCGGCGAGCAGGTGGTGAACCTGGGCTTCAGCCTGTCTTCCACCGTCAAAGTCTATATCGTTGAGTTGAGGTCACAGACGTGGCGGTCGCTAACCGACTACCGCGTGGTCGCCAACGATTCCGCCCAGTGGCGGCATTATTTGACAGTGGTTGAACCGGCTGTCACCAGGGCCAATACGGGCTTGCTGTTCATCAACGGCGGGAGCAACAACAGTTTCCAGCCCACCCCCGACACCGCCGATAGCATCCTGCTCACGATCGCCGCCGCCAGTGAATCCGTGGTGGCCGACCTGAAGCAGGTGCCGAACCAGGCGCTGGAATTCACGCCGGAGGCAGGCCTGCGCACACGCTCCGAAGACGAGAGCATCGCCTACACCTTCGACCAATTCCTCAATGAGTTCTCCATGACTGTTCCGGCAGCCGCAGCGGATGCGCCGGAACTGCCGCTGCTGGCCCAAAGCACATTACACTCAATGAAAGCAACGGATGAAACATACACCTGGCCGCTCCTGCTGCCCATGGTGAAGAGCGCTGTGCGCGCCATGGATGCCATACAGGACATGTACCGTGGACAGCGGTATTTGCGCGCCGCCCGCGCCAGCGGCACCACCAATCCCTCCGACCCGGTGCAGAATTTCTTCGTGACAGGCGGATCAAAGCGCGGCTGGACCACATGGCTCACCGCCGCCTACGATCGCGGTCCTGACGGACGCAACCGGGTCAAGGCGATTGCGCCCATTGTGATTGACGTGCTCAACATGGACCGGCAGATGGAGCACCATTTCAGTGCATACGGCTGGTGGGCCCCCGCCATCTACCCCTATGCCCAGGAGAAAGTCTTCGAGCGTTTCAACCCGATGCATCCGCAGTATGCCGCGGGACAGGCCCTGCTCAAAATCGTTGACCCCTATGAATACCGCTGCCGGCTGGACCTGCCCAAGTACATCATGAATTCCACCGGCGACCAGTTCTTCCTGCCCGATGCCGCCCAGTGGTACTTTGATCGACTGGAAGGCGAAAAATACCTGAACTACATCCCCAACAGCGATCACGGGCTGGGCGGCTACTTGAATGCCGAGGACCCGAACAGCCCCGTATCCGGCTTGCTCAGTTTCTACGTGTCGGTGCTCAAGGATACCCAGCGCCCCCGCTTCTCCTGGACCTTTGACCCCGACGGCGCCATCACCGTGCAGACAATTACTGCGCCGCAGGAGGTCTCACTCTGGCAGGCGTATAATCCCGATGCGCGCGACTTCCGCCTCGACGCCACCGGCATCCAGTGGACGAAGCAGACCCTGACGGCGCAGTCGGGCGGCAA
Source organism: uncultured bacterium (assembly GCA_937951485.1). GTDB lineage: Bacteria > Hydrogenedentota > Hydrogenedentia > Hydrogenedentales > CAILVY01 > CALEDJ01. Next base: position 18,053 of record CALEDJ010000010.1, read on the forward strand.
GTATCGGGGCGCTGTGGACGTGCCCGTACAGGGTTACCGCGCCTTCTTCATCCAGTTGAAATTCCGCAACGACGCGACCCCCAACGGCCTCTATCCCTTCATTTTCACCACGCCCATCCGCATTCTCCCGCAAGCGGCCGACGGATCGAATCTATACCCCCTCTTCGAAGGCAGGCGCTTTGACATCCCCGCGGGCTCCCGCGAGATTCCGTTGCTGGTGCTACGCGGATCGCCGCACGAAATGGGCCTTCAATACGGCCAACTCATGCAGACGGAGATCGCCGGATTCCTGCCGAACTTCCTCGAGGCCCTGCAGGCGGAATACCCCGATATGACGGATGCGGCGCTCGATGCCGCCTGGGCGGTCGTGACCGCTGCATATGATCCCGCCATTTCGCGCGTGGAGGAGGAACTGAACGGCATTGCCGAAGGCGCAGGACTCTATAACCCCGCCAATCCCGGGAATATGGACGGGCTGATTATGCTGCGTCGCGCAAACATGGCACTGGTGCTCGCGCAATTGACCGGCAACGCCGTCGCCGCCACCCGCAGTGCCACCGCCGGCGGTGTCACCTACCAGAGCAACGGGCTGAACTGGTCGCTCAATCTCGGTCTTCAGGATTATCCCTGCCTGGTCTATTACATCCCCGCCATGGCCCAGGGATTCCCCCACCTGAATGTCACTTTCGCAGGAATGGCCGGCGCGCTCACCGGCGTCAATCTTGCCGGCATCGGCTTCTCTCTTGTCGGCGCACCCGACCAGCCGGGCGACCCTGACGCCTTTTCCATGGTCGGCAATCATGTCTCCCTGCTGTTCCGCGACCTGCTGTACGACGCGCGCAGTTCCAGAGAAGCCTTGACCATCGCTTTGAATACGATTCTTTCCGGTTCTTCGTTGGTCCGGCGGCAGCATGTCGTCATTGGCGACGGCCGATACCTGAGAAACAGTTTCAAGATCAAGACGCACATGCCGGACGGATTGTTTGGCATTCGGCTGTGGGGTGAAAATGACCCAACCGACGAATTCTTCCCGAAGATACTCCCGAATCTCGTCTACAGCGGGCCGCGCAGCGGCGCGTTCGCTCCCAATGGCGTGGACGACGGCCCCGCCATCGCCATCCTGCGAGAAGGCTTGGGCGCCATCAATGATCTGACGCTCACTGAGGTGAACAATGTCATGGCCGAAGACAACAACCTCGTGAATGTGGTGTACGCCTCGCCGTGGGACCTCGCGGTCTATGCGTGGGTGGCCTATGCCGACGGCGACACCCCCGCATCGCAGCAGCCCTTGGTGCGCATCAACCTGCACGACTATGTGCCCTGATTGCAGTTGACGCACAACATTACATGGGGCGCCGATGAAGCCGATCGGCGCCCCATTTCGCAATAATCATCCCCATTCATGTAGAAAGATTACGCCATGTATATCGCCCCAAAAATAATATCCGGCGCAAACACCGCCACCTTGCTCAAGGACCTCAAAGGCGCAGTCCTTGTCGTCAGTATGGAGATTCCCTGGAACCTGTTCCGCGAAGAACACGACTGGCAACCCGATCATATCCACATGGTCGAAGACATGGACCTGGCCACCCTGGAACGCCTGAATAAAACCCTTCCCCCTTGCGACATCGTGGTGGGGCTGGGCGGCGGCTCCTGCTGCGACAGCGCGAAATACCTCGCCTGGAAACGGCAATGCCGCATGATCCTCGTGCCGACCATTGTATCGGTGGATGCGCCGCTCACCAACATGATCGCGGTGCGCGTGGACAAAACCGTCCAATACGTCGGCGACATCTACCCCGAAGAACTGATCATTGACCACACGCTCATTCAAAAAGCCCCGAAGGAACTCAACCGCGCAGGCGCCTGCGACATCGCCAGCATCCACACCGCCCTCTACGATTGGAAACTCGCCCACGACGCCACCGGCGAAGCCTATCATCCCGACGTCGCCGAACTCGCCGCGCAATGCCTCGCCGAACTCGACCGAAACGCCGCCGAGGTCTATGACGTCACCCCCAAGGGCATAGACACCATCGTGGACCTGTTCCGACGCGAAGTCGAATTCTGCGCCCGCATCGGCACGAGTCGCCCCGAAGAAGGTTCGGAACACCTCGTGGCCTACAACCTCGAACACATCACCCGCCGCCACTTCCTCCACGGCGACCTCGTCGGCCTTGGCGTTTTCACCATGGCCCGCCTGCAAAACAACAGTCCCGACTGGGCCGCCGACCTCATCGGCAGATGCGGCCTGCGCTATACCGTCCCCGACGCATCCCCCCAGGAAATCCGCCAATGCCTGCGCACCCTCCGTGCATTCAAGGAACACGCCGGCCTCTTCTACAGCATCGTGGACGAACGCGACATGGACGAAGCCTTCATCGAAGACACCCTCACCGCGCTCGGCCGCTAAAGCCTGATGTAATACTTTAATGGAATGGAATGGATTGTCGGGGCGCACCATAGGGCCTTTTACATCCCCCGGCGCTTCGCGCCACCCCCTTCAAAGGGGGACGTAACTGCAACAGTCATCAGGGACTTGTAAGCCCATCGGAGAGACTTTTGCTCATAAATACATCATTGCCCAGAACTTCCCCCAGAATCCCCCTTTGAAGGGGGTGGCGCGAAGCGCCGGGGGATGTGGAAAAAAATACAACATTTCCTTCAATACGCCACTGCGCCAAAATGTGGCAACATGATAAAGCGCCATTCTTTCCGAAGCATAACCCATGCGCGCATCTATCGGTGGCCCAGCACCGCAAATCCACACGTAAGGAACGCGGGCAGGATGCCGCATCCTTGCTATTTACATGTCGGCGTGCGCTGTTACCGATTTGTGGCGGTCCTGGCGCGGCGGATTAGCAACTGTTCGATTTGTTTGATGCGGGTATCGAAGAAAATCATGAGTTTTTCGTGCAACTGCGGATTGGCGGCGGCGATGATGGTCTGGTGGTTGGCGGGGGTGCTGTCAAGAAGGAGCACGTGGTCAAAACCCTGTCCATAGGCGTTGGTGACGACGCAGCCCGCTTCCTGGGCGATCAGCAGCGCGGCGGCGAAATCGTAGGGGGCGATGCCGAGGATAACGCCGCGTCCGGCATTGATGAAATAGTCGCGCACGAGATCCGGGATATCCTGCATGAAGCGCGACGCGAAATCCACGCAGGCGTCCATTTGCTCGGTGATCAGACGGGTCAGGCTGAACGAGGTGCTGTTGCACGCGAAGAAACCGCCCTTCAGGCTGCTGAGATCGATCAGGCGCGCGGAGGTCTGGAAGATCAACTCCGCCGGGCGCGCCGGAACGGTCATGGACCAGACCAGCGATTCGAGGTTGGTGTTCTGGGACAGTTTCGGGCGCTTGGGGTGGCCCTCGGAATACCAGCGCGCACCCTTGCCGCGCTCCGCATGAAAGATACGGTCGCCCATGATCTCCACCACACAGGCGGCGTCGAGATCGGCGATGGTGGGGCGTTCGATCACCCGCGTGCTTGCGATGGACACCACGCAGCCCTCGAAACCGCTCTTCGCCGCGCGGGTGCCGTCAATGGGGTCCACAATCAACAGATTCTGGGGGGCTGCGCTGGAAAAGGTGGAATAGCCCGAATCTTCGGAATAGTATGCGATGGGCGCGCGCGCACTCTTGAGAAAGGTCATCAAGGCCTTTTCGGCGACCTTGTCCAACTCGAAGGTGGCATCGCCGCTGGTGGCGGTGCTCACCACTTCGCGCCCGCGCACCGCCCGCGCCACCGGCGCCACGGCGTCTTTGATGGCTTGTCCGAGGGCAAAAAGAAATTCGCGGGGCAACGGCTTGACACCAGGCCGCGCCGGTTGCGGGCGCGGCGGTGCGGGCGGCGGGACTGCTTTTGCCCCCCCTGGCCCCGGGACAGGCTTCTTTTGAGCCACCTTTTGATTCGCTTCAGGTTTCTTTGTGGCAATCGGTGCCATCTTTGGATCGGCAGCAGGGGCTTTTTTCGGGGCGCTTTTTTCAGGGAGGGCCTTGCGCTCCTCAACCGCTTTTCCGCTGGTCTTCTGTGCCGCGGCTTCCTTGGGAGCGGCTTTTTTTGCGGCGCCTTTCCCGGGAAGATCTTTTTTGGATGCGGCCTTCTTCTCCCTTTTCACCGGTTTGGGTTTGACCTTTGCGGGCGCTTTCTTTGCTGGGCTTGCCGATTTGGCCTTTTCTGCGACTGCGGCTTTGGCGGCCGAACCTTTGGCGTCGGCGCCCTTTTTCTTCGGTTTCGGCTTTGTCTTCGTCATGGTCCCCTCATATAGTTCCCGGCGCAGTCCGCAGCCGCATCATGCGAGCGTCACCGCCGGCGGCGCGAAAAAGTCCAGAAACTTGTTGGATACCCTTCCCTGGCGCACGTCGCCCCGATGGAGATACAGGCGATATCGCCATGTGGTCTTGCTGCCTTTGTTGAAGACCATATCCCCGTGCAATCCCGCGTCAGGATTGTAATAACGCCATGCAAAGCAATTCGCGGTCATCAGACCGTAATCCCGCACATGCCAGCCGGTGGGATAGCGCGGATTCATCGGATGATCAAAAACAGCAATCCCCACATGTTTGCCATCGGCCAGACCGCTGTAATCGCACCAGGCCGCAGGCTTGCCCCATGTTTCGGCTTCATTGATGCCGCCGAACGCATTCTCAATGCGGCCGCCGTTGCGCACATCCATGGAACTGGCCACCCGCACCGACACCAGCCCCCCTTCTTTCGTGTCATGAAATCGCACCGGCTTGCGGTTCATGTGAAATGTAACGCTGAGGTCAATCAGTTTTGCCCCGCCCGGCAATCCGTAAAAGCACATTTCCCTGATTTCCTCAAATTGCGGGCTTTCATCCGGGTAACACCACAGATTCCGGGCAACGAGTCTCCCACATACCCCACCGGAGTCCAGCGTCAGAAACTCCTGATGCCGCTGCCAGCCGTGCCCCGGCTCCTCACTCCAATTGTCCACGGCGTCGCATTCGCCATACGCCACCCAAATGGACTTGTGATGCGGATGGTCCCGATGTTCCCCTTTCACCCGACGCATCGGCCAGTTCCGAGTCATTTGCGCTCCGCCCGGTCCAATCACCGGATAGAGGAATGGCCTGACCCACTTCGAAGCGTAGTGATATGACGTAAACAACGATTGGCCGATGTGAACATCCACCCGGCCGGCTTTATCGCGGTTTTCCAGCGCCACCCGCGGTCGCCCCGTTTGCGCTTTGGCGCCCGGCGAAACGAACAACGTACGCTTTTCGCGCGCTTTGAGACCGTCCACCATCCATGCCAGACGAAGCCCGCTGCCTTCGCGCCAAACCTGACAGGGAATCGCTTTGCCCGCACGCGCATCGCGGAGGTGAATGCCATCCTCCACATCCCAGTCTACCGGTAGAACGACACTGACTGGACACCCCATCCTGTTGTGCTCACCTGCATCTATTGTGAGCGGTATGGCCAATCCCAATGCGCTATCTCCTAAACTGGTCGAGATGTCCCCATATCCCATCTCTATTCGGGTCCAATATTAGCATTTTTTGTGCGCCATGTCCAGAGGTTTTTTCGGGAACGCCGCAAATTGGTTGAATGCAAAAAACATACTGCGGGCATAATAGTTCCAAGTGCCTTATTCTGAATGGGTTACAAGTGAAATCCAAGGATATTCGGACGGCAGGAAATATGATAAACTGGTCAAGGTTTCCGTGGAAGCAGCATGCAGGCATGGTGTTCCAAGTCCAACAGACACAATGGTTTCGTGAAGGCCAACAGATTGCTTCCACTCAGAACGGCGGTATCATGCGGCAAGCAACCGCTTACGACAATAATTGGCGTGTCAGGTTTTTCCATAATTTATAGGATTTTGAAATTGTGCCAAGCATCTCATGAACGACTTCCTTGATGTATCGCTTCGTTCGGCTTTTACCAAATGAAACGGTCACCGTGGAATGCCCGTGCCATTCCTGAGTCCATGCTTCCCGTGACGGAACTTGACTCCAGCCGGATGCTTTGCTATAAGGGAGGTCACCTGCGCATCGTGATGAATTCCCGGCATCCTCTGTAATCTATCCGGACCGGAAAAAGGGCGGGAAATTCGTTCATATGCGCATATGCCTGTCGCTTCCCAATCGCAGCCTCGCTGGGGATGGGAACGCGTCTTTTTTCTCTGCTGTGCCTTCTTTGGAAGTCATGACAGACTGTGGTGAACAAATGGTGGATATCCTTGGAGAAAAGCCCGCCCGGTCCGGGGGCGGTATCTTGCGGCATTGGTTCCGGACAGGACAGAGAAGGCACGATGTTGGGATTGTTTGCACGATATGTTTGTCAGGCCTGGAGTCTCATGGCGAGGTGGCCGGACGCGCTTTCGTTAATGATTCAGAACCGGGAAGTAACGCATCATGACCACGCCCCTGATACTGGTGACGAATGATGATGGCATTCAGGCGCCGGGGCTGGCGCTGCTTGCTGATGCCTTGAAGGCGCTGGGCGAAGTGCATGTCTATGCGCCGGACCGCCAGCAGAGCGCCGTGGGGCATGGGGTGTCGCTGTGGAAGCCGCTGCGGGTGACACAGGTGCGCGAGCATTGGTTCCAGGTGGACGGCACGCCGACGGACTGTGTGATGCTGGCCGTGCGTTCGCTGCTGGGGAGGCGGCCCGACCTGCTGGTTTCAGGGATCAACACGGGCGCGAATCTTGGGGACGACGTGACCTATTCGGGCACGGTGGCGGGCGCTTTTGAGGGCATGCTGCTGGGCGTGCCTTCCTTCGCCATTTCCAATGTCAGCCACAATCCGCGGCACCTGGACGCGGCGGCGACCTTCGCGGTGAAACTCGGCCGGCGCATCCTGGATCACGGCATGCCCGAAGACACCATGCTCAATGTGAACCTGCCTGATCTACCTTACGAGGAACTCGCGGGCGTTGCCATCACGCGGATGGGACGCCGCAATTACCAGGATGAAATCATCCGGCGCGAGGACCCGCGCGGGCGCGTATATTATTGGATTGGCGGTGCAGATCCGACCCACGCGCAGGAGTCCGGCACCGATTTCGAGGCGATAGAAAAAGGCCAGATTAGCGTCACGCCGTTGCATCGGGACCTCACCAACCACGCCGCGATGCATCACTTCTTTGAACCGCAGATCGAACTCTGAAAAGGGCGCCATTCCCGATGCGATGGATACGCAGCCTGTATGACTGGGTGCTGAGTTGGGCGGAATCGCCGTATGGCGTCGCCGCGCTGGCCGTGCTCGCTTTCTCCGAGTCCAGTTTTTTCCCGGTTCCTCCCGACGTGCTGCTCATAGCGCTGTGTATCGGCGACCGGAAGAAAGCGCTGTGGTTCGCCGCCGTCTGCGCCATTGGGTCCTGTCTGGGCGGCGCGCTCGGCTATATGATCGGATGGGGCGTCTGGTCGGTTGTGGACCAGTTCTTCTTCCGCTATGTGCCGGGCTTCACCGAAGAAGTGTTTCAGCAAGTGCAGGAGTACTACGAGGAATGGAATTTCGTCATCGTCTTCGCCGCCGCTTTCACCCCAATCCCATACAAAGTCTTCACCATCGGCGCGGGCGTCTGCCGCATCAATTTCGTCATGTTCATGATCGCCTCGCTGGTGGGGCGGTCCGCCCGCTTTTTCATCGTCGCCACGCTCATCTATTTCTTTGGTGAACCCATCCGTGGTTTCATTGACCGGTGGTTCAACCTGCTGGTGATTCTTTTCACCTTCCTGCTCATCGGCGGTTTTATCATCATCAAATATCTGCCACGCTGATCTCCCGAAAAAAGGAACACGCCGGCGTCCATATCATGCTACGCCGGCGTGTGTGCTTTTTCGCAAGCGCTGCCCGCCGCGCCTGAGGGGCACGGGCCGGATATGGGGGAGTTTCCAACCACTCCTTCGATGGATGGAGCCTCCCCCACCTCCGAGGGACGGCAAACGGGCCGTCCTCCAAGCAGACCCTTACTTGCCGCAGCCTTTCTTGGCTACCGCTTTTTTGGCGGCTTTCTTCGCCGGGGCTTTCTTGGCCGCCGGCTTCTTGGCCGCTGCTTTCTTCGCTGTTGCCATGTTCCTTTTCCTCCGTTTTCAGCGTTTTCTGTGCCTCGAGGCGCTACAGATTGTAGCATAACCTGATAAAATACGCAATATCTTGGATAGCACTAAATCAAGGGGAGCAGAACAGGCAATTTACGCCCAATGTCAGTACTGAGAAAAGTCCCCAAACATGATGATTCTCGTGAAAATACGCAAAAAAGCCTTATTTTTCTTGGTTTTCTTGTTATTTAATAACAATTTAATATTTTTATTAAACGTTAATTGTGTATATATTTATAGCAGATATTTTTTATATAATCTGTATTTATCTATTGCGAAAAAAATGCGCTATTGCGACGAAAAAAGTTGGCGCGCCTCGGAACGCTGCACCCTCCTTGGGTGGACGCCTTGACCCCGTGAAATCATGGAGGACACCGAGTGGGAGTTTTTCCCTGAATCGCCACGAACGGCATGAATTGCCGGCGATCGCCTGCTCCATTTGGCCAATGTCTGCCAATACAGGCCATTTTGCGGTTTGCGTCATTCCGCGGCCGTGCGGCGCTGAATCGGGCCGAGGGTGAATTCGGGGCGGGCGTCCATTTCAATGGCGGCGTGGCTATAGAAGGGATAGACGCTCCATTCGGTGCATGTGAGGAGGTCGGGGAGTCCGTCGCCGTCGAAGTCGCCTGCCCAGGGATGGGGGCCGTGCTCAGAGACCCGGATGGGTTCGCCGAAACAACGGAGCATGCGGGGTTCGTCGAAGACGGGTTTCTTGACGGTGCCGACATTACGCAGGAGGTAGACGCTTCCCTGTCCGGGGGCGGTTCCGGCGACGCTGTAGAGGAGGTCGAGGCGGCCGTCGCGGTCCCAGTCCACGGCGCGGAAGGATTCGGTCCATCGGGCGTTTCGGGGGATGAGGCGGTCGTCAATGAAGCGTCCGTCTGCGAGTCGGAGGGCGCGGTCTTTGAGGAGGCGGCGTTCGCCGTCCACGCCCCGGTATTGGATGAACAAGGTGAGTTTCCGGGTGTTGCCGTCGAGGGTGGCGAGGTCGGTGAGTCCGTCGCCGTTCCAGTCGGCGAATGCGGCGCCGGTGCGCCAGAAAAAAGGCTGTTCGCGTTCCGGGGGATAGGTCGCCACAAGGGCGCGGCGCGCGGAGGCGGCGCGCAGCCTGTCCGAATCGGGATGTTGTTCCACAATGATCTGCCGGCGCGGTCCGAATCGCGGTTCCTGGAGGCTGCCGATGTTTTGATACCAGAAGATTCGGTTGGTTTCATTGGGCAGGAGGAGATCAGGCAGGCCGTCCATGTCCCAATCCATAAAGGTCGGATAGAGGTACCCCATGTTGTGGGGATGGTGCGGCTCGCCGAGCACCTCGTTGCGAAGGATGCGGATGGGGCGTCCTGCGGCGTAGAGCGGATCCGGTTCGGCGTAGGCGGGGCGGTCGGTTGTTCCTTCATTGCGCACGATGCGGGGCCAACCGTAGCCGTTTCCGACCAGCAGGTCCAAGGCGCCGTCGTCGTTCCAGTCGCATGCCCAAGGCCATGCCTGGTCGCCCAGGGAAATAACGGCGGAGAGCGAGTCGGCGCGGGCGGCCTGGCGGAATGTGGCGGGCGCCTCGGGCGCGGGAATATGCTCGAAGAAAGTGACGGACTGGAACACGTCCGTCACCGCGAGAAAGCCCTTGCGCGGACCGTCGGCGACTGCCGCGAGATGGTTGGGAGAGTGCGGGGCGATGCCCACGACGGGTTGGGGCGGCGCAAACAGAGGCGGGTCGCCGCCGAGGTGCCGCTGCCAGACAATGCGGTATTCGTGCACGCCGCCGCCGGGGACCTCTTCCAGGGCGATGGCGTCCGGCAGGCCGTCGCCGTCGAGGTCGAGAAAGCATGCCCCCTTTTGCACCGCCAGCCGGGCGGGCGCGGCCAGTTGGATGGGCCGGCCCGCCGGGTTGGTGTTACGCAGATACCATGTGGTCTCTGGGTCCCCCTTGTGCAGGCTGCCTATGACAATATCCAAGGCGTCATCGCGGTCAAGGTCCACCACGCGACAGGGGAACCATGCGCCAGGTGGGCGTGAGAGGCCGCCATGTGCGACAAATATCGGCATGCCGCCCGCGTCGCGCTCGCCGCTGTTCAACATGAGATAGAGGAAATCGCCGTCGCGCGGGGAAAATACAATGTCAAGCAAGCCGTTCCCGTTGAGGTCGGCAAAATCCGCTGTCATGTACGTGCCGGGAAAGTGCTTGAATTCCCTGGAACCCGCTTCCTCCACATAGCGCAGCCGGACCATGTCGCCGAAAGTGAACGCATCCGTGCCGCCGACGCGGGGATAGCAGACGATGCCGTCCCAAGGTTCGCCGGGCCGGTAAGCGTAGTTCCAGCAGCCCACCAGGTCAGGCATGCCGTCGCCGGTGAGGTCGGCCAATCGGGAGGGATAAGGCAGCATGAGCGGGCGCGGCGCGCCCGCGTTATAGCGGAGCAGGTCGCCCGTGCCGATGCGCGGGGTGTATGCGGCGGGCCGCAGCGATGGTCGCTGCGGGGCGGCGCGAAAACGGATTTGATACGCGCGCCGTTCGGGGTCCGTGACCACCCATTCCACGCGCCCCGCGCCGCCGTGGGCGAAATCGCCGCCCAACGCATGCGGGACCGCTTCACCCGTGGCCGTATCGAAGACTGCGACGCTGTTCGGGTCCAGTACACCCTCCGCGCCGGCTTCCTTCAGGAGGGCATCGAAATCAATGTGCGGGTCCATGGGCGTTCGGGGGAAGCGCAATGGGGTAGTGATGGAGATGTCCAGCGTGAATGCCTCCCCCGGGTCGGCGGCAACAAAACTCGGTGCGGCGGTAAAGCAAAGGAACAATGCCGCGACGATATGTGCTTTTCCTTGAAATGGCATAAACGACTTCTTGAACTTGAACACCGAACAGAAACCTGTCAGTTTATCCACCGGCCAGGCAGGCCCGGCCGCGACAAAGCGGCGGCAAGCGGCCTGGCGTTATGGGCTGTTTTCTCTGGATTCCTCCGGAAACACCATGACGCCGCCGACTTCGCGCAGGGGGTATTTGCTGAAGATGAAAAATCCCAGCAGCCCTGCGGTGGCGGCAATCAAGGTAACGCCGCGAAGCCCCGCGATGCTGACAGTGTTGGCCTCGCCGGTATAGGCGACAATGCTGAAGGTGAGGCCGGCGCAGCCGAACAAGGTTTTCTGGATGGTGCCCTGCACGGCGAAGAAAAGGGCCTCGCGACGTCGTCCGGTGAGTTTTTCGTCGTAGTCAATGACATCGGCAAGCAGGGCGAAGGGCAGGGCGATGAAGCCGGTCATGGGCACGCCCAGCAGCGTAACGAGCACGATCATCTGGGTGAGCGGATCGCCCCAGGGGACCACGCCGGCGCAAGAGAAGAGCGCCAGGCATATCGAGATGCCGAGAATGCTGCCGAGAAAGACGCGATACTTGCCAAACCGCGCCACCAACGGACCGACGGCGGCGAAAAGCACCATCGTCACCGCCAGAAACGGGGCCATGAGCAGGGTCACGGTGTCCTTGTCGCGCTCCAGGTAGATGGTGACCCAGTAGGGCAGCGCCGCGAGCACGCAGTTGAAGCCGAAAAAGACCATTGCCGTGCCGCCGACGAGACGACGGAAGGCGCGGTTTTTCAGGGCGGACAGGATCGCCGGCAAGAGGCGCGACCGGTCATGGTCCGCCACGGCGGCGTGCGTCTTTTCGCGGGTGGTCCAGGCGACGGGGCCTATGCCGATGAGGATGACGGCGGCGACGAATCCCGCCATGACAAGCCAGCCGCCCATGTTGAGCACAAAACCCATGCTTGCGAACAGGATGGTGCCGATCATGACAAATGCAGCCTGGATGGTGGCCAGGCTGACGCGGTCGCGGAGGTCGGTGGTGATTTCCGGGAGCAGGGCGAGATAGGGGGTGACGACTGTGGGAAAGCACAGAAGATAGGCGGGCATCAGCACCAGGGCGTACACGGCGTTCATCCAGTGCAGATGGCCGACCGGCGGTGTCCACATGAGGAAAAAGCACAGCGCCATGGGGACCATGCCGCCCCGGATGAACGGCAGCCGCCGCCCGATGCGCGTGCGGCAGTTGTCGCTCCAGTGGCCGATGAGCGGCTCCGCCACCGCGCCGATGACGCGGGCGCTGAAGACCAGTACGCCAAAGAGGCGCGCGGGCACCAGCGCGTTTTCGTCTCCGGGCACATAGCGGATGAATATCCACTGCATGAAAACCAGATCGGGCAGGCTCATGGTGAGACCGCCCATCCCGTAGATCAGTTTTCTCCCCGCGCCCATCCGGCCCATGCGTTTCTCCCTGCCGTCCGTCGGCGGCGTTGACCGATTCCCCGTTTACCGCAAATGCGCGCGTGCGCCGAAGACCTGCACGAGCCGCGCGTTCCACTTGTCGTTGCCCGTAACGTGAGCGCATCGGAAGACCGGCGGCTCGCGACCCGATTCCACAAAGGCGCGGGCGACCAGATAGTTGATCTGGTGGATGATTGCCACGCCCGCCAGCGTGGACATGGGACCGACCAGGCTCTCCGTGCCTGTGATCTTGATTGCGGCGTTCTCTTCGCTGGTGCAATTGTCAATGACCAAATCGCAGATTTCAAAGAGTTTGATGCGGAAACCCGGACTGTTCTTCGCCAGACGCGCCTGCGCCAGCGAGGTCACGGCCACGGTGGACAAGCCCTTCTCGCGGGCGAGCAGCGCCATTTCGATGGGCACGGCATCTCTACCGCTATTGGAGACGATGGTGAGCACTTCACCGGAGCGCAGGTCGGCCCGCTCAAACAGGATTTTGGCAATGCCGGGAATCCGCGCCATATGCCGGGCGCTGACAGGGCCTTCGTGGAGCATGATCGGCGGAAAGAGCACCGCATTCACCGGCGCCAGGCCGCCGGTGCGGCAATAGGCCTCTTCGGCGATGAGGTGCGAATGCCCCGCGCCGAAGACATGCCAGACGCCGTTCTTGATGAGGCTCCGGGCGATTAAATCGGCGGCGGCGTGGATGGCTTCGGACTGGGTGGATTCGATCTTATCGAGAATCTCCCGCGCCTTCTGCAAATAAAGCATCATGACCTGTCCTTCCGGCGTGTTCGCACCTCACTTTGCGGCAATTTCCGGGCGGATGCCGCTCCCCAAGGCTGTGGCGTCCCGCAAGTGCTTTTCCAGCAGCGCGATGTCTTCCTGCAACATCTTGGGATTGTCCTTCGGGAAGATTCCCACGCATACAGCGTCGTTGGGGCGCATGTGCCGCGCGAGGTAGGTGAAGGCGTCCTCGGGGTGGTTGCGCCCCGCGGCGAGCACCTTGTAGTGGATCGCGGGTTTCTCGAGCGTGCGGATGACCGCCATCATTCGGTCGCGGTCCTCGGCATCGTATCGTTCGGGGCTTCCGGGACGGTGTTCGGCGTGCCTGTCGCGGCGTTCGATGTTGTAGTGGCAGCACATGAAGAAATCCGGGTCGAGATGGTCCCGCGCCCAGGCAATCACATCGGGTTCATGGGCGGCGATGCCGGCGGGCATGCCCGCGTCACGAATCCGGGCAATGGCGTCCGGCACTTCGTCGAGGGCGTCATTGGCAAAGAGGAAATCCATCATGCCGCCGTGGAGGTAGCAGGCCTTTGCGCCGCCATCAACGGCGTTCTGGATGCCCCGTCGCATGTCGCCCACTTCCGGACAGGTCTGCGCGAACCACTGGATGTTTCCGCCCTCGTCCCAGTATTCGAGCAGCACGCGCATGATGTGGTGGTCGGCGCGGCCCAGATGCGTGTTGACGCCGAGACGCTCCGCGTCACGCAGTGTCTCCTTGATGCGTGCCGTGGTGAAGTAGCGAAGCATCTCCCGGTTTTTCTCGATGGTCTGATGCGAAAAACCGCTGAACGGATTTCCACCGATGATGAACCGGCTGACCCGCAACCCGCCAATCTCCACATAATCCATGAATGCCCAGCCTTTCTTCTTTGCGCAGGCCTGTGCACGGGCCTTCTCCACGGCGCGGATAGTCTAGCATGATACGGTCTTTTGTGCGAATCCCCAAGGGGCACGTTGCCGTGTTGTGACGAATGAATAGCGCGGCGGGGTGTCCCAAAGCGCAATGAATTTGCTACACTATCGGAGGAACTGCCGGCAGGGAGCGATTCACATGGAAACCCCGATGAAACCCTTGAGCGCGGTGCGCGAAATGCCGCAGGAGGATCGGCCGCGCGAGCGGCTGGCGCGCCTGGGTGCGAAAGCCCTGAAGGATGCGGAGTTGATCGCGGTGCTCTTTCGCACGGGTACGCGCGCGGAAGGCGCGGTGGCGCTGGCGGAGCGGGTGCTGCGGGAATTCGGCGGGCTGCGCCCGCTGGGGCGGGCATCGTTGGAGGAAATCCAGCAGGTCAAGGGGGTGGGGATGGTGAAAGCGGTGGAATTGAAGGCGGCGCTGGAACTGGGCCAGCGGCTTGCGGATCATACGGCAAGGAACCGGACACGGATTCGCGGGCCGGAGGATGTGAAAGAACTGCTCATGCTGGAGTTTAAGGAATACGAAACGGAGCATTTCAAGGCGTTGTTGCTGAACACCAGGAACGATGTGCTGAAGATTCACGAAGTGTCGCGCGGCGGCCTGGACGGCACGATGGCCGCGCCGCGCGATGTGTTCCGGGAAGCGGTGCGCATCGGCGCGTCCGCTGTCATTGTGGCGCACAACCACCCCAGCGGCGACCCGGAACCGAGCGGCACGGACATCGCGCTGACCCGCCAATTGGCCGAAGCGGGCGCGCTGCTGGGCATTGCGCTGCACGATCACGTGGTCTTCGGCGACGGGTGCATCGTAAGCATGAAGGAAAGGCAGTACTTGTGAACGAACCGTTCAATGCGTGGGTGCAGGGCATCTGGTATTACGGCCCGCTGTTGGGCATCGGCGGCGCGTTTGTGCTGCTGGGGTTTGCGGTGCTGCTCTTTTTCCGCGATTTCCCGCGCGAAATCACCGCCGCCGCAAACGAGGTGACGTCGCCCGCCGATGGCACGGTGGTGGCCATCGAGGAGTTGGCGGAAAGCCCGCATTACGACGGCCCGTGCCGTCGGGTTTCGATTTTCATGTCGGTCTTCAACGCGCATGTCAACCGGGCGCCGTTTGGTGGGACGGTCCGAGATGTGCGCTACGCACCCGGGGCGTACAAAAACGCCATGCGCCCGGACTCCTCGAAGGTCAACGAGTCCAACACGATTTGGCTGGAGACCCAGGAGGGCCTGATGACCGTGCGGCAGATTTCCGGCGCGGTCGCGCGCCGCATCGTGTGCGCGGTCGCACCGGGCGACACCCTGGCCAAAGGCGAGAAATTCGGCATGATCCGCTTCGGGTCCCGCGTTGAATTATACCTGCCCCCGCACGCGGAAATATGTGTTGGACTCAAACAGAAGGTGTATGCGGGCACAAGCGTCGTCGCCCGCTTCCATTTCGGTCGGACGCCATGAATATTCGCGATTTCAGAAAGAGCCGCAAACTTAAAATCAAGCGGATCAGCCGCCGCCGGCCCATCAATGTGCTTGCGAGCGTCATGACCACCATCAGCCTCTACTTCGGCATGACCAGCATCATCGCCAGTATCGGTCGGGAATTTGAGTTTGCGGCGCTTTTCATTTTACTTGCCATACTGTTTGACGCTTGTGACGGAGTGGTGGCCCGCATCACCAAAAGCGTGTCTGAATTCGGCAAGGAACTCGACAGCCTCAGCGACCTGGTGTCGTTCGGCGTCGCCCCCGGTATTCTGGTTTTCATGGCCTACCTGCCGGAGTGGTCTCATATGCCACTGCCGCCGCGCGCCGAATCCATCGTGGGCAAAACCGGGTCTTACGCGGCGATCATCTATGTCATCTGCACCGCGTTGCGACTGGCCCGTTTCAATATATACCAGGCGGACCGCCGCGATTCTTTCGTCGGGCTGCCCTCGCCCGCCGCGGGCGGCACGATTGCCACCTTCGTGCTGTTTCTTCAATACTACGAACTGCGCCTGGAAACGCATGAATTCGGGCCGCTGGCCTATTATGCGATCGGCCCGCTGGCGGTCATCCTTGCGCTGCTGATGGTCAGCACCATCCGCTATCCCAAGGACCGCTTCAAATCGTTCATCCTCGCGCCGCGCCACGCCTTCCCCGTGCTTGGCTTCTGCGCCTTCGCCATCGCCGTCATCCACTACGCCGTCACCACCTCGCCGTACATCGTATTGTTCCCCCTCGCCATGACCTATGTGCTGTTCGGCATCGGCGACACGGTCTACGCCCGCCATCTCGTGAAACGCGGCATTCTGCCCGCCGATGAGAAAACGGGCGGAAAAACGGGCGATCAGGCGCCGCCGTCCGACACCTCGCCCACAAAGAACTTGGACCGCCTGTAGGTTTCCAGCCCTTCCAGAACGAAGACCTTCAGCGCTGCCGCAATGGGCACGGCAAGGAGCAGCCCCACGAATCCCAGGGTGGTGCTGAAGACCATGATCGCCAGAATCACCCACACCGGACTGAGTCCCACCTGCCCGCCCACGATGCGCGGCGTGAGGACGTAACTCTCCAGCAACTGCGCCAGAATAAAGACCAGCAACGCGCCGATCAGATTCGCGCCGAATCCATATTGCAGCAGCGTCAGCAACAGCACCGGGCCGATGGTGATCGCCACGCCCAGATAAGGCACCAGATTCGCCAGCCCCCCGATAAGCGCGAGCGGAAATGCAAAGGGCACGCCCGCCAATCGGAAGCCGACCGCGTATATGACGGCCAGGCAGCAGCACACCGTAATCTGGCCGCGCAGATAGGCCCGCAACTGGATGTCAATCTGAATTACGATGTCCGTGATTCTGCCGCGCTGACGCGGTGGCAGCAATTCATGCGCGGCGGCGGCAATCCGGTCGAAATCCTTGAGCAGATAAATCGCGACAAAGGCGAAGAGCGCAAAATTGCCGATGAACAGCACGGTGTTCAGAATGCCGCCGGCCAGGGACGCAAAGAACGCCGCAGCGGTGACGGTCACCCGTTGCCCTGCGCCCGCGATGGCACCCAGATTCTCGACAAGAAAAGCGCGGGCCTGTGTTTGTATGAAAGCCCCCAGTTTTTCTGCGAGCACCGCCCGCTCGTTGACATCCTGCGCGCCTTCGGGAATCCAGCCTATCTGCTCCATCATCGCCGCGAGCGGCAGCCGGTCCAAAAGACGGTCAAACCAGACCATGCTGAAATCCTGCTTCGCCGCCTCCACCAGTTTCTGCGCCTCCGCCACGATGCCCGGCAGAATCATCAACGGCAGGAGCAGGAATCCCAACATCAGCGCCACCACGATCACAATCACGGCGGGCATGCGCGGTATGCGGCGGCGCTCCAGCGCGACCGCCACCGGGTGCAGGATGTAGGCGACGAGAAACGCAAACATGAGCGGCACCAGCACCGCGCGCAGCAGGTATATGGCCAGAGCAGCCGCCGCCAGCGCGGCCAGCATGGTTCCCGCCCGCGCCCAAGGGCTTTCCAATATCTTTTTGTCCATGGCTCGCCTCCCGGCGGCATCCGGCGCCGTGCGAACAATGCTAACATGCCCCCGATAAACTGGCAAAATACGGAGTGCGGAATGCGGGGTGCGATGCGTGGATCATGACGCATTTATCCCAATGTCAACATTTTGGAGTACATGCTTCAGCCTGCCAGATGCAACGTTTTGAAAGCGGTACGAGCGGTCCTTCAACGCAAACGCAACGGACGGCCTTCAACAAACGCCGGAGGCGGCGTGGTTCATTGGTTAGTGACCAACCCCTTCAAGGATGACTTCCCGCAATGCTTCACGTCCGCCGAAACGCGCGCAAGCGTCCAGCACCTCTATACCGGCAGGATTGCCCTCCGCATCGAAATCCACCGCGATGCCTTTCCCCAGTTCTTTGGTGGTCACCGTGGTCGCCCGAAACGTGATGCTCAGCGCATCCCCTTCCGGTATCATACGCGATGTTCATGGTCATGTCGCCCCTCAGCAGAAATACCTATGATCCCAGTGTTGTCCACAAAACAGGTTCTTAAGAGAATGAAAGAGTATGGCCAAAACTCTTGGAAAATCCGGTTGAATCAAGATGATGTGGCGGGCCTTTCCCATACGCAAACCTTTCCGTGGGAATTCCTGAGGCATCATTGATCCGTGTACCAAGGTGTCCCGTTTTGTTCCCCCTCACCCCACCCCTCTCCCCGCGGGAGAGGGCGTCTGCCGAGAAACCTGGGGAATGCCGTTGCTCCCTCTCCCCCCGCGGGAGAGGGCGTCTGCCGCGAAACCTGGGGAATGCCGTTGCTCCCTCTCCCCCCGTGGGAGAGGGCGTCTGCCGAGAAACCTGGGGAATGCCGTTGCTCCCTCTCCCCTCGCGGGAGAGGGCGTCTGCCGAGAAACCTGGGAATGCCGTTGCTCCCTCTCCCCCCGGGAGAGGGGTGGGGTGAGGGGGGATGTCAATATAATCGAAGGCTTTTCTCAGCGCCCGGAATATTTTGGACAGCACTGATATCTGGCCCTCGCCTGCTCCGCGGGCGTCCAGGGGGCGGTTTCACCGAATTTTCACTGTCACGACTTCGAAAGGATTACTGACACCGATTCTTACTGTGCGGATGAGGTTAGAATCCCATGATCCAACGAAGCGCACATATACTTTGTACGTCCCGGGTGATAAAAAGCAGCGCCGAACAGATTGCCCGGGTTCCACATCACCGTCCACAATGCTGAACGCCCCTTCCCATATTGGTTTTCCATCCTGGTCCCGCGTTTCCTTTGATAAGGTAACGTCGGAAATAGCCCGTGAGTCCTCATTACGCACCGTGATACAGCAACCGCAACAGAGTATGGTCGCCGTCAATAGCGTTAATCCGGTCCTCCAATCAAGCATCATAGTGACCTCCCTTTTTTGACATGCCCCACAATGTGACAAGCAACATGCGTAGAATCTATAACCCTATCTTTACCATAATAAGCAAATTCGCCTTTTGGCGAAAAAGTCAAGGGTATCCGCGGTGTGGCTGGTCTGCCGACCTGGCCGCAACAGAAGAACTACAATGGTTCCAACACACCGGTCATCACGTTATGAGCGTATTCGGCAAGCAGCGCGGGGTCGGCTTCGGCGCTTGGGATGGGGAGGGGCGTTTCGAGGATGTCATCCGCAAGCCAGGCGTAGGTGTCCAGCCCAACGGGACGTTCCGGACCGGAGAAGGCGGCAGCGTATTGGGCGAGGGTGGCGATGCCGACGCCGGATTCATAGGCGGCGCTGATGATGATGGGGCGGCCCAGCAATCCGCCGCGTGCGATGCATGCGCTGATGTTGGGAAAATGGAACAAGGTCGGCTTCCACACGCAGGCGCATGCGTCGCGTATTATGCGGTAAGTGGCACGGGATGCCTCCAGGGCTTCACGCGCGCCGGATTCCGGCGCAAAGGCCTCTTCGCCGAGTTCCTGAAGCGTTTCGTCCAGCGCGTAGTCCATGCCGGACGCCGCGCGAAAATCGGGCAGCAGGCGCGGGTCGCGCAGCGGCTCCTCGATGTACTCGATGGCATATTCGGCGGCGGCGCGGGCGAACGCGACGGCGTCGGGCAATTCCCATGCGCGGTTGGCGTCCAGGCGCAGCGCCACCGCGTCGCCCAGCGCGGCGCGCACTTCGGCAACCCACTCGGCGGCGGCGCGCCAGTTCGCGCCGCCAACCTTGAGTTTGGCCGCGCGATAGTCGCGCACGGCAAGGGTCCCCGCTTTTTCCAGGATTTCTGCGCGCTCGCCGTGCAGTAACGCGTTCAACCGGATGCGTTCGGGCGGGAAATCGGTGATCATGCGGTACAACGGCACGCCTTCGCGCGCCGCCATCAGGTTCAGGCAGGCCGATTCAAGCGCGAACGACACTGAAGGCGGCAGGGAATGATCGCGCAACAGGTCCGTTGAGAGCGGCAATGACTTGCCATGCAGGGTGCGGGCGATGCGCGCCAACGCGGCGGCGGCATCTTCCAGAGACTCTTTGCTGAAACCCGGCAGCGGCGCGGCCTCGCCCCAGCCCGCAACGCCGGCCGGTCCTTCCAGGCATAACAACAGCCCGCGCCGTTCAGATATCAGACCTCCAGGCAGCGAGAGGGGGCGGCGCAGGGGCAACGCGTATTGATAGACCCGCGCGGACAGGATGCTCATAGCAACCATCCCACGGCGAAGAGCACGCTGTATGCAAGCAGCGCCTTGCCGACGCCGGCGAGCGCATCGTTGAGTCGGGGACCGTCGGTGCTCGTCCAGACCGCGCGCAGCGCGGGCAACGCTAAAAGGCAGCCCGCCGCCGATACCAGCGCGAACCAGTGACCGCCGCGCAGGATGCAGAGCAACAGCGGGATACCAATGCCGCCCACCAAGAGCGCCGCCGTGAAATGCGCGCGGGCGCAGGTGCGCCCGAGGCGCACCGCCAAGGTCTTCTTGCCGCTGCGCCGGTCCCCTTCAATATCGCGGAGATTGTTCACCGTCAGAATGGCCACGGAAAAAAGCCCCGGACCGAATCCCGCCGCCACCGGCGCGAGGTCCGGCAGCGCCAATGTTTGCACATAGTAAGTTCCCGCGACCGCCACCGGCCCGAAGAAGATCAGCACGAAGAGGTCGCCGAGTCCGAGGTAGCCCAGGGGATACGGCCCGCCGGTGTACAACACGCCGCATGTGATGGAGAGCACACCGATCAGCACAATCGGCCGGCCGCCGCGATAGACCAGGTAAAGGCCTGCCAGCATGGCCATCCCGAAGGCAAGGGCGGCGGCGCGGCGCATCTGCGACGGCGTGACCAATCCCGCCTGCGTGGCGCGCATCGGGCCGATCCGGTCAGCAGTATCCACGCCTTTCACAAAATCCGAGTAATCATTGGCGTAGTTGGTGCCGATTTGTATCAGCACAGAGCCAACAAGCGCACAAAGGGCGCCAACGAGATGAAACGCGCCGTCGCCGGCGGCCAGCGCTGTCCCGATGATTACGGGCGCAATTCCCGCCCCCAGCGTCTTGGGGCGCGCCGCCAGAAACCACACCTTCCAGCGCGGCGGCGCGTCCATCTGCTGCGCGTCCGACATCCTTACGGGTTCCTGGGAAATCTGCTGAAATCAGGCTTGCGCTTTTCAAGGTAGGCGTTGCGCCCTTCCTGGCCCTCCTCGCTCATATAAAAGAGCATTGTCGCGTTTCCGGCGAGTTCCATCAGCCCGGCCTGGCCGTCCTCGTCTGCGTTCATCGCCGCCTTGATGCAACGGATGGCGATGGGCGATTTCTCCAGGATTTCCCGGCACCACTGCACCGTTTCCTCTTCCAGGCGTTCGAGCGGCACCACCGTATTCACCATGCCCATCGCCAGCGCCTCTTGGGCGTTGTACTGGCGGCAAAGGTACCAGATTTCACGCGCCTTCTTCTGGCCGACTATCCGCGCCAGATGTGCCGAACCATAACCGGCGTCAAAAGAACCCACCTTGGGTCCGGTCTGGCCGAAGATGGCATTGTCCGCGGCGATGGTGAGATCGCAAACCATCGCAAGGATGTTGCCCCCGCCGATGGCATAACCCGCCACCATGGCGATGACCGGCTTCGGGCAAGTGCGGATTTGCCGGTGGAGGTCCAGCACATTCAGGCGATGCGCACCGCTGCGCGGGTCCACATAGCCGGATTCGCCGCGCACATACTGGTCCCCGCCGGAACAAAACGCCTCCTTGCCTTCGCCGGTCAGAATCACCACGCCAGTTTTCGGGTCAAAACGCGCGTCGCGCAACGCGTCGCTGATTTCGTCATTGGTGAGCGGCGTAAACGCATTGCGCCGGTGCGGGCGGTTGATGGTGATCTTGGCAATGCCTTCCGCCTTGTGGTACTTGATTTCCTGGTATTCTTTGGCGACTTCCCATCGAATTGGGGCCATGCTCCGCCTCCTCACTTTTTGTCAAAACTGCACAGAATCAATACATCATTGGGCAGGGCGGGTGCAGCCATGCGGAGGGCACCGCCTTCCCAAGGAGAATCATATTGTTGATTGAATTCAAAAAAACGGGGGATTCCACTCCGCATCGCTCCATTACACCCGCCCCATAAGATTGTTGTCGAAATTGAGCGGGTTCAGGGTGTTGTCTTTAGAAAATCCCTGAGTGCGTTAGTATAACCGTCGGGATTCTCGAAGTGCACATTATGCCCGCAGCCGGGAACGATCTTCACCGCGATGAAAGGACATGCCTCGTGCATGGCTTCCGCGATCCCGACATATTTGCGGTCTTCTTCGCCCACAATGGCCAGGGTGGGAATCGTATGCTTGGAAAGCCTGTCCCACAGGTCCGTCTGGACGCCCTGCCCCATCCCCCGCAAGGCCGCCGCCAGGCGGCGGGGGTCGTGACGCATGCGCCTTGCGATCAAGGCATCCAGGCGCGCACGGTCCCGCGCCATGCCCGCAAAAAATGGCTGAGCGAACCACTCCTCCAGAAAAGCGCGAAACGCCTTTGTGTCGTCCGCGATGGCTTCCAGACGCGCCGCCAACTGTTCATCGGCCGCCCGGCGCTGCGCCCGCGCTTCATGGGTGCGCAGTCCCGGCGATGCCGACTCCAGCACCAGCGCACGGAACCGCTCGGGATAATTCAGCGCAAGACACAACGCAAGTCGTCCGCCCATGGAATACCCCACCAGGGCGCAGCGAGGCGCTTCCGCATCACTCAAAAAACCCAATATCCACGCTGTCGCCGCCGCCATATTTGCACAGCCCTTCATGTCAGCGGCGCCGTGACCGGGCAGGTCGGGGCACAGGCATCGAAAATCATCCTCCAGCGCTTCCGCCACTTTCGCCCATTCCCCGCCGCATCCCAGAAAACCATGCAAAAAGAGGACTGGCGCACGTAAATTATCAGCAGCACGGGTGAACACATGCGCGTTGGTATTCACGATTTTTGCTCCCTTTGCTTTTGCGTCAGGAAGAATGACGGTGACATTTCAGCCCATTGAAATAAGCAGCGCTGTCCAAAACAGATTTTGACAGACGCCGAAAAATGACATGGATTTTGGAGTGCGCAAGCCGCGTTTGCGCTTTCAAGGAAGCAAAAGCACTCCAAAAAGTGCAGACGCCAAAGTTTGAACCATGCAACCAGGTTAAAACATTGCCGCCGAAATTTTGCGCGAAATTCGACGCGCTTACATGCTGCACCCGTTCAAGAACATATTCGAACGCAGGCATCGTAGGCTGCGTCGGGGGTGATCATCCGCAAATAACGCCGGGCATCCTCCAGTGGTATCCGGCGGGGCGGATTTTCAGGGCCGGCATAGAGCACTTCATAAGGATGGCGCATGGGGGCGTGCTTGACCGGGTCGGTGCCGCCGAAAACGGCCACCACGGGGGTGCCCATGGCGGAGGCGATGTGCATGGGGCCGGTGTCGCCGCCGAAGAAACAATCCGCGCGCTGCACCATCCACGCGAAATGTTTCAAATCGGGCGTCTCGGGGGCTGTTTCCGGCTTGCGTCGGCTTTTGTTGCGGATGTGTTCTGCAACGTTCCGCTGGCCCGGTCCCCAGGTGAGAAGCACCTCGAAGCGTCCGTCGGCCAGTAGCAGGTCGCATAACGCCGCGTAGTATTCCAAAGGCCATTGTTTTTCCGGCCGGTCTACGGGAGCGTGTACAATCACGACGCGCTTACCGCCGTCAAAGGCCGCATCGAAGTAGTCATCCACCTCTTCCTGCACTTCCTCCGGCACGAAGATAACCGCATCCACCGCCTCATTGTGCGCATCCAGCGCCGCACACAACGCGAGGTTCTCCGCAACGCGGTCCAAACGATCGGATTCCAGGCGGATGCGGCGGTTCGTGAAGAGGGAACTCCATTCCCGACTACGCGGCGCCGAGAAACCGTAGCGGTCGGGTGCGCCAGAGGCGCGGGCTATCAACCCGCTCTTGATAATGCCGTGAAAATCCATGACGATGTCATAGCGGGTACGGCGGACTAAACGGCAGAAATCCCAAAAGCGTCGGATGCCGGCCCAGCGATCCCCGCTTCGCTCAAAAACCAGGCACTGGTCCAGCATCGGATGCCCGCTGATCACGTCCAGAGATTTTGGCTCCACGGCCCAGTCAATCTGTGCATTGGGAAATCGGGCGCGCAGCGCGTGCAACGCAGGGAGTACGCGCACCACATCGCCGATGGCGCTGAGCCGAATGATAAGAATACGCGGAACGCCGTTGATCATAGGCCGCCGGGGTTGTATGCAACATGGCGGAGAGGGAGGGATTCGAACCCTCGGTGCGCTTCCACGCACACACGCTTTCCAAGCGTGCTCCTTAAACCACTCGGACACCTCTCCGGCGCGGAAAGCGGATTATAGAAGTTGCGTTCTCCCGACTTCAATTTCCGGCATTCAGTGTGCCACAAGTTTCGGAGTCCAGGTTTTGCCTGTCGGAACTCCTTCAAAACCTTCAGGCTTTGCTTCGCGCGTCACGCGCCGTTGACCTATTCCCCCTCACCGCGCGCCCGCTTCCGCAGCCCCCTGTCCGGCCGTGGCCCCATTGCAATTTGTATTTCACCTGGGCTTCTGTTCTTCCGCCGTAGTTAAGGTCCACGCTCAGACCGGTGTCTCCGCCAATGTCGAGTTTTGGTTTACCCTGCTCATCCATGCGGACCGCCGCCCGTTTCCGCGCGGGGTCTCCGAACAGCGTAATGCCTTCCTCACCCCGAATGCGCTTCCTGCGTTCCTGGAATTCCCGCTCGCTCCGCTGTTGCGCCGCCCACGCATCGCTGAAGGGCCTGTCCCGTTCCCCCGTCGAAACGCATCCCAGGAAAAACACCATCCCCATCCCCCCAAGCACCCAGACGGTGCATACCCGCGCAACGCTGTGGACCTTGTCCTTCATTCCCGGCGGCTCCCGGCGCGGCCAATACCCGACGCCGCGTATTCCCTCACAATCCAGTTGACGCCATTATATCCTGAATGGCAGACGGCCTGCCTCCGGCGGTGATGTTGGAATTGCGGCGACTACTACCAAGCGGGATTTTGCCCGGCGCGACCGTTCGCGATTATTCCCAATCCAGCAGACGGCGCTCGCCTTGAAGGTTCCTGATGGCCGTCACATTCTGGGATACTTCCAGACAGCCTTTGTAATGGCCCTGAATGTCGCGTAGCGCAAAATAACGGATATGGATGAAGCGGCCCTGCATTTCGATCCAGAACTCGGCCACATCCCGTGTGCCGTTGCGGAAGGCTTCGAGAATACGATTCACCAGATGGAGGCTCTTGGGCGGATGACAGTTCTGCACTTCGCGCCCAATGACTCCCGGACTTCTTGGGAAAATGCGTTCCTTGCCCTCGGAGTAATAACGAACCGTGTCGTTCTCGTCCACGAAGGTCAGGTCCACGGGCAGATGGGTCAACAACAGGTTGACCTGCTCCAGCGTCAGCAGGCCCGTGTCCAACGGGATCGCATCCAAGCCTGCCCTATGCTTCGCGCCAACGACAGAACGTTCCCCGGAGGCCGGCCATTGCCTATCGGGCGTCACCAATGCGTACCCGATGTCGGATTCCCCTTCGCGCATGGCGGCCCAGTCTTCCTCGGCGAGAATCTGGAGCGACATGGGGAAGAGGATGTTCTCTTCTTTGTATATCATGTCCTCCACGGCGGTCAGCACGGCATTGAGCCGCTCCACAATCGCCAACGCATCTTCCGATTCCAGCGCTGCAAAGGCCTTCTTGAACATGGCGCGGATATCGTCGTGCACCGCCCACATCACCTTGGGGGGCGCGGTCACGCCGTACCGCTCAAGATAGGGAAAGAGTTGGTTTTCCTTGCGCTGGTAATGTTTCTCGACTTCGTTCAGGCGCGACAACGCCGCACGCAGCGCTTCGCGGCGGGACAGAATTCCCGCCGTATCCGGCGAATCCTCCGCCACCTTCAGTGCTGCGCGAATCTCGCCAATGACCTGCCCCAGGGCCGCATTCTCTTTCTGAAACGTGTGCACGGGATGCCCCGGCGGGACCGGTACCGCCTCTTGACGTTCAAGCGCCTCCTTAAACACCGCCACATGCACATCGCACAGGCGTTTGATCTCCTCCGGCGGCATACCTTCCTGGGCCAACTGCTGTTCCATCGCGGCGATCTCCGCCGGGTCAACATCTTGGAACGCCTTATTGAAACGACGTTGGACCTCTTCCAAAGGCGTGCCGTCGTGCAGGTCTCTGATAATGGACTTGAGGATAACCAGGCGATCCGCTGCATCCTGCACCTGGGGTGCGGCGGATGACCCGATCTCCACCGCCTTTCCTGTTTGTCGCTGAATTTCGTCCGCCACCGCCGCCAGCAAGTCCGGCAGCGCCACCCCCGCAATCGAGGCTGCGCGGGACAGCGTGGCAAAGCGCGCCACCGTCTTGCGCATAATCGGGTTTTTCAGCATCTGAAATTCCCTGGCGTAACTTCCCAGAAAATCAATCAGAAACGGGTATTCATCCACAAGCCCATCCACGCGGGTGCTACCGTCTATTTGCATGACTGCAGGTCCTTTCCGTCGTTTGCGAGCGGCGTCCCCAACCCGGTTATGGCCCGATTTTGATACCCGGAGCGGGCGCCGCCGCATTGGTCGCGGCCATTTTACAGGAATCCGGCCCATCAGCCATAGCCCGGCGCGGAGACTTGACAGCGATGTCCCACAGGGTGTGTCGCCGGAGTGTTTCCGCCATCCCCTGATGCAATTCCCCCATCACCTGGTGAAACTCGCAGAGGGGCGGCATGCACCGCTGGGAAGGCAAAAATCACCGCGGATACGGCCCTCACAGGCCACATAAACATCGTACAGCGTAATGCTGTCCGGCGGACGCCGCAACGCCGCGCCGCGGTGTGCGCCGTGACGCACGGACAGCGGCCCCGCCTTGACCAGCATCGAGGCGATCTTTGCCGGATAACTCGGCGAGGCACTGGGGTATCGGGCGATCCGCCGAGGCGGCACAGGGGCCGCATTGCCCCGCAACGCCAGACACGCCAGCATCTGCATGGCGGTGATGGTGGTTTGTGTCCGCATGGTGCTTTCCAAACGATATTTTAGTACAGCCTATCCGCCGGGAGGCGCTTGCATTACGACGCGATTACCGGGTCAGGGCTTTCTCCCGATCGATCACTTTGGGAAAGAGCACATAGTTTTCCTTGTGAATGTGACGGTGCAGGTCCTTTTCCAGGCGCTGCAACCCATCGATCAGCGCTGTGAACGTGTTGCATGCCCATGCCGGCGGGGTGTAATTGTTCGTCAGTTGCCTGATTTTCTCAAGTGCTCTGCCGGCGCTGTCGTGCTCCATCTCCATCACCGAAATGGGGTTGCCGAGCGAACCACAGTGAAACTCGATGGCCTTGTCGCTCGCGGCGAGTTCCTTGATACCGGGGAAAAGGATTTGCTCCTCCTTCATCAAGTGCATTTCCAGTTCATTGCGGAGTTCCGTGAAAACACGGGCAAGTTCATGCAGCGCGGGATTCTTGTCGCCGTGCGCCTCCAACGCCTGCTGCATCGCGGCGGCCAGCCGCGGCAGTTCCTTGTGCATGTACACGTGATGCGTGTCCAGGATATGGTCCGTCAGTTCGACCAGGCCCATGGCGCCGAGATTGGGGATTTCAGTCTCTTGAAAGTCTTCGGCGTCACTGGCTTCCAGCAGGGAAACAACCTGTTCGACGGCCACGCCGCGCCGCGCGCAGGCATCGGTCAGCGGGATGTCGCCGCTGCAGCAGTAATCAATACCGAGATCCTCGAATACCACGGCGCGGCGGGGACGCTCAGAGACCAGGTCTGCCACTTTCTGTTGTATGTTTATGCTTGGTTTCATGTTCCGTGATCCTTGGCGTTCTATGTCGGGGCGACGCGCAACGCCGTTGTATGCGCGCGCCCCGGGTTGTTCGCGTCACAGGGGACGACCCACGCGCCGCGTGCGCGTCGTCGGGCCGCCCATGAGCGCAAATATCTCTCTACAAAAAAACGCGAACTATCTTCCGGGAATTCCCGCCCGGCTTCGGAGCACGACGAATTCACTCGGTGCCGGCGGGCTGAATTTTTGGATTGGGAATGATAATCGGGACTTTTTCTTCGATCTCCACCGGCTTGAGATGCCGCACGGTCTGGATCACAAACGCCGCCAGGCACAAGGTCCCGGCGATAATGACGAGATTCAGGATGATTCGCTTTTGTTCGAACCCGCGGCATTGGCGCACCCCGTTCATTTGGCTGCACAGCGCGAGGCTCGCGGTCAAATACAGGGCGCGCAGCGCCTCCTGTTTCGCAAATTTGACCTTATGGTCCGTATTTTGCTACCCTGTAGGTCCGTCGTGCTTACACGACAAATCCTATGATGTAAAGGAGATAGCATTGAGTTATGAGTGACGAACTGGTCGGCAAGGAACAAGGCGCCACGGCAATGGCCGGGGCCAACGAGATCGAATCAGACGATCTGGAGCGTGAACTGGAAGAGCAATTGGCGCGGGAAAGCATGGGCGCCCTGCTGGACCAGGCGGTGCAGAATTTCAAAGAAGGGGAAGTGGTTCGCGGGACGGTGGTGGAAATCGGCGACGACCGGGTGCTGGTGGACATCGGTTACAAGAGCGAGGGGGTGGTGGATGTGGCGGAGTTTACACAGCCGGAGATGCTGGTAGTCGGCAATGAATTCGACTTCTACATCGAAGAACCGGAAAACGAGAACGGCATGCCGGTGCTCTCGAAAATCAAAGCGGACCGGATTAAGAATTGGGAAAACATCCAGAAAATTTATGAAGAAGACGGCGTGATTGAGGGGGTGATCACCCGGCGGGTGAAGGGCGGCCTGAAGGTGGATATCGGGATTGACGCCTTTATGCCGGCCAGCCAATTGACTTTCCGTCCGACTGGAGACTTGGAGAAGTTCATCGGGCAGCGGATGGAGTTCAAGATTATCAAGTTGACACGGCGGCGGCGGAATGTGGTGGTGAGCCGCCGCAAACTGCTCGAAGAGCAACGCGCGGACGAGAAGCAACGGCTGCTCGAAACCATTAAGGTGGGAGCCATCTTGACCGGCGAAGTGAAGAATATCACCGATTTCGGCGCGTTTGTGGATGTCGGCGGCATTGACGGGCTGCTGCATGTGACCGATATGAGTTGGGGCCGGGTGAAGCACCCCTCGCAGGTCGTTCAGGTCGGTCAGAAGGTCGAGGTCATGGTCCTCAGTTTTGACCCGCAGACGGAGCGCATCAGCCTCGGCATCAAGCAGAAAACTGAGAATCCTTGGAATACCGCCCTGGAACGCTATCCCGTGGGTAGTGTAGTGAGCGGGCGCGTCGTCAGCATGACGGATTACGGCACCTTTGTGCAGATTGAGCCGGGAATCGAAGGCATGGTCCATGTCAGCGAGATGAGTTGGACGCGGCGCGTTCGCCATCCCAGCGAAATGTTGAATATTGACGACGAAGTGGATGTCATGATCCTCAGCGTTGACCCGCATGAGGAAAAAATTGCCCTCGGCATCAAGCAGACGCAGCCGAATCCCTGGAAACAGTTGAGTGAAAAATACCCCATCGGCTCGACAGTCAAGGGCGTTGTCCGCAACCTGACGGACTACGGCGCGTTTGTGCAGATAGAGGAAGGGATTGACGGGCTGTTGCATGTGAGCGATCTTTCCTGGACAAAGAAGATTACGAATCCGGCCGAGATGCTGACGAAAGGCCAGGAAATAGAAGTCAAGATTCTCAGCATTGATCCGGATGCGGAGAAAATCAGCGTAGGACTCAAGCAGTTGGAGACCGATCCGTGGCTTGCGGTTATCGAGCGGCTGCCGATTGGTTCGCATGTCGAGGTCGAAATCGCCAAACTGGTCAGTTTCGGCGCATTTGCCCGGCTGGAAAACGGCATTGAAGGGCTTATCCACGTCAGTGAATTGTCCAACGAGCGGGTCCAGAAACCCGAAGAAGTGCTTGCAATCGGCGACAAGGTGATGGCGAAGGTCATCAGCATCAGTCCGGTGGAGCGCAAGATCGGCCTGAGTATTCGCGAATACCAGCGCGACATGGATAAGCAACTGATGGCTGAACACGGTGCAGGCAATCAGGTGGATGTGGCCGCGGCTATCCGCGGCGCACTGCCGTCCAACATGATTCAAGCCGGTCGCAGTCTGGCTGACGTCGCCCATGAAATGATGGCCGTCGTCAGCCGACGCGCCGAGGCGGAAGCCGCTGAGAAGGCGCGGACCGAAAGCGCACAGCAGGAAGATATGCAGCCTGTGGCGTCCGCCGCGGCCACCGACGCAAAAGCCGCTGCGGCCACCGACGCAGAAACCGCCCCGACTGAAGCGGAAGCCGTTCTTTCCCCGGACGCGGAATTTGCGCCGATCATAGAAGAGAGACAGACTGCGGAGGAGCCCCCCATGTCTGCCGTACCGGAGGCGCCGGTGGAGGACGCGGCGCCCGCATCGGAGGAGGAGAAATAGACTCCTTTTCACCCTGAGAAGTGACTCCAATGAGCGCCGTAACCCTATTGCGGCGCTCACTTTCTTAAGAATTGTGGAATGAACGGGGACAGGGAATGGTTTTTGTTATCATTCAGGGGAGGCAGCAGCAATAATTTCACGCCTCTCCGGCCATTAACCAGCGTTCCCTGGTGATATGCATGAAAAAGGAATAGCAATAGACGCCGTTCAGGATGGGGGACGACCCAGAAGGAGTTCCCGCTGCGGCTGTTCTTAAAGGAGATTGTTGCATGGCTACGGCGAAAACCTTGACGAAAGCAAAGACCAGGAAAGTGAAACATCCTCTTGCCGGCACGCGAATGAGCGGGGCTGACATGATCATTCAGGTCGTTCATGATGAAGGCGTGGACACCATTTTCGGTTACAGCGGCGGCGCAATTCTGCCCACCTATGACGCGGTGTTCCGGTGGAACCGCCAGCATCCTGGGCAGGAAATTGCTCTGATAGTGCCGGCCAACGAGCAGGGGGCGGGCTTCATGGCCGCGGGATACGCTCGTTCTACGGGCAAAGTGGGCGTCTCACTGGTCACCTCCGGTCCCGCCGCCACCAACAGCACCACCCCCATCCGCGACTGTATGGCGGATTCCATTCCCATCGTCCTGATTTGCGGGCAGGTGGCGCGGCACGCCGTGGGCACGGACGCCTTTCAGGAGGCGCCGGTCTTCAATCTCATGAGTTCTTGCGCCAAGCACGTGTTCCTGGTGCAGAACGAAAATGAACTCGAAGCCACGATTCGCACCGCCTTTTACATCGCGCGGACCGGCCGCCCCGGCCCGGTCGTGGTGGACGTTCCCAAGGATGTGCAGAACAGCGTCGGGGTTTTCAAAGGCGAAGGCCTGTTGCCATTTCACGGCTATCAGGCGCGGCTGGAGAAGATCAAGGCCTCGCGCGTTGACCCGGAAAAAGCGGAAGCCTTCTTCACCCTGTTGAAAGCGTCCAGACGCCCCCTGATTTACGCCGGTGGCGGCGTCATCAACAGCAATGCCGTCACGGAACTGCGACTGTTCGCCAAGCGCTTTCAAATCCCCGTCGTCACCACGCTGCTGGGGATTGGCGCGATGGACACGACGGACGATCTTGCCCTGCACATGTTGGGCATGCACGGTACGGCCTACGCCAACTATGCCGTCGAAGATTGCGATTTCCTTATCGCTGTCGGCGCGCGTTTCGACGACCGCGTTGCGGGGGTGCCCAAAGAATTCGCGCGCCGCGCCAGAATCGCCCACATTGATATTGATGCGGCGGAAATAGGCAAGGTGAAACCCGTCCAATGGCATCATGTCGGAGACGCCCGGGATGTTCTGCTTGACCTGCTGGAAGCGGGAAAGGATTACCATCCCGATCATGCCGCGTGGCTGCGTCATGTGAAGGAAATGAAGCAGACGCACCGCATGAATTACAACCGCGAAAGCGATAAAATTCAGCCGCAGATGGTGCTGGAAATGGTGAACAAACTGACCAAAGGCGAGGCCATTATCACGACCGGCGTCGGACAGCATCAGATGTTCGCGGCGCAGTACTTTGACTTCAAGCATCCCCGCACCTGGCTCACTTCCGGCAGTATGGGCACCATGGGATTCGGTCTGCCTGCCGCCATCGGCGCTCAACTCGCCCATCCCGACAAAATCGTCATTGACGTGGACGGCGACGGGAGCATCCGGATGAATCTTGGGGAAATGGAGACCTGCACCACCTACAACCTGCCTGTCAAGATTCTTCTGCTCAACAATCTCGGCGATGGCATGGTCGTGCAGTGGCAGTCGCTCTATTTTGAAGGGCGTTTGTCGGGCACCGATAAATCCCTGCACAAGAAAGATTTCGTGAAGGCTGCCGAGGCGGACGGCTTCAAGTTTGCACGCCGCGTGGAAAAAGTGGGGGAAGTGGAACAGGCTGTTCGCGAATTCATCGCGTTCAAGGGACCTGCTTTCCTTGAAGTCATGACCGATAAATACGCCTTCGTGTATCCGATGGTTGGTCCCGGCTGCACTTACCGGGAAATGATCACGGGGCCTTACATCCAGGGTCGTGACAAGGACCCGGAACACATCAAATTGGATACGTCCGACAGTTTCTAACCGCGTTGCATTCTGGCCGGCTGAAGCGGTCACTACACATAACTCCGTCATTGCGAGCGAAGCGTAGCGTGGCGCGGCAGTCTGGATAGACAGTGCGCCTTAAATTTTTTCGTTCGGCGGCGCTGTGCGCCGCACCGATCGCAACGGCAAACAGAAAGTGTCATGTGTATTGTTTCAAAGGTTACGCCAGTCGGCCAAAATGTTATCTAGCCCCAACATTCGTGTTCGGTTAATGCGTGATTTTTCATTGCCAGGATTCCCGCTTGCGCGGGAATGACGAATCTCCTAAAACGCCCCATTTTAGCGTGTCATTGCCGCGCAAGCGGGAATACGGGATTGGCGACCGGCATTACATCCTGCATGCGCTGATTATGGCTCATTTACCGCTTACCGTTACATGAACTTCAGGGTGGTCTTAGGCTCTTAAGGCAATCCCGTATCCGGAGCGACGAGAAAATCGCCCATGGCGAGGCAATCGAGGCGTGCCTTTTGAAATGCGGCCACGGCTTCTTCCGGGGTCCGTACGATGGGCTCTTCATGGATGTTGAAACTGGTGTTCAGGAGGACGCCGCTGCCGGTGGCGCGTTTGAATTCGCGCAGAATGCGGTGAAACGCGGGGTTAGTCTCTTCGCGCACAAACTGGGCGCGGGCCGTGCCGTCCAAGTGAACGACGGCGGGGTGCTCGCGCCGCATGCGGGAGGTGCAATCGAAGCATACCGTCATGAACTCGGCGGCGTGGCGCGCGGCCTGCGCGCCGACCACATATTCATCGGCGTCCTCATCGAGTATGGCCGGGGCAAACGGCATGAAATCACTTCGCGCCAACGAAACGTTCAGCCGTTCCACCAAAGTGCGGTCCGTAGTCGGCGCGAGGATGGACCGGTTGCCCAGGGCGCGCGGTCCCCACTCCATCCGATCGCGGAATCGCGCGACAATCCGCCCTTCTGCCAGCAACGCAGCAATGCGTGATTCGATGTTCTCACAGCGGAGATAGGGGAGTCCCGACTGTTGCAAAGCGCGTTCCATCGCCGGATCGTCGAAGGTGTCGCCCAGGAATACATCACGCAGTGGAGTCGGCGGGAAATGCTGTTCCGCGCAAACCGCGCCCAGCGCCAGCCCGCCGTCGCCCATGTTGGGATATACGAAAAGCATGTCGCAATCATCCAGCGCATGCAGCCGTTGATTGAGTTTCACATTTGCGAAGACGCCGCCCGCCACCGCAAGTCGCCGAAGGCGGGTTTCGCGGAGCCACCATTTCGCCACGGCGATAATGCCTTCCTCCAGGACCGCTTGCGCCCACGCAGCCACATCTTCGCGCGAATGGCGCGCGCACAGGGTATCGCGCAACCACCGCACGGCGCGCACGCCATGCGGGCCGACATAGCGCAGCCTGCCTTCTTCGAGCGCGAATGGGGAAGGCTCATTCACGCGGGCCGGGTCGCCGCCCGCCGCCAGTCCGGTGAGTTTTCCTTCATCGCGGCAGGCCATAAACCCCATGGCCGATGCCAACGCTTCGAAGAAAAGCCCAAAGGAGTCCATTGCGGCGGCGGCCCAGAGCCGCTCAATCCCCCCACCCGCCTGCGCGCGGGATACCGTCATGGACAACCCGTCCCCCATCCCGTCGGCGGTGAGCAGCAATGCCTCCTCATATCCAGAAGCCCACCACGCGCCGGCGGCATGCGCCAGATGGTGCTCGACGAACCGGAGGGGAACGCGGCGCAGAGGCGGCGGCAAGGTTCGGCGGGTCGCCGGAGCCAACAGGGGACGTACAATGCGGCGTAGAGGTGATTTCTCAGAGGTCCGCGAGATGGGCGTCAAAAATGTCGCAAAATCCAGCATTCGGCTGACCCGTGTGTCGCCTTTGCTGCGCTTGGCCTCAAAAATCCAGTCATGCAACCGGGGAAAAAGCCGAACCACAAAGGGTGGGGTCATGTGGCCGGCAATGCAAATCTGGTCAATGTCCTGTGGCGCGATACCGGTCTGCTCGAACAGCGCCGCGAGGGAATGCCGGGGGAAGCCGCCCTCGTTTTTGCGCCGCGTGAAGCGCTCTTCATTGGCGGCATAGACCACGCGCGGCCCGTCGCACAGGGCGACCCCGGAATCAAACAAATCTTCATTGACGCCAAGAATAATCATATGGTGGCCAGGCCAGATGCAGGTATCAGTTGATTTTCACAAAGATGCGCGCCGTGACGCGGGAACATCCACGCTTATTGTCTGCATTGGACATGTGTTTACGTCTTTCAGTGAACTAAGGAGGCATGTCCTCTGAAACAGCATTTTCCGTCAATTTATGCCGCTGTTCTGAAATGGCGGCGGTTTCAGATTTCCATGGGATACGTCAACCCCCACTCGGCGCGGATGCGGTCGAGGGTTTCCATAATACTCAGGGTTTCCTCCCAAGGCATGATATCGCATTCCAGACGCCCGTCGCGCATGCAGTCCTGGGCCGCGGCGGCCTGGTAATTGTAGCCGTTACCGGTCATCGGCAGCACCGCATGCTCCGGTTCTCGGCCGTGCACGGTCAAAGTGGCGCCGCGGCTGTGCCAGAACGGGGGATGCACCCGGATCATGCCGTCCGTGCCCATGATGAGCGCATCCTGCGGGGTATTGGTGCGCACGGCGGAATGCAGCACGGCGAGCCGCCCGCCGCTATAGCCCAGCACATAGGCCCCCTGCTCGTCCACGCCGGTTTCGCCGAGATGCGCCAGCCCGGCCACCCGGTCCGGCGGCGCCCCGAAGACCATCGAAGCGAAGGAGACGCAATAGACGCCCACATCCAGGAGGCCGCCGCCGGCATATTCCGGCGCAAACAGGCGGCTTTCCTCGTTCACCTCGGCCCGGAAACCGAAATCCGCCTGCACCATGCGCGGCTCGCCGATACGTCCCTCCGCCAGCCATTGCCGCACCTGCCCCATGACCGGCAGGAACCGGGTCCACATGGCTTCCATGCAGAACCGATTTGCCGCGCGCGCCGCCTGAAACACTTCCTCCGCCTCGCGCCGGTTTACCGTGAAAGGTTTCTCGCAGAGCACCGCTTTGCCGGCGCGCAGGCAGCGGATGCTTTCCGCTTTGTGCATGGGGTGCGGCGTGGCCACATAGACGATGTCTACATCAGGGTCTTCGGACAGCGCTTGATATGAGCCGTGAGATCGGGCGAATCCGTGTTTCCTGGCAAACTGCGCGGCGCGCCCCGCATCGCGCGAACCTACTGCCGCGAGTCCCGCATCCGGCAGCGCTCTCAAACCCTCGGCGAATTTGTGGGCGATGTTCCCAGGCCCCAAAATGCCCCATTGTATAGTCTTTGTCATGTAGCCTCCTGATCCGCATGTCTTGTGTTGACCCACGCCAGAAGCCTTTATGAAACCTGACCATCGCTCCAAATAGCAAGTGGAAACAGACAGACTCAATTTTCGCGACATCTGCGCGTTTCGCGCAGATGTTTGGTGAAGGGTGTGCTCTACCTGTGTATTGTGCGATGTTTCTATGGATGCAAGGCGCCGTCACCCCCGCGAAAGCGGGGGGCCAGACAAAAGTGCAGGCACCGGAAACGTGATTGCTGGATTCCCGCCTGCGCGGGAATGACGGGAGGGATGGCTTTGGGTATGATGTCCAATGCATGTGGCTGCGGCCATGCCGCGCCATGCAATTGTGAAATGGGCTTTTTCTTCGCATACAAGCGGGAAATATCCTTCATCTTCCATGATGCTGATATCAAAAGTGTCCATTTCTTAACCCCCCGGGGGATTTTGCTCTGCTTGACAAAAAGCCCTTCATACTATAGAGTGGGATCAACCCCAAGAGCAGTATGCTTTTGCCCTCAACGGGGGTCCTTCGGTTAAACGTCGGCATCACGACAGGGGTGCGTAAATACATGGACAAGGATAGAAATCTTCTCTTTGGGGTCTTGGCGGTGCAATTCAAGGGGGTATCGCCGACGCAGTTGGTGCAGGCGGCCGCCGCCTGGATCACCGACCCCTCCACGCCATTGGCGCATCGTCTTGTGGAACAGGGCGTGCTGAGCAATGCGGACAGGGAATTCCTGGAACACCTGGTGGATGAGGCGGTCAAAGCGCACGGGGGAGACGCTGTGGAGACCCTGGCGTCGCTTGGGGGGATGGAGCAGGTGCGCAAGTCTTTCGGGGATGCGGCGGAATCCTTGGGATTGGATGCCCTGCAGACGCTTTCTATGTCAGGCGGCGCGTTTTTCAACCGTTCCGGTCAGGAGGTGACGGGCATCAAGGAGCCGCCGGGCCGCTATACCCTGCTTTCTCACCACGCCAGAGGTGGGATGGGGCGCGTGCTGCTGGTGCACGATGAGTATCTGGGACGGGACATCGCCCTGAAAGAATTGCTTCAGGCGACTTCCGGCAGTGTCGCTTCGAAAAAAGCGGGGCATCCGGCCAGGTCCTCGTCGGTGACGGCGCGTTTCCTGCAGGAAGCCCGAATCACCGGGCAACTGGAGCATCCTTCCATTGTTCCCGTTTACGAATTAGGGAGACGCGACGACGGCACGCCTTATTACACGATGAAACTGGTGAAGGGGAAAACATTGGCGCAGGCCCTGCACGACTGCAAGACGCTGGGCGAACGCCTGCAACTCCTGTCGCATTTCCTGGATTTGTGCCAGGCCATCGCCTATGCGCACAGCCGGGGCGTGATTCACCGCGACATCAAGCCCGGCAATGTCATGGTCGGACAATTCGGCGAGACGGTGGTGTTGGACTGGGGACTCGCCAAGGTGCGCGATGTCGAAGATGCGAATATCGAAGACATCCGGGATACGCTGCATTATCTGACCGTCAACGATGAGGAATCCCTCTGCAAGACGTCTTACGGACGCGCGTTGGGCACGCCGCAATACATGCCGCCGGAGCAGGCCGAGGGGCGCATTGACGACATTGATGAACGGTCCGACGTCTATTCCCTGGGTGCGGTTCTTTACGAAATACTGACGGGGTCGCCGCCGTTCAGCGGCAAGAATACGCGGGACGTGTTGAACCAGGTGGTTCGCAGCGACATAACCCCGATTTTGAAGGCAGCACCGGATGCACCGCCGGAACTGGCCGGCATCTGCGCCAAGGCCATGCAGCGTGACCCCAAAGACCGTTATCAATCCGCCATGGAACTGGCGGATGATGTGCAGCGCTTCGTAACGGGCCGCCTGGTCAGTGTCTATGCTTATTCGTTTCGGGAAATCCTGCTGCGGCAGTATCGGCGGCACCGGGCGGCAGTCAATGCGACCGCCGCCTGCCTGTTCTTTTTGATGGTGGTGGGCATATTTTCGTACATCAGCATCTGGAACGCCCGGAACCGTGAACGGGAACAGCGAATCATCGCCGAAGAGAAGACCTATCTGTCCCAAATCCACTCTGTACAAGCACTTCTGGGCAAGGCGGATTACGCCGCGGCCAATCAGGTGCTGTGGCAAACCGATCCCCAACGCCGGGCCTGGGAGTGGGGCTATCTGCTGAACCGGGCGAATCCGGACCTCTATACGGTGGAAACGCCGGGGTCGGGCGTTCATGTAACCTTTTTTTCTCCGGATGGAACGAAAATGCTTACCCTTTCAGGCGCGGAGTCTGCGGCGATCCGGGACCCCATGACAGGTCAGGCGTTGGTCACCCTTGAGGGCGAACCCACCTATTTCACTTCCCAGTGTTTCAGTCCGGACATGACCAAGGTGGCGGTCGGCAGTCTGGAAGGGCTTCGGGTGTGGGACATGGCGACGGGGCGGCAATTACACAACATTCACACTTCGGCAGGCGTCTTTTCCATGGTGTTTGATGCGACATCCTCCCGCCTCTTCGCGGGCTGCGGCGACAATGTCATTCGCGGATGGGACATCGGAACGTCGGGGCCGGAGCAGGCAGGCGAATGGCGGACCACCTCGCGGCCTGTGTATGCGCTCACGTTCTATCCCGGCAATGACCGCATCATGGCGGGCATGGGGGAATCAGGTGGAGGAGTGTTCCAGGTCTGGTCGTTTCCGGAATGGAAACCGGTATTCAGCGGGAAGGGCATGATCCCGTGCCTCAGTCCGGACGGCGCCGTGATAGGAACCGCCGAGCATGCGATGATCTTTTTGTATGACGCTGACACGGGCGCGCTCGTGCAAGAGATAGACGCGCGGCAGGATTTCATTACGGACCTGCGTTTCAGCAGCGACGGCGCCCGGTTTGTCACCTCCGCGCGCGATGGCACGGTGATATTGTGGGATACGCGAAGCGGAGAACGTTTGCGCACTTACTATCATCAGAACCCCGTCCGTTACGCGTTCTTTGTCGCGGATGACTGCTTTGTGCTCTCATGCACGATTGACATGGAATTGTCGCTCTGGTCCATGGAACGGGATGAGGCGATATACGAGGTTCGGGCAAGAGGACCGGGCTTGATGAACGCCCATGTGTCGCCTGACGGACGGCTCCTGGCGCTCGCCACCACCGACCAGTTTTTTCAGATATGGCATGTGTTCGGTCCAACGGGCATGCGGCCCGTGGCGTACCAGTTGCCGCAGCGGCCCAATGCCACAAGCGGGGTTCGCCATCTCACGTTTTCCCGCACAAAAGAACGTTTTGGCGTGAGTTGGGGCGATTCCACATACACTGTCTTTGATACGGAAAAGATGACGACCCTGGCCCAATACCTGTGTCCGACGCCGTTCATCGCCAATTACCTGGCGATCGATCCCGAAGGACGACGCGTGGTGACGGTGATTGACAGCATGATTCCAATTGTATGGGACGTTGACACGGGAACCATGCGGCGTGCATACCGCGCACATGATGCTCAGGTCTTGGCCATCGCCTGGAGTCCGGATGGCCGCCATATCGCTTCGGCGGCGTCCGAAGACGGCGTGCATCTATGGGACCCGGATTCCGGCAAGACAGAACGCGAAATCACAGAACATGACAGCGTTGTGATGGACCTTCAATTCAGCCCGGACAGCGCCGCGCTGCTTATCGGGTTCATGGATGGCATCGCCGCCCTGTTCTCGGTCGCCACGGGGCAGCGCATGGCCGTATTCGAACACCCGTTCCCCGTGCTTGCCGTGGCCTTCAGCGAAAGCGGGGAGCGCATTGCCGTCGCCACCGCCGACGCAAAGATCCATGTCTGGGATGTGCAGCGTCGTGAATTGCTGGGCATGCTCCAAACAAGCGGCTACATCGGCAAAGTGCATTTCGCCGCAAGGCCGATGGCGGTTGCATTTACGCATGATGACCGGTATATCCTGACGCGCTGCAAATTTGTCGAAACCACCCTCTGGGATGCGGCATCCTTCACGTCGCTCGCGACATTTGGCGTTTCGGACCATGTGGAATTCCTTCCCGATAACCGTTCGGCTATCGCCATTGACATGGATGGCGTTCTCAAGCGCATCGAAACCACGCCCTGGTCTCCCGCACAACAGGCCATGCTGCCGCGAGAAGAACTACTCCGCCACTACGGTGAGTATCGGCAGGAACAAGCACGGCGCGCCCCGCCGCCCAGACAACTGCCCGATAATGACACATTCCTCGTTCCGTTGGGCGCGGCGACACTGCTAAACGCCGTCAAAGCGTTGCATTCGGAGATCGCATATTCGCAATTTCAGGCCGTTTCCCCGGAAGAAGACCGGTATGTAGTCCCCATGCCTCAGTCCTGGGCCTCCTATTGTCTGGGACTGCAAATCGGGGACCGCATCACCCATCTCGACGGCAAAGCGCTCTCCGGGCGCTGGGACACCCGGATCAGGCTCGAACAACTGGCGGCGGCCTTGGCGCAATCGCCAGACCCCGCGCTGGAATTGACCATCTCACGGTCAGGACGTTCCCTGACATTCAAGTATCTGACGCTCCCGATGAAGCGGCGCCGGGAAACCGTGACCATGACGCGCACAACAGCGCTCGCTTTTGTGGATGCCGCCTGCGCCGTGCTGCCCAACTGCGTCGAGTTCTGCCAACCCTCTCCGCCGGGAATCGCCTTTCTGTTCCCCGCCCCGCTGACGCCAGGTGTTCAAGACCTTTTTTATCAGGGAGGGCTCATGACCGGAGACATTGTCACGGATTTTAACGGAAAACGCGCTGAGCACTACGATGAACTCCGGCAGTATCTGGTTGAATTGCGTCAGAAAATCGAGACCGGGGAATCCAGCAGGTTCACAGTTCATGTGCTGCGCGGTCTCTTCAGTGAAATCGAAATAACCTATAGCGTTTTATCCGACATCAACTCCCATTAGCCGTAAGAGAGCGGATGTCGGTCACCATAGACTGGAAAGCGCATTGGTGAATCACAAGGGACCGAACATAAAGAAGGAGAAACAGGGATGCGAAAGGGCAAGAGCGCAGTATTTGCAGTGCTGGGCGTGTGCATGATGCTGAGCGGCTTTTGTGCGGCCCAGCCCGGGGAGATTCAGGAGATTTCCTGGCAGGAGGTTGAACGGAACGCGAGTGATTTCACGATATCAGACTGGGGGCCGAATACCTATCTGACCTGTTACCTGATGGCGGAGTTGTCTGTCGGCCAATTGTTCGCGCCGACCACGAAAATCAGCACCGTCGTCGAGCAATGGAAGGTAAATTGCGACAAGATGGAGACGAACGGCAGGGTTTCACCGGAAAGTGTGGCAAGAACCAGAGCGGCCTTGGATAACTTAAGCGCAGCGATTCAGGATGCAAATATCCAGTGGGCCTACAGGGACCTGTACTTTCAGAACTGGGATGATGCGGCGCTCGCGCCTGTCAAGCGGGAATTGGAGCACTTGAAGGCGGCGGGAGTGAACCTGGCTTTTCTGAACTTCAGGCACAAGGACCAGTTTGACTCCGTGATCGCCAACCTGCACCGGCAGGGTTTCTGTGATTGGGAATTGGCGGATTTCTTCTGGACGCCCGCTTCTCCGAGGTTCAAGGACGATGCCATCAACGCCATCAGCGACGCCCTGCATGAATACCGCGTGCTTATCGGCGAGATGCCCGACCTCTACGTCTATAAGACAGACGGCACGGCGTACCGCGTATCGGACCCGGATATCAGAAACATGTGCTGCAGCAACACCACTCGAAAGTGCGTTACGACCTATCCCAAGGTATGCACGATGTGTGGTCTGTTTTGTTGCACCGGGAGTCAGTGGTGTTCATGACATCAGCGCCCCCTGTTTTCAAAACCCGCGCCGGGAAACGGCTCTGCTGTTTCCCGGCAGCGCAATTCACTCCCCGAAGAAATAGTTGTTAAGGGTTGTTATGGCGTAGGCCATGACCCGGGTGACCGGATGTTCGCCGGGGAATCTCAAGAATTCAACGTGCCCGTCCAGATACAGGACATTCGCGCCGCCGGGAAGATGATTGAACCCGTCCCGGCCGATATTCAAAGCGGTGCGGTCCCACATGATGGGCAGGGTGCTCTGCGCCATGGCGCTTGCGGCCGCGTTATTGATGTCCGTAATCAGGAACCGCTCGACGCCCTCCCGCAGGCGGTAGAGATGACGGGTCGGCGTGCCCGGCGTCGGCTCATCGAAGGAATAATCCTTATCATAGATTTGCAATTCATTGTTGTAAGACGCGGGCAAATGCGGAAAAAAACCTTCCCCCCATCGATCTCCGAGAATGCCCCCGTAAGTGTCAGGATCGAACATTGTATTCACAAAGGCGGTGCTGACCGCCGCATCCGGTGGATTGGCATTCGGGTCCGCGCCCGGCCGTACCACGTACTCGCCGAGAATGGTCCAGCCAAAATATGCGTAACTGTCGCGCTCTGAGGGATCCCATACGCTGTTGCTGGGATGGCAGGGGTCTAACGGCATATCGAGGTCATCCCCGTATCGCCAAGTGCAGACCTGGTAGGTAGGAGAAGACGGACACTGTATGATTTTGATGTCCGTCATGTATTCCGGATACATGGATTGCACATCCGGAAGAAACGACGTCACATTGGGAGCCGAACAGGTGCATGAAAAATCAGGGCAGTAAGTTGAAAGCATCGCCTCTGTGCTTATGTCGCCTAAGTACCACGTCGTTTCGTTCGCTTTCATCGTGGGAAACTTCTCGCCGGGCGCCTCGTTGGCGTACATCTTGAAAATGATGCCGAATTGCTTGAGGTTGTTCTGGCATTGCGAGCGCCGCGCCGCTTCGCGCGCCCGCGCCAGCGCCGGCAGCAGAATCGCCGCCAGAATGGCGATGATGGCGATGACCACCAACAACTCGATAAGGGTGAACCCCCTGCCCAATGTGTCTTCAAGAATGGGAGATATTTTTGTTCCAATTTTTCTAGATTTTTGCATATATAATTCTCTCCGCCATAAAAAATATAATTGAACTACCTCTATAGGTAGTGTACGCAGTCTCATATGGAAATGCAAGTTTTTTTTCAGGCGCTGGCCAGGTCGGTCTCCTTTGGGAAACAGCAACGCCCGGATAGCGCCGCGCGCGATTGGCGCGTTGGACGCTATGTCGGATGTTCTGTCAGTATCCGCGCATCAATCGCCAGTGGATTCGTGGTGATACTTCAGCGGAACGGCGTAAATTTTCGGAGAGTGCCGTATGGCCTTTTACGTCTCCCGTCGCTTCGCGCAGCCCCGTACTGGGCGCAAGACGCTCCAGTGGATGGGTTTTTTCTACATCCCCCGTCGCTTCGCGCCACCCCCTTCGAAGGGGGATGTAGAAAAAACAAAGCATTCCCGGTTGCACGCCATTTGACGAAAACGTTACGATGCGTGTTTCATGACCAACAAGGAGAAAAAGAGCAAAATGAGTACGATCATCTCGGTGGACTGCTTGATGACTGCCGTCGTGTTGTTCATAAGTGGCGGATTGGTCGCCGCCGATGCTGTGCATGCGCAAATGGAACTCGCGGGCATTACGGTGACCCCGCACCTGATTGCGCCTTCCATGCGCTACGCAAAAGAGCCCGATCCGAGCCTGGGAGCGCGGGTGCAAATGTTTCTGCGTAACGCTGGCGCGGCGCCGCTGCGTTTCGATGCCCAGTCTACAATTCGCTTTCGCGGCAAGCCCGCCGTGGAATTGCTGGCGGCGGATGAGTGGTCCTGGCATGATCTGCCGGGCGCGTGGCCGGATGATCCGTTGACGCTTCCCCCGGGCGCGATGACGGTCTGGAGTTTCAATGGATGCCGGGAAGATTGGGGCGTGGGCGCGTCTGTTGACGCGACAGTGGACCTTGGAGCGGAACACGGCCCACAATCTCTGGCTTTTGACCTTGCCCGACCGGATGCGTGGATTGCCGCCGTGACCTTCCTGGGCGCGGAAGGCCGCATCTATCCGGACCGGCTGATCGCGCACATCACTAATGAGGCTGCTGCGCCGCTGCGGATTGTGGCATGTCGCCTCTGGCTGCCAGAGAGCAATGCCACCTGGCGCGCGCTGCATGCGCAGGAGGCGTTGTCCGGATTCCGGACGCTTCCCGCCGACGGGGTAATCGCGCCGGGCGACAAGGGGATTCTCATTGCGGCCACGGGCGACCTGCCCCTGACGTATGGGATTGTTGAATTGCGGACGGAACTCGGCGGCGCGCCGCACACGCTTTGGGCGCATCTGCGCATCAAACGGGAAGCCTTCGACATCAGCGGCGGCTGGGTGAACAGTACGGTCAACGGCAAACATGCGCTGACTTTTGAACCTTTTCTGAAAACATTGCGGCGCATGCATGTCAATACCGCGCATATCGGCGACAATATCCCCGGTTACACGGACCAGACGAGGCCGGATGGCCTGTACACGCGCTATCCGCTGAAATTCTTCCATAAATTGC
Organism: uncultured bacterium; assembly: GCA_937951485.1. Classification (GTDB taxonomy): domain Bacteria; phylum Hydrogenedentota; class Hydrogenedentia; order Hydrogenedentales; family CAILVY01; genus CALEDJ01. Next base: position 62,338 of record CALEDJ010000010.1, read on the forward strand.
AGCCGTTTGAACACTACGATACCGACGAGATGCTGTTGCGCATCCACGCGGCGGAATTCATCGGCGAACCGCAATACGGCGGCGGACGCCCCGTGCCGCCGATGGAGGTTTGGGAGGCGTTTGCGCCGTATCAGCGCACGCGCATCGCCACTACAGTGACGCACAGCGAGGAGCGTATCTGGCGTTTCTACGCAGGACTTTCCGACTATCCCCACTACGACGCCTACCGCGTCACAGCGCCTTCGCCGGACATGTGGCGGAAATACGACCGGTGGGGCGATGTCCGCATTGCCTGGGGCGCGCCGCTGGAAACCATCGGTGACATGTGCCGGTCGCTGCGGGAACTGAACCGGCCCATGCCCACGGCGTACTGGTCGCAGGGGCCGCACCATGGCTGGGGCATGTACGGTTGGCGGCGGCGCACGTCTCCCACGCCCGATGAAATCCGGCTGCAGGCGTACCACGCGCTGAGCAGCCGCATTACATCGTTGTACTGGTTCAACCTGAGCCTGGAATCGCTGGTCAAGTTCCGGGACACCATGGCTGAATTGGTCCGCTGTGGGCGCGAAATGCGTATGCTGGAAGACTTTTATCTCGAAGGCGACGCCTATCGCCGGGAAGCAGTGCGGCGCGACGGCAAGCCGGATTGGGAACTTGCATCTGTGGTCGCACCGCAAGGCGCCGTCCTGTTTGCGCTGGACCTCGACTATGCGCCGCACCCCGAGGACCGCGTCTTCGTCTTCGGCCCGCCGCGTGAAAGCACATTCCCCTTTGCGTTGCCCGCCTGGCTGCGCCAACCGGTCGAGGTTTTCCGGGTGGACGCCGACGGCGTCTATGATGTCCGCCACGAATTGACGGACCAAGGCGTTCTCATCCGTGACACCACCCACAAGGTCGCCATTTATATTGCGTCTGCAACGCTTGGAATGAGCGAGTCCCTGGAGGCGAAAAGGCGGGGCTTGGTGGCATATGAAGAAGCCTTCGACTTCGACCCCGCGCACAGTGATGCGGACTTTGAAGCGCTCGCTGCGCTTTTACGCTAAAGTACCGGCTCTGGAGCGCCGCGCAATCGCGATGCTGCTTTTCTTGCGGCGGGTGGACCGATGTCTCTAGACTTTCAATCGCCGCAGGAGGATCAGGTGCGATGGAGACGATGGACGCCATAACCTCGGTGATTCGCTATCACGACGAAAGCAAGCATCATTTCCACCGTTATGCGCGTTCACCGGGATACATGGACTGGGACAACCAGCCGGATCCGTTCCGGCGCTATGACGGCTCGCCGCTGATTCTGCTGCCGTTTGCCGAACCCGGAGATTCACCGCCATATGAGACGCTTTATTCGACCGCGGCGTACGAACCACGACCGCTTTCCCTGAAAACCATCGGGATTTTTCTGGAGCACAGTCTGGCCATTTCGGCATGGAAGGAGTATGGCGGTTCCCGGTGGGAATTGCGCTGTAACCCGTCCAGCGGCAACCTGCACCCCACCGAGGGCTACATCATTGCCGGGCCGATTGCCGGGGGATGGGAGGAACCGGGCGTGTTTCATTATGCTCCCAGGGAACACGGCCTGGAGCGACGCGCGCGCGTTGCGCCGGCTGGATGGCGGATACTTGCCGGGCACTTCTCCGCGGATACGTTTTTCGTGGGGCTGAGCAGCATTGCCTGGCGTGAAGCGTGGAAATATGGAGACCGCGCGTATCGCTATTGCCAACTGGACGCGGGTCATGCGATTGCGGCCTTGCGGCTGGCCGCCGCAGCACTGGGGTGGCGCGTATGTTGTCTGGAGGCGCTTTCGGACGCAGCAGTGGCGGAATTGTTGGGGCTGGACCGTATCGCCGGCACGAAGGGCGCGGAAGTGGAACATCCCGATTGCATTGTATCCGTGTTTCCAGCGACGCACCATGCTTCCGTTCCGGCGACGCTGCCGGAAGACTTCATCGGCGCCGTACGGGATGGGGAGTGGTTTGGTTCGCCCAACCGCCTCAGCCGGAAACATGTTCCGTGGCCCGCGATTGACGCGGTCTATCGGGCGTGCATGAAGCCGGCAACCGATGCGCCGCATTATTCGTTTGTTGCGGATGTTTCAGAGGGAATTGGAGAAAGTTCTTTGCAGGCTGAAGCCTGTACTCCAAACTTTGGGGCGTTTCAAATCATCCGGCAGCGTCGCAGTGCTGTAGCGATGGACCGCGTCTCTGAGATGGCCGTCTCGCGGTTCTGGGGAATGCTGCGAAGGATGCTGCCCGAAGCGGGTTTCTCTCCCTGGGATATCACGCTGCAACCGCCCCATGTGCACCTGGTGTTTTTCGTGCATCGTGTCCGGGGGCTTGCCGCAGGCGCGTATTGTCTGGTGCGCAACCCCGCCGAGGAGGAATCACTGCGCGGAGCGATGCATGCGTCGTTTGATTGGGAGCGACCGGAGGTGTGTCCGACCGGGATTCCTTTGTATCGGCTTCGGTTTGGCGATTTTCAGTCGTTGGCACAAACCGTGTCATGCCACCAGGAAATTGCGGCGGACGGCGCGTTTTGTGTTTGCATGATCGCGCATTTCGAACCGTTATTGCGGCAATGCGGCGCATGGATGTATCCGCGGTTGTTCCGGGAGGCGGGCATGGTCGGTCAGGTGCTCTATCTGGAGGCCGAGGCCGCGAGGTTGCGCGGCACCGGCATCGGTTGTTATTTCGACGACGGCGTCCATGAGTGGCTTGGTATCCGGGACAGGACTTTCCAGTCGTTGTATCACTTCACCGTCGGCCGCCCGGTGCATGACCCGCGCCTCCGGACATTGCCGGCATACCCCGAGGCGCGCCTCGGCGCATAAGTCCTCGTCAGTTGTCGGTCCGAATCTCTTCTCTTGTGTCCTGGTTGGACACTCGATTCAGGCGCAGGAATGTGCCGTATGCGGTCGGTGTTATCCCAAGGGGACAAAAACAGGACCAAGAGATTTGCTGTTCGTTCGTTTGGATCAGCAAAACGCCTGAAGTGGCAGCGACATTCCCGGTGCGATGCCGGGCGACGACTATCGGAGGACATTGCGGCATGAGCAAAGTGGCGTTTATCACCGGGGCCTCTCGGGGGATTGGCCGGGCATGCGCGCTGCGCATGGCGCGCGAGGGCTGGAATATCGTCATTGCGGCAAAATCCGTTGAGGAGAATCCGAAACTGCCGGGTACGATTTTTTCCGTGGCGGAAGAAGTGCGCGCCCTGGGCGTAGAGGCGCTGCCGGTGCAATGCAACGTACGCGATACGGAAAGCGTAGAGGCCGCGGCGGAGGCGGCCCTGGGCCATTTCGGGCGCATGGATGCCGTCATCAACAATGCCGGGGCGCTGTGGTGGCGTCCCATGGAAGAAACGCCGATAAAACGTTTTGATCTCGTCATGGAGGTGAATGTGCGGGGCGCTTATGCCGTCACGGAAGCGTTTCTGCCTGTCATGAAGGCACAGGGCGGCGGCCATGTGGTTATGATGTCTCCACCGATTGACCTGTGCATGCTGGCGGGGCACATCGCTTACGGCATCAGCAAATTCGGCATGACCATGATTGCGCTGGGATTGGCGGAGGAGATGCGGGACCATAATATCCGCGCCACCGCCCTGTGGCCCAAAACGGTGATTGAATCGTATGCGACCATCAATTATGGCCTCGGCAATCCGGCTTTCTGGCGGAAACCGGAAATAGTTGCGGACGCCACGCTTGAAATCCTGCGGCACCCGGAACTTTCCAACGGGCGAGCGTTGATTGATGAGGATTTTCTGCGCGAAGTCGGCTATACCGATTTTGACCAGTACCTTTGTGTTGCAGGGGGCACACCGCTCGAACTATCCTCTGAAGTCATGACCGCGGCCCGCACCTGATTCGCGTGGTGCGGATTGGAAGGGAGGCGGAGAGGAGGGTGTAAATGTCTGACTTCGTGATGTCCCGTCTTGAGGAAAGTGTTTGCCTCGTCACCCTGAATCGTCCGGAAAAGCGCAACGCGCTTACCTTGGAAATGCTGGAGGCCGTGGGGACGGCCATCAGCGCCGCGGGACGGCATCCCGAAACCAGGGCGGTGATTCTTGAAGCGACAGGTCCCATGTTTTCCGCCGGGGTTGACCTGATGGCGCTGGGCGCGCTGCGCGCCGAGGCGGGGGAAGAGCAGCCCGGGCGTTTTTTGCGTCGCATCGCGGAGCGGATGCAGCGCGCGCTGCATCTTATTGAAGGCACCGAATTACCGGTGATTGCGGCGATGCAGGGGCGCGTCATCGGACTGGGGTTGGAACTGGCCCTGGCCTGTGATTTACGTGTCGCGGCCGACGATGCGGCGTTCAGCATTCCGGAAACGCGCCTGGGGCTGATTGCGGATGTGGGCGGCACAACGCGGTTAAGTCGCATCATCGGTCCGGCAAGGGCCAAGGACATGCTGATGACCGCCCGGACGGTGGATGCCAACGAGGCGCTCGCGTGGGGACTGGTCAATCGTGTCGCGCCCGCCGCGCAACTGGCGCAGGCGGCCCGGGCGTTGGCGGCGGAAATCGCCTGCAACGCGCCGCTGGCGGTGGGCATGGCCAAACTGGTCATTGATCAGGGCGACGGGCTGGACCGGTACACGCAGATGGCGTTGGAGAGGTGGGCGCAGAGTCTGCTCATCAGCACCGATGATGTGGGCGAGGCGATGGCGGCGTTCATGGAAAAGCGTCCCCCAAAGTTTCGCGGTGTATAAACGCGGGTCAGCAACACGGAGGTGAAATCATGCTGGTGCACAACGTCTTTTTCTGGCTGAAAGAAGGGCTTCCCTGCGCGGACATTGCGGCGTTTCGGGAAGGCTTGGAGACACTGGGGGGGATTCCTTCCGTGGAGGCGGTGTATGTGGGCGCGCCGGCACCGGTCGCTGTCCGGCCTGTGATAGACAATACCTTCACTTTCGGGCTGACGGTGTTGTTTGCGGACATTGCGGCGCATGACGCATATCAGGAACATCCGCTGCACCGGGCGTTTCTGGACAGGTTCGCTTCCTGTTGGGACAAGGTGCTGGTGTACGACGCCCAATGATCACTTCCGGTCCCGGATGGCTTTCGCCGCGATACGGTCCACCATGCCCGGCGCGATGAGTTTCATCCATCTCCCCGCTTTTCCCCGCAGGGAGGTGATGACAAGGCGTTCACGGCGCGCGGCGGCGCGCAGAATCATCTTTGCGCATGCTTGCGCTGTCATGATTTTATCTTCGCGCATGGGGCTTTGGCCGATGGGTTTGCCGTCCGCACCCAATGCGCGCCGGTGAATTTCGGAGAGCACAAAATCCGGCGCAGCCATGGTGATACTGACGCCACTGTCTAGCGACTCCACCCGCAACGAGTCAAAGAAACCGAACATGGCATGCTTGCTTGCGGCGTAAGCGGTGCGGGTGGGCACGCCGGTCAGCCCTGCCACGCTCGACACGGCGACGATGCGGCCGCGGCGCGCCTTGAGATGCGGCAGCGCATAATACGTGCAATATACAGCCCCCAGATAGTTCAGGCGCATCAGCCGTTCAAAGATGGACAAGTCGCGAATTTCCTCGAACAGCGTCCACATGGTGCCGCCGGCGTTGTTCACGAGCATGTCCACCCCGCCGAAGGCGGCAACGGTTTTTTCCACCAGCGTGCGACAGTCGGATTCCTGGGTGACGTCGGTGGGAACGACCAACGCCGTTGCGCCATGGGCTTCCACTTTCTCTTTCAGGCTTTGAAGGCGTTCAGGGTTTCGCGCCGCGAGCGCCAGAAGCGGGCGCTGCGGGGCCAATGCCAGACACAATGCGCGGCCGATGCCTTCCGATGCGCCGGTGACGATAATGACTTTGTTTTCGAATACCTGCATGGGCCGGTGCTCCACTGACGGCAAAGGCGCGGTTCGGACTCATCCGGCAAGCCGCTTCAGTACCTCAACCCCTTTGCGAATCGCATCATCGGGGGCTGCGAAGGAAATGCGAAAGTGCGTCGTTCTCTCTGAGAAAACACTGCCCGGAATGATGAGCACGTTATTTTCGATGGCTTTTTGGGCGAAGGCATCGCCGTTTCTGTCCGGTGGCGAGGGAAAAATATAGAACGCACCGCCGGGTTTTACCACCTCAAAAACGTCTTTCAACCCGTCGTAAACGATGTCGCGTTTACGGCGATAAGCATCCACCTTTGCGCGCATGTCGGCCTTGAGCGCCAACACCGCCGCCTTCTGCGCAAAAGACGGCGCGCAGACGAACGTATATTGTTGCAGCGTATTCATATGCTGAATGATTTCTTCCGGGCCGGCGGCATAGCCCACCCGCCAACCGGTCATGGCGGCCGACTTGGAAAAACCATTCAGCACAATTGTGTTTTCATACATGCCCGCCATCGTGGCCGGCGGGTCATCGTAACTCAATGATTCGTAAATCTCATCCGTAATAACCAGCAGATTGTGGCGGCGTGCCACATCCGCAAGGGCCTGCAATTCGGGTTTGTTCATGGTGACGCCGGTGGGATTGGAAGGACTGTTGACAATCAGGAGTTTTGTTTTCTCCGTGATGGCCGCCTCCACCGCTGCGGGAGTCAGTTTGAAGTGGGGGTAGGTGTCTACCGGCCTGCTCACGCCACCCAGAAGATTCACAAGGTGCTTGTACATGACGAAGAAGGGATCACCGCAAATCACTTCGTCACCCGGGTTCACCGTCGCCATCAGGGCCAGAAAGAGGCCGCCGGATACTCCCGACGTAATCATGATGTTCGGCAGTGTCACGCCGAACTTATCCTGATAATAAGCGCCCACGGCCTCGCGCAATTCCTCGATGCCCCAGGTCTGCGTATAGGAATTGAATCCCGACCGGATATGGCGCACCGCTTCTTCCTTGACCGCTTCATCCACATCATAGTCCGGCTGTCCGATGCTCAGGTTGACGGGGTTCTTCAGTTTGGCCGCCAATGCGAAGACTTTTCGGATGCCGCTGGCGTCAATGGACTGCATCCGCTGGGCGCTGAAACTCATGGATATGCCTCCAGATTCTATGTTCAGTGGGCGTCAAAGTGCCGTATTATTCGGCGCACTGTCCTGAAGTGGGCGAAAGTATAACGCAGCCCGCCAGCATTTCCAACCCCGTGTTGTTCACAAGGCAATTGCCGAATGGCCCGCTTTTTACCCTGTGAATGGACAATATCGGATTCTGTTACTTTTCAGCGGAGCGCCGGGGGATGTAAAAGGCGATGTAGTGCGCCCCTGTGGTCTATGCCATTCCGCTGAAATGTTACCGGATTCTTATATCGGCGCCTGGAGCACCCTTTTCCCAAATGCCTCGATCAAATTTTCACTCTTCCCCGGTACCGCCCACCACAGCAAGCATTCCAGGGCTTTGTACGCCAGAGGCGGTGTTGTTTTCGCCCGTTTTTGACAATGGCGTTCTCTTGCACTATACTCTGGCTCTCGCGGAATAATCTTTTCTGGGTCACTTCAAGAAACCACAGGAAGGGAACTATGCAAATTTTTGTGCCAAAAGAAACATATCCGGGGGAAACCCGGATAGCGATGGTCCCCGATACGGTCGCCAAACTGACCAAGAAAGGGGCGACCATCTGCGTCGAATCAGGGATGGGGCAAAGTTGTGGGTACGAGGATGACGCTTTCACGGCGGCAGGCGCAACGGTCGCGACCGACCGCGCGGCGGCGCTGCGGGGTGCGGACCTGGTGTTGCGACTGCGCAAACCATCCTTGGAAGAGGTGATCCAACTGAAGCGTGGCGCGATTCATGTCAGTTACATGGACCCGTTCAATGATCACGCTTTGGTGGATGCCATGGTCGCCCAGGGCGTCAGCGCTATCGCCATGGAGATGATCCCGCGTACGACGCTGGCGCAGAAGATGGATGCGCTGAGTTCGCAGGCGAACCTCGCGGGCTACGTGGCGGTGCTTATTGCGGCGTCGCGACTGCCGATGGTCTTTCCGATGATGATGACGCCGGCGGGCACCATCAAGCCGTCTCGGGTATTCATCATCGGCTGCGGCGTGGCCGGTCTGCAGGCAATCGCCACCGCGAAGCGTTTGGGCGCGCGCGTGGAGGCCTTCGATACGCGGCCCGTCGTGGAGGAACAGGTGCAGTCGTTGGGCGCGAAGTTCGTCAAGATTGATCTCGGCGAAACAGGCCAGACCAAAGACGGATACGCCGTCGAACTGACGCCGGAGCAGCGGCAGAAGCAGATCGAAGCGATGGCGAAGGTGATTACCCAGTCCGATGTGGTCATCACCACGGCGCAGGTGTTCGGACGCAAGGCCCCGGTGATTGTGACGACGGAGATGGTAAAGAGCATGCGGCCGGGCAGCGTGGTGGTGGATCTTGCGGTCGAAACCGGCGGCAACGTCGAATGCGTGAAACAGGGCGAGGAAATCGAGGTGAACGGCGTGAAGGTGATCGGGTTCGAGAATCTGCCGGGCCGCGTTCCCGTCCACGCCAGCCAGATGTATTCGGCCAATCTGGGCAATCTTATCGATCATTTCTGGAATAAGGAGTCCAATGCGTTCAAGTTAAATCTTGACGATGAGATCATGCAGGGTTGCCTGATCGTTCATGAAGGTGAAATCCGCAGCGAAATGATCAAGAAAGCGAGGGAGACACGGTAATGGATCCGATGTTGCTTCTACTGTTCATTTTCGTGATTGCGATATTCCTGGGATTTGAATTGATCTCGAAGGTTCCATCGCAATTGCATACGCCTCTGATGTCAGGTTCCAACGCCATATCGGGCATCTCCATCGTGGGCGCCCTGATGGCGGCGGGACTGGCGGGAGACACCGTCCTGGGCGCGATTCTCGGCCTTCTTGCCGTGATTTGCGCCAGCATCAATGTGTTCGGCGGCTATCTCGTCACCAACCGGATGCTTGAGATGTTCAAGCACAAGGAGAGGGGCAAATAATGGAACTTCGCGAAACCATCATTACCCTCAGTTACATCGCTTCGGCGGTCTTGTTCATCCTGGGGTTGAAAATGCTGAGCAAGCCCACTACGGCCGTGCGGGGGAACATGATCTCCGCCGTTGGCATGCTCATTGCCATCGTTGCCACACTGCTCTACCAGGGCATGAGTTACCATCTCATCATTCTGGGCATGGTCATTGGCGGGCTGGTCGGTTCCATTGCGGCGCTGCGCGTGCCCATGACCTCCATGCCGGAATTCGTGGCGCTGTTCAACGGCACCGGCGGCCTCGCCAGCATGCTGGTCGGCTGGGCCGAATACAACAAGTTATTCGGACACTATGAGGCGGATGCCGTTCCGCTGGTCACCGTCATTGCCACCTATCTGGCGATCCTGATCGGGGCGGTTACATTTACTGGCAGCATGGTCGCCTATGCAAAACTGGCGGAGCGCATCAGCGGCAAGCCGGTGCTCTTCAAGATGCAGCAGGTGGTCAATGCCGCCATCATGGCGATTGTGCTGATTTGCGGGGCGGTCTTCATTATTAATCCGGACACCTCTCTTGCGCTCGTGCTCTTCTATGTGGCCATTGCCGTATCGCTTGTGTTGGGTGTGCTGGTCACCATTCCCATCGGCGGGGCGGACATGCCGGTGGTGATTTCCCTGTTGAACAGTTACTCCGGTCTGGCGGCCTGTGCGGCGGGCTTCGTCATCCAGAACACCGTGCTGATAGTCTCCGGTTCGCTGGTAGGCGCCAGCGGGATCATCCTTACGAGCATCATGTGCAAGGCGATGAACAGGTCGCTTGCCAACGTGCTGTTCAGCGGTTTCGGTTCGGCGGAAGGGGCGGAAAGCACCGGCGCAATGCAGGGGGAAGTCAAGGCGCTCAGCCCCGAAGACGCCTACTATGTGCTTGAGGCGGCGCGTTCGGTGGTGTTCGTCCCCGGTTACGGCATGGCCGTGGCGCAGGCGCAGCATGCCTGCCGCGAACTGGGCGAACTGCTGGAACAGAATGGCGCGGAAGTGAAATATGCGGTCCACCCGGTAGCGGGCCGCATGCCCGGTCACATGAACGTGCTGCTCGCCGAAGCCAACGTGCCCTATGATCAACTTGTCGAAATGGACGACATCAACCCCATCATTGATACGGTGGACGTGGCTGTTGTCATCGGGGCAAACGACGTGGTCAATCCGGCCGCGCGTGAAGACCCCAAAAGCCCCATTGCAGGCATGCCCATCATCAATGTTGATTACGCCCGCACCTGTTTCGTCCTGAAGCGTTCCATGCGGTCCGGATTCGCGGGTGTTGAGAACCCCCTTTTCTTCAAGGAGAACACGCGCATGATCTTCGGCGACGCCAAGGCGACGCTTACCGCGCTCATCAGCCAGTTCAAGGGCGACTGAATGTTGTTCGTTTCTTCTCGGATTCATGGAGCGGCTTTCGAGCCGCTCCTGCTTTTTTGCATGGCCCTTCTCGAATCGTTTTTCCGGGCTGGACTTTTCCGGCGTTTTCACGTATCTTTTCGGACAAGGACCGTGGACACGGCCACCGCTTGTTGAGGCCGGGGAATGGCGCCGCTGCGCGCGCGATTCCTTAACGCTGGAGGGAGACCGGAGATATGCTGAATCTCGCACACTATCTGGATGTCAGCGCAAAGGCGCATCCCGAAAACATCGCGGCGATCCTGGATGATCGCAAGATGAGTTACGCGGAGATGGCATCGGCTGCCAGGCGGGTCGCCAATGTCCTGAAAGCAAAGGGCATCGGTAAAGGCGACAAAGTGGCGCTGATGATCCCGAACACGCCCCATTTTCCCGTCATCTATTATGGCATTCTGCATACCGGGGCGACCGTAGTGCCGGTAAATGTCCTTTACAAGCACTACGAAATCGAACACTATCTGCGCGATTCCGAAGCAACCGCATTTTTTGCCTTCAAGATGTTTGAGGAGGAAGCCCGCACCGCCTTTCAGAATGTGCCCGGCTGCAAGCACTTCGTCGTTGTCGGGCCGATGGATTGGCTTGACAAACCGGAAGTCGGGGAGAATTTCATGCATCTGTTGATGGCGGCGGATACCGAATTTGATACGGTGCAGACCATGCCCGACGATACGGCGGTGCTTCTGTATACATCCGGGACGACCGGCGCGCCCAAGGCCGCGGAACTGACGCACTTCAACATGTTCTTCAACGCTTATTACTGCGCACGGGAAATCACCAAGGCCAAGCCGGGCGACGTGGCGCTCGTGACGCTGCCGCTGTTTCACTCCTTCGGGCAGACCTGCCTGATGAATGCCTGCATCATCGGCGGCGCAACGATGACCATGCTCCCGCGTTTTGAAACTGAAAAAGCGATGCAAATCATCGCGCGTGACAAGGTCAATCTGATTGCGCTGGTGCCCACCATGTATTTCTTCATCCTGAACACGGAAAACTGGAAAGACTATGATTTTTCGTCCGTTCGGGTGGCGGTTTCCGGCGGCGCCGCCCTGCCCGGCGATGTGCACCGGCGATTTCAGGAGCGATACGGCCTGTGCATTCTCGAAGGCTATGGCCTCTCTGAGACCAGCCCGGTGGCGTCGTTCACCCTGGAAGGCGAAGAGGTGCGGGTGGGTTCCATCGGCAAGCCGATCTGGGGGGTCGAGATGGCCGTTATGCGCGACGACGGCACTTTGGCCGAAGATGAAGAGGTCGGCGAGATCGTCATTCGCGGACACAACATCATGAAAGGCTATTACAACCGTCCGGAGGCCACGCGTGAGGCCATTGTCAACGGCTGGTTCCACTCAGGCGACATGGGGCGGCGCGACAAGGACGGCTACTATTACATTGTGGATCGCAAGAAGGACCTTATCATCCGTGGCGGCATGAACATTTATCCGCGTGAAATCGAGGAGGTTCTCTATCAGCACCCGAAGGTGCTCGAAGCCGCTGTGGTGGGCATCCCCGATCCTTCGCGCGGCGAGGAAGTGAAGGTTTATGTGTCGCCCAAGGAAGGCGCAAAACTCACCCCGGATGAGATTGTGGCCTTTCTGCAGGAGCGCATGGCCAAATACAAGTGGCCGAAGGTGGTGGAAGTGATGAGCGAGTTGCCCAAAGGCCCCACGGGCAAGATTCTCAAGCGGGAATTGAAAGAGATGGCCGCCAAGGCCGCCGAAGAAGCGGAAGAGTAGGCCGCAGCCGAGGGGCGCTTCAGAAAAGGCCGGTGGTTCTTGCGTGACCGGTCAGATGGACCGTAAAGAAAGGCGCGGGCGGCCGCTTTCTTCACGCCCTGCTCAGGCATCCGTGCCGTCAGCGGTTGTCGGCCTGCCTTCCAGTATTTTCTTTGCCGCTTCGATCTGCTGGTGTGCTCCCACCAGCACAAGCACGTCATTCGCCGCGAACCGGAAATCCGGCGGGGGATTGGTGGTCGGCTTCTGGGAACGCACCACCGCGATAATCATGCAACCGGTGCGCGCGCGCAGGTCCGTTTCGGCGATGGTTTTCCCGCAGGCAAACGATTGCCTGCTGATATAGAATGTCTGTGTGGCGGTCCGTTCCAGCACCTTGATCAATTCGGCGGTGGCGGCCCGGTCCGTGGCCTTGCCGCGGAGCATGGCGTAGCCACCCGCCCGCACCGATGCGATCTGCGCCTCCACGATGTTGTCTGGAATGCCGAACTGACGCAGCACGTGCGCGCCGATCTCTATGGAGGTCTCAAAATCCTGCGGAATCACCATTTTCGCGCCCAACTGGCGGAGCCGGTCAATTTCATTGACGAAATCGCTTCGCGCAAGGATATACAGTTCCGGGCGACGCGACGCCACCTGCGCGACGATCCGCTCCGTGGCGTGCTTGTCGTTCACCGCCACCACGAGCACCCGCGCGCTGTCAATGCCCGCATGTTTCAGGATGGACATGCGCGTGGCGTCGCCCACGATCACGGGAATCTCCGCGCGCCGCGCAGCGGCGATGTTGCTGCGGTTCATCTCCACGACGCAATGGGGAACATGCGTCGCTTTGAGCATCCGGGCAAGGTTGGCGCCTGTTGGGCCGTAGCCGATGACCACCACGTGATTCTGCAGGGAAGGGTCGGGCGCAATGATGTCCCCCCCGTCGGCGGCATCGCCGCTGACCCGATCGGAAAGAAAGGTGGCAATGGGCCGCGTCACTGGGAACAACAACGCGCCCGCCATCATCGTGCCGACGGCGTAGGAAATCATCAGGCCCAGGGCGGACGCCTCAATAAGTCCCGCCCTATGTGCCTGGATCGCGAGCACATAACTGAATTCACTCAACATGCTCATGATGATGCCCACCTGTATCGCGATGCGGACAGGCCACCCCGCGCATACGACGCCACCACCCGCAATGACGGTCTTGATCAACATGGTTCCGGCAATCAGCAGCGCCAGAAAAGGCAGGTTGGAAAGCACTTCATTCAAATCAACCATCATGCCGAGCGTCGCGAAAAAAAGCGCATTGAATACATCGCGAAACGGGGTGATCTCCGCCACCAACTGATGCCGATGGTCCGCGTCGGCAAGCAGCAGTCCCGCAATACATGCGCCAAGGGCGGGCGACCAGCCGAGTAATGTGACCACCCATGCGCCCCCGCAGGCCATCAGCACGGCGAAGAGGGTCAACAGTTCCCGTCCGCCGTAATGCGTTATTTCTTCAAGAATGCGCGGCAGCGCGCGGCGGGCCACAAACACCACCGCAATGGTCAGGGCCAGACCGGCCAATTGCATCCCCACCCCTGAAAGCGAAGTTTCAGCGCTCCCGCTCGCAAAAAACATGGACACTGCGAGCATGATGACGATGATGGTGATGTCCTGAAGCAGTTGCATGCCCGCCACCAGCACGCCCACTGTGGACGCGGTCTCGGCGCGGTCGCTCAGCAACTTCAGTGAAATGGCAGTGCTGCTGGAAGTGACCGCCAAAGCAATCATCACGTGGGCAAACACGCCAAGCGGTGAAAAAAGATGCAGGATAAGGAAGACAAAGAGCAGCGTGCCGAAAACCTGGACGCCGGCAACCAGAATCAAGCGCCATCCCGCGCGCATCAACGGTTCCGGAGAAAGTTCCAATCCCACCGTGAACAGCAGCAGCACCAACCCCAGTTGGGCCAGATTGAACACCTGGGCTTCCTGCACCAACGCCCATCCGGACGGACCGATGGCGATTCCGGCGAGCATAAATCCGATCACGGAAGGAATGCGGATTTTCCGGAAGAGCCAGGCAATAATCAAGGACACGCTCAGAATGACAACGATTGCCCTGAGAAAATGCGTTTCGGGCATGGAAATCTCCCAATGAGCGTGAAAGCATGCAAGGTGTCATTTGCTTTTGCGATAAAGCCTGCGAATGTTTCAGCAGGCAACGCCACTGAAAGACATCATGCGTTGTTCTGAGCGACACCGCGCATGGTCACGCATTGCGGGAGATAGCATAGCCGCAAACGCCAGTCGGTGCAACGCCTGCGGCGCGCAGGAATGCGCGCGGCGGGTTCCATAGCGCTTCGCTTCCTCGCGTTCCCCCGTCGGTTCAGAACCAATCCGGGGGATAATCGAGCGCGGTACGCTCGACAGCCTTGAGTACCTGTGCCGTCGCCAACGTATGTGGCATTGTCGTATTGATGTAAAAGCGCGCGGTCTCCAACTTCGCCTTGTAGAAATCCGCGTCATCCGCGCCGGCGTCAAGCGCCTGTTGGGCCGCCGTCGCCTGCACGAGGTGCTGCCATCCCATCACGAGTTGCGAGAACATCGCCAGATAGGCGGTGGCATTGCAGATGTACAGGTTCACCTCGCCCGACATGCCAATCGCACCGAGGTGCATCGTGACGTCAATCACCGCGTTCTGCACCTCCTGTACCTTGTCGGCCAGGGGTTTCAGCGCTTCCAGCGCCGACGCCTCGGCGATGTTCTTGCCGATTTCCGTCATCAGCGCGCGCACCGCCGCCCCGGCTTCCATCGGCACCTTGCGTCCCAGCAAATCCATCGCCTGAATGCCGTTGGCGCCTTCGTAGATTGAAAAGACTTTGTTGTCGCGCAGCAGTTGCGCGACAGGGAATTCCTCGCAGAACCCCGCGCCGCCGAAGCATTGAAGCGCTGCGGTGATGGATTTGAAGGCCTCGTCGGAAACGTGCGCCTTGCAGCATGGCGTCAGGGTTTCCAGCAGCAGGTTACAGGTTTTTTTCTCTTCCTCATCGGTGGTGTTCTGCATTCGGTCGGCCACTTTGGCGCAGAAGAGGATCATGCCCAGCGCGCCCTCGATGAAGGCCTTTTGTTGCAGGAGCATACGGCGCACGTCCGCGTGGCTGATGATCGGAATCTGGGGGGAGAGGGGGTCTTTGTTGGTGATTTCGCGGCCTTGCAGGCGTTCCCGCGCATACTGAACGGCGCAGTGGTACGCCGCCGAGGCGCCTGCGACCGCCTGGATGCCGGTGAAGACGCGGGCGTGGTTCATCAACTGGAACATGTAAGACAATCCTTTGTTCGGTTCGCCGATGAGCCAGCCGTGGCATTCGCCTTGTTCGCCGAACATCAGCGTGGCGGTGGCCTGGCCGCGCAGGCCCATCTTGTGCTCAATGCCGGCCGTAACGACATTGTTGAATTCGCCGAGAGTGCCGTCCGCATTCACCCGACGCTTGGGCACGACTACGAGACTGATGCCTTTGACGCCCGGCGGGGCGCCCTCCAGCCGCACCAGCACGGGGTGGATGATGTTTTCCGCGAGATCGTGGTCACCCGAGGAAATGAAGCGTTTCGTGCCGCGAATGAGATAATGGTCGCCGTCGGGCGCTTTCACGGCGGTGGTGGTGATGTCGCCCAGCGAGGTGCCCGCATCCGGCTCCGTAAGCGCCATGGTGCCGCCCCACTCCCCCCCGTAAAGCGGCTGCAGATATCTTGCCTTGAGGTCTTCATTGCCGAAACTTTCAATCAAGTGCGCCGCACCCCACGCGCCGTTCACGTACATCGCCGCCGAACTGTTGCCCGCGCTGAACAGGAACGAGGTCACGGCGAGGATGCTCAGCGGAAACTGCTGACCACCGAAATCGTAGCAGACGTTCGGCGCAAACCAGCCGCCTTCCTTGCACTGTCGCCATATTTCATGCATCGCCTTCGGCGCGGCGACATGCGACCCATCAAATACGGCCCCTTCGCGGTCCATTTCCTGAAATGCCGGCCAGAAAACCTCGCGCGCCAGATCGTAGGCCGCATCGATCGCCATGTCGAAGGTTTCCCGCGAATGGTCCTCGTGATAGGGATATTGGAGCAACTCTTCAATTTTGTTCACTTCATACAGCAGGAACCGGATGAATCGCATGTCCGCCAATTTGTCGCTCATGAGCCAACTCCTTTTCGTGGTCAATTCTTGCGAAATGCCGCATGGAAGGCGCTCAAAACCCCATCGAACGCCCGATAATTTCCTTCATGATTTCCGTGGTGCCGCCGTAAATAGTCTGGGCGCGTGAGTCCACATACGCGCGGGCCACGGGGTATTCCATCATGTATCCGTAACCGCCGTGCAACTGCACACAGGCGTCCACCGTACGCACCTGCATCTCAGTCGTCCACCATTTGGCCATGGCCGCTTTTTCGGCGCTCAGTTCTCCGGCGTTGTGCAGCGTGACGCAGTGTTCAATGAATGCGCGGCCGATTTCCACTTCTGTCTTGATGGTCGCCAAAGTGAAGCGGTTGTGTTGAAACGCGCCGATGGGGCGACCGAACGCGGTGCGTTGGCGGCAGTATTCCGTGGTAATTTCGAGGAGGTATGCGGCGGACGCCACGGCGCTCACGGCAATCGTCAGCCGCTCGCGCGGCAGCCCCTGCATGAGGTAGAGGAAGCCCTCGCCTTCGCGCCCGATCAGGTTTTCGCGGGGGACGCGCACGTCGCGGAAGAACAACTCAGCGGTGTCCTGGGCGTGCAGGCCCATCTTGGCGAGAATGCGGCCCGTCTCAAAACCGTCCATGCCGCGGTCCACCAGGAAAAGGCTGACGCCTTCATGGCGCTGTTCCGGCGCGGTCTTCGCCGCCACGATGACCATGTCGCACTGCGCGCCGTTGGTGATGAAAGTCTTCTGGCCGTTAAGCAGATAATGGTCGCCTTTCGGCGCGGCGATGGTCTGGATGGCGGCCAGGTCGCTGCCGGTGCCCGGTTCCGTCATCGCCACCGCGCCGATGCATTCTCCGCTGACCATGCCCGGCAGGTATCGCCGTTTCTGGTCTTCCGTACCGTGTCGGATGATATAGGGCGCGACCATGTCGGTGTGCACGAGAAAGCCTGAGGCGGCTCCGCCCGTCCGAGTCATTTCCTCGGCGACGATCATGCTGTAGCGATAGTCATCCAGCCCCAGGCCGCCGAAGGTGTCCGGGACGTCCATGCAGAGGAATCCCTGTTCTCCCGCCTTGCGCCAAAGTTCGCGCGGCGTGTGCCCCGCCTTCTCCCAATCCTCCAGGAACGGCAGCATTTCCCGATCGATGAACTTGCGCACCGAATCGCGGAAGATACGATGTTCTTCATCAAAGAACGGCGCGACCATCTATGTGTTCCTTCTTTGCGTCGCCATACATTTCGGTCATTCAGAGCCGTCGGGGCCATGCGCCCCGGCGGATGTCAGCGCGTCTGCAATTATTTCTGCGATGTCCAGCACGGCGATATCTTCGCGATGGGCGCTTTTCATCCCGTCCGTCAGCATGGTGATGCAGAACGGACAGGCTGCGGCGGTCTGATGTGCGCCGGTTTCCGCAAGTTCCCGGGCGCGCAGCGCATTGATCGGTACGCCCAGGGTTTCCTCAAGCCACATGCGCCCGCCGCCCGCGCCGCAGCACAGACCGCGTTCGCGCGCATGCGGCGGGTCAATTACGCGTTGTCCGGCGGTTGCCAATACGCGCCGGGGCGCGTCGTAGGTGTCGTGGTAACGGCCCAGATAACAGGAATCGTGATAGACAGTGGCGCGTCCGGAGGGGGACGCGTTTACGCGCAGGCGGCCGCCGTCCAACAGTTCGGCGATGAACTCCGTGTGATGCACCACCCGGTAGTGCGCGTCGAATGCGGAATACTCGTTGATGAAGGTGTTGAGACAATGTGGACAGGTGACGAGGATGCGCGAAAATTCGTATTGTTTCAGGGTTTCCATGATTTCCTGCGCCGCAGTCTGGTAGAGCAATTCATTGCCCAGCCGGCGTGCGCTTTCGCAATGGCAGCGCTCCTCCGTTCCGAGAATGGCGAAATCCACGCCCGCCGCCTGGAGTATCTTGACCATCGCGCGCGCGATGCGTTTGCCTCGGTCATCGTAGGAGCCGTTGCATCCCACCCAATACAAAACCTCTGCGCGCCGCTTTTCCGCGAAAGTCGCCACATCCAGGTCTTGCGCCCAGGCGGCGCGGTCACCCGGCGGGAACCCCCATGGATTGCCCGCCGTCTCCATCTGACGAAACGCGGTCTCCGCCGTTTCCGGGAAGGCCGCTTCCATCAATACGAGATGGCGGCGCATATCGGTGAGTTTGTCCACATGTTCGATGCCCATCGGGCAATGCTCGACACATGCGGCGCAGGTGGTGCATGCCCAGATCACGTCTGTCGCCACGACGCCGCCGGGAAGCGTCGGCGTTTCTCCTTTTCCGTTCACGCGCGCAGGGCCATGCGCGATCAGATGGTCTTTAAGATCGACAATGAGTTCTTTGGGCCGCAGCGGTTTGTCGGAAAGCGCCGTGGGGCAATACTCCAGGCATCGCCCGCATTCAATGCAGGCATAGAGGTCCAGATTCTGTTTCCACGTGAACTGCTCGATCTTTGCGACGCCGAACTGTTCCGCTGATTCGTCTTCCAGATTCAGCCTCGTCATCGCGCCACGCGGTCGGGGCCGCCGGAACAACAGGTTGATCGGACCGGCCACGAGGTGCAGATGCTTGGTGGGGATGACCAATAGTCCAATCAGCGCAAGGTGCATCAGGGCATCGCTCCACCAGGCGACATGCGCCAGGGGCCGCAGCAGGGATGCGGGGATGGATTCCAGGTAACGGGCGAAGAACGTGCAGGCAAAATGATATTCCGAATGCCGCAAGATCCCCAGCGCCGCCTTGGTGGACCCCGCAAAGAGATAAGCGACCATCGCGCCGCCGATGCAGGTGAATACGATGGCGGACTCAACCGAGGGCCGCGTCAGGATGGGCGGGCGCAACACATGCCTGCGGACCGCCATCCCCACAACGCCGGTAATGATGAGCAGGGCGAAGAGGTCGGCGATTGCGGCGTAGCCGCGCGCGGCGAAGGTGTCGCCGAACAGGTGAAAGCCGGGCAAGAACGCCCCTGTAAAATGGTTGACTGTATTGACGGCGAAAACGAAAAAGCCCCACACGATGAGCAGATGAAAGGAACCGACGTAAGGTTTTCGGAGCACTTTGCGCTGCAGAAAAACGTCCAGGAGCATATCGGCGAGGCGCGTCCGCCACAGGCCGGGCGTAATGTCCGGGTCATCGGCCCCCATTCGAATCAGGCGGACCAGCAGCACCGTTCTCTGCGCGAACCAACCGATGCAACCAATCAATACCAGCGCGAATATCAGACGCTCAGGCAGGGTCAACAACATCACAAACCCTCACGCATGGTTTTCGCCGCAATGGCGTCCGTTGTTCCTGTCATTTCCCCAGCACGCGCCGGAATTCTTCGTTCAGCGCCGGCACGATTTCAAACAGGTCGCCCACAATGCCGTAGTCGCATATCTTGAAGATTGGCGCGTCGGGGTCTTTGTTGATGGCCACAATCAGCCGCGCCGTGCGCATGCCCGCCTGGTGCTGGATGGCCCCGGATATGCCGCATGCGATATAGACATCAGGGCTGACCACCTTGCCGGTCTGGCCAACCTGGTGGGGATGCGCAATCCAGCCCGCGTCCACCGCCGCGCGGCTTGCGCCCAGCGCCGCGCCCAGCGTGTCGCACAGGGACTGAAGCACCGGCCAGTGTTTCGGGTCGCCAAGACCCCGCCCGCCGGAGACGACGATCTTCGCCTCGGTCAGTTCCACCGTCCCCGCCGCCGCGCTCACCACATCGCGGATGATCGTGCGCAGCGTGACCTCTGGTTTTCCGCGTTGCACCACCGACGGCGGCGGTGTTTCGTTGCGTTCCACACGCACGACGTTGGGGCGCAGCGTCGCCATGGCGGGTGTCGCGTCAAGCCGCATCTCGGCCACCACCTTGCCCGCATAGAGCGGCTTCGTCGCCGCCAGTGCGCTGTCCCAGGCCACCGCCGTGCAATCCTGCGCCAGTTCCACGCCCAGTCGTCCCGCCACCGACGCGCACAAGGCTTTGCCCACGCTTGTCGCGGACCCCAGAATCACCTTCGCGTCGAGTTCGCGGGCCAACCCGACGACGATCGGTACGTAGGCGTCCGGAGTGAAATGCGTCAATTCCGGGTCTTCATAGGCATATACCGTCGCCGCGCCGAATCCCGCCAGGGATTGCGCGTCTTCGCCCAGCCCCGCGCCGATATAGAGCGCACGGAGTGGCATGCCGGACGCCTTGGCGATGGTTGCCGCCGCCGACAGGGTCTCGTAGGCGCAGGGTTTCAATCCGCCGCGTTGTTCCAGGATTGCGAGAATGCTCATTGATGATTCCTTTATGACAGGCTGAAGCCTGTACTCCAAACCGGGCAGGCTGAAGCCCGTACTCCAAACTTTTACAGCACTTTTTCGTCTTCGCGCAGGGCGCGGACCAATTCTTTCACGCGTTGCGCGGTGTCCCCATCCAGTATCTTCCCGAGCCGCTGCTGGCGCGGCAGCGCCATCGCGGTCACCGTCATGCCCGCCGCCAGACGGTCGCCGGAAAGGCCCAGTTTGTCCAGGGTCAGTTCCCGAATCTCTTTCTTTTTCGCCTTCATGATATTCGGCAGGGTGGGATAACGGGGCGTGTTCAGGCCTTTTTGCGCCGTGACCAGCGCCGGCAGCGGCAACTCCGCCGTGAATTGGCCGCCTTCTACTTCGCAGTCCACGGTAACGGCTGTCGCGGTGCATTCCAGGCGCGTCACTATCGAGGCGTGGGGCAAGTCCAGCAGTTCGGCGACCCGTTCGGGCACCTGCGCCGCGTCGTCGTCCACGGCCTGTTTGCCGGCAAGAATCAAATCCGGTTCCAGGGTTTTTGCTGCAACCGCCAGCGCTTCCGCCACCCCCCGACTGGCATATCCCGTGTCTCCCGGCAGGAGCAGGTGTGCCCCGGCATCGGCGCCCATCGCCAGAGCGGAACGAATGACCTCCTTGCATTCCGGCGGTCCCGCGCTCAGGACAATCACCTCTGCGCCCATCTTTTCTTTCAGGCGGATGGCCTCTTCCACGGCGTGTTCGTCGTAAGGACTCATCACGAACTTCAGGCCGTCCAATTCCACCGACCGCCCGTCCGAAGCGACCTTGAAGACCGAGGCCGTATCGGGAACCCGCTTCACCAGGACAACGATTTTCACTGCGCCTCCCTCTCGCATAATCGCGCTGCCGCGCATCCCAAGATTTTGACGAAATCGTGATTCCGCCACCATCGGGCAAGATACTGGCATGCTACCGGGCTTGTCAAGCAGGCCCGGAAAGCGCGACGGCCGGTATGTTCAATTTGGGCGTTGTTTCGGTCGGACATATCGGACGTGTCGGACATGTGGGACACGTTCGGACTGGTCACACGCCTGCACGCGACCGAAGGTCTCCCTTATTGCTTCGCAATCACGCCCAAATGCTCAAAGAAAAAATCCAGGACATCCAAGCGTTCCTCTTGCGGGGTGTCCCTGGTGACAAGATTGCAGGGTACGCCGTGCGCCTGGCAGGTTTCGTGCAGCAGCACCGCGTGGCCGGGGTGGTGCAGCATATGATCCCACGAAGTCGAAGGGATGCTGTCGTACATGCTGCGCAGGAGGATGGGCGGGTCCGAAGGGTCAATGAATGACACGATGTCCAGCCCCTGCCGCATCCGGACGCCCGCCGCCGTGTCAAGGTCTTTGTTTTCGATATGGTAATACAAGGGGCAGACAACACCGGAACAGGTGTCCCACAGCCAGGGCGGCAGCACGAGGAAGTCGGGCCATGTCGAGAAGTCATAGGTGGCTTGCGGTGCAAGTCCGGCGGCGGCGACGACGCGGGTGGATTCGCGGAGAACGGGGTCGGGGTTTTCCGGGTCCGCCAGGTCGTCGTGGAAAGCCAGCCACAGCGACGCGCCGGCGCCCGCCGACTCGCCGAAAACGGCGATACGCCGCGTGTCAATGTTCCACGACGCGGCATTATGCCGCAGAAACTGCACCGCGCGCGCCGCATCATACATTATGGTGAGTAAATCATTCGTGAACACAAAGGGATAATTTGCGCTCGCCGCGGAAATGCCATTGTCCAGGCAGCGTCGGAGTTGTTGGGTATTGCGGGAAAACTCCGATTTGTCGCCCCCGCAGAAGCCGCCGCCGTGAAAATAGACGACCAGCGGGGTCGGCGCGTCCGATTCCGCCTGCCAGAAATCCAGAACATTGCGCTCGCGCGGGCCATAGGCGACATTGGCATGGGTGGGCGGAATGGCATCGTCCGGATTGCGCCGCTTGCCGCCGACAATCTGGCGTTCGATGGTCTGGGCAAGTATCTCCAGCGCGCCGGGCGCATGTTGCGCCTGCGCTACGTCTGCGCCATTTTCGCTTTCCGCAACGCTCCAGCCCGCTGCCAACAGTCCAACTACAACAAGCCACACGCCCTGCCGCGAAAGAGAAACAAATTGCTTCATTCTGCATCTTCCTTCTACAGAACCCCGAATTCGACCCCTTTTTTCGGTTCGTGGTTTCCATCTGCGGGATTGCAGTTTTCCATCCAGTTTATCTGGTCCATCGCGTTCGACATGTCCGACATGTCCGACCGGTCTGAAAAACAACCCCCGACGCCTTGCATGCGACCGGGGGCGGTTGGGAACTTGATGATGGTTTGGGGACTACAACGAGGAAAGCAGCGGCGCGAGGGCGGCTGCCAGCATCCCGGCATCGGGCAGGTCGAGAACAATTTGCCGCCAAGTGGGCTGCTGTTCCAGCGTCAGGGTCACCTGGCCGCCTTTCACGGTATCCGCAGCAATGGGCGCGCCGAGGTCGGACGCCAGTTTGGCGCCTTCAACGCCGTTCAAAATCAGGAAGCCATGTTTACCGCGTTCGAGGAGCGCTTGGGGTGCGGCCCCGCCGCTCTTCGGCGCATCCGGGGCGGCGCTTTCAATGGTCTTTTTAACCGCGGCTTCATCCGTGGATATGGCCAACACGCCGTTGGTGTGCGCCACATGCATCGTCGCATTGGGAATCAACCCCTCCGCAACGAAGACCGGCACTTCGTTGTGGGTGAATTTCGGTTCCTGACCCAGCCCGGCCATGCGCATGAACATCAGCAGGGTGTCGGGGGTGGGCACTTCGGCGCAAGCCACGAATTTCACGCCGCTGTCCCCGGCGCCCAACACCGACACGACGAGTTCTTCGCCGAGATTGCTCGCGAGCATGTTGTAAATGCCCTTCACCTGTCGGGACCTCTCGGGGCCGCCCATGAATGCGTCTATCTGCGCGCCGATGAATTCCTTCAAATCGCTGGACAGGCGCAAGGCAAGCATTCCGGCGCCGGTTTCGGAAAAAATTCGGGGAAGTTTCAGCGCGGCGGCATCCGCATAGGACGACCCTGAAGCCCCGTGGCCCGCCAGCCGCAACTGCACGGCATTGTTTTCCACCGCCAGGGCCAGCACGGCCTCGTCGTAAGCCGCCGCCAAACCGGGAAGCAGTGGCGCGACGGCGGAAAGGGCGGGCGGTGCGCCGCCATCCAAGGCCGCCATATTCAGATAGAATGCAATCTCCTTGGGATTCTGTGCGGGGAATTCCGGCGCACCATAGCGCACGGCGCGTGGGGCGGCTGCTGTGGACGCCAGCGACTTCAGGGTGCTCTCTGCAAGCCCGACATAGCAGTGCCCATCCCGCATGAAATAACCCAGATTCCCGAATTCCTGCATCTTGGCTTTGGCGTCGCCGACGCCCAGTGCCACCTCCCGCGCGTTCGCGCCGATTTTTTCGTTGAGCATCGCCTCGGCTTTCTCGCGATCTGCGACGGGCAGGATAAAACCGGCGTCTTCCACGATGCGCGGCAGAATCACCACCACGGGCTTGGACGCATCCACCCCTGACGCCGCGACCAGCCCGGCCATGTCCTTCACGCCGTCGAGTTGCAACAACAATCCAATACGGGCGGCCGCTTCATCCGCGTGCTTCGGCACATTCGCGCTCAAGGAGTCCGCATCGGCCAGACTCATCAGCGTATTGAACTGCGTCGCAAGGGATTCCAGTGAGGGAATGATCAGCGCGCCCAACGCGTCGCCCGGCATGTGCGACAGCACCGATGCGGGCTGCGCGCCGGCCGCGCCGCCACATACGGCCACCAACATGGCAGCCATCAATGCGACAACAAGTTTTGTTTCTTTGCGCAATCTCATAGCGAACATAAGTCATTGCCTTTCATTGAGTTCCAAATCCAGTCCACGTTGTGGAAATTGGCGAGAGGTCTTTATTGGACCCACGCGCCAAGCATCAGGTTGCAGCATCATAGGTGAAACCCGGAGTCCATACAATCCACTCAAGCAGCATTGAACTTTCTCGTACCTGCATCAGGCTGAGAGGATTGCGGTTGCGATGCTGGGTGTGTTCTACTACTGGTCTGGAATAACGACCCTTTGGGGCGTGGTTATTCCAGAAAGGGCGCTTTTCGCCGATGAGGGGAGATCATCGCAAGGCACTGAAACAATCCATAACTCGGAAACCCCGCGCAGCGCAGGGTAATGGAAGGAGCACGATGCAATCAGACCGGAAATTCAGAGGCGAAAGTTCAGTTGGCCTGGGGATTTCAGGTATTTTCATTCATAGTGTGATTTATGCCGCGTTCTGGGTGGCATTGACGCGCGGCGACGCGGCTTCCTGGGTCGTTGGAGTCCCGGCCATTGCGTGGGCGCTATGGGCGACAGGAAGGCTGGCCCCGGCCCGGATACCGCGCATCCATCTCCCGTCTGTCTTGCTGTTTCTCCCGACATTCCTGAAATTATCCGTTCACGGCGGACTGGATGTGGCGCGCCGCGCCATGGCGCGCGAAGTGCAACTGGACCCGGATTTGCTGGAATATCCCCTGCGTCTACCGGCGGGGACGGCGCGTGTCCTTTTCATGAATCTTATCAGTCTGTTGCCCGGCACGCTCAGCGCCAATCTTCGGGAAGACCTGCTTACGGTGCATGTGCTCGATCGGGGGCAGGACACGCGTTCCGCGTTGGCCCATCTGGAGGAAGATGTCGCCAGAATTTTTTCGCTGCGGCTGAATCAGGGGGCACAGGCCGCATGATGGCTCCGGAGATTCATTCGATCAACGCGCTGCTGTACTTCGGAGCGGCTGTCGTTGTCCTGGTTACGCTGTTGCTTTCCTTGGGGCGAGTTTTTCGCGGGCCGACGCCCGTGGAACGCATTTTGGCCGCGCAACTGATGGGCACTACGGGGGTCGGCGTCTTGCTGCTTGCGGAAACGGGATTGCGCCGCGCCGGGTATGTCATTCCGGGCCTGACGGATGTGGCCCTGGTTTTTGCCGTGCTGGCGGCCGTGACGGGAATCGCATTTGTGTATCGGGGTTGGGAAAGCCCATCCGGACAGGAGGCGGACCATGGGCCTGATACTTGACATCCTGTCTCTGGCGTTGGTCTTCGCGGGATGCGCATTTTTTATCGCCGGCACCGTCGGTCTGCTGCGGTTCCCGGACCTCTTCACCTGTCTTCACGCCTTATCCAAAGCGGACAACCTGGGCCTGGGACTGGTGGTCTTTGGGCTGGCGATCCGGGTGACTGCGCCCGCCGACGCCTTGAAACTAATCTTGATTTGGGTCCTGGCCATGTTCGCCGCTTCGACCACATGCCACCTGATTGCGCGAAAGGCCCTGCAGACCGGAGCAAAACCATGGCGGCGCTGATATGGCTCTTCGACATATTGCTTGGCTTGGGCATGTTGACGCTCGCATTCTACATCATTCGATCCCGCAGTCTTTTTCAGGCCGTCGTCATGTTCATTATTTTCGGGTTGATGGCCGCCCTGTCGTGGGCGCGCCTGCGCGCGCCCGACATCGCGCTCGCGGAAGCCGCCATCGGCGCGGGCGTCACCGGGGCTCTTTTTCTCAATACTATCGGACGTCTGAACGCTATTGCCTTGGGGAAGAAGGCAGACCGGGCGGCGGTGCTTGAAACGCAGCAATACCGGGAATAGCAGATGCGGATAGATGGGAAGCAAGACGGTATATCTCGGCGCGTTACACCGCGGGAGCGGTGCAGCGAGAGGTTGTCTCGGAGCAGGAGCCCCAAGGGATGCGTTACACCGCAGGCTCGGTGTAATGAGAAACCAGTGCTGACCAAAATATTCTTGGCGTTGAGAATAGCCTTCGATCATGTTGAATTTTCCCCTCACCCCACCCCTCTCCCGGAGGGAGAGGGAGCAACAGTGTTCCTCAGGTGGCGTGGTAAACACCCTCTCCCGCAGGGAGAGGGAGCAACAGAATGCAATTCGACCATGCGCCGCACCACCCGTCCCACCCCTCTCCCGGCGGGAGAGGGAGCAACAGTGTTCCTCAGGTGGCGTGGTAAACACCCTCTCCCGCTGGGAGAGGGGTGGGGTGAGGGGGAACAAAACAGGCCCCCTTGGTACACGGGTCAATGATACCTCAGGAATCCCATGGAGCGGTTTGCGTATGGAATAAGCCCGCCACATCATCTTGATTCAACAGGATTTTCCAAGGGTTTCAGGTTATGATCTTTCATCTTCTTGATAATCTGTTTTGGACAGCACTGCGAGAAAACAAATAGTTGATTCAGCGCATGAAGACGAATGAAGATATGATACAAGGAGCGCGCGCACCGCACCCGATTTTTTATTGGGGGATGACAGTGGGGGTGATTCTGTTCTTTGCCGCCTTGGTCTGGGCCATCCTCAGTCTGCCGCCAGCAGCGCCGGGCCTGTTTCGCCAAGTCAGCGACCGCATGCCGGAGAGCGGCGTGGAGAGCATGGTCACCGGCGTGTTGCTCAATTTCCGCGCTTATGACACGCTCCTGGAGATTGCGGTGTTGCTGGTGGCGGTGCTGGGACTGGGCGCGATCCGGCTGGGTAGTCGCGAGCCGCTGCCGGAAGCATTTACCGCCGGCCCGGTGCTCATGGAGTTTCTGCGCTTCCTGACACCTGTCATGGTCTTATTGGCGGGGTATCTGTTGTGGGTGGGCAGCAAATACCCGGGCGGCGCTTTCCAGGCGGGCGCGGTATTGGGCGCAGCGACCATCCTTCTGCAAATTGCCGGAAACATCCGCGCCGGCGACATCCCTCTGTGGCTGGAAAAGACCGTTCTGATCAGCGGTGTCTTCGTGTTCGCCGGGATTGGCGCAGCCTGTATGTTTTTCAACGACCGATTTCTGCACTACCCGCAGGAATACGCCAAGGGATTGATACTGATCATTGAGGCGGCGGCGACCGTGTCCATCGGCGCGACGCTGATGGTACTTTTCGCAGGAAGGTCATTGGCGGACCCCCATGACGCCGAATCCGAGGAGGGGGAACACAGATGACGGCATCGTTATGGTATGCCCTGATCGGGGCGGGACTCGTCACTTTGGGTTTGCACAGCCTGACGCTGACGCCGCATGTGCTGCGCAAGGTCATTGCGTTGAACATTATGGGCAACGGTGTTTTTCTGATGCTGATCAGCCTGGCGCGGCGCCTGCCCGATGCGACCAATCCCGCTCCCGATCCGGTGCCGCAGGCCATGGTGCTGACGGGGGTGGTGGTGGCGATCAGTTCCACGGCGCTTGCGTTGGCCCTGCTCCGGCGCTATTACGAAGCCTCCGGACGCACACATCTTCCGGAGGATGATGCCCTTTGGGGAATTGAGGAGGAACCACCGGGTCGCTTCGCGGTGATGCCGGATGGGGAGGATGATGATGACCACTGACCATCTCCTGCCCGCATTGCCGGTGATTCCCCTGTTTGGCGCATTGCTGGCCGTTATTGTGCCGCTGAACGCCCTCTGGGTGGTCCTACTGCTGGTCACTTTCGGGATTCTGGGCAGTCTTATTTCCCTGTTTGCCGTTCTGGTCAGTAAGGGTCCAATTCGTTCCAGTCTGGGCGGATGGGGCGTGCCGCTGGGAATTGACCTCTATGTGGACGGCACCGGGATGATGCTGTTGGCCATGACCGCCGGGTTGATGATAGCCATTACCTTCTATTCGCATGCGTATTTCGGTCATGGCCGCCGCGCGCGGCGCTTCTGGCCGCTGTTTCTGCTGGTGTGGGCTTCGCTGAACAACCTGTTTGTCACCGGCGACATCTTCAACATGTACGTGACCCTGGAATTGCTGGGCCTGCTTTCGGTGGGCCTGATTGCGCTGGCGGGCACACCCGCGGCCTATGCCGCCGCGTTGCGTTATCTTCTGGCAGCCTTGTGCGGTTCGCTTTTCTATCTGCTCGGCGTGGCGATGGTCTACAGCAACAGCGGCAATCTCGACTGGATGGTGTTGCGCTTTCACCTTGTGAGCGGCCCGAGCGCCTATATTGCGTTGGGGTTGATAACCGCCGGATTGATGTTGAAGTCCGCCGTCTTTCCCCTGCATTTCTGGTTGCCGCCCGCCCATGCCAACGCCCCCGCCCCGGTAAGCGCGTTGCTTTCCGCATTGATGATCAAGGCGTCCTTCTATATCGCGCTGCGCATGTGGCTGTGGGTTTTTCCCGGTTCCATTCCCACGGAAACGGCGGGACCGTTGTTCGGCGTCTTGGGAGCCGTCGCCATTATCTACGGTTCATTGCAGGCCTTGCGGCAACACCGGCTTAAACTCATGATCGCCTATTCGACGGTCGCGCAGTTGGGGTATCTGTTCGTGTTCTTTGCGTTGAGCATGCGCCCGGAGGGCATGGAACAGGCGCTGCAGGCCGTGGTCTTCTTTGCGGTCTCGCATGCCTTCGCCAAGGCGGCCCTCTTCATGGCGTCCGGGGCTGTCATCCGGTCCTACGGCCACGACTGGATAGACGGATTACAAGGGAGCGCCGAGCGGCTCCCCGCCGTCATGTTCGCCTTCGGCATCGCCGGAGTCAGTATCATGGGGCTGCCGCCCAGCGGCGGTTTTGTCGGCAAGTACCTGCTGATGAACACGGCTGTAGAACAGGGCCAATGGTTCTGGGCGGTCGTACCGGCGCTGGGCGGGCTTCTGGCGGCGGCATATATTTTCCGTGTGATCAATATTGCAATGAAGGCTGGCAGAGCGGCGCCCCTGGCGCGACCGGTCGGCAGCGGTCTGATCTGGCCTGCGTGGGGACTGGCGATCATTGCGGTGCTGCTGGGATTGCTGGCATTGCGGCCACTGGAAATCATCGCGATCGGGTCGCCGGTGTTTGAGGCGGGGCTTTTGCCGCCGGGGGGTGCGCCATGACATGGTACAACTGGCTGCCTCTGTTGATCCTGGGCACTTCGCTGGTTCCGGCGGTATGGATTTTTTTTCTGCGGGAGGAATCGTATCGCACGCGCACGGCCGTCAACCTCGGCGGCGCGGTGTTGAAACTCGTGCTGGTGGCGCTGTTATTCGCCGAGGTGCGCCAGGGCCATGAGATCGTTTTTGAGTACCAGTTGATGCCCAAATTGACCATGAAATTTCAGGCCGACCCCCTGTCGCTGCTTTTTGTCAGCCTCTCCGCCTTGCTGTGGCTCTTGACCACCATCTACGCCATCGGTTATCTGGAGGAATCGCCCAATCGCAGCCGATTTTTCGGCTTTTTCAGCCTGTGCGTGTCCACCACGGTGGGCATTGCAATGGCGGGGAATCTCATCACGCTGCTCATCTTCTACGAGTTGCTTTCGCTGACCACCTATCCACTGGTAATCCATCGGGGCAATGCGAAATCGCTTCAGGCCGGGTGGATTTACCTTGCATTCACAATGTTCGGCGGGGCGGTGCTGCTGGTGGGGGTCATCTGGCTGCAAAGCCTGGGGGGCGCGATTGATTTCAGGGCGACCGGCATCCTGGGTGAACTTCCGGAGGCGTCGTATGTCCGGCTTCAGGTCATCTTCTGGATGCTGATCCTGGGCTTTGGGGTCAAGGCGGCGCTTGTGCCGCTGCACGGCTGGCTGCCCGTGGCCATGGTTGCGCCTGCGCCGGTAAGCGCCCTGCTGCATGCCGTGGCGGTGGTGAAAGCGGGGGCCTTCGGCATCGTGCGGGTAATCTACGATGTATACGGCATCGAGTTCAGCCGCACACTGGGGCTGTTGACCCCGCTCGCGGTGCTCGCGAGTGTCACGATCGTTTACGGCTCTGTCCGCGCGCTCTATCAGGATGACCTCAAGAAGCGGCTGGCTTTTTCCACCATCAGCCAGGTTTCCTACATCATCCTGGGTTCCGCCGTGTTCGGCCCGCTGGCCACCATCGGCGGCATCGTTCATCTGGTGCATCAGGGCGTAATGAAGATCACGCTCTTTTTCTGCGCGGGAAACTTCGCGGAAACACTGGGCATCCACAAGGTCAGCGAGATGTCCGGCGTGGGGCGGCGCATGCCGGTCACCATGGCGGCGTTCACCCTTGGCGCGCTTGGCATGATCGGCGTGCCGCCGCTTGCGGGCTTCTTCAGCAAATGGTACATCGGCATGGGCGGGGTGGAGAACGGCCAGTACTGGGTGCCTGGGGTGCTGGTGATCAGCAGCATTCTCAACGCGGCCTATTTCCTGCCGATTCTCTACACAGGGTGGTTTGGCAGACAAGACCATGAATGGCATGGTCACCGTTCGTTTCCCGCACGATTTGAGACTTCACTCTCTTTGTTGGCGCCTGCGCTGGTTACCGCCGCGTTGTCGCTGCTTTTCGGCGTGTTCGCCGCCAGTCCGTTCAGTCCGCTGTATTGGGCGCGCTTCATCATGTTGGGAGAATACTGACATGACGGGTTGGTTGTTGCTGGTATCCGTTTTCTGGCCGTTGCTGTTGGTCGGCGCGATGGGCCTGCGATTGACACGGCGTTTTGCGCTCCGCGTTGCGCCGTGGGCGGCGCTGCCGGCGCTGGCGGCGGCGTTGCTTCTGCCTGACGGCGTTGCTGTTGGATTGCCCTGGGTCTTCATCGGTAGCGCGTTTGCGCTGGATGCGCTGGCGCGCGCATTTCTCATCTTCAGCGCCGCCCTGTGGCTTGCCGCCGGCATTTACGCCTCGGGCTATCTGAAAGCCACTCATGATGCGCGGGAAATTTCGTTTTTCTCCTGGTTTCTCGCCACGATGGGCGGCAACCTCGCCCTGATTCCCGCGCAGGACATGGTGACCTACATTGTCTTTTTCGCCCTGATGGGGTTCAGCGCATACGGACTTGTCGTCCATGATCCCACCTCGCAGAATCTCCGCGCGGGCCGCGTCTATATCAGCATGACGGTGCTTGGCGAGATGGCCGCCTTTGTCGGACTACTCTGGGCGGCGTACCTCGCCGGCGGCCAGACGGGGTTCACGGTCAGCGTCACTGCGTTGCAGGCGTCTCCGTACCGGGACGTAATCCTGCTGCTGCTCTTCACAGGGTTCGGGATCAAACTCGGCGTCATGCCCCTGCATGTCTGGCTGCCGCTGGCGCATCCCGCCGCGCCTACGCCCGCCAGTGCGGTGCTGAGCGGGGTCATGATCAAGACTGGTCTGCTGCTGTGGCTGCGCATCTTTCCCATTGGGACCGGGGCGGGCGACTGGGCGGGTGTGCTCGTTGGCGTCGGCTTGTTCACCGCGTTTGCGGGCGCGCTGATCGGCATGACACAGACCCATCCCAAAGCGCTGCTGGCCTATTCCAGCGTCAGCCAGATGGGCCTGGCGGCCATTGCGGTGGGCATCGGCCTGGCCACGGCGGGGAAAAGCACCGCTGTAATGCCCGCCATCGCGCTGTTCGCCGCGCATCATGC
The DNA here is from genome assembly GCA_937951485.1 of uncultured bacterium. Classification (GTDB taxonomy): domain Bacteria; phylum Hydrogenedentota; class Hydrogenedentia; order Hydrogenedentales; family CAILVY01; genus CALEDJ01. The sequence goes on from CALEDJ010000010.1 coordinate 94,148, forward strand.
ATTCGCGAAGGGCGCCCTGTTTCTTGGGGTGGGCCTCGCGGCCTGCGAGACCTCCGCGCGGAACCGCCGGCTGCTCGCCGCCGGACTGGCCATTTGCGGCGCGTCGCTGGCCGGGTTTCCCCTGACCGGCGGCATGGCCGCCAAAGGGGGGCTGAAATACCTCGCCGCCGGGGTGGAAATGCCTTGGAGTGGTCTCTTGGAATGGCTGCTGCCCCTTACCGGCATCACCACCATGCTGCTGGTGATTCGATTCCTGTGCATCGCCGCGGCGCGTCCGGGCGAACCGCACGGCGCTTGGAACCCGCCGATGTTTGTCCCCTGGGCCGTGTTGGTGTCGGGGGTGCTGGCGCTGCCCTGGCTGGCGCTTGCGATGGGATGGGTCGGCGTGAAACAGGCGGGGCTTTACCCGGCGGGCGCATGGAAAGCAGCCTGGCCACCGCTGCTCGCGGTCTTTGTCGCGGTGGCTGTGTGGAACATGCCGCGCATGCGAAGCGCTCTGTCGCGCATCCGCATTCCCACCGGCGATGTTCTCTCGGTATTTGTTCTGCTGTTGGAAAGATCGCTTGCTTTGTTCCGTTTTTCCATTGAGTCTCCATCGCGGGTGATTCAGGGGATACCGTCCGCGCTGCTGGCCCAATGGAAACAACACCACGGCACTCTGCTGCAACGCATGGCCCGCTACGAAAACTTCACCCTCGGCATGCTGCTCATGACAGCCCTGGCCCTCGGCATGGCCTGGATGCTCTGGCCGTAAATCCAAGGCGATTTTTCATCAGGGGCCGATTCGCCTGTCATGTTATCCGCTTCGGCAACGCCGCGCAAAACTGGCATCCCATAATGGGATTGTGCTATCCAATGCGCCGGCGGTTCCGTTTGGCAATGATGCTGTGGTGGAATCCAGAAGCACTTCGGCGTATTCTTTTCAAGCCCTTACCGGAAGGCGGACACCATGAAGGAATCTCGTTCTTTTTCCCGTCGGACTTTTCTCAAAGGCGCGCTGGCGGCGGGCGCATTCACCATTGTGCCGCGGAAATGTCTGGGGGGACAGGGCTACACCGCCCCCAGCGAGGAAATCACGCGCGCGATTCTCGGCGTTGGGGGGATGGGTCGCGGCCACATGGGATACACTATCGGGCCTTTGCTCGCGGTGTGCGATGTTGACAAAGCGCACCTGCAGCAGGCGTTGGAGGCGGCGCCTCCCGGGGTGCAGGGCTATCGCGATTTCCGCGAAGTGCTCGCGCGTCCCGACATTGACGTCGTGCATATCGCCACCCCGCCGCACTGGCACGGCATCATGTCCGTCATGGCCGCGGAAGCGGGTAAGGACATCTGGTGCGAAAAACCCATGACCCGCACCATCGGTGAAGGCCGGAAAGTGGTGGAAGCGGTGCAGCGCAACCAACGCATCTTCCGCCTCAACACCTGGTTCCGTTTCCAGAGTGATTTCTATGGCTTCGGCAGCACCGTTGCGCCCATCAAGAAACTGGTGGACAGCGGCATGTTGGGCTGGCCGCTCAAGGTCAAGGTGAGCCGAAAGACCGGCTTCGATTTCAAATTTCAATGGGTGGGCAAAACGCACCTGCCGCCGGAGCCCGTGCCGGAAGTTCTCGATTACGACATGTGGCTGGGACCCGCCCCCGTAAAGCCCTACCACCCCCACCGCGTGCACAGCACCTTTCGGGGGTATTGGGATTACGACGGCGGCGGCCTCGGCGACATGGGGCAGCATTACCTCGATCCGGTGCAATACCTGCTGAACAAAGACGATGACAGCCCGATCTATATCGAGGTGGACGCGCCGCAACAGCACCCCGACGCGGCCGGCCGGTGGCGGCGCATCCGCATGCAATATGCGGATGGTTGCGAGATCATTCTGGAAGGCGAGGGGAGCGAGACCGATGGACCATACATCGAGGGGCCCGGAGGAAAACTCTTCAAGGGATTTGAATCCGATATACCGAACCTGAAAGCGAAAGTCGCGCAGTTGCCGGACCCCGAACCGCAGGTGACGGATTTCGCCGAGGCCGTCCGCACGCGCCGAACCTTCGCGCTCAACGAGGCCAACGGCCACCGGTCCTGCACCCTCGTGAATCTGGGGATCATCGCCGTGCGCCTGGGGCGTAACCTGCAGTTTGACCCGGTAACCCAGCAATTTCCGAATGACGAAATGGCAAACCGCCTCATCCACCAGCCGATGCGCGCCCCATGGCTTGTCTGAATCGCAGAATGAACGCAAGATTGAAGTGAAAAAGGACAAAACCGAGATGAAACGATATGTTCAGTGGATGATGCCGCTTGTTCTGATGTGGTCCTCTTCGGTTGTCGCCGAAGGCGCGCTGGATGAACTACTGCAACGTTTTCCGGGGCAGAATCAATCAGAAACAGAACATCTTGCCAGGGAACTGCTTGGGCGCGGACCGGAGGCGATTAAAGCCCTTTGCGGCATGCTGCACCCCTTCAGCGTTACAGACGATTCAGCGGCGCAGTTTGCGTTGAACGCAATCACGGTCTACGCCACGTGTCCGGATGTGGCGGAATCGGAGCGGTTGGCCGTGGTGAAGGGTTTGCTGCTTGGCTTGGATGCGTCACAGGATTTGGAGGTGAAAGCGCTTATCATCCGCCAACTTCAGTTTTGCGGCAAAGACGAAGTGGTGGCGCCATTGGCTGCGTACCTGGATGATGCACAACTGGGCGAACCGGCTGCAAAGGCATTGGCCGCCATTGCCACGCCCGCTGCGACGCGGGTGCTTGCCGATGCGTTGGGGCGGGCGGAGGGAGATCGACGTCTCCCCCTGATTACGGCGTTGGGTACGCTGCTTCATCGTGAGAGTATTCCCATATTGACGGTCCTGGCGCAGGATGAGGACGTTGTGGTGCAGTTTGCGGCATCCCGGGCGCTGGCAATCATTGCAGCCGCGCCGCCGCCCCCTGAAGAACCGGAACCGTCGTATCCGACCGATTCGGAAGCGTGGCGGCGGATTGAGGCTAAGATCAGTGAAGCATCGGCGCTTGCCGCCGCAGGAAAAAAACGTCAGGCGGCGCGCATGCTCCAACAACATGTCAGGGAATTGATCGATCCGGCGTATACGCCGTTGCGCAGCGCCGCCCTGACCCAATTGGTGGCCGTCCAGGGCAAGGGCAGCCTGAAGCATCTGCTGGAGGCGATGAACAGCGACAATCCCGAGTACCGGGCTGCAGCGCTGGGGTGCGCGGGAAAGATTCCCGGTCGCGCGGTCACGCGGCGTTGGGTAAACACATTGAACCGCGTGTCGCCCGAAGTGCAAGTCGAAATCATCCGTATGCTGGGCGAACGCGGCGATCCTTCAGCGGTCCCGACGTTGAAGCACATGCAGAAAAACGCGGAGCCGGAGGTTCAAAGAGCGGCTGCCATTGCTTTGGTGTTGTTGCAGAAATAACCATAGCGTCTGCATACTGGAATTTTTCCAGCATTTTTTCTGACGAAAATCTCCGAAGAAAGACGGAAGTCCTGTTGTGACTGCTCTCCAGATTGCGCCACAACAAAGAGTATGCCAAGGCGGTATGCCAATATCTTTTTCGCTGGTGCGATAAGGAATGTTACCGAACACAGGGGACTGCGCGTGAAAATCGGTGCTGCACCGGCAATAACCTGGCGGCGAATACTTCTGACGATCCCGGTCGTTCTATTGCCTGGCCTTGTGGGCGCGTATGTGTTCGCGACGGGACCGAACAATCTGGCGCAGTATCCCGACGCCGAAACTTCACCCTATCGGCTGCCCTGGCCCGCAGAAATCACCTGTCGCTGTATCCAGAGCAACCGGGGTATCGTGAGTCATCGGGGCGGGGACCGTTTCGCCTATGATTTCTACATGCCGGTCGGGTCGGACATCTGCGCGGCGCGCGCGGGCGTGGTGGTCCGCGTGGTGGACCACCACGACGGCAACGGCTACCAATGGCCCAACAACCTCGTCGTCATTGAACACGAAGACAAGACGCTGGCCTGCTATGCACACATCATGAAAGGCGGCAGCCGTGTCGCCGTCGGCGACATGGTGCAACAGGGCCGGATCATCGCGGCCAGCGGCAATGTCGGGAACAGCATGATGCCGCACCTGCATTTCCATGTCTACGCGCCGGACCGCAAGAGCACCATACCGGTCGCCTTCGCGGATTGCGATCGCGATGCCGGCGTCCCCCGTATGTTCAAGCGCTATACTTCAGGCAACGCCGTGTTCCTCGATGAATCTCAAGAATAAGCCGCAATGTGGCAATCGTTGCGGATGTCCCGGACGAAGAATGCGCGCGTTACCCGGGACGCAACAGCGCAGCCCTGGAAAAAGAGTTCCGGGACGTTGCGGCCCGTGTGAGCCTCACCGCCCGCATCCCTATTCACGCCCGCAGTTCGTGTCGTCAGGGACCCGTTTCGGAGGCCTGTGCACCGGCCTGCTGCTGCTGGAAACTTCTACGACGAACTGTATTCCATTATCGGGGTTATGTAAAATTGCCCGGAAACCACAACCTGAACCACGCGGGAGAGAAGGGTCATGATAGAACTGGGCATGCACACCGATAACTGGCGCACTCTGAGCGGGAGTTTCAAGCAGGCGGCGGAATGCGCCGTGAAGTATGGGCTGAAACACCTGGAGTTTGCGGCCATCCACGGGCAGTATTTCATCCAGGCGATGGGCTATGAGCCGGGCATCTCGCTGCAATCGAATCCGCGCGCGCTTAAACGCTATTGCGACAAGATGGGGCTGAAAATCTCTCAGATAGACGGGTCGTACCCGTTCATGGGGCCGGACGGGTCGGCCTACGGCGTGCAGTACGTCCAGCAGTCCATCCGCTTCGCGGCGGAACTGGACTGCCCGATGGTGGACACCGTGGACGGGGCGATGGAAATCGAGGGTTTCACGCGCGACGAGGTCTTCCGCATCACCTGCGACAACTATCGCCAGGTGCTGCCGTGGGCCGAGGATTACAAAGTCATCATCAACGTCGAGCCGCACGGCCCTTACACAAACGACATCGAGTTCATGCTCAAACTTTTCAAATACTTCGATTCGGAATGGCTGCGCTGCAATTTCGATACGGGGAACACTTTCATCGCCGGACACGACCCGCTGGATTACCTGAAAGCGCTGCGCCCCCATGTTTCCCACTGCCACATCAAGGACGTCAGCGAAGGGCTGGCCGCCGCCGCGCGCGGCGAAGAGACGGGCATCGCATGCAGTGAAGTACCCATAGGCGGCGGCGTGAACGCCGACAACATCAAGCGGTGCCTGGCGTTCCTCAATGAAACGGGATGGGACGGCGTCGTGTCGCTCGAATGCTACGGCGCGGATGACAACATACGCAAGAGCGTCGAGTTCCTGCGGCAATTGGTCTGATTATCTCGGGACAATGGTGGGTTCCGCTTCGCTGCACCCACGCTACAATTTGCGGTCTCGGTTGTGGCGCGGTCCGGAGACCGGCCACCACGATTTGCTGTCGTTGCTGTCCTTGCCGTCGTTTACGTCCTTTACGTCATTTATACCACTTATATGGCTTATGTCCCTTATGTCCCTTCACCCATCCGGTCACCCCTGTCCCTTTGCAATCCACTCCGGGTCAAGCACAACATGCTTGATGGATTTCCCGTCTTTTTCGTTGAAGGTATAGGTGGCGTGAAGTCTTCCGTCCATCGCCTGCAACAGGGAAGGATAGGAATAACTGCCTTTGCCCGGTTCCGCCTCTTCGAGTGTGCGTTTCCATTTCCAGGTTTCGCCCTCGTCATCGGACATGGCCAGCGACAAGATGTGACGCCCCCGGTCGCTGTCATTGAAAATCATCACCCACCGTCCATCGCGAAGCGCGATGACTTCGAGGCTGGAACTGGGATTGGGGATATCGGTGTCGCGGGCGATGGACCACGATTCGCCGTCGTCCGTGGACTGCGCGACCAGCGCCCGCTTGGGCAACGGCCCGGAATCGCGCATGTACGCGACAATGGTCCCGTCCTGTCTGCGCACAAACGAGGGCTGGATAGGCCCCAGTCCCACGATGGGCCTGCTGGCGCGCCAGGTCTCGCCGCTGTCATCGGAGATGGCCGCAAGCGACACGTTGAATCCATCAGAGTACAGCGGCAACAGGATGCGTCCGCCGGGCAGCGTCAGCGGATGAATACGCGGCATCCAGCCCAGTTGCCGCTTCAGCGGGTCGTTCGCCGCTTCCAGGATCATGCGCGAATAGGGCGGCGCATACTCGGCCCACATGGATTCATCGTAGAGCAGTTTCGGAAATTGTTCCGCAATGGTTTCCGCGAATTCGTCGCCGGGTTTCAACGTGATCACCCCCTGCCACGACCAGTTCGGCGCGCCCGGCCCCGCATAGTCTTCCGCGCGGCGATACATCAACAGCACATTCTCCCAGCGATTGGCCAGCACCAGCGCCCAGAAAAGCCACAGCCGTTCCTGCGCGTCAATGAAAAGCACCGGGTTGCAGTCGGGGAATCCTGGCACATCCGCCATCTGAAAGACCGGCCCCCACGCCGCCACGCCCTTGGCGCGACGCGCGCCCAGCACCTGCACGTCGTCCGCGGTGCGCTCCCCCGAACCCTGAAACCAGCACGCCAGCAGGTCGCCGTTCGGACACTCCACGATGCTGCTGCTGTGGCAATGCTGTTCCTGAAGGGGAAAAATGAGTTCGCTGTGAAAAAAAGGTTCCGCCCCGGCGGCTGCGACCCGGAAAAAACACCATAGCGCGCAAAGAATCCGTATTCGCATGACATCCTCTCCATGGTTGTGCTACGTTTCTCGGTGCAAGTCATTCATGTTCCGTTGATGATGACCAGACTGTGGTCACGCTCGTTATCTGTATGTTTGGCGAACAGGCGAACCAGGCAAACATGCATGGGGTGCATTGTAGTCGGCTTCTTTGCCAATCACAATGAAACGCACTGCATTTTTCAGGAAGGGCCGTTGTATGACCGACAAAGGAAAAAGTAAAGTTTCAAAACCCGACGCATTTGCCTTGCCGCGGGAGTTTCCCGGCGCGGTCTGGTATGGCGAAGAGGAGATCGAGGCGGTGACCCGCGTGCTCCGCAACCAATCGCCATTTCGATACTATGGCCCGCGGTGCGGGTTTGAAGTGCGGCAATTTGAGGAGGAATTCGCGCGGTTCATCGCGAGTAAGCCGGGCGAAGCATGGCCAGAGCACACCGATTTGCGCGTGACGGCGGTCAATTCCGGGGCCGGCGCGCTGGAAGTGGCGCTGGACGCGCTGGGTGTGGGCTGCGGCGATGAGGTCATTGTGCAGGGCTTTATGTGGATCGCCAGCATTTCAGCAATCATCCGCAACCGCGCCATTCCCGTGCTCGTGGATTCCGACGACACATTGAACATGGACCCCGAAGCCATCCGCGCGCGCGTCACGCCGCGCACCAAGGTCATCATGCCCGTGCCGATGCTGGGCGGCTGTGCGCGCATCGGGGCGATCATGGCCGTGGTGCGCCGGATCAACGCGGAACGCGCCGCGCAGGGACTGCCGCCGGTACACGTGCTGGAAGACTGCGCGCAGGCGCTTGGCGCGCATGCGCGGGGCATTCCGGGATCCATCGCGCCCATCGGCGAAGAAGGCGTCCACCGGGTCGGCGTTTTCGGCGACGTGGGCATCTTCAGCCTGCAAATCAACAAAAACATCACTGCGGGGGAAGGCGGTGTCATCGTCACCCGCGACCCCGAACTGCATCGGCGCATCGAGGCGTTGCACAATGTCGGCTATGCCAGAGACGGCGAACCGGCGCAGAACTGGTACGGCGACACGCCCTTGGGTTGGGGGCAGGGCCGGCGGATGACGGAACTGCAGGGCGCGCTGGCGCGCGTACAGTTGTGGAAACTCGACGCCATTCTCGACAGCATGCGCCGGAGTCATGCGCGGTTTGAAGCGCGTGTGCGTGAATTCGGTATGACGCCCCGACCGCGCGCCGACGCCGAAAATCCCGGCGATACCGGCTATTACTGCATCTTCCGCCTGCCACCGGGGCCGGATGACGCCGACGCGAAGATCGCGCGGGGCCGCGCCGTCGCCGCCGCGCTTGACGAATGGGGGCTGCACCCGTGGTTTCTGCACGATTTTGAAGTGCACGTGTACTACAACATCCAGCCCCTGGTCGAAAAATGGCCGATGAACAACGGGTGCCCGTGGGAATGCGAGCGCAACGCTTTCCACACGGCCTATCGCTATGAGCGCGGCGCGTTGCCGCGTCTCGATGAGGCGCTCATCACCACCGTGGGCATCAATGTGCCGAGTCGTCTGACCCCGGAAGACGAAGAAAACATTCTATCGGCCTTGAATTATGGTTACGAAACAGTGATTCGACAATAGGGGCGCCGGCTGACATCACCTGCAGCAGGTCAGGGGGTGCGACTGCCTTGGTGGGAAACGTACCGGGAGACACGAAACATGCGATGGACCGTAGCGATGGTTGTTCTTTTGGGAATGGGCGGGGTTGCAACCAGCGCTGATGTGGTGCGTCTCCATAATGGAGATGTTCTTTCCGGCCATTTCGAGAGTCTGCGTGAGGGGACCGTGACACTGACAACCGACTATGCAGGCACGATTTCCATCCGGCAGGATGCGGTGCTGTCCATCAAGACGGAAGCGGCCATGACGGTGCGGCTGCGCGATGGCGTGGAGATGGAGGCGACGCTGCAACCGAAGGATGATGGGCAATGGCTGGTCTTTTCGAGCGGCGATTTGTGCGCCGACTTCACAGCCATTGAATCCATCGAACGCGCTCCTGAAACGCCCGAAACAGTGCCGGAACCGCCCAGACCCAAGCGCTGGGGCGCAACGGTGGACGCGACGCTGTCCATGCGTCAGGGCAATACGGACACGATGGACACCTCGTTCGGGGTGGAGGTGGTGCGCAAGGGCGACCGCCATGTCTCCACCCTCGCGTTGAGCGGCGGCTATGGAGAGGCGGACGGCTACATCAACACGCGGCGCTACAAGGGGGTGGCGAAACATCAGTTCTACCCGATTGACAAACTGTATCTTTTTGCGGCGGGCGGCGCGGAGCGCGATTATGGGCGCAAACTGGATGTGCGCGCGCATGGATCGGGAGGCGTCGGATATGACTTTCTACAGCGCGACAGTTTGAAATTCTCGGCGGATATCGGACTGGATTATACATGGGACCGCTGGATGCCCTATACCCCCCGGGGCAAAGACGAGGAGAAGAGTAAGCGGCGCAGCCAGGCCGGCCTGCGCCTCAGCCAGCAGATCGCCGCGCTGTCCGCCACGCCGCCCGGAAACCTCGTGCAGGCGCTGGAAGGCATTGCTGACACGTTGTACGTCATTCGCGATCCGCTGCGCGGCAGCGCCAGTCGCGAAGAGGATTCCATCAGCCTGCACCTCGGCGCATATTATGAACAGACGCTGTTCTGGAAGAGCAGTCTAACCGAGCGGTTGACCCTGCTGCCAAGCCTGGACGATTTCGGCGAATTCCGCGCGATTTCCGAACTGGGGTTCAACACGCCGCTGATGGAACACCTGAAATTACGCATCTCGCTGAAAACGGAATACGACAGCATGGCCCGCAGGAGCGGCGTGGAATCCTGGGACAATCTGCTTCAGGCTGGGCTGCGCTATGAATTTGGCGTTTCGCGGACGAAATAACCCGCACCGCACAGTGTAGAGGTCAGTGTCGTCCAGAATAGATTGTTGAGGGAATGAAAGGACAATGGCCAGAACCCTTTGAGAATCCAGTGGAATCAAGATGTTGTGGCGGGCTTGTCCTGTGTGTAAACCACTCCTTGGGGATTTCTGAGATATCATTGCCTCCTTTACCAAGGTGTCCCGTGCTGTTTCCCCTCACCCCACCCCTCTCCCGGAGGGAGAGGGAGTATATGGCGCAACCTGAGGCATGCTGTCGCTCCCATTCCAGGAGGGAGAGGGAGTATATGGCGCAACCTGAGGCATGCTGTCGCTCCCTCTCCCGGAGGGAGAGGGAGTATATGGCGAAAAAGGTGTCCCGTCTTGTTTCCCCTCACCCCACCCCTCTCCCGGAGGGAGAGGGAGTAATATGGCGAAACCTGAGGCATGCCGTCGCTCCCTCTCCCGCTGGGAGAGGGAGTAATATGGCGAAACCTGAGGCATGCCGTCGCTCCCTCTCCCGCTGGGAGAGGGGTGGGGTGAGGGGAAAGGTTAATATGATAAATGGCTTTTCTCGGCACTCAGAATGTCTTGGACAGCACTGATGCAGGGTAAATACAGTGAAACGGAACCCACCCTGTTTCTACCGGATTTCGAGCACTTCGATCCGGAGTTGGCCGATGAAGGGGAGCAGGCGCGCCCATTGATCAATACCGCCGTGAAAGAGTTTGATGTGGGTGGCGTCGGCGATGGGCTGGCCAAGGGTGGGGTCCATGGGAATCCATCGTCCGATGTGGACTTCGGGCCAGGCGTGGTAGCCGAAGGCTTCGAGTTTTTCGCTCCAGGCGATGCCGATGGCCACGCGGGCGGGAATGCCGGCGGCGCGCGCAAGCGCGGTGAAGAGCACGGCATGCTCGTTGCAGTCGCCTTCCATGGTGCGCAGCACGTCAAGGGCGTTGGGCACGCTGATCACAGGGGTCTTGCGCATGTTTTCATAGACCCATTCGTAGATGCGGAGGGCTTTCTGCCAGGGTTCCGTCGCATCGCCCACGGCTCGGCGCATGGCGTCGCGGATGCGTTCGTGGTCCACGGTGATGAAGGGATCGCTGGCCAGATATTCCTTTTGATCTTCTGCGCTTAATGGTGCGTCGGGCGCGCGGTCGGGTGCCTCCGGCGCAATGATGACCCAGCCGTCCGGGGTCCTGAACTGGATTTCGTCGTCCGGCGGCAGATGTTCCACGGCTACGCCGGAGAGGTTTGCGCGCAGGTAGGCAATTCCGCGGTGGGGCGCAATACCGGCGGGCTGGATGGCATACGCTCGGACAAGGCTGGCGGCCTCGGTTGGTTCGACCGGTTTCATGGCCGCTTCCGGCGTGGTTTTCTTGAGAATAAAGCCGAAGGGCGTATCGGCGCGGATCACTTCCCCGTCGCGGTTCACCCAGGCGCGGGTGGTCATGCCGGCAAGCGTCGTTTCAACCACCAGCGCGTCAATCTTTTCGCCTTCGATGTCAATCGTCTCCTCGCCGGTGCAGATGATGCGGGCCTTGCCCACGGACATGCGGGTCGGGTCGAATGCGTCCACATAGATTTCCTGTCCCGGCTCCAGCAGGGGCGCTTCCAGCGCGGAGAAACCGAAGCCGCCGCCGAGCAGGAGGTCTGTGCTCACAGGGAAATCGAAGGGGAGCGATTCGCCCGCCGTGTGCAGGATGGCGTGGAGCATCCTGTCTTCGACACGTCCCTCGATCTGCATATCGTATTCGCCGGAGCGCAGCGAGAAATCGAAATCGGACAACCCGTGGTCTGCGTCAATCCATGCCCGGCCTGTGAACACCAGTTCGGTCTTTCGGAAAAGGACGGACATTTCGATGCGCGCGGTCACGCCGAGTTGCAGGCCGCTCCGTCCGTCGCGCATGTCAGGGAGCGTACGGGCATTGATGAATCCGACACGCTCCAACGCATTGCCATCGGCGGCGGTATAGATCCCCATCCAGAGGTCCTGCATTTTCATGGCGCGGGGCGGCAGCACGCCCGCGCGCATCCAGGGGATGATCGCCTCGCGGTAAATCAGCGCCCCCATCATGGCCAGCCAGAACAGGATGATGGCGGCGGGAACTATTCGGTGAGCCTTCCGCAGCACTTCTTGTATTTTTTCCCGCTGCCGCAAGGGCACTTGTCGTTTGGGCGGACCTTGACACCGACCCGGACAGGTGTCAGTTTCACCGTCGGGCGGTCTGCGCCGTCGCCGTCACGGCGCGCGGTCTGACCGGCCTGACCGGCCAAGGTGAATCTTGACGTGTCAAAGGAGGCAAAACTCCGGTCCGCCTCCTTGTCGGCGGCGACATAACTGTATTGGCGCAATTGCTCGAAGGGGTCATCCTTCGCTGTGAGCGACCCTTGGCGCAGGCCGATGGCGCGTTTGCGGCGCACTTCGGGGTCGGTCAGGCGGAAGAGCGTCTGGACGACGTTCTCCTCTATGGCGCGCACCATGTTCTCGAAGAGTTCAAAGCCTTCCTGCTTGTATTCCAGCAGCGGGTCTTTCTGGCCGAAGGCGCGCAGGCGCACCGATTCGCGGAGGTAATCCATCTCATAGAGATGATCGATCCATTTGTCATCCACGGTGCGCAGGAGCACCATCAGTTCCAAGTCGTGAACGCGCTTGCGGGCAAGTCTGGCGAAATCAATCTTCGATTCGTCGCCGCCGACGTGTTCGCGATAACTCTTACGGATTTCCTCCTCGATCAGTTTTTCGCGGCGTTTGTATTCGGCGCGGGCCTGATCGTGCAGACTGTCCGCCAGTGATTTGGGCGTTTCGTCGGATTCGCCGGTGACGTCCATGTCAAAGCCGAAGAAACTGCGCAGCGCCATGGCGAGGCCGTCGAGGTCCCATTCCTCCGGCAGCACTTTTTCCGGGGCGTATTCGTCTATGCGGTCGAGGATGATGTTGCGGAACATTTCATCGAGACGTTCGGAAACATCGCGGTTTTCCAGCACCTCGGCCCGCATGGCGTATATGTACTTGCGCTGCTTGTCCATTACAAGGTCATAATCGAGCAGGTGCTTGCGGATTTCGAAGTTGTACTCCTCCACCTGGCGCTGGGCGCGTTCGATGGAGCGGGAAACCATGCGCTGGCTCAGCGGCTGGTCGTCGAGTTCCTGGCTGCCGAAGAAATCGAGCAGGCGCTTGACTTTGTCACCGCCGAAGAGGCGCGCGACTTCGTCTTCAAGGCTTACGAAAAAACGCGTTGTGCCGGGATCGCCCTGTCGGCCGCACCGGCCCCGCAGCTGGTTGTCAATTCGGCGGGATTCGTGGCGCTCGGTGCCGATGATGTAAAGTCCCCCGAGTTCGCGGACGCCTTCGGCGAGTTTGATGTCGGTGCCCCGGCCCGCCATGTTGGTGGCGATGGTGATTGCGCCGCGCTTGCCCGCATTGGCGATGATGGACGCCTCGCGTTCATGGTGCTTGGCGTTGAGCACCTGGTATTCGCGGATGCCGTGTTCTTCCAAGGTTTTCGCGATGAATTCCGATTTGTCAATGGAGACCGTGCCCACGAGAATGGGCCGGCCCGTCTCGTGAATCCGGGCGATTTCGCGCGTCACGTATTTGAATTTTCCCTCTTCCGTGGCGAATACAAGGTCAGTCAGGTCCTCACGGATGAGGGGCAGGTTGGTGGGGATTTGCACAACATCCAGGCCATAGGTTTTGGCAAATTCCGCCGCTTCAGTCAAAGCGGTGCCGGTCATGCCCGCCAGTTTCTTATAGAGCCGGAAATAGTTCTGGTAGGTGATGGTGGCCACGGTCTGCGACTCGAAGCGGACCGGCACGCGCTCCTTGGCCTCGAGGGCCTGGTGCAGCCCGTCGGAATACCGCCGCCCCTCCATGACGCGGCCGGTGAATTCGTCCACGATCAGCACTTCGCCGTCGCGGACGATGTACTCGTCGTCGCGCTTGAAGAAATGATGGGCGCGGACGGCCTGCTCCAGCATATGCACCAGCCCGATGGTGTCGTCGGTGAAAAGGTTTTCCACGCCGAGCAGGCGTTCGGCGGTTTCCATGCCTTCCTCGGTGAAAAGCACGTGGCGGCCTTTTTCCTCCAGTTCAAAGTGAATGCCTTTGCGCAACTGGCGGACCACCTGGTCCACCTTCAGGTAAATATCCGTGCTTTTTTCCGGTCTGCCGGAAATGATCAATGGGGTGCGCGCTTCGTCAATGAGGATGGAGTCCACCTCGTCCACGATGGCATAATTGAGTTCGCGTTGCACCCGCATTTCGGGGCGGATGGCCATGTTGTCGCGCAGGTAGTCGAAGCCGAATTCATTGTTGGTGCCATACGTAATGTCGGCGCGGTAGCCGACCTGCCGCTCGAAAGTGCCCATGTCGTGCTGGATCAGGCCGACAGTCAGTCCCAGAAACGTGTAAATCGGCCCCATCCACTCGGCGTCGCGCCGGGCCAGGTAGTCGTTCACCGTGACAATGTGCACCCCCCGGCCTGTCAGGGCGTTCAAATATACCGGGAGCGTGGCCACCAGCGTCTTGCCTTCGCCCGTCACCATCTCCGCGATTTTGCCTTCATGCAGAACGATGCCGCCGATGATCTGTACATCGAAGGGGCGCAGCCCGACTACCCGCTTGGCGACTTCCCGGCACGCGGCGAAGGCCTCCGGGAGCAACTCCTCCAGGGTGGCGCCCCGACTGAGGCGCTCCTTGAAGTCGCCGGTGCAGGCGCGCAGCGCGTCGTTGGTCATGGCGGCGTAGCGGGATTCATAGCCCCGGACGGCTTCCAAGAGGGGCAGCAGCCTTCTGACCTCGCGCTCAGCGCTGGTGCCGAAAATGGATGTAAGCAACTTGGTAATCACACAGAAACTCGCCTTCTTTCCAATCAAAATGCTACGATCGGATCATAACAAAGGCGAAGAATGAAGTCCATTTATCGCGGGGTGGTGGTGTAACGGCGACCATGTTCATATGATGGCTTTGTTGCGCCGTCGTTGTCGGCGTTGTATGTTTGGGCGCCGAGCGCCCACAACCTGCGTGACACCGCAGGGTCGATGTCACGAGGTAAATGGTTCGGCTGAAACAGGGAACATAAGGTGTTCTTTCCCTTTTACTTGTTGTGTGTGGGCGTATCCGCCGGAATTTTCGGCGCATTCGTGCGTCGTGTGCTGGCGCTGCAGGGGTTTGTGCCAGATTTTGAAGGGGGACTGGCCGTCGTGGCCGGCGCCGCAGCCGTCTATGCCGCGGCGCAACTCTGCTACATGGCCCTGCTGCAACTGCTGAAACCGTCGCGGGGCGGCGGCCCGTACCTGGCGGAATCCCTGTCGTTGGGGGCGGCGCTGATTTTCGTGCCCTACCTCGCAAATGTCGCCGTGCCCTGGCCTTGGAGCATTCTCTACAGAATTGAACCGTTTATCTATCTCACGGCCTTCGGCGGTATTCATGCGTTCTTCAAAATGGTCTCTTTCTTCGCCGCGCTGCAATCGGCGCCGGGGCGCCGCCTCATCGCTCCCGTGTGGGCGGCCCTTGCTGCTTTTTGTCTGGTCGCCGCCTGCCCGGCATATGACCAGTGGAATGAATCGCTGGACCGCGCCAGAGAAATCCCCTTGACGGAACCTGTCCCCCACCGTGTCGGCAGCGCCTATGCCTTGGCGCGGACACTGCCCGAGGGAGCCATACTCCGCTTTGATCTTCGCGGCCAGGCGGGACGCAACCTGGTACTGCGTTGGGCGAAGCCCCCGGAATCTGAAGATGGTCCGGAGACGCTCTATGTAACGATACAAATTAATAATTCCAATCAGAAACCGATGGTAATAACGGTCAATCCGGCCGATGAAGAATGGACGGAGATGCGCCTGCCGGGCGTGCAAATCCCGGAAGGTTCCACCGATTGCGAGATACTATGGAGCGGGAAAAAGGAGCCGGAATGGGTGAGGCTGTCGGGCTTGCGTCCTGTAGCGGTGTCGAGCCGGGAAATGCTGGTATCCGGGCCTTTTTTCCATGCAGTGCGCACACACGAAATGAAAGCGCCGAATATCGTCCTCATCGCGATTGATGGGTTGGGCGCGGAACGGTGCAGCGTGTTCGACTACGCGCGCAATACCACCCCCGCCATGAAGGAATTGGCGGAGCGTGCGGTGGTCTTCAGTTACGCTTTTGCGAGCGCGCCGGAGGCCTCCGCCGCGTTGATGAGCCTGTTGACGGGGGTGAACCCGCTGCTGCACGGGTTCCTCGGCGCGCATCAAGGCCCGCTGCCCGACGCCATCCAGACCATCCCACAGTGTCTGATGGCCAAACAGTACGCCACCGCCGCGTTTACTGAGGCGGAAGCGCCGGGCGGACATGATTTGACTTACGGCAACGGATTCGAGCGCGGATTCGATCTGTTCGATCCGGTGTTCCCATTGGTTGCGCCGCCCGATGCCGCGAACGACCCGTTGCCGGGCGCGCTTGTGCCCGCCGGGGCGCGGGTTACGCTGAACAAGGCGCTGGAATGGATTACGGCGCACCGGGAAGAAGCGTTTTTTGTGTTCATCCGGCTGCGGGAACTCGCCGGACAGCAACTGCTTCCCCGGCATGGCAGCACGTTTTTGCGCACGCCCCGTTCGCCAAATCCGGGGGATGTCTATGACACCATGCTCCGCGACATGGACCGGCAAATCGGGCATTTCCTGGACCGGCTCAAGGCGCTTCCGGAATACGAACAAACCTGCATCGTGATTACCGCGCCCTACGGCCTGGATTTCACGATCAATCCGCGCGGACCGGGCCTTCCGGCCCTGACGGAATCCGCGTTGCGGGTGCCGATAATTCTCGCCCTGCCGCAGGGCGTGGCGCGGACCCAGGTCGGACTGTGCAGCATCGAAGACCTCGCCCCCACCCTGCTGCATCTTGCGGGTACCGCGTTCATGCACGAGAGCGCCGGCAGCAATCTGCTGGAAACCTACGGCCCCAAGGAGCCGGTTTCGATGGCGGGCGACCCGCTCGTTCTTTCCATTCGCGCACCGTGGCGGCGGCTGACCTGGCAGTCCGGCAGGTCGCCCTTTTCCTGGGAAACACGCGAACGGGACGCCATCATCGAATTCGTGGAGACCTCAACCCGGCCCGGCGCCCGTCCCACCCGCGACCTCATGGCCCGCGACGCGGAAACCGCCGCGCGCCTCGTCGAGCGCCTCCGTGAATACCTGCGCCGGTGCATCTCCCTGCATACCACCGCTCCTTGAAGGGGAAGGACAGTAGCAGGCAGAGAAAAGTTTCACTTTTGGGGAGACGAAAATGAATTTTGTGGGCAGTATCGTTCTCAAATGCAATTTGTGAACATGGGGAACATTAATCTGCTGCCTGAGCCAAATCAAAGAATCCTGATTTCTCCCCTTTATTTGTAATGTTATCCTCAAGATTAAGTCTGAATCGTTTTTTCAGCAACAATTTTGGATCCCCTGAACGAAATTTTGCCTCCAAGACATTGTTCTCTACCCGTTGAATTTGTATTGTGGGAACTGAATAGACGGTGCCCATGCGCTCAGGTGTGATGTTTTTTTCGAAGTCAATAGGAAATGTCAAAATTTGAGGAACTATAACTCCCTGGCTGAAATCCAGAACAACAAAATCATAAGAAATTTGAGATTCGGCGAAGCGAATGATTGATTGATCAATGAAAGCGATCTTGAGTCCGTCAGGACTCCATTGAGGCGACGAAGCAAGTCAATGTGCACCACTGACGGCATCACGGCAATTAAATATCATGTCGTCTGGGGGCCAGAACCACTGGATATCCGGCTCTTGGAGATGCAGAGGAAGCACCTCGGCAGTCTTGTCGGGAAGAGGATATACGCGATATGCGGATGGTCGTCGCTCGAGAAGATCGATGAGAAGATAACAAGAACCCTCCCAAGGTTGAATTGAACGCGCAATTTGTGCACCAAAGAGCACGTAGTGGCCCGTTGGCGAAATACGTGGGGACGTACATGTAATTCCAATTCCTTGATCAAGACGTTCTGTTTCGGCGACGTAAATATAGTCTGCATGAGAACCGGTGCAGCCGGTAGCGATAAAACGGTCGTCATTCAAAAACATTGAGAATAGAGGACCGAAATGGCGACAACTGAATTCCAAGTTTTTTCCAGACACACTTTCTTTGCTTTCTTTGAACTCTACGCGAAACGTTAGGAGGCCCGTCGCTTGGTCGGTCTGATCTCGTTTGTCTGGTGGCAATGCATGAATAACCAGGGTTGGATTTTCGATGCTATACCAGTCCGGCGTCAACTCTTCCGGAAACCTACAAAGCGGTTTTGCTTCAAAATCCATATCGGGATGCTGTCTATACGTAATAGATGTTTGTGCTTGTACAAGCGGACCAACGCAATATATCAGCATCAGTTTCCCAATGCAGGCAGTTTTGATAATCATTCTCATTGGTTTTCCAACATAAGTATCGTGATGAAATCGCCAAGATCAAACACTGAGGACTTACTCCCGCCTATCTCAATACACGTAGTGATCGAAAAGGTTGCATTCACGGTCCGATTTTTTTGGACTCTTGCGTTCTGGACCGCGCGGTTTTCGCGCATAAAGTCGCCAATTCGGATATGGAGGTTTCATCCTTGCTGTCTGTGCGGAAACGTGGTGGGCGTCTTGTCGGCGCATCCTCAGCAAGACGCTGGATCAGCGGGATGTCTTCCCGCGAAGCGATGTGTTTCAGGATATGCAGCGCGTCATTGCGCACCGCGAAATCCAGCGGCTCTTTATATGTCTGACCCGGCATTCTGGCATAATGCAATCCATACGCCCGAACAAAAGCGAGGATCGTGGCAGTGTTCTGTTTGGCCAATATGGGTTGGCGTTCAACGACATGGCGAAGGATTTGAAAGGCATTCTGCACAGATATCGCTGCGCCATTACCGGACAGGAATAAGGTGTCAGGCGCATACAGTTTTTCATTCAAGATGAAACCTACTTCAGCGTCTCTGAAACGTTCAATCGTCTTTTCAACTTCAATCTCTGCCAGGTAGGCAATGCGCATCTTCGTAGATGTGGGGAATTCCCACACTTCCTCATAGATGCGCGCATCAAATGTGGACTCGGCCAAACTGACCAGGAAATCGTGATATTCCAATTCATTTTCTCCAACGGTGCGCCATCGGCCATTCATTGCGAAGTCAACGAACAAACATCCATGCCTCGCTATGGACTGTTCAAGCATCTGCTTTTCGCGTTCGTAAGTCCGCCGTCGAAGCGCGAACTGTTCCCGCTCCGCTTCCGGCAGGTCTGACGGAGCGATGTTTTTGAATGTCGTGACAATCCGGTGGCGCCAATACTGGTATTCAGCAATATACAAGGCGATAAGCCGGTCAACAACAGATGCATCCCGGTTACGCAACACGAAAGTATCGTATTCTGCGCTATAGGCGGTAAAAGGCGACAGCAAACCCAAACACTTATCCACGTCCTGTCTCACCTGTGCGTCCCATCGGGCAATGAATTCCGTCAATTGCTCAGGAGGAAGCGATTTTTCCATTGGTTCTAGCGCAAGAACAGAATACCCCGGAAGGAACAAGACGCATACGAAGTACAAAAATGGTTCCTTCATTTTTATTGTCGTCCCTCGATTCGATTATCCGGTGTCGCAATGTCCGTTGGTATATGTTGTCCAACCGTTCGGAAGGTTTGTTCCATTATGACCATTATCGTGCAAGTACTTCCTTCTCATACCCAAATACAATTTGTGGACGGGGGGGATAGTATATTCAGACAATTGTTATTGCATGGAAAATAAAGGCAAGGTAGAACCGCCTGGCGCGCCGTCTCCAACTACAAGCCCCCTTGACCATTTGCGCTGCTTAAGATCATACAGGACAAACAGTCCTTTTGTCCGAGCGCTCATAGTCAAACCCAATACCGCATACTGTTCCCCAGGAGTGATAGCAGCATAGTCGAAGGAAATGATTGCTGGATTTTGCGGCTTGCCTGCAACATGTTCGCGGATCAGGTCTCGCGCTTCCGCATCTCTTTCGAGCGCGGCAAGTACTACATTTGTATCGGTGCGGAAAAAATGCGACGTTCGCTCATCGCCATATTGGACATGGATTTCCCCTGCCTGGTAATCATGGAAAGCATGAATCTGAGTGTCGGGAAGAAAATCGAACAGAACTCCCGGCGTAGGCTCCACAACGATGCTTCGCCCGTCCTGCGCCGATATGCGTTCGACCAAAGAAGAAAGACGATTTTCTCGACTACTGTCTTTGAATGTTGTCGTAACATATAGTTGTTCCCCGATGTAGCGCACAGCGCGAAACTGGCCACCCCGCAACGGATCGTCCAAATATACAACATCGTTTCCAGCGGTTTCTTCCAGCGGGCATCGAAATACGACTGAAGGGCAAGCGATGTAAACATATCGTTCGTCCGGACTAAAGCAAGCGTCGGGAAGAGCAGTATTGCAATCGCCGGATGGCATCAGCCGCAAAAGCCTGCCGGACCGGCTATCAAATAGAGCGAAATAGTGGCCCCCTTTGGGTTGGCCAAAGCAATGTACAAGCAGGTATTTTCCAGACGGAGATGGGATGGCTTTACGCTCATAATATCTAAAATCTTCAAAGCGCATTACTTCGACTTCGTCGGTATCCAAATGCCACAAGCGGAGAGCACCGCATGTGTGAAAGATATGAATAAGATTAATCGCACGATAGATATTGAAAGCGACCGTCCCTGAACTATACGCTGGCGCAACACGCCACGGTTCAATTGAAGGTTCCGGGGCGAAGGTGATCCGGTAAATTGTCATGTCTGCGACTTGGGGCATTACATAGGCACACACCTCAGCATAGACGCTTGAATGCATCATTCCCGTCATGAGTAAAATCAATGAAACCACTGCGATGCGTTGGAAGAATTTGTTCATGGTGTCAACTTCCACATGGGCAGTTTAGATGGTTGCTCCATGGTTGATTCACATGGTGGTTCCAAATAGTATTCGCGTAACCAACATGTGGGTTATCCAAAGCAACCCATTCATCGGGCAACATGTCTGGATCCCAGTATCTTCCACTGTATCCGCCGTGATATATTGCTGCTGTTTCTTTGACGAGTTGTTCATTATCAGGATTATACTGGCCTATTCTGTTTATGGCCACTTGACGGCGATGGTTCCAAATATCCTCCCCCAAGTCTTTGTTATATGTTTCATTTCCCCTGTAGCCGGTACCGCTGCAACGGTCTCCAAGAACAATCTGACGTTGAAGTTCTGTGTTGTAACCTTCTGGCCAATATGTCGCCATTATCTGCATCAGCCCTGTCGCATTTCCATTCATCAAGACTTGGCGATCACATGTAAACTGACGCCAAGTTGATTCCTGCCAGGCCACTGCCATGGTTGCCTGCGAAGCGAAGTATCCCTATGCCATCGTGGCGCGATTTAGGTTAAGGCCAAATCGACCGTCACCACAAGATAGCGGCAGAAACACCGCCCTGACGTCGAAGACGGATACGCCATTGGGGACGCGGATGCCGTCCCCGGACCACCAGTTCATATAGATGGTGAGGGAGCCCGAAAAGGGATTGCCGGGCGTGCTGACCCATTGGCCTTGGGCGTTCTTGTAT
>CALEDJ010000011.1 GCA_937951485.1 uncultured bacterium
GTATATGGCGAAACCTGAGGCATGTTTGTGCTCCCTCTCCCCGTGGGAGAGGGTGTATATGGCGAAACCTGAGGCATGTTTGTGCTCCCTCTCCCCGTGGGAGAGGGTGTATATGGCGAAACCTGCGGCATGTTTGTGCTCCCTCTCCCTCCGGGAGAGGGTGTATATGGCGAAACCTGAGGCATGTTTGTGCTCCCTCTCCCCGTGGGAGAGGGTGTATATGGCGAAACCTGAGGCATGTTTGTGCTCCCTCTCCCTACGGGAGAGGGGTGGGGTGAGGGGAAAGGGTATCATAATAGAAGGCTTTTCCCGGCAATCAGAATATTTTGGACAGCACTGAAAAATCCTTGATATTTCCTGCTCTTGAACGCAAAAATCGTCCATTGTGCAAATGCCTCATCGGCTGTTCATTTGCACCCGTGCCGGGACTGGGAGTACACTCTGCCCCATCCAGGAAATCATGAAATGACAGGCCGTTGCGCCCTGCTGGGAATTTGAATGATGACGCCAAGATGCCACCAATCCTTGAACGGCGAATGGACGCTGATATTGGACCCCGCCGATGTCGGCGTGAAGGAGGGGTGGTTCGCCGCGCCTTCGGGCGCGGAGGCCCTGCGGGTGCGCGTGCCCAGCGTGTGGGACCGCTGGGTCCCCGATTATGACGGCGTCGGCTGGTATTTCCACGAGTTCAGCATAGATTCCGCCTGGTTGCAGCATCATGTGGACCTTTGTTTTGAGGCGGTGGATTACTACGCCGAGGTGTGGCTGAACGGCGTGCGCCTTGGCGACCACGAGGGCGGTTATACGCCCTTCGCTTTCTTTGTCACCCCCCATCTGCGCCCGGAAAAGAACCTGCTGGCCGTACGTGTGATTGATCCCCACGGTCCGGAGGGATTCGGCGATTTCCGCCCCAAGGAAATTCCCATGGCCAAGGAGGGCGGCTACTGGTCCTTTGCCGGCATCTGGGGCGATGTCTCCCTCGAATGCAAGCCGCGCACGCACATCGAGGATATCTTCATTCTTCCGGATATCCGACGCAAGCGCATCACCGTGCAGACGACCGCATCGCAGGGGGGCATGTTGCGACTGCGTATTGACGGCACGCCGTT
The DNA here is from genome assembly GCA_937951485.1 of uncultured bacterium. GTDB lineage: Bacteria > Hydrogenedentota > Hydrogenedentia > Hydrogenedentales > CAILVY01 > CALEDJ01. Next base: position 1,110 of record CALEDJ010000011.1, read on the forward strand.
TGCCGCCGAGGGAACGCCCGGCGCGTTGTCGCTGGATTTCCCGGACTTTGAACTGTGGTCGCCCGCCAATCCGAAACGCTACACCCTGATTGCCGAATTGCATGCGGACGACGGACTCGTGGACAGCGTTTCCGTGCGCTTCGGGATGCGCGAATTCACGGTGAAGGACCGTCGTTTCTGTCTCAACAACCGCCCGATATTCATCAAAGCCGCGTTGTTCCAGCCGGACTATCCCCGGACGCTGGCCGCGCCGGAATCGATCGAGATGGCGCGCCGCGAAATTGAACTGGCGAAGGAGGCGGGGTTCAACATGCTGCGGTTGCACATAAAGACGGCGCCGCGCATCACGCTGGACCTCGCCGACGAGTTGGGCATGCTGATCTACGCAGAGCCGCCCATCGGCTGGATTAAAGACTCCGAATTCATGAAGGCGCGCTGCGAAAACGAGGTGCGCGAAATGATCCTCCGCGATCGCAATCATCCATCCGTGGTGATTTGGGGCATGCTGAATGAGACCGGGAACGCGGGCTATGTCACCGGGGGCGGCGCGCAACTGATCAAAGAAGACCTCGCCCGGCTGGCGCGTTCACTTGATCCCACACGGGTCATCATTGATGACAGCGGCGGCGTCAATGCCTCGCGTGAACCGTCGCGCATGATGCGCCCCTATCGCGGGGAATTGGAACCATATGATGATTTGCACATCTACCAGCGCGCGCCGGTGGATTACGACATTGAAAGTTATTACCGGCGCAACGGCGACCCCGACAGACTTTATTTCCTTTCCGAATTCGGCTTTGGCGGCCCGGAAGACCTGGACGATGTCATCGCGGAGTATGGCGATGAAAAAAACCTGTTGAAAGACGCGCGTTTTCTCGCCGCGATGCGCGACGCCGGAAAACAGGGATTCCTGGAACGCGGCCTCGATCGCATCTTCGGCGATTTCGCCGGTTTTCTCTCCGCCGCGCGTGAATTGCAGTGCGACGCTGCGCGCTTTCAGATAGACGCCATCCGGGCCAACCCCAAAGCGGCGGGCTATTGCTACACACAACTGAGCGATGCGGGCCATGAATTCTGCGCAGGCGTACTCGACAGGTGGCGCCGGCCCAAACCTGTGTTCGAGGTGATGAAGCGGGTGCAAAGCCCTCTGCGCCCGATCATTCAAATCATGCAGACCAACCTGACGCCCCGACAGGAAGTTCCTGTTACCATCCTTCTTGCCAATGAAGTGCGCCTGGAAGGTCGGGCTGTGCTCTCGCTTCAGGTGGTTGGACCAACCAACCAGGTGTTGTGGAAAAAACGGCGCGAAGTCAAAGTCCCGCGCCATGGCAAGGAACTGTGGTCCGGCGCGGTGGGGGCATCTGGTTCGGCCGGCACACACCATTTCGTGGTGCGGCTGATCCAGGGCGCGCAGGTGATTGCGGAGAGCACGACGGAATTATATGTGTTTGAACCGGTTGCGCCCACGGATGTAGGCATAAACGTGTTGGACCCGAAAAATGAGTGGCAGCCCCGTTGTCATCGCTTCGCCAAAGCCGAAAGCATTCTCGCGCCGATTCATGTGATCCCCCCGCTTGCCAATACCATCCGCGCCTACCCTGACAACGAACTGATGCAGATACTCGCCCAGGTCAAGGGGGGCGCGGTGGCGCTGTTCTTCAGTCCGCCCGACGATTGGAACGATCTGGCCGACCAGATTGACCCATCCCTGCGCGCCACGCCCAAAGATGCCGTGGGGGGCTTTCTTCCGGCCTGCCATTACGTCAAGATGCATCCGGTCTTTGACGCCCTGCCCACACGCTGTCTGATGCGGCAGCCCTATAAAAACATTGCCCCGGCCAAGACCTTTATCGAAACCGGCGATGAGGACATCTGCGGCACATTCGACACCACGCCCATCGCAGCCGGTCACTACATGACGGGAGAGACGCGATGGTGGGGCAGCGATATTCTGGTGCGGCGTCATGGTGCGGGCCGCATCGTGATGACCCATCTGCGCGTATTGGAGCATCTTGGCCAGGACCCGGCGGCAGACCGGCTGTTTGTGAATCTGCTGAATCACTTTGGACGGCGTTCCATGCCCGGCGGCGCGCCGCTTGCCCCCCATCAAAGGGCTGTGGAGTGGTTGCGCGCCGAACGCACCCAGCGCACCCGCCGCTGGATGGTGATCGGCGAGTTTCCGAATTGGGGTGGAAAAGGACACTCGACGGCATATCCTCCGGAACAAACCATTGATTTCAGCGCGGTTTATCCCGGTTGGTACAAGGCCATCGGATGGAAGCAATGGTTCACGCGCGCGGAAGACAATCACAAATTGGATTTGCAGGATGCCTTCTCGCCGGTCTTCGAGTATTATCCCCGTTTCGACCATGCCACCGCGTATGCGTATGCGGAATTCACCTGCGATCGGCGACAGGGAGCGCTCATGAAAATCGGGGCGCAGAACGCCATGAAGGTCTGGCTGAACGGATCACTGGTGCATGAAAGCGACTGCCAGGTTCCCCACGATCGGTTCGGCGCGGAAAACGCCCCCTGTTATATCAAACAGGGCCGCAACACCGTGCTCGTGAAATGTTCCAAGATTCCCGGGCCGTTCCGGTTTTCCATTGATTTCGAGGCGATCGGCAAGGACCCGCTGCAAATTGTCTGGTGGAAATAGGCCGCCCTGGTCGGAAATTATCGCAGTGGCGTCTCTGATCCTCCGCCGCTTTTCTCCGCCTTTTCTCTATGCTTCTCCTGCATGGCCTGGAACTCGCCGAGCAGGGTTGCCGTAACCTTTTCGACCACCTGCGGCTTCAATTGGAGGTGTTCCGCCACCGTTGGACTGATCTGGTAATTCAACCCTTCGACCCCCAGACCCAGCCCGCACGCGAGGCAGATGGCGTCGGACGCGTGCACCAAATCGGGAACCAATGGATCGCCGGGGCTTTTGTCGGGATCATGGTGCCAACGCACTGCTGTGATAATGTTCTCCGGAAGTTGCCAATACTCCAAAAGCGCCGCGCCGGCTTCCGCATGGTCTATGCCGAGGACCCGTTGTTCCGCCACCTCGAAAGACACTTTCTGCTTGAAGGCCAGCCGCATGAGCGGTTCGCTGTCAATCTCCACAAAAGTGCCCAGCACGATCTTGCCGATATCGTGGAGCAGGCCGGCGGTAAAGGCGAAATGCGGCGCCTGGATTTTCAGTTCCCTCGTCAACTGCTCCGTCCCGATGGCTACGGCCATGAGGTGATCGACAAGGCGGCCCGTGGGCATGCCATAGCCTTGCAGGGGCTTGCGCGCCAGGGGGAAGACCGCCGACGCCAGGATGAGTTGCTGAATGCGCCATGTGCCGAACAACACCCCCGCTTCCCGCAAGGAACTGATTTGACGCGGTCCCGCGAAGTAGGCGGAATTCGCCAGGCGCAGCATGTCGGAAGTGAGCGTGGGGTCGAGTTCGACGGCCCGCATGATTTCCGCCATGCTGCTGTTGGGGTCTTGAATCAGGCGGAGCGCCTTCACCGCCGACACCGGAAGGGCGGGCACTTCGGATATGCTTTTCAGTATGGCTTCTCTCGGCGTCATGTCTATTCCTTTCTTGACAATTCTATCACAAGCCCGTGTAACCGTTCACGGGGTCCAGAATGCGAAAACACTCGGAAAACCGCACTTTTCGGATCACAAGTCGTCGCATTTTGCCGCATTTTCGCGCCGTTCTCCCGCTGCAATTGCGAAAAACCTCGTGCTTTTTGGGGGTTCAACCCCGTGAACGGTTACAAGCCCGTTGACTCACGAACAGGCGGCCGGCGCAACGCCGCGCCGTGTCCGGAACGGCCGTTATTCCAACCTGTAATTTCCATGACATGTTCTGATCATGGTTGCACCCGTATCCAGGAGCAGCGACATGGTTCTGGCTATCGTGCCGCCCACATCTTCCGCCGCGATGGGAATGCCGTGTTCTTGCAGGATGCTTCTCAACGCGGCCAGATTGCGTTCGCCGGTGCAGAACAGTTTTGCGGCTTCGAGCAGACTGGCGGCGCCGGCCGCCTTGGCAATCAGCCGCGCCTTCTCTGCGCCCATGCCCAGCATTTCCTGAATCAACAGGGGGACGCCCGTATCCACGAACATGCAGGGGTGCTGTCCGGCGCGGTCCGGATCAATCTCTGAAAGCGGAAGCATGCAGTGAACAAGCCCTCCGATGCGCGGTTCGGGGTCATACAATGAAAGTCCGATGCACGAACCCAGAGAATGCGTAATGATGACATCCTCCGGGTTGTCGGAGACTTTCATCTCCAGTATGCCGATCGTATGCAGCACAAGGCATCCTTTCCAATTTCGGCTGCACCCGGGATCGCCGGTTCCGCTACATCGCGCTGTCCACCCGCACAAGAATACTGTTTTCCACGCCTGTAATCACATCCCGCGCGCGAAGTTGGTAGCGGCCGGGGACTTCGTTGATCGCCAGCGGCATGTAGGCGGCCCCATCGCCGGTTTCACATGCGGTATTGCGCGAATAGTGCGGCAGCGGCGCGCCGTCGGCGTCCAGCAATTCCAGTCGGACCAGATGCCGGCCCGGCAGCGTGCCGTCCGTGCGAATGCTGAACGCCACGTTGAGGCGTCTGCCCGCGACCGCGCGTTCCGGGGCGACAATGTTTATTTCCCTGACCACGTAGGGCAACACAGAAAAGACTGCGATGTCGCCCGGGCGCAGGCGCACCGTGTTTCTTGCGGGACGCTTGAGAAGCGTCCCTTGGATCATGTCATACACATGGGCGTGCTTGGGGAACGGCAACGACCATTTAATTGCCCGATCTTCCAAGGCGGGGTCGGCCAATAACGCCAGAATTTCCGCGTCCCCATACCGAAAACGCGCCACGTGACCGGGAAAAGGCGTCGTCGCATAGGGCGCCAATGCAGTGCGGCAGCCCGCCTGGGTCAGCAGTTCCCGCAAGGCGCGAAGCCAATCGTCTTCTTTGATGGCGCCGGGTCTTGGAGGCGCGACGGTGTGGTTGAACAGACAGGTGAATCCCTTCGCATGCTCACGAAACAACCACAGCCGCGCCGGCGCATCGCCAAATCCTTCGCCCCGCGAGGTCGCGCCGTTTTCGCGAATGCTCGCATCGGTATGAACGCGCGGCAGCGCGCCGGGGAAAAGGTTCAGTTCGTTGTCATCCAACGCCGCGCGGCGCAGCGTCATCGGGCGCGGCGCGCCGTCCCGCGTGATGCCGAACAATGCATCCAGCGGCGGGTTGCCCCAAGCAATGCCGTGGACATCGCAGCCGGCCGGGGGCATGTCGGCGATAACGCCCCCCCCCTCCTGTACGAACTGGCGGACAGCGACGGCTTCCGCTTCGTCCATGGCGCGGCTCATGGGCAGCACGAGCACCCGACGCCGGGCAAGCCCCCCGGCAACGAGGCGATTGCGGTCAATAAAGTCATAGGAGAATCCAAGCGTGTCGAACCATGCAGCAAAGGCGGCTTCCGCCTCAATCACGCCTGTCCCGAATCGCGGATCAACGTCGCTCAAGTGGCGGCTGGGTCGGCTGTCGAGGATGGCGATGTCTGCTTCCGGTCGCTCGGCGTTCAGGATCAGTGCGCCGATGCCCCGCTTCAGCGGTCGCACCGCTTCCGCCAGCGCAAGCAACCGCGTTTCCGGCTGTCCGTCCGGCGATAACAGGCCATGGAGGACACCGCCGTCGGTGTTGCCGTAGGGCTGCGCCAGCCACAGGGACGAGAAACGGCGCAGGGCGGTATGCCAGGGCGCCCAGCGGGCCAGGGCTTCGTTGCCCAGGGAAAAGACATCGCCGAACACCAGGGCGTTTGCATGGCCGGGGTGTTGATAAGAACGGATTTTTTCGATTGTGGGCGAGGTTTGCATGCCAGGCATAGGCGCGACGGCGACAAAGTCCAGCGCCGTCAGCAGATCACCCCAGACATAGCCGTGGTATGGGTTGCCGTCCTCCAGCGCGCGAAAACCAACCCGGCCCTGCTGGTCCACGGCGCGCACCTGTTCCCGCGCGGCGGCATGAAAGCGCGTGAAGACCCCGTCCATATATGCGCGAAAATCCACGTAGGGAGCAAAACGGCCCGCCGTGCGGGCCGTCGCCGCGTCCAGCGGCCGGGCATCTCCCCAGGACAGTATCGTGGTTCCCCACGCTGCGCTCAATGCGGCGGGTTGCTTGTAGATTTGCCGCAATTCCGCGTGAAAATCCGCCAGACAGTGCTCGCATTGGCAAATGTTGGCGTTGCCCAGGCCCAGGCTGTTTCCCTCTCCCAGGGAATAGACGCCCGAACCGCCCGCCCAATACGTAAGCGCCTCTTCCTTGATCAGTGACATGCTCGCTGCGCGATAGGCGGGGTCGTTGAAACAGGGCTGACGGGTTTTGCCCACAGGCGGCGCAGGCAGGGCGAAGTCGGCGATTTCGGGGATAAAGCGCAAACCCGCCGCCGCCGCATGGACCATGGCCGCCTCGCTGCACGGCGCGACAAGCATGTCCAGAGCATGTTCCCTCAGCACCTCCATATACGCACGGGCATTGTACTCTTCCGGGGCCGTGATGAGCGCCGCCATGCGGAAATCGAGGTCCCGCAGCGGCAGCCGCACGGTAAACAGACGCCGCTCGCGATCAGACCCCGCCAGTTCCCATTCCGCGAAACGTCTGGGTGCGCCCTCCACGGCAAAGACCTCTACCTGGAGCACGGGCGCGAGCAAATCCGCGAAGTTCAGATGCAGCATCGCCTCGCCGCCCCCGGAGAGTTCCTGCATTGATTCCGCGACCAGACGCCCGCGACCGCGGGCAAGGGGGAGGGGGTCCATGGCGCGCGCATAAACCGTGCATGTTCGGGATGCGCTGAAAATGGACCGCACCTCCACCTGCAGGTCGAGGATGTCGTTCGGCAGCAGGTAATTCTTGGAATAAGAGACCGATTGAAGTTCCGGCCATCCCGGAATCTGCACGTGGTCCGTCCGCCAGTCAATTACGCCCCTTCTGCCGGTCAGCCAGACATCCACGAGGTAATGGCCCGCACCAATCAGCAAGTCCAGCGAATGGCTGACCGCCCCTTTGGGAACGGCTTCCATGCTCTCATAAGTGAGTTGCGTGTCGGAACCCGGACGGCGCAGTCGAACGGACAAGGTGCAGCGTTCGCCCAATGGTTCCGAAAAATGCACCATAAAGGGCCGGGTCGGCTGGCGCATGGCCGAGTCGCGCATCTGCTGCACATACTCATCGGGGAACCCTGGCGGAATCTCTTCTGTTTCGGGGCCTTTCGGGGCAATGTCCTCGATGGCGGCGATGCACAAGACCGGATCGCGGCGCGCCGCCCACCGGACCACTTTGGCCGCCAGGCTGTAGCCGTTCTCCAGATATGCCCCATCCGCGTAAATGGGATTGAAGGGCATCCGCAGCAGCATGTGGGTTTGCGGCGGGTCCCCCGGATATGCGATGTGCGCGACGCGTCCCTCGCCGTGCAGGGCCGCGCGCACGGCGCTACGGGTGGGTTCGTCCGGCGGCGCAATCACATCGAGCGCGCCGTCCGTCGCCGCCGGCGGCGCGTCGGCCCACGTCAAGCCGTCCAGGAATTCCGGCAACAGCCCGGGACTTCCCGGCCGCAGGTGCGCCAGCACAAGGCCGGTCCCCGAGGCGACGCGTTCGATAATGCGCTGTTGTACGGCGTCGGGCAACGCACCCAAATCACAATTGCCCGCCACAATCACATCCAGGGCGCCATCCAGACGTTCCAACGCCCGCGCCTCGAACGCATCGGCGTCAGCCCCGAAAAGCGCATCCGTTTCCATCGGGAACTCCGGCGTCGGCGCATTCGCGCTCCATAGCGGGACGGTCGCAACCGTCACGTCCAGCCTGCGCGCCAGTTCCGTCGCATCGCGCAGGGTGCAGGCCGGGCCGATGAACAGCGCCCGAATCGGCCCGCCCGACAGGGGTTTCCCCCATGCCATGATCGCCGGCGGCGCGTCCCGGCGCGGTTGCCTCGGCACCGACGCGCTGCCGCCCGCCCCCACGTCGCCCATCAGCAACGCCATCATGACCAGCGCCATGCTCAGTCGCTTCATCGTCCTCTCCGATTGCTTTGCCACAAAAAGCATAACAGAAACCGATGCGGTATTCGGAGCGGCACGGCGTGAAGGAGTGCGGAATGCGGAATGCGGAGTGCGGAGTGCGGAATGGGGAATGCGGAATGCGGAGTGAGGAATTCAGACTTCGCCGAGTTCGACTTTGGTGTGCGCCCAGTGTTCGGTGCGGAAGACGGCGAAGGTGAGTGCGAGGCGTGCGGCGTGGCTGATGAAGATGGCCATCCAGATTTTCCGGGTGTCGAGGATGCCGAGGGCGAGGAAGCAGGCGCAGATGCCGAGGAGGATGACGATTTGGGTGAAGAACGCGATGTACATGGGGATTTTGGTGTAGCCGGCGCCCTGGATGCCGCCGGTGAGGCCGAGGGTGGTCGCGAGCATGACGCCGGAGACGGCGAGGTAGCGGAGCAGGGAGACGCCGTAGGTGCGGAGCGGCTCGCCGACGGCGTTGAAGAGGCCGAGGAGTTCGGCGGGAAAGACCCAGAACATGACGCCGATGCAGGCGGCCCATCCGGCGCCCATGCAGGCGGCGACGGCGACGGCGGCCTTGCCGCGCTGGGGTCGGCCCGCGCCGATGTTCTGCCCCATCACGGTGCCCGCGGCAGCGCGCAGGCCGAAGGCGGTCCAGGCGACCAGCGAGAAGAGTTGGGCGTAGCAGATGGTGTAGGCGGCCTGGGCCGCCGCACTGTGTTCCAGTGTGCCGATGAATTTCAGCAGGAAAACGCCGGCGACGTTGAGAAGCACGGCCTGGATGCCGGTCGGAATCCCAATCCGCGCGACCATGCGCAACACCGCGAAGTCGGGGACCAGCGTCAGGCGGTCCGGGGGCTGAATCAGTCTTCGGCGGCTGATGATAAGCCAGAGTGCAATCCCCACCCCCGCGCAAGGCGCCAGGACTGTCCCGAGAGCAGCGCCGGAAGCCCCCATCGCAGGGAAGGGTCCGATGCCGATAATCAACACGGCGCTGATGCCCATGTTCAGGAGGGTGCAGATCACGGCGAGTTTGAGCGGGGTGCGCGGGTCGCCCGACGCCTGAAACGCGCCGGTAATCATAAACATGAGAAAAAGCGGCGCGCCGCAGGAGAAGAGGATGCGCAGATAAGGCAGCGCATGGCGTTGCACCGGCGGCGCGGCGTGGACGAAATCCAGAAAGCGCGGCGCGGCATAATAGCCCAGCGGCGCAACCACCCCCACGAGTATCAGGATAGAAGACAGAAGGGTCTGATAAAAAATCCTGTTGATTGTCTCGCGGTCCTGGCGTCCCGCATAGCGCGCAATCATGACATTCATGCCGTGGAACAGCGACGCAATGAAGACCACCACGACCAGAAAAACCTGCCAGGCCACCCCGATGGCGGCGTTCGCCGCATTGTCCGGCGACGGGACAAAATGCCCCACAAGGATGTGGTCCACCAGGGCGTGCGCGCCGTTCACCAAGTTCAGCAAGACCAGCGGCCAGGCCAGTTTCCATACTGACCGAAAAATACTGCCCGACACCAATTCCCTGTCAAATGTCTTCATGAATACCCCGCCGCCGCAGCGGCGCGCGGCTGCGGCGCAACAGAAACCAAAAATCGCCCGGCCGGGCGCGCGGGATACTATAGCATCGCGTTCCCCTGAAATGACAACCGGTCGAGATACAGGCATTTTTGATCCCTGTTGCACCGCTCCTGCGGTGCAACGCCCTGTTCCGGCACTCCGCGCCAGGGCCTGCGGAACACGGGTCCGAAGCGCGGCGCGGGATCGCCGCAGCGGTGCGTGACCCCGCTGGAGCGGTGTCACGAGGCAGTGGTCAAACCGATTGATCTGATCAAACCGATTGGACCGATCGGTCGGATGCTCCTACCCGATATCTCGGGCTGACAAGCCAATTTTTGGCCTCTTTCGCCGGCTTTCAGGGGCGTTTCAACGCCGTTGACATCCAGCCGGCATCAACATATAATAAGCCCGACAGTTAAGGTTCTTACCCGGCAATAGGTTGGGGAAGTGCAAGGACTTAGGTCGGATGCTCAACACACGCCCCCGAATAAGGGCGATATCGGATAGTATCGGCATGTGTAACGCTGAAACGAAAGGCGCAAACCCCCTTCGGAATTGCGACGCTTTATATTCGATGTGTTAGTCGTGTGTTAGTCGTCTGTTCCATCCTTCCCCATGCGGCGCCTCTGTCGGGATAAGTGCATAAAATCCCATAGGGATGGAGGTACGATGCATGTTATCTTGGCCACTGGTCCTCGTGGGGATCGTGGCGGCATTTCTCTTGGGCGGAATTCTCACCTTTGTTGTCATTCACATTCGAGTCAACAATATGGTGGGGCGCGCAAAGCGCGACTGCGCCCAGGCATTATCCGATGCGGAACGAGAAGCCGCCACCCTTATCAAGGACGCAAAAACACATATCAAAGAACTGGAAATTGATCTTCGCGCCAAATTGGAACAGGAAGGCCGTGAACTTCGGCGTGAGATTGCGGCGACCGAAAAACGGATTCTAGCCAAAGAGGAGACACTGGACAAACGGGCGCAGGCCTTGGACAAGTCCGCCTTGGAGTTGAACACGCAGGAGCGGGAATTGGTAAGGCGGGAGAAGGCGCTGGACAAGGAGCGGGACCGTATCGCCGCGATTCAGGCGGAGCAGACCCGGAAACTGGAAGCGATTGCCGGCCTGACGGCGGAACAGGCCCGCAAGGAACTGTTTCTCCAGTTGGAGAACGAAGTGAAACGGGATTGTGCTCTGCAATTGAAACGCGCCGAAGAGGAATTGCGGGAGGCTTCGGAAAAGAAAGCCAAATGGATTATCGGAGAGGCGATTCAGCGGTGCGCGGCGGACCACGTCGCCGAGACCACCGTGTCCGTGGTGAATTTGCCCAACGACGACATGAAGGGCCGGATTATCGGGCGCGAAGGGCGGAACATCCGCGCACTGGAGAATGCCACCGGAGTCAATGTGATTATTGACGATACGCCTGAGGCAGTGATCCTCTCCGGTTTTGATCCGATTCGGCGCCAAGTGGCGCGGCTTTCGCTGGAACGGCTGATTCAGGACGGGCGCATCCATCCCGCGCGCATCGAAGAGATGGTCGAAAAAGTGTCCGAGGAAATGACCCAGACCATCAAAGAGCGAGGTGAACAGGCCTGCCTGGAGGCGGATGTCCACGGTCTGCACCCGGAACTCGTCAAGTTGTTGGGACGGCTGAGTTTCCGCACGTCCTACGGACAGAACGTGCTGCAACACTCCCTGGAAGTGAGCCACCTCTGTGCGGTCATGGCCTCGGAACTTGGGGTCAATGTGCAGGAAGCCCGCCGGGCCGGCCTGATCCATGACGTGGGCAAGGCGCTCACCCATGAGGTGGAAGGGTCGCATGCGGTGCTCGGCCATGATCTGACCAAGCGCTACGGCGAAAACGATACGATTGCCAACGCGGTCGGCGCGCACCACGGCGAAATGCCCATGAACAGCCTGATCGCCGTGTTGGTGCAGGCGGCGGATGCGCTGTCGGCGGCGCGCCCCGGCGCGCGCAGCGAAACGCTGCAGAACTACATCAAGCGTCTGGAACAATTGGAGAAGGTGGCGGACGAGTTTCCGGGCGTCGAAAAAGCCTATGCCATTCAGGCGGGCCGCGAAGTGCGCGTCGTGGTGGAACCGGATCGTATCAGCGATGGCGAGGCCTATCAATTGGCCCGCGATGTCGCACGGAAGATCGAAGCGGAATTGACCTATCCCGGCCAGATCCGGGTTACCGTGGTGCGTGAAACCCGCGCGGTGGAAATGGCGAAGTAGCCGTCGGACAATACCGGGAATCCGGCTGTCATCGGGGTGGATTTCCGCCCAAGTATGGACGAAATGAAGAGAATGGACCACATGGACGGGAAGGAAAGGGGAAGGTTGGCAGCCAACCAATAACCCCTTGCGCACCACCGCTCATGACGTCCATATCGTCCATTGTATCCATAGGGTTCTGCAGCGACCACAGCCCGTGAATCATCACCATCCATGGCATGCGGGGCAAGCGGAAGGGGAGGTATGAGAATCCTGTATATCGGCGATATTGTCGGGAGGCCGGGCCGGCACTGTGTGGCCCGGCAACTGCCGCGTCTGCGCGAGGAAAACGGAGTTGACTTTGTCATCGCGAATGCGGAAAATGCGGCGGGCGGCATGGGCGCCACGCCGGAATCGCTGCGGGAATTGCAGGCACTGGGTATTCACGCGTTCACGATGGGGAATCATATCTGGCGCAAGGACGAACTGATTTCCGCGCTGGATGCGCTTCCCGACGTGGTGCGGCCGGCCAATTATCCCGCAGGCGCGCCGGGGCGCGGCACGGCGCTGGTAACACTGCCCGACGGACGCGTCGTCGGCGTGCTGAATCTGCTGGGGCGGGTCTTCATGGCGCCGTTGGATTGTCCCTTCGCCGCAGCGGACCGGGAAATCGCCGCGCTGCGCGCGCATACACCTGTCATTGTGACGGATATGCATGCGGAGGCCACCTCTGAAAAGGTGGCGATGGGATGGCATCTTGACGGACGCTGCACGGCGGTGGTGGGCAGCCACACCCATGTGCAAACCGCCGACGAGTGGGTGTTGCCGCAAGGGACGGCGTACATTTCGGATGTCGGCATGTGCGGTCCGATGTATTCCGTGATCGGCGTGCGCAGTGACCGGGTGCTGGAACGGTTCCGCACCGGAATGCCCAGGAAATTTGAGGTCGCCAAAGGGCCGGCCATTTTCTGCGCCGTGCTGATTGACGCCGACGAGGCGACAGGCAAGGCGCGTGAAATCCGGCGCATTCTGATTCGAGACGCATGAACATCGCGCCGGGCGCGACGAGGCAATAAAGACATATCGCGGCATGTACTTCAAGCAGATAGAACTTTTCGGGTTCAAATCCTTCGCGGATCGCACCCAACTTGCGCTGGACCCCGGGATTACGGCAATCGTCGGGCCGAACGGCTGTGGCAAAAGCAACATCCTTGATGCGTTGCGCTGGGCGCTGGGCGAGCAAAGCGCCAAGGCCCTGCGCGGCGCCCACATGCAGGATGTCATCTTCAACGGCAGCGAACACCGTCCGGCCATGGGCATGGCGGAGGTCACGCTGGTTTTTGACAACGCCGATTCCGCACTGCCGGTGGATTATTCGGAGGTGCAGGTGTCGCGGCGTGTTTATCGTTCCGGCGAAAGCGAATATCTGTTGAACAAAACCCCCTGCCGCCTGCGCGATATCCAGGAATTGTTCATGGACACCGGCATCGGCACCAACGCCTATTCGTTGATCGGGCAGGGAAAAATTGACCTGGTGCTGAGTTCCAAACCCGAAGACCGACGTTTTCTCTTTGAAGAGGCGGCAGGCATCATCAAGTACAAGAACCGCAAGCGGGTCGCCATGCGCAAACTGGAGTCCGCCGACCAGAACCTGCTTCGACTCGGTGATATTATCGCGGAAGTCCAGCGACAGATGCGGTCGCTCAAGCGACAGGTAAATGCGGCCATCCGGCATCGTGAACTGACCGCTGCGCTGCGCGAACTGGAAATCCGCAACACCTGGCTGCGCTTCAACGAACTGAGCGGTCAAATCGCCGACCTGAAGATCCGCTTCGAGAAAGCCCGGAATACCTACGAGAGAAGCGCGGCGCAGGTCAGCCGCCTCGAAGCGGAGGAAGAAGCGTTGAACCTGCGCCGTATCGAGATCGAACGCGTGCTGACAGCCCGGCGCGAAAGCGCATACCAGGTGGACTCCGAAATGGAGAAGATCGAGGGACAAGTGGCATTGCTGCGCCAGGAAATTGAATTTTCCCGGCAACAGCAGGAGCAGGCGGCGCGCGAGGCGGAAGAATTCCGTGAGCGCGCCCGGAGCCTTCTCGAAGCCCAGGGGCTGACAGGCGAACAGAGCGCCGCGCTGGCCGCAAAGGTCGCCGCCGTGCGTGATGCGTTGACTGCGCGGCAGGAGGATTTCAACCGGGCCGCGCAGGCGGTCAGCACGGCGGATGCCGCGCTCGACGCAGCGCGCACGCGCGCGATGGAGACGGTCGCCGACCGCAACCGCGCCCAGACGGCATTGGAAACCATCGGGGTCGGCATCGCGAACCTCGATGCGCAACTGCAACAGATTGATGAACGCAAAGCCGCGCTGAATGCGCGGCATGAGGAAGTGGCCGCCCTGCTCGCAAGCGCACAGGAGGAATACGCCAAGGTCGAGGCCCGTCTTGCTCAGACCGTGGAAGCGCGGCAGGCCGCGCAGCAACAGCGCGCCGAAGCGGCGGACGCCATGCAGCGCCTCAACGAGGAATGGCAGGAACTGCGGGAAAAGCGCAGCAGTCTGGAGGCGCGACTGAACTCTTTGCGCGAATTGCGCGACAGTTATGAGGGCTTTGCCGCAGGCGTGCGCGCTGTGATGTCGGCCAAGCAGCAGCAAGTCGCCGACATGGAAGGCATTATCGGCCCCATCGGCGATCTGATTGCGACGGAAAAGAACTTTGAGCAGGCCATCGAAGCGGCGCTGGGCGGCAACATCAACAATGTCGTGGTGGAACAGGCCGAAGCCGCGAAGGCGGCCATCAACTTCCTCAAACAGAATCAGGCCGGTCGTGTGACGTTTCTGCCGCTGGACACGATCCGATCCAGCGCGCACGATGACAGCGACGCGGTCAGCGGCATGATGGGCGTCGTCGGCAAGGCCATTGACTATGTCCAGTGCGAAGCGCGCATCCTTCCCGCGCTGCAATACCTGCTGTACAACACCGTCATCGTGGAGACGATTGATGATGCCATCCGAATCGCCCGCAGCGACCGCCGCTATCCGCGCCTGGTGACCCTCGAAGGCGAGGTGGTCACTGCCGCCGGCGCATTCACCGGCGGACGGACCAGGCATGAAAGCCGGGGACTGATCGGACGCAGCGCGGAAATCGAGGAATTGGAGGGACGCGTGGCGGAGACCGCGGAACATATCGCGGCTATCGGCGATGAAGGACAGAAGATCACTGAGCGCATCGGGCAATGCGCCGCCGCCATCAAGGCTGAGGAGGAAAAGGAACAGACCGCCCGCACCGACATGAATGAAGCAGAAGTGCGCATCGCGCGGCTCACAACGGAACTGGAAAGCCTTGCGCAATCCGTCCGCGAATCGGCGGAACGCCGCGATGCCCTGTTGGAGCAACGGCGGGAACTGGAGACGCGGCGGCAAAACGTGCAGGAAAAAGCGGCTACCACTGCGGGCGATGACGAGATGGTCCAGCGGGAAATCGAAGCGGCGCAGGAGGCGGCTGCCGAAGCGCGCGCAGCGCTTTCCTCTGCTTCGGATGCGCTGACCGAACTGCGCGTCGAACTGGTCTCATTGACCCAAAGTCTTGAGGAAACGGAACGCAACAAGGCGCGAGAACAGCGCGAGCATGAGGAGGCCCTCCGGGAGGCGGTGCGTCGCGAAGAGCAGGTCGAAGCGCTACAACGCCGCGCAAAGGAACTGGAAGCGCAGACAGCGGAAAAACTGGAGCGCGCCAAGGCCCTGTCTGAATCCAAGGATGACGCGCATCACAACGTTTTGGAAGCGCAGCAGCAGCAACAGCAGGTCTTGGGCGAAATCGAGCAACTGGGCAGAAAACTCAAGGAAATCCGCGCCAAAAACGCCGCCGACCAGAAGGAAGTGCATGCCCTGGAACTGGAATTGTCGCACAAAGAGGATCAAGTGGCGTTTTTTCAGGAACGCATCGCCGCCGAATATGGGCTGGCCCTCGCGTCGCTCACCGAACAGGAGGTCGGCTCCGACGACTACGACGAAAACGAACGGGAACATCTTGTTGAGGAATATCGGAAGCAACTGCAACGCATGGGCGTGGTCAATCTCATGGCCATCGAAGAATATGAAGCGCTCGAAAAGCGCTGCAAGTTCCTTGTGGCCCAGGATGAGGACCTGCGCAAAGCCCGCGATATTCTGCTTTCGGTCATTGCCCGCATTGACGGCACCATCAAAGACATGTTTCTTGACACCTTCCGCACCATTGAAGAAAATTTCAAGCACTATTTCCGGCAACTCTTCAACGGGGGCCAGGCGCGCATTTATCTGCTGGACGCCGATGATCCCCTGGAAAGCGGCATCGAGATCGAAGCGCGCCCGCCGGGCAAGAAGCCACAGGCCATTTCGCTGTTGTCCGGCGGCGAACAGGCCCTGACGGCAATCGCCCTCCTTTTCGGCATTTTCGGCGCGAAACCCAGCCCGTTCTGCGTGCTTGACGAAGTGGATGCGCCGCTTGACGACGCGAACATCGGCCGTTTCCTCTCCGTGGTCGAGGAATTCGCCGCCAAGAGCCAATTCATCATCATTACACACAACAAACAGACCATGTCGCAGGCGACGGCGCTCTTCGGTGTAACCCAGCAGGAACGGGGCGTCTCGCAGATTGTTTCCGTGCGCATCGAAGATGTCAAGGAAACCGCAGGCGTTTCATGAGGGTGCTGCACCTATTCAGCAACAGCAAATGGACCGGACCCGCCGAACCCGCGCTGAATCTCTGCGTGGCCCTGCGGACACGGGGGGTGCAGGCCGATTTCGCGTGCGCCCCCGGTTCCGAGTCCGTCATCAACAAGGTGGTGGAAACGGCGCGTGATCGCGGGATGGAGCCGATCCTGCGTTTTCATCTTTCCAAGCACCGCAATCCCCTCTGGAACGCGTTGGACCGTATCGCCTTGCGCGCATTCCTGAATACGAACACATACGACCTCATCCATTGTCATCTGGACAACGACCACCGCATCGCCGCCGGTATCGCCGCCCGCTGCGGCATCCCGCTGGTGCGGTCCAGTTACGAAGGACTGGGCTTTCCTGCGGGACGGGGCCGCCGGCGCCTCCTGCAGCGCGCCGCCGCCATCATCGAGCCGTCGCGCTGCGCGCTTGAACATGACGCGGCCACTTTCGGCATACCCCCCGACCGCCTGCACCTCGTGCCGGGAGCGGTGGACACCGTCCGCTTTGACCCCCGCCGGGAAACCCCCGACGCGCGGCGCTGGCTGCGCCTGCCGACCGATGCCTTCGTCATAGGCATCGTCGCCCGCATGCAGCCACATCGGCATTACGAGGACCTTTTCGCCGCATTCCGCCGCCTGCTGGACAGCGCGCCGCAGGCGCATCTGGTCGTGGTAGGCCGGGGGTCCAAACAGGACCGCGTGGGGTGGCGTCCGGTGCGGGAACTGGGCATCGAGAAACATGTGCATTTCCCAGGCTTCATAGACGGCGAGAACTATGTCGGCATGTTGCGCGCATTTGATGTCGGCGTTTTTCTCGTGCCGGGCAGCGATGGCACCTGCCGCGCCGCGCGCGAAATCATGGCAATGGGCAAGCCGATGGTGGTGGCGAGTCGCGGCATGCTCCCGGAAATTGTTACCCACGATGAAAATGGACTGATCTTTGATGGGTCGGCCGCTGCGCTGCATGACTGTCTGTTGCGTCTCATGCAGGACCGCGCACGTCGGATGGAGATGGGCCGTGCCGCGCGTCGGACCGCCGAGACGCGCTACTCGCTGGAAATGCAGAGCCGGAGCGTATTGATGATTTATGAGCAGGTGCTGCGCTACCCACGACGGTGAGGGCCGCAAAGACAGCAAGGACAAAAAGGACAGCGAGAACGACAAGGACAAGAAGGGACCGTTCTGTAGTATTGTGTTCTTATGGGGCGGGCGCATCAATGCGAAGTCCGGCATTTCTCTTCGCCGGCTTCCCTTTTTGTCCCGTCCGCCCCGTCCGCCCCGTCCGCCCTGTCCGACCGCTCCGACCCATCCGACAGATAACGGCGCGCCCGCCCGACTCAATGCAGGTGCTTGTTGACTTCAGCGCGGATGGCGCAAATGTGCTCCGGGGTGGTGCCGCAGCATCCGCCGACGATGTTCGCGCCTGCCTCGATCAGCCTGGGAACAAACCCTGCCATGAATTCGGGGGTTTCCGGATAGACAATGCCGTTTTCGCTTTGCACGGGCTGACCCGCATTGGGATTGACGAGAATGGGAGCCTCTGGGGCTGCTTCGCGCAAGGCCCGCACGACGGCTACCATGTCCTCGGATCCGAAACTGCAGTTTGCACCCAGGCCGTCCGCGCCGGCTTCCAGACATGCCGCCGCCATCTCTGCCGGCGTCACCCCCATCATCGTCCGGGGCGTGCCGCCCGCCGTGGAGGCATAGGTGAAACTGCAGATGATCTCCAGCGCCGTATTCTCCTTCACGGCGCGGATGGCCGTGCACGCTTCGTCAATGGCGGAGAAGGTCTCCACGATGCAGGCGTCCGCGCCGCCGCGTTCCAGCGCCTGCGCCTGCTCTTTGAACGCCTCGTACAATGCGTCCTCCGAAATTTCCCCCGTGATGAGGAATTTTCCCGACGGGCCGATGGACGCGAGGACATGCATGTCCGGCCCGGCAGCCTCGCGCGAGAGGCGCGCCGCCGCCTCGTTCAGTTCCGCCGCGCGGTCACCCAGGCCGAAGGCGTCCAGTTTGCAGCGCGTGCCGCCGAAACTGTTGGTGCTGATGATGTCGCTGCCCGCGTTGATGTAATCCTCCGCGATGCGCCGCACCACGTCCGGATGATCCACGTTCCACAGTTCCGGGCATTCCCCCGCCTGCATGCCCGCCGCAATCAGCAGTGTGCCCCAGCCGCCATCCGCCACAAGGACCTTTTTCTCCCGAAGCGTTTCCGTGATTGAAACCATGTCGTTGTTCCCACGTTCTGTTGGCGGACCCATTCCGCGCAGCAATGACAACGCGCCTGGTCCGTTTCCGGAGCAGGCGCATACGATATACGGGCCAAGGCGCCGCGCAGGGGGCGCGGCGTCAATTGTTGCAGATTTTTTCGTCGAGGTACTCGATGATGCCCTGGGGATCGGGGGCGTATGCGTCCGCGCCGATCTTGTCGCAGAACTCCTGGGTCAGCGGGGCGCCGCCCACGCAGACAATCGTGGCCGGAACTTTTTCGCGGATCAACTTGACCGTCTTGTCCATGTTGACCATCGTTGTGGTCAGGAGGGCACTCAGACCGACGACGGCACCGGGGTTCTTTTCCAGTTCCGCGAGGAATTTCTCCGGCGGAGTATCCACGCCAAGATCAATCACCTTCCATCCCGCGCCTTCGAGCATCATCCGCACCAGATTCTTGCCGATGTCGTGCAGATCGCCCTGAACCGTGCCGATGATGAAAGTGCCCTTGTGTTTGGCCGCGCCGGAGTCAAAGGCCGGTTTCAATTGTTCCATGCCCGCATTCATGGCTTTCGCCGCCATCAGCAGGTCCGGCACGAAGACTTCATTCTTGCTGAACTTCTTGCCCACCACGCTCATGCCAGCCATCAGCCCGCATGTGAGCACGATATTCGGGTCCATGCCCCCCGCCAGCGCCTGGGCGGTCAGTTCCTTTACGCCATCCAGCCCTTTCATGTCCGGCGGATACGGTGCGTTCTTGTCCACCTTGCCCCGTTCCACGCACATTGCGATGCGGTCCACGATTTCCATGTCTGACATAAGCGTTTCTCCTCTGAAAGTTCGTAGAATATACTACGAATAGGTTCCCAATTCCAAACCCCGCTCCACAAAGTAGCGATAACTCTCGTAAGACACCTGATCCGGGATCGAGTGATCCGAATGCAGGGCGTAACCATAGTTCCCCTTCACGATCGGAATCTTCTCGGTCAATTCGCGGTCTATCGCGCTTTTGTCATTGTTATACAAGACACGCACATCCAGCCCGCCCATGAACGACAGCCGGTCGCCGAAATCGCGGTAGAGTTGCAGCAGGTCCATGCCGGCCTTTACTTCGATCACCTGGAGGCAGTCCATCCCAGCCTCAATCAAGCCCGGCACGAGTGGCGCCACATAACCGCAGGAATGCACGATCACCGGCAACCCCTTGCTTTTCGCGTAGCGCATGGTGGCGAAGTGACCGGGCTGTATCATCTCCCGGTACATTGCGGGCGACATGAACGGCCGGTTCTTGAACCCCATGTCCTCGTAAAACCACAGGCCGTCCGGCAATCCTTCCTCGGAAAAGAGGATTTCCATCAGGTCAATGGTCAGCCGGGCGTAGGTGTTCACCATATCTTTAACCCAGTCGGGGTCCGTGGCCATGCCCACGAGCATGTGCTCATGCCCGCACACCGGAGGCATCAATTCAAAGACGCCGGAACCGGCCCATACGAAAAAGCGGTTTTTTTCCGCCGCTTCACGTCGCGCCGACCGGTATCCGTCGAAATTGATACGCGCCCGGTCCGCCGTCAAAAATGGCTTGATATGCTCCTCCCAGCCGGCGCGGTCCTTCACCAGAAAATCCACATGTTCCGGCGTCGTGTCGTGTTGCTTGTGACGTCGCAGCACCGCGCCGTTGCCGTCCCGCGTCAGAACCGTTTCCTCGGTCTCCTCGATGATCTCCGGCGCCATGTCGTGGCGCGCTGCGGTATTGAATGCCCACATCATTTGCAGATCAAAGCCGAAGTGGTCTTCGAGGCTCATTCCAGGCGTGAGATGGCCTTCACGCGTCCAGCGGCTCAGCGTATCAGCCCAGAAGTGCTCGTAAAGACCGATCCGGTCCACCGGCTTGCGCGCCAGGATATTGCGCATCCGTTCCTGTCCGGTCATGGCCGTCAAAATACCATTCTCCCCATCGAGCCACACATTGCATATGCTTCGCTGTTTCACCGGCCCAACCGGGGCAATCTTAGTAAACCCATTGAAAATGAGTCAAATAATGCATACATCAAGGCATTCTCGATATCTGTTTCCTGCCCTCTGCGCGGATGCTTCGCATCCGAAGTGTCAAAAAATTGCGATGGAACGACAGGCGGGAATATCCATGTCAGAACTGACACCGCAGAAGCCTGGACGCGACGGAGCAAAAAGACGGTCGAGCACCTTTCAAGGAGTTTCCGGGGAAGGCCGGGTGGGCGGCGCTATGGCAAGGGCGGCGCGGTGTTTTCCGTACTCAAGCAGTCCCCATTGCAGCATAAGACCGCCAATAATGAGCAGCGGCGTGTAATGAAACGGCATGGCGATGCCGTAGCGGCCGACGAGGTAGCCGAAAATGCTGCTGCCGACGAATCCGCCGACCCCGACCGCGCCTTCATTTATCGTCAACCGGCGATGTTTGTGCGCGGGATCCGCAAGGCTGTAATAGGCGCTGGAGAAGAAGGCGACCCCCAGATTGGCGCCCACGACGATGAAACATAATCCCATGACAGCCAGGCTGCGGGTGCTTCCGAGCACCCAGAACGCGCCCGCAGACAGCACTTGAGACCAGAACAGCACCTGAAAGCGATGTCGCCATGCGTGGGTTCTGCCGAGCACGACGAATGCCGCCCCCGTCGCGAAGGACATCGCCCCGGCGATGAACGAGAACTTTGTCGCCGGGCCGTAGGCCAGAAACGGGATGGAATCCGTCTCGAAAAGAAGACGCAACATCCCCGTTGACACGAGTTCCTCCACACGTTTGGGATACACCGACCGCGTCACGGCGATAAGCATGTTCGCGATGAATGTGGCGCACCAACCGCAATAAAGATACGCCTCGCTGGCCCGGTCATGGTCTGCGCGCGCCGCGAGTTGCTCTGCCGATGCCGTCCCGAAATACGACTTCTCGTGCGGCAGGCTCTTGATGAGCGCCAGGCATACAAGACACAGCAGCACCAGGATCACGAAGGGCCATCGAAAGTCGGCGTCAAACAGCGGTCCCGCGAAGAACGGGCTTACCGCAAAACCGAAACTCCAGGAAAGATTGAACCAGGCCATGTGGCGCGTGCGTTGCACCGGGTCGGGATCGGACCCGACCCAGGAATGCAACGCAGGCCAGGCAAGCGCCAGACCCCCATGCGCCACGCTGCTCACGACCAGGCAGGGAATCGGGGTGTTGAAAAACGGCATCAGCCCGATGCCAATCGTGTACACGGCCACACCAAGAAACGCCCAATTCAACCCGTTCCTTGCGCGGGTTACCATGCCCGCCGACACAATGCAGCAGACGGCGTAGGCTGCGCTGTGCGCCGCGCCAAAGGCCCCCGACATCGCTGCGCCGCCCCCCAGCCGCTGATAGAGAAAAAAGGGAATGGCCGTGATGCCCACCATGACTGCGAAATCAAGCAGGAAACCCACGAAGCAGATTTTGTAATGCGGTTTGAACATCGGCGCGAGAGTGTAGGCTTTTCCCCGTGTCAAGTCAAATCCATTTTTCCAGAATTTGCCCAATAATTCGTATTCAAAGACGGGGAGCCGACAGGGGAATTATTTTCTTGAATAAATGGAGAATTATGCGCTAAAATGATGGTCAGGAGTTCATGCAGTATCTTGGGCGGCGTGGCGTGGGGGTGGATGAGAGGAGGCAATCATCATGCGATGCCCCAAGCATCTTCGAAGCGAAGTGGTTGGATATTGCCACGTGTGCGGGGCCTTCGGTTGCGCCGCGTGCTTGAACGAGTATGAAGGCGCGTTCTATTGCCACCGACATTTCGAGCCGATCGAGGAAAAGATCAAAAGGGAGAAGCGGCGTGAGCAATCGCGGCTGCGCATGGAACGTCCGCTCCTGGTGGTGTGCCGCCGCGACGGGCACATGGCGCGCGGCACCTGCGTTACGCTGAATCCGCATGGCGAAGGATTTCATCTGGAGCAGGTGGACGCCAAGGGCGATCCATCGGGCAAGACGGTGTATATCCCCTTTGAAACCACCAAGGTCATCTTCTATGTGAAGAGTTTCGACGGGAACTTCGCTGAAATGTCCAACACGCTGGAGTGGCAAAGCAAGGGCGACCCGATGGTGGTTGTCTTTGAAGACGGTGAATTGCTCCGGGGCATCACCGCCCACGGGTATCGGCGCGATGATCCACGCTTTTACCTGTTGCCCGAGGAAAAGGACACCAATTGTCTGCGCATGCTGATTGAACGCGCGGCCACGCATGCCATTTACAGTCAGGATGAATACCGTCACCGATGCCACCGGGAATTGGAGCATTACCTGGAATTGCGGCAGAATCCCAATGTCGCGCGTGACGAGATCATCGGCGATTTCTATTTCGAACACCACGACTACCAGCGCGCTCTCAAGTATTATCGCAGCGCCCGCGCAGAGCGCGGCGAGACCCCCGCGTTGAGCAAAAAACTCATTTCCACCAAGTACAATCTGGGCATTCGCCATCTGAAAATCGCCGAATATGACCGCGCCCTGGAGTACATGGAACTGGTGCTCAAGGCCGACCCGGACAATGAGCGCGCCCGCAAAAAGGTGAGACAGTTGCGCGATATCCTCGACCGCGTCCGTCCAAAAGCCGTAGCGCGGTGATGAGGTGGGTGGCGAGCAGCGAGTGGCGGCGTTGGCACGGATTCAGGGGGAAAGGCACTGTGTAAGCCGCTTTTCTCAGCAGGAGCGCGTCGCATCCCCGGAATTTCAGAAGGGACTGCGAATTTCAGAAAGGACTGCGTATTGGGACCAAAGTGCATTCGGAAAATGCTTGAAGCGCGGGAGTGGGAGACACTCCGGCCCGAAGCCGCGCACGCCTCAGCCTCCAAGGGCCGGATCACTCACGAAGACGAGGACCCCTATCGCACTGTTTTTCAGCGCGACCGCGACCGCATCCTGCACACCAAAGCATTCCGACGTCTCAAACGCAAAACGCAGGTCTTTCTCGCGCCGGTGGGCGACCACTACCGCACCCGGCTCACGCACACCCTCGAAGTGGCACAAATCGCGCGCAGCGTGGCCCGTGCGCTCTTTCTTAATGAGGACCTGACGGAAGCCATCGCGCTCGGGCACGACCTCGGTCATACCCCCTTCGGGCACGCCGGGGAAACCGTCCTGAACGAGGTTTGCCCCGGCGGATTTCTCCATTCGGAACAGAGCCTGCGCGTGGTCGAAAAACTGGAGCGGCGCAGCGGCGGCCGGGGACTGAACCTCACCCACGAAGTGCGGGACGGCATCCGGCACCATTCCGCCGGCAAGGCCATCCTCCAGGGCAAGATGGTGGAGCAACCGGAAACCCTGGAAGGGCGCATCGTCAGCGTCTGTGACGCGATCGCCTATGTCAATCATGACATCGAAGATGCCATCCGTGCGCAGATCATCACCCTGAACGACCTGCCGCAGGACGCCATCCGGGTCCTTGGCGAACGGGGTTCGGACCGCATAGACCGCATGGTGGTCGGTCTCATCGAGGGCAGCGCCGACAGCGAAATTCGTTTCCTTCCCAATATCCTGGAGGCGCTGAATACGCTGCGCGATTATCTGTACGCCCATCTATATCCATGCCCCGCCATCGAACGCGAGATCGCAAAAGCGCGCCGCATGCTGCGCACCCTCTTTGAGTATCTCCTTGAACATCCCACCGAGGAAATCCTCGCGGGCGACCCCGAAGATTCCCTGGTTCAGCGCACGGTGGACTTCGTTGCCGGCATGACCGACGATTATGCCCTTCAACTCTACGAACGCCTGCTCCTTCCCGCCCCTTGGAAACGGTGACATACTATGGCGCTAAGCCGTATCAAAGTGCACCGGTTGCCCCTGTTCCGCCGCCCGGCGGTATGCGTCCAGCGTCAGGCGGGCGGTGCGCTCCCAAGTGAACAGCGCCGCGCGCGCCATGCCCTTGTCCCGCAGCGACTGGCGCAGCGCCGCATCCTCCATCAGGCGGCGCATTGCCGCCGCGATGTCTTCAATATGTTCCGGATGGACCAGGAGGGCCGCGTCGCCCGTCAATTCCGGCAGGCTTGACCTGTCGGATGTGATGACCGGCACGCCGCACGCCATCGCTTCCAGCACCGGCAGGCCGAAGCCCTCCAGCAGCGTCGGCCAGACAAACGCCACCGCGGCGCTTATCACGGCGGGCAAGTCCGTTTGTGGCAGAAATCCGACGAGATGGATGCAATCCCGCCGGGGACACTCCGCGATGGCGGCATCCAATGCCCCGGTTTTCCAGCCGCGCCGCCCGGCAATCACCAAATCGGGACCGCCGTGCGCCGTGGCCTGCGCCCACGCCGCGATGATGCGCGGGAGATTCTTGCGCGGCTCCAGGGTGCCGACATAGAGGAAATAAGCACCTGGCAGACCATGCCTGCGGCGCGCGGCATCCTGCGCGGCGGCGTCCATGGGACGGAACATCGCTCCAACGCCCAGGGGAATCACGTCAATGCAGTCATGCGGCACATGCAGCCATTCCTCCACATCCGCCGCCGTGGCCTGCGAATCCACGATGACCCGCCGCGCCCCGCGCAGTCCGCGTGCCACGAAAAGGCGGTAATACCAGGCGCGGTCCCGGCGGAACCACGCCGGCTCGCGGAAAAAACTGCAATCGTGCACCGTCACCACCAGGCCCTCCGGCGCGATGGCCGGCCCGATATTCGCGGGATAATGCACCACCGACGCGCTGGTTTCCCGCGCAATGCGGCGAATTGCCGCGTGATCGGTCCACAAACGGCGCAACGCGCCCCCGGAAATGGGCAGCACGCGGACATGCGGTCCGGCGGGCGGATGCTCAACGCCCTCCGGCCACAGCACATCGAAATGAAAATCCGCTTCCGGGGCCGCCAGCGCGCGGGCGAGTTCGCCCGCATATCGGCCCGTGCCGCTGCGATTGCCCGCCTGCAATGCGTTCAGGAGCGCCCGCATCAGCCCAGCCTCCGGTACAGCGACAGCACCGTCTGCGCGGATCGCCGCCAGGAGAACGCCGCCGCGCGCGCGCGGCCTTTTTCCACCAGCGCGGCGGCCAGCGCCGCATCCCCGGCCACGCGCCGCATCGCGTCCGCGATGGCATCCGTGTCTTCCGGGTCCGCATGGACCGCCGCATCGCCCGTCACCTCCGGCAACGAACCCCGCTCCGAGCATATCACCGGGCAACCGCAGGCCATCGCTTCGAGCACCGGCAACCCGAAGCCTTCATAGCGGCTTGGAAACATGAAAGCCGACGCCGCGCTGTAAAACGCCGGCAGGTCGCCGGAAGCGACATAGCCCGGACGTATCACCCGTCCCGCCGTGAGGAGGGGCGCCGCAAGCGCCTCGATCTCCTCCGCGTTCCAACCCGTTTCGCCGACCAGCACCAGCGCGTGCGGCATGTCGCGCGACGCCATCGCAAACGCGCGCAGGATGCCGTCCACATTCTTGCGCGGCTCCAGCGTGCCGACAAACAGAAAGAACGGCGGCCGCACACCATATGTCTTTTCCAGCAGCGCCTCCGCTTTGTCCCGTTCCATCGGAACGAAATCATCATCCACCGCGCCGTGCGCCACCGTCACCCGGTCCTCGGCGACATGCAGCAGTTCCACGATGTCGCGCCGCGACGCCTCCGAACAGGTCAGTACCGCGTCCGCCGCGCGCGCGAATCGCCCCACATGCCGCGAAAACGGCCCGACAATCTTGGGACTGCACAGTTCGGGATAGCGCAGAAACGACAGGTCATAGACCGTCAGGACGCGCCGCGCGCTGCGCACCGGCGGCAGGAAATAATTCGTCGCATGGAAGACATCCACCCCGCCCAGCAGCGCATCCACGCGCGGGCGCCCCAACAGATTCCACGACTGATAAAGCAGCCGGGTGGGCAATCCGATGCGGCGGTGTCCCGCCAACAGCGAAAACGGCGCTTCCGACGCCGCGCCCCCCGCCACCCGCGCATCCGGCCGCTGCAAGCCGGACGAAAACGCACGAAACGTCATGTCCGACGCTTCCAGCAGCAGGTGCTTCAGCAGCCAGTACACATAACTGCCCACCCCCGTCCGCGTCGCCGTCAAGGGCGTTATCTCAATGCCGATGCGCATTTGCCGTTTTCCATTACCGGCTTTATGTATGGGAAAAAAGAGCGCCGGGTTCTTACGCGCCCAAACCATGAAGCATCATATCGAATTGGGTGCACCAAACCAAGGAGCGCTGCCAATGCCTGTTTGGCGGGATGATTGCTGTCGTTGGTCTTTAATACGGGTGGACAAATCCCGGTCATGCCACCTTCCAGACCGAGGGTGCCATGGAAATAAGTTTCGCGCCTTCTGCATCTCATGCGGCCAAAAAACCTTCATGTATGACCACAAAAGGCGCATAAGGCACAAAACAGGGAGATTGACGCTGTCATGTATGCTTTGAGATATGCACGCGTGAGGGGGTGGAGTATTCGGTGTGTGTTTCCATTCTATCGGCATGTGGCGGCGTATGCCGCCGCCTCGCGCATGATGCCCAGCGCGCGCACGATCGCCCCGGTTTCCTCAAAGCCATAGGACAGGCGGAACTGGCGGCGGCCCGCGGCCACCAGTGCGCCACGCGGATGCACGCAGTGTTCACCGGGGATGTAGATGACGCGGGGATGCGGGTTTTGCGCGGGGCCGTCTATCGCCGGGTCTCCGGTGGTGCGGGTCAAATAGCGGAAGAAGGGGGACTGCTCGTGCGTCTCCACATCGCGCAGTCCAAGATAATAATAGAAGCCCGCCTGTCCGCCGGAGATGCTTTCGAGGTGCGGCCCCAGGCAGTCCTGGATTGCGCGCCCCACCGCCCGCGCCTTGTCGCGGTATCCGGTATTCACGCGGGTGATTTGCCCCGCGATGTGTTCGTCCAGCAGCAGGCTGGCCGCCTCCTGCATGATGAGCGGCGCGCTGAATCCGACATCGCTGGTCTTCTGCACCATCGCGCGCAGAAAGGGTCCCGGGGCGCCGGCCATGTATCCGATGCGCAGGGCTGGCGCGAGAATCTTCGATAGGGTGCCGATTTCATACACCACGCCCATGTCATCGCCCCGGAGCGCCGATTCGGGCGCTTCGACTGCCGGATCGTGGATGAGCAGTTCATAGGCCTGGTCGAAGAAGATGGGGATGAGGCGGTGCTGTTCACGCGACAATCGGGCCGCCAACGCCGCCAGCGCGTGTCGTCGCGCATTGCTCAGGATGGAACACGTGGGATTGTTCACCGTCACGAAATAGAAGAACGACACCCTGTTGACGGCATCGTCCATCCCGAGCAATTGCCGTTCCAGCGCGTCCGGGTTCAGGCCGTCGGAGTCCTCCGGCACGGCCAGAATCTCGAAGCCCTTGCGCTCCAGCGTGTTGGTGTAGATGTAGTACATGGGATCGCCGGTGACGACCAAGCCCGGTGCCAGCACATCCGCAATGGCTTCCAGGAGGCTCGTCGCGCCGCTCGGCCCGATGATGATTTCGCGTCGCGCCAGCGTCGCCTCGTCCAGTCTTCCGTCATAGCGTCGCAACAAAAACCGTCGGATGGACGCGATCAGGTTGGGCGACCCCTGCGGCCCGCCATAATTGAACGCCTGCCGGTATTGGGTGCGCTGCGCCGCCACCGTCCGCATCGCTTCGAGAATCTGCGCTTCCGGTATCGTCGCCTCGTTGACATAGCCCACGCCGAGGTTGATGTCCACGCCGTCGCGAAAATCCGTCGCAAAATCGGCCATCATCCGGTTCACCGGAGCGGGCCGCGTCGAGGCCGCACCATATCGGGAAAGACGCATCTCCATGACAAGAATAATCCCATAACATCATCAACGACGCCATTGTAGGCGGCAGCCTTGGAAAAAGGCAACGGCGCGGCGCCGCTTTGTGTGACGGCATGTCCATCTTGTCCATTCCGCCTTGGTCCTGTCCTCCGCTTGCATGGCGGGCTAAGATGGGGTAGAGTAATACCGAACGGTAGGTAAGACTGCCGGTGAATGCGGTCCAACTCAAGGAGAGGGAAAAGCCATGTCAGAAGATTTGAAAGCGCGTTTTGATGTTGCCAAGCAGGAAGTGACCCAACTCTCACAAGCCCCGGATGCGCAGACGCAGTTGCGCCTTTATGGGCTTTACAAACAGAGCACCGTCGGTAATTGCACCGGTTCGCGTCCGGGCATGCTCGACTTCGCAGGCCGCGCCAAGTACGACGCATGGAAGGCGTTGGAAGGCATGAGCCAGGAAGACGCAATGCAGAAATACATCGAACTGGTCGAAGAATTGAAGGCGGCGGACAAGAAATAGGGGAAATGCCGCAGGGCCGCCCGTGGACCTGTTTGGAGTACAGGCTTCAGCCTGTTGTGAGTCGGGCGGGCCGCCCGCGGCTCCAGGCGGGATATTGGCGAACATCAGGGAACCAGCCTGCCATTGAGGCTGGTTCCCTGCCTTCTGAGCGAAGCCCACTCTGCGTCCTTGTTATCCTTGTTGTCTTTGCTGTCCTTGCTGTCCTTATGTGGTATGCTTTTCCGATTTCCGCAAAAGGAACGCACAATGCGCACGTCTCTCGAACGATTCAATGACTGTATGCAATATCGGTCCAGCGACCGCCGGCCGAATCATGAATTGGGTGTGTGGCCGCAGACGGCGCAGCGCTGGCGCGACGAAAATCCGGAGGCCGTGCGGGATTTCACCTGGGACTGGTTTGTGGATGAACCCGCCCTGGATTTCGACCGCCGCGAATACATTCCCATCAACTACGGGATGATTCCGCCCTTCGAGCCGGAAGTAATCGAGGAGACTCCCGAATACATCGTCGCCCGGGACCGGCTGGGCATTGTCACGCGGGCGCTGAAGGCCGGCACGGTCAACGGGTGCCGGATGAGCATGGATCAGCACCTGTCGCATCCCGTGGCCTGTCTGGAGGACTTCCAGGACATCAAGCGCCGTCTGGTCCCCGCGTTGCCGGAACGCTATCCGCCTGACCTTGACGCGATGATCGCCCGCTGGAAAACCCGCGATTATCCGCTCACGCTCGGTCAGAATGGCGCGGCGAACGGTTTCTACTGGCGCGCGCGGGAATTCATGGGCACGGAGGCGCTGTCCTTCGCATTCTTTGAGCAGCCCGAACTGGTGCATGAAATCATGGAGTGCTATTGTGAACTCATCATCGAAACCAGCCGTCCCGTGCTCGAAAAGATCACCGTGGATTGCTTCGTCCTGAACGAAGACTTCGCCATGAAATCCGGACCGCTCCTGGGACCGGACCTTTACCGCGAATTCATATTGCCACGACTCAAACGCATGGTGGACTTCTTCCGCGGCCAGGGGGTTCGCCATTTCGCGGTGGATTCCGACGGCGATCCCGCCCCGCTGATTCCGCTCATGATGGATGCGGGGGTGGACGTCATCTGGCCCATTGAACGCGCCGCCGGCGTCAGCCCGGTGATGTGGCGCAAGCGTTTCGGTAAGGAACTGCGCCTGTGGGGCGGGGTGGACAAGCGCGAACTCGCCAAAGGCCCTGAAGCCATCCGCACCCATCTGCGCGAATTCATCCCTCTTATCGAAGAGGGCGGCTTCATCCCTACCGTGGACCACACCGTCCCGCCCGACGTTTCCTGGGATAACTTCCGCTACTACATGGACTGCAAGATGGCGTTGCTGGCAGGCGACTTCGGGAAACTGCAGCGAAATTCAAAGGCGCTTTGACATGCCCGTGAAATGGGCCGTATCATACCGATTCTTGTCCGGGTGAATCGCCGCTTTCCTTGGGATCAGCATGGGACGGGTCACAGCCATTGCCAACCAGAAGGGCGGGGTCGGAAAGACGACGACCGCCGTGAACCTTGCCGCCTGCCTGGCGGCGGGGGGGCGATCGGTATTGCTGGCGGACTTTGACCCGCAGGGCAACGCGACCCAGGGCTTGGGGGTAAACAAAAACACCCTGGAAAACACCGTTTACGATGCGCTGGTCAACGGCGTCGCGATGGAGGAGGTGGTGCTGCCGACAGAGGTGGATATGCTGCGGCTGGCGCCGTCCAACCGCGACCTGGTCGGCGCGGAAGTGGAACTGGTCGGGGTCGAACGGCGGGAATATGTCCTCCGGGATCGCTTGGCGGCCGTGCGGGATGCCTATAATCGAATCATCATTGACTGCCCGCCGTCGCTGAGCCTGCTGACGTTGAATGCGTTGGTGGCGGCGGACGATGTCATCATCCCGCTCCAATGCGAGTACTATGCATTGGAGGGGCTGAGCGAACTGTTGCAGACCGTGATCCTGGTGCGTGACAAACTGAATCCCTCGCTGCGCGTATTGGGCGTATTGCTGACAATGCACCAGCACACGAACCTGTCGCGACAGGTGATGGAGGATGTGCGGGGCTATCTCGGCGGCAAGGTCTTTGACACGGTGATCCCGCGCAATGTGACGTTGAGCGAAGCGCCGAGTTTCGGGAAACCGGTAATCCTGTATGATCTGAAATCGCCCGGGGCACAGGCATACATGGCCCTGGCGCGGGAGGTGATATCGCGTGGTTAAAACAAAGAAGAAAGGCTTGGGCAAGGGCCTGAGCGCATTGATCGGCGATAACGCTGCCGCCCTGCCACCCGCGTCCGCATTGAACGGCGCAACCGTCGGCCCTGCGGCTGAAACCGTGGGGACCCCGGACGGATCGCAACTCATCTTCCTCAACCCGGCGGAAATCCTTCCCAATCCACGCCAGCCGAGACGGGGCTTCGATGAGGTCGCATTAGAGGAACTGGCGGCATCCATCCGCCGCGACGGCGTGCAGGAACCGGTCATTGTGCGCCGCACCGCAGCGGGCTACGAACTGGTCAGCGGCGAGCGCCGCGTGCGCGCCTGTATTCTGGCTGACCTGCCGCAGATTCCCGCCATCTGCCGCGATGTCTCCGACCGCGACATGCTCAAACTGGGACTAATCGAAAACATCCAGCGTGAAGATCTGAACCCGATCGAACTGGCGGGGGCGTACCAGGCATTGATTGACGAGTTCAAGTGGACGCAAGAGGAACTGGCGATGGAGGTGGGCAAGAACCGCGCCACCGTCACCAACACGCTGCGCCTGCTGCATCTGCCGGACGTGCTCCAGCAGCAGGTGGCCGACGGCTCGTTGAGCATGGGGCACGCCAAGGCGCTGTTGTCCATTTCATCGCCGGCAGCGCAACTGGCCGCCGCACGCAAAATCGTCAAGCAGGGCTTGTCTGTGCGGCAGGCGGAGAAACTCGCTGCGGAAACCTCGCCGAAACCGAAGAAAACTGCACCCAAAGACCCGAATATCGCCGCCATTGAAGACGATTTGCGGCGGAGCCTGGGCGCAAAAGTGCGTATCAAGTCGCAGCAGGGCGGCAAAGGCCGCATCGAGATTGAATACTTCGATCTCGACGAACTCGACCGTTTGTTGGATTTGCTGCGGGTGCGCCGCAGTTGAAGAGAGCGAGAACGACCTCCTGCAAAGGACAGCAAGGATGCAAGGAACACAAAGGACGCAAGGGACATAAAGGCGGCAAGGCGGGTAAGGTCGCAAACGGCGGCAAGGACAACAAGGACGGCGCAAACAGTAGTGGCGAAAAAAAGCATGGGAAACGTCAAGCGCGAGAAGGGCACGTAGAACTTCGTATGCTGGACATCAAACTCTTGAGAGAACAACCGGATGTGGTGCGCGAGGCGCTGGCGCGCCGGGGCGCGCTGATAGACCTCGAGGCCATTCTGGCCATTGACGCGCGCCGCCGGAAACTGCTCTATGAAGTGGAGCAGTTGCGCGCGGAGCAGAACCGCGCTTCCGGGGAAATCGCCGCGCGCAAGCGCGCGGGGGACAGCGCGGACGATGCGATTGCCGCAATGAAACAGGTCAGCGATCAAATCAAGAGGCTGGAGGAGCAGGTGCGCGATGCGGAGGCGGAGTTTTCCGCGGCGACGCTCACGCTGCCGAACATTCCCGATGCCAGTGTGCCGATTGGCAAGGACGAATCCGCGAACCGGGTCGAACGCCACTGGGGCGTTCCGCCGACGTTTTCTTTTGAACCCAAAGATCATGTGGCGCTGGGCGAAGCGCTCGGCATTCTTGATTTCGAGCGCGCCGCGAAACTTGCCCGGGCGCGCTTTGTGTTGTCCCGCGGAGCCGGCGCGCAACTCGAACGCGCGCTGATCAGTTTCATGCTCGATGTCCACACGCGCGAACACGGTTACACCGAGGTGCTGCCGCCGTTTCTGGTCAATTCCGACTGCATGCGCGGCACCGGGCAACTGCCCAAGTTCGCCGACGACCTCTTCCGCGTGGCGGATGCCGACTTGTGGCTCATCTCCACGGCGGAAGTGCCGGTGACCAATATTTTCCGGGATGAAATTCTGCGCGACGAGGCCCTGCCCATCCGCTACGCCGCCTATACGCCGTGCTTCCGCAGCGAAGCAGGCTCCTACGGCAAGGACACGCGCGGCATGATCCGCGTACACCAGTTCAACAAGGTCGAACTGGTGCAGTTCACACGGCCCGAGGAATCCTGGGACGCGCTGGAGCAACTTACCGCAAACGCGGAGGCCATCCTGCAAAAACTGGGACTGGCCTATCGCGTCGTCACGCTGTGCACGGGCGATCTCGGTTTCTCCGCCGCGAAAACCTGCGACCTCGAAGTATGGATGCCCGGTCAGAACGCCTATCGCGAGATCAGTTCCTGCTCGAACTTCACCGATTTTCAGGCGCGCCGCGCCAACATCCGCTTCAAGCGCGGCAAGAAACCGGAGTTTGTGCACACCCTGAACGGATCGGGGCTGGCGGTCGGGCGGACCGTGGTCGCTATCCTCGAAAACTATCAGCAGGAAGACGGCACCGTGACGATCCCGGAGGTGTTGCGGTCCTATATGGGCGGCCTTGAGCGCATCGGGGAAGGGTCATGAAGGATATTTATGCGGAAGCGGCGGACAGGATTCGCAATGCGCAGTGCGTGATTGCCGTGACCGGGGCCGGCGCATCGGTCGAGAGCGGCATTCCCGATTTCCGCAGCCCCGGCGGGCTGTGGACGAAGTATCCGCCCTTTGAATATGCCACGATCGAGGCGTTTCATGAAGACCCCGACAAGGTATGGGTCATGTTCTACGAACTGGGCGAAACCCTGATGAAGGCTGAGCCGAACCCGGCGCACTATGCCCTGGCGCGTCTTGAGGAGAAAGGTTTTTTAACGGCGATCATCACGCAGAACATTGACGCGCTGCATCAACGCGCCGGCAGCAGTACCGTCATCGAATATCACGGCAACGCCGATACCCTGGCCTGCTCGGCGTGTTTCCGCAAACGGCGCATGGACATCTCCCACCGCGACCATGGCGCGCCCAGATGCGAATGCGGGGGGTATATGAAACCCGACGTGGTGCTATTCGGAGAGATCATTCCGCCGCAGGCGCTGCTGCAATCCGAGACCCTCGCGCGCACCTGC
The DNA here is from genome assembly GCA_937951485.1 of uncultured bacterium. GTDB lineage: Bacteria > Hydrogenedentota > Hydrogenedentia > Hydrogenedentales > CAILVY01 > CALEDJ01. The sequence goes on from CALEDJ010000011.1 coordinate 35,240, forward strand.
GATGCGCTCATCATCGTGGGCACTTCGGCCCAGGTCTATCCCGCCGCCGGGCTGCCCTATACCGCCAAGGATTGCGGCGCCTACATCATTGAGTGTAACGTCCAGCCCACCGATTTCACGCGCGCCATCACCGATGCATTTCTCCAAGGCCCCGCCGGTAAAACCCTCCCGCGTCTCGCGGATATGGTCATCGGCGACGCAGCCTGACCCTGACCCATGAAGACGCCCTCTCTGGATTGCGTGATATTCTCTACATGTCACGTATGTGCCAACCGTGCTATAATCATAATGCAGCATACGGAGAACAAGCAAATGTCATATGAAGGACATGTAAAGAACGGCGTCGTCATCCTTGATGAGCCAGCGCCGCTGAAGGACGGGACAAAGGTTCGGGTCGAAATTGTGACATAAGGCAAACCGCAACGATCAACCGAACAAAAACCCTTGGCTGAACGTCTGGCGATGGTGATTGGCAAAGCCGAAAACCTGCCTTCGGACTCGTCGGAAAACCACGACGATTATCTTCGAGAAGAACACTGTGGATGAGGGAAATCTTTGGTGACACGTCTTTCTATCAAGCCTTGATCAATCCGCGCGATGCATGGCATGCCAAAGCCGTAGATTTCAGCCGTGGCTGCGATGGCGACAGCGTCACCACCCAGTATGTGCTCGTGGAACCTGGGGCGCTCATGGCTCGGTCGCATATGCGGCCTTTCTTCATTGAACTCATAGATCGGTTAGGTGCCGATCCAGCCACATGCATCGCGCCGGCTTCGTCTGAACTTTTCGAGTCCGGTTTTTCCTTATTCGCCCGACGCACCGACAAGGAATGGTCTTTGACGGACACTATCTCGTCCGCAATGATAGCGCAGCGCGGCATCAAAGAGGTTGTTGGCACGGATCGCCACTTTGAGCAAGCGGGATTCCGGTTGCTCCTGAGGCGGTGAAACGCCGTTTCCGGAAGATTTTCTTCCGGGTTTCGTCGTTACTTTCCTTAATCGCTGACAGCCTGCTTCAACAATGCTTCGGTGCGCGCGAAGATTTCCGCTGGGCTGCCTTCGGCGGAGACGGTGATCAGCAATCCCTTGGCGTCGTAGTATTGCGCGAGGGGCGCGGTGCTTTCCTCGTAGGCCTGAAGCCGGACGCGGATGGATTCCGGGCGATCGTCCTCGCGCTGGAACAGTGCGCCGCCGCACTTGTCACAGACGCCGTCCTGTTTGGGCGGGTTGAAAATCACGTGGGCCGTGGCCTGGCACTGCCTGCATGTACGCCGTCCGCTCAGGCGCTGCACCACGATCTCCGTCGGCAGCGTGTAATTCAGCACGCCGTCGAGTTTCAGGCCGAGGTCCGCCAGCATTTCATCCAATGCTTCGGCCTGTTGGACCGTCCTGGGGAATCCATCGAGCAGGAAGCCGTAGCCGCTGGCGAGGCATGCGGCGCGCTCGCGCACCATGGCGATGACGGTGTCGTCGGACACCAGTTTGCCGGCTTTCATGGCGGCCATGGCGTCCTGCATGGCGGGGCTGAGCGCGCCGGCGTCGGCGGCTTTGGCTGCGCGGAACACATCTCCGGTGGACAATTGCACCGCGCCGAGTTTCTCGCTGAGAAACTCCGCCTGAGTGCCCTTGCCCACGCCGGGCGCGCCAAGCAGCACCAGATGATAGGGCCGCGCCGGTTTGGGCTCCATGCTCACGCATTCTTTGCCGTACAGCCATGCCTGTAAAACGCCTTGATTCGCCATGATGCTGCTCCTTCCTTGGCAGTGATGATGGTTGACCCCGCGCAAACGCAGCCGCCCGCCTTGAAATGCGGAACGCCCGCACCGCTTTCCGCCGCAATGAATTATGGGGCGGAAGCGGAGTATAGCACATTCCGTGGCTATTGACCGAAACCGATGGCCCCGATGACGTTGGCGACGCCTGCATTCACCGGCGCGCGGCTGCCGCCGCTGCCGTAGGGATTCTCTGCAATATACCGGATGAACTCCACATGCCCGTCCATGTAGAGCACGTTGGATCCGCCCGGAATATGATTGAACCCCTCGACACGATCGGAAACGTGATCGAACATGATGAAAATGGAACTCTGCGCTTTGGCCGAGGCCGCGGGATTGTTGATATCGGTGATCATGAAACGCTCGATGCCTTCGCGCAGACGATACACCGTATTGCCGCCGCCGTTGCCGCAGCCGGGGCACATATCGCCGATGTCGCCGTCTTTGTCCGCCTGTTCCGCAAGCAGGGATACGTTCAACAGCGCGGGCACGAACAGTTTAAGGGCCAGATAACCCACCTGGTCCGGGCAGATCGGCAGATACACAAACGAGCCCAGTGAGAAATCATGGTGGGAATCAGTGCTTTCCACTTTGTCGAAGACCCAGCCCAGGTAGGCATAACTCTCATCCACGGCGCGCAACCCTTGTTTCGTATCGGCGCACGGCAGTCCGAAATTTGTCCCGATCAGTCCGGGCGTTTCAAGGCTGCGGGGGCTGTCTGTCGAGTCCGACGGACAGAATACGATCTTCGGGTCGGTGAGATACTCGGGGTAAACCGCGCGCACGTTGGGACCCGCCGCCAAAAACGCATCCTCCACGCCTGCGGGCGGCAATGCCGGATTGGTGCAGTCCACCAGCGCCACAAGGCCTTCCGCCAGCATTGGCGGATAGCGTTCGCCGCGTGATTCGTTCGCGTACATCTTGAAGATCACGCCCCATTGCTTCAGGTTATTCTGGCAACTGGCCCGCCGCGCCGCCTCGCGCGCACGCGCCAGGGCCGGAAGCAATATTGCCGCAAGAATTCCGATAATGGCGATCACCACCAGCAACTCGATTAACGTGAACCCTTTCGCTTTTTTTCGCGCCGCCATTGCAGCCTCCTGAACTTGTTGCAGCGCGGCGTAAGCCGCGCACCGGACCATCTCCCCCGAAGGGAAGGCCCATACTTCATTCAACACATTGTCGTTAAGACCAATGAAGCGCGCTGATGGTTTCCGGGCATCTCTTTTCCCGACATTTGTGTCAGGGATATTCCCAGGTTTCCGGACGGATACACTCGCCTTGTGTACCGGCCGGTGCCCGGATGTTATACTCGACCTCAACCGGGGGATTGAAGACAGAATGACCACGAGACACTACGATTTGCTGATTCTTGGAGCGCTTTCCAAGGACATCATCGTCACGCCGGAGGGCATCGAGCACTCTGTCGGCGGCGCAGTGGTCTATTCCGCTGTTGCGGCGCGCCGCATCGGGGCCAATCTGCTCGCGATTACCAAACTGCACCCCGACGACAACACGGCGCTCGACGTGTTTGCGCGCCATGACGTGCCGCACATGGCCCGCGAATCCCGGTGTACAACCTCCATCCGGAACACCTATCACACGCCCGACCGCGACCGGCGCACCTGCGAGGCGATCGCGATGGCGGACCCTTTTACGCCGGGCGACATCCCGCCGGATATTACGGCGGATGTCTATTACCTCGGCGGGTTGATGAAAGGCGAATTCCCGGAATCGTTCGTGCTGGACATCGCCGGGCGCGGCAGGGTCGCCATTGACGCCCAGGGCTTCATGCGGGTCAATGAAAACGGTCCCATGGTCTTTCGCGATTGGGTGAGAAAAAAGGAAGTGATCTCCGCCGTGCATTATCTGAAGACAGACGCCGCCGAGGCGGAAATCCTGACCGGCGAAACCGACCGCATCCGCGCCGCCGAAATCCTCGCTTCATGGGGCGCAAAGGAGGTCATGCTCACCCATAGCGCCGAGGTGCTGGTGTGTGTGGATGGCGAAATCCGGGCCGCGCCCTTCACCGCGCGCAACCTATCCGGACGCACCGGACGCGGCGACACCTGCTTCGCCTCTTACTGCTTCTGGCGGCAACGCCACACGCCGCAGGAAGCCTGCCGCTTCGCGGCGGCCCTGACTTCCCTGAAGATGGAGCGCCCCGGTCCCTTCACCGGAACCCTCCAGGATGTGGAACGCGCCCTCGCGGATCGATATTGACTGTTTCAGAGAGGGACTGTCCGTGTATGGACTGGACAAGCCTGTTGTGCAAATGCCCATGACCGCGCATTTAAGGACATAATCTGTTACCATGAAACCATGGCATAAACGGATGGGAGCAAAAGGATGCTGAATCGGCGGCAGTTTCTGGGTGGGGCGATTGCTTTGGGTGCGGCGGCAATGGGGCGCGCGGCAAGCGGGGCCGAGGATGCGCCTGTTGATCCCGCAACCCAGGTCGCGGATACGTTGCCGGAGCCTGCGCCGTCACATCTGCCGCGCTGGCGCGGCTTCAATCTGCTGGAGAAATTCATGATGCCGCGCAATGAGCGCTTTCTGGAAAGCGACTTTGCGTGGATGGCGGAACTGGGCTTCAACTTCGCGCGGCTGCCGATGGATTATCGGTGCTGGACGGAACCGGATGACTGGACGCGTCTGCGCGAGGAGACGCTCAAGGAGATTGACGAGGCGGTGGCCTTGGGCCGCAAGCACCGCATTCATGTCTGCCTGAACTTTCACCGCGCGCCAGGGCACACGGTGGCCAGTCCTCCGGAGGCGCGCAGCGTGTGGGAGGATGAGGAAGCGCGGCGAGTCTGCGCGTTGCATTGGGCGGCTTTTGCGGAACGGTATGCGGGTGTTCCCAACGCGGAGGTCAGTTTCAACCTCTTCAACGAACCAATGATCATTCCGGCGGATCGCCACCGCGCGGCGGTGGCGCAGGTGGTCGAGGCTATCCGTAACCATGATGAAAAGCGGCTGATAATCTGCGACGGGCGGGTGTGGGGCAAGGCGCCGCCGGAGGAGTTGCTGGACTTGGGCGTGGCCGGTTCCACGCGCGGCTATGAGCCGCACGCCATTACGCACTACCAGGCGAGTTGGGCCGGCCAGTGGGAGGGGCACCCCGTGCCGACCTACCCCTGGAAGGACAAAAACGTGACGTGGGACAGGCAGGCGCTGCGCGAGCGTTGCATCGCGCCGTGGAAGGCGCTCGAAGAACGGGGTATGGGAGTGCACGTCGGCGAGTTCGGCGCGTACAACAAGACGCCCCATGCGGTGGTGCTGGCCTGGATGCGGGACTGTCTGGAATTGTGGCGCGAGGCGGGATGGGGCTGGGCGCTCTGGAATTTCCGGGGTGCGTTCGGCATACTCGATAGCGAACGCGCGGACGTGGCTTACGAGGACTGGCGTGGGCATCGCCTGGACCGGGCGATGCTGGCACTTTTGCAGGCGCATTGATTGCCGCAGCCGCGCGGCAACCATGGGAAGTCAACGGATGAGAATGGGGTATGCGTCCAAACGACGCGCAAGTTCCGCCCCGCTGATGCTGACTTTTGTTATCGGTATTGGCGTGGGATTTTCGCTGGGCTACGCCGTATTCGCGGCGCTGCAATGGGATTTCTCCGGGAAAGAACATGTTGTGCAGGTCCCTGCGCCGCCGCCGGAACCAGCGCCTGCGCCTGTCCCCATCCCGGAGCCGGTGGAAGGGGTGGCAACGCCGCCCGAATCCGTCATAGCCGGACCGGAGCAGCATCTTTTCGTGGCAATTTCGGGTATGGCGCTGGATGATTCGGTGCGGGAATTGCTCGCCGAGCATACGCCGGGTGGCGTGGTGCTTCATCGCGAGAACTTCAGCGATGAAGCCCAGGCGCGCACACTGGTTGAAGATATTCGAGACGTCGCGTTGTCGGGCAAGCGGCGCGCCGCGCCGATTATTTTGTGGGCATGGGAGGCGTCCGCGGAAAAGGAGTCATTTCCCGAAGGAGACCTCGCGGTCGCGATTGCGGCGTGCGTGGGCAGCCGGGACGCCGCTGCCGCCAGGAGCGCAGGGAAAGCCTTCGCGAACCGCCTCGCAGCCATCGGTGTGGATGCTGTGCTTGGCCCCAGTCTGGATGTCTTTCCAGAGGGCGCAGCGGATACCGGCGAGAAGACACGCACTTTCGGGGATTCCCCTGCCCTGGTGACGAAACTGGGCATTGCCTTCGCCGACGGGCTTCTGGAAGGCGGCGTGACCCCGGTTTTCCGGCATTACCCCGGTTTTGGCGCAGCCAAGCGGGTTGAAGGACGGCTCATCATCGAACAGACCGAGGTGCGCGAATTGGCGGAGTTGATGTTTCCTTTCGCCGAGGCTGTCGCCCATAAGGCCCCGGCGATCTTCGTCGGTCATATTGCGACCCCGGCGCTGGACCGGGACCACCCGACGCGTCCCGCATCGTTATCGCCTGTGTTGGTGCAGCGGGTGCTGCGCGGGCAATGGGCCTATGAAGGCGTGATTCTCGCCGATAATCTCTCCCGTTTGCCGGAAGCGCCGGAAAGGCCGCTGGAAGCGCTGCTGGTCGAGTGCATCGCCGCAGGATGCGACGCCGCCGTGGTGGGCGCGGTCAATGCGGAACAGATGGCATCGTTGCGACAGGCGCTGGAAGCGGCAGTAGACGAAGGGGGCGTGCTCTCGCCGGAACGCCTCGCCGTATCCCGTGCGCGACTGGACCTTTGGGCCGCCAGAATCGCCGCCATGAAGCCCCAAGCCGCCACGGCTGCCGACTCCCCGCCGCAAGCGCCGGTGCCGGAAGTTCCAGCGATAGAACCGCTGCGGACCGCAGACACACCAGTGGACGAGGCACCGGCGGTCGAGAAGACATCTTTGGCGGAGGAACCCGTAGAGCAGAAAGCGTCTCGGGCGGAGCAAGCCCCCGAGAAAATTCCCGCAGTAGTTGTGGAAGCAAGCCCTGCGTCCCTCGCGGAGACGAGACCGCAGGTTGCTGCCGAGACGAAGCCACAGGCGGTCCCGCCGGCCGGGCCCGTTGCCGCACCGCCGGGGACCCGCGCCGTTCGGCATCTTATCGGCCGGGGCGAAACCCTGCACGGCATTGCGCGGCGATATAATGTTCGCGTGGAAGACCTGAAGGCATGGAATGCGCTGCAAAATGATGCGATTCAATTCGGACGCAGCCTGACCGTCCATGTGCCGGACCCCGATGCTGCTGGGACGCAATCACGGCCCATCCAGGAAAAGGCGTTCCCACCCACAGCGCTTCCGCTTCCAGTGGAGGACGTACGCGACGCCGAGCAGGAAGAGTCATCGCCGGCCTCCCGTGCGGCGGATGCGAAGGCGGTTGAAGAAGAAATGACAACACCGCTGAGCGCTCCAGGGCCGGTGGAATCGGAGGATTTCCAGTATCACGTGGTGGGGCGTGGCGATACCCTGAGAAAAATCGCGGCACAATATCGCACGAGCGAAGCGAAGATCATTGACCTTAACAACATTGAGAATCCCAATATTCTCCGTCTTGGCACGCGGTTGAAGGTGCCCAAGGCGCCGTGACACGCAGCCGGAGCGGCCTATGGCCGGCCCCTGCGGGGACCGCCGCCCATTCGTCCGCCGAACGCCATCCCGCCGGGTTGGAAAAAGGGGCTTTGGAGGGTTCGCTGTATGGCGTTGTAGAATTCGCGCTGGCTTGCCCGGTCGGTAATCCCGAATTCTGTTGCAACGTCGCGCAGCATTTGCCGCCGGTGGTCCTCGACCAGCCGCGCAATTTCTGCGGCGGCGGTCCGCATTTCCTCCCGAAGCGCTTCGCGTTGCTCCTCCGTTTCGGCGCGCATCTGCTCTTGGCGCAAATCATACATATAGCGCGCGTACTCCGACATGGCATACAGACGTTCCTGGGAGGCGGGGTCGCTTGTCTGCTGGAGGGCATTGTTCAGAAAATCGTCCACCCGCTCGAAATAGCGCGTGGCGAATTCCTCGCGGCGCCGCCGAAATTCACGCCATCGCTCCTCATCCCTCTCGGCGTTTTCCCCCTCCGAAGCATCCCGCCGGTCGCCCCACGGCGGCCTTCGACGCGCGGGCCGCTCTTCCTCCTCTCCCTCCGTCCAATCTTCTTCCAGCGTTCCCCAGAGTGCAGCCGTTTCTGGGGCTGTTGCGCCGCCGCCGGTTTCCAGCGCCGCCAGCCGTTCATAGAGTCCGTTTATCTGGTCGGCGCAAGCCTCGTTTTCGCGCTCCAGCCGCGCGATGCGCGCCTGGAGCGGGGCGGCCTCGCTTTGCGCCTGATACAGTTCCTGCCGGGCCGCATCACGCTGTCGCGCCAATTCCACCATCTCCGGCGCAATGCGCCACTGCATCAGCGCCAGTCCCGCCGCTGCGCCGAGAACCAGACTCACAATGGATAACACCATGTATCGCATCATGCCCGATGAAACCCCCCAGGGTTGAAAAAGTTCCCGATGGGTGATGCCTCCAACGTCTCCGATTCGTCCGGCGCGCCTGACCCTGCCGTTTTTTACGGAGCGCCTTTTGCGCTATTATAAAACGTTACATTTCAGCGGAGTGGTGTGCAACTGGGAATGTTGTGTTCTTTCTACATCCCCCGGCGCTTCGCGCCACCCCCTTCCAAGGGGGATCTAAAAGGCCATATGGTGCCCCCGCGATCTATGCCATTCCGGTAAAATAGTACCAAACAACATATTGTCCAAGGAAAAACCTTATGAACAAGACACTGCAAATCGCTGTCATGGCCATTGCGGTGGCGGCGGTCGTCGCAGCAACGGTTCAGACGATGCGGCTGCACCGACTCCAACAGCAAATGGCTGCGGTCCGCCCCGCCGCATCAGAGGGATTGGATTCGGCGGGCAGCGGGGGGTTTTTCGGGGGCGTGAGTGGGGCGGCCGGGCTGGAGACCGCGCAAGATGCCGCCACAGAAACATGCAGCGGTGATCTCGAATCTGAGGTCGAGCGGGATGAGGCGTCATCAGCCGCCAACGGCGAAGGTGACATTATGGAACGCCTGGTCAATGAGGCCATCGAGGCGCTGATGCGCCAACCGGGCGATGCCCCTTCTGAGGCGGGAGCGCAAAGCGACGGCGACCGCGCCGCCGGCAATGGGAAACGTGGCGGCGAAGCCCCGGACGCCCGTGTGGCCAAAAGAGACCAAAAGCGAAAGGAAGAGGAGGAAGACGCGAGACGGCGGGGTGTGTCCGCCAGGGCGACGGAACTGTCGCGAAAGTTGCTGCAGGAAGCGCGGGACGCCATCAAAGCAGGCGATCATGACCTTGCGGCGCGCCTGCTGGCGGAAAGCATCGCCTCCGACCCCGGCAACAAGCAGGCGTATCAGGCGCTGGCGCAGATGCAGCGGAGCCTTGGCCTGTCCGCCGAGGAGATTCAGACTTATCAGGACTGGATCAAGGCGATGCCGAACGATGCGCTGCCGCACTACTTGCTGGCGGGAACCTATCACCGCCTGGGCATGGACGCGGACGCCTATCAGGCGTTGAATACATTCCGCGACCTGAGCGGCGGCAATCTCTCGGCTTATCCAATGACCGCCGGCATGCTGCGGCAACTGGGCCTGCGCGACGAGGAAGGACGGACACTCGCGGACTGGGCAAGCGTCGCGCCGCAATCGCCGGAGGCGCGCCAGGCGCTGGCCGATTACTACCGGCGCGCCGGCGACCTGCAACAGGCCGCCGCGCAATACCAGGCCGTTACGGCGCTCGCTCCCGGCAACGTCAGCGCCTTCACGCAACTGGGCAACATCTATTCGCAAATGGGATTGCATGGCGACGCACAGGCGCAATACCTCGCGGCGCTGGAACTGCGCCCGGACAGCCTGAATATCCGGCAGCACCTGGCAAATTCCTACCGGGTTTCCGGCAATCCGCAACAAGCAATTGACATCTACCAAAGCATCATTGATCTCAGTCCCGACTCGCGCGAAGCGATGAACGCCCTCCGCGCCATCCAGCGCATCGAACGACAACTCAGCCGTCCCCCGGGATGAATTCCTGACCATTGTGGCCGGTCTCCCGCGGGGAAAATGGTGCCTGTCCCCATTTTCCATAATGCGCTTTCCGTCAAAGCACTTTGTTCAGCAGTGGCGCCCGGTGGATCAGATTGGCGATGAAGAAGCAGGAGGCCACGGCAACGGGGGCTACGCTCAGGAAGATCATCGCGGGCGGAATGGGCCAATTTTGCGCGAGGCGCGTGATGACGACCACAACAAAGGGGTGGATGATATAGGCCGCGTAGGCGCTTTGGGCGAGCAGTCGGGTAAGCGCGGAGGCGATGTCCCATCTGGCGCGGAACAGCGCGAGGAGTTTCATGCTGATTCCCACGCAGAGGAACGGCTCCCAGAGCGCGTAGAACAACGCCTGCGGCGTAAACCCGCCGAGGAAGGCATCGGTTGCGCCGCTCGATGCGCCGCCAACTACAAGAATGACGGGCAACGCGACGATAAGCGCCACGGCGATGCGGAACCACAGGGCAATTTGCGCCGGATCAATCTGGTCAAACCACCCTGCGCGATACGCCTGGATGCCGAAGATGAAGAAGGCGATGTAGAGCGGAAAATAGCCGATCTGCAAACCAATAAGTTCCGTTCCGACGGGATAGGCCAGCCGCACGAAAAATGTCACGACGCCGATGCTCAGAATGAATCCGAGAATGCGCCGATTGTTCGGGGGTGGCAGCGCCGTCAAGGATCGCCCGAGGCGTTGCCGCCATGCGACGACGCCTGCGTAAATGCCGGTGAAAATCAGCAGTGACAATACAAACCAGAGCGGCCCCCAACCGACGCACTCCAGCGCCGACGCCGCCATGAACCGGAAATATCCCGGCTCGATGAGGTCCCTGAAGCGGCGCACGATGTACACGAGCGTCGGATTCAGGAGAAAGAAATACATCACGAGCGGGATGCCGAGTCGAATCAGGCGGTCGCGCATGAAACGCGACAGGCCCTTTCTGTCCAGCGATGCGGGCGTGAAATAGGCCGCGACGAAGAAAAACAGACTCATGAAAAAGGACTGGTTGATCGCGACAAATATCGTCAGCATCACCGATGAAAGAGTATCTTCCGGTCGAGCAACGATGTAATACCAACTGCCCGGCGCGCCGAATGCGATCGCCTGGTGATGGCAGATCACCAGCGCCGTCAGAAAAATGCGCAGATGGTCTACGTAATCCATCCGCGAAGAACCGGATTGCTCAGGGGCAGCGCTCTTCATGGAGAGGCACCCATCATTTTTTTGCAGGCACGGGAGCCGTCGCTATTCTGTCAGAAAACGGTACACCGTGGTCTGCGTGTATTTTTCGCCGGGCCGAAGCACGGGCGAAGGAAACGCGGGGTTGTTGGGGGAATCGGGGAAGACCTGCGCCTCCAGGCAAAAGCCCGCGTGTTTGGGATAGACGCGGCCGCCCTTGCCCTTGATGCTGCCGTCCAGAAAATTCCCGGTGTAGAATTGCAGCCCCGGCTCCGTGGTGTGCACTTCCATCACGCGGCCGGACGCCGCATCATGCACACGCGCGGCCAGCGCCAACGGGCCGCCGCCGCTGTCGAGCACATAATTGTGGTCGTAGCCCCCCTCGACCTGGTCAATGCGCGCGCCGATGCGGTGCGGCGCGGTGAAGTCCATCGGCGTATCCTTGACCGCGCGCAGTTCCCCCGTGGGAATGAGCGTCTCATCCACCGGCGTATAACGCGACGCGAAAATCTGCATCTCATGGTCCAGGATGGTTTCCGAACGCGCTGCGGCGAGATTGAAATATGCGTGTTGCGTCAGATTGACAATGGTCGGGCGGTCGGTTTCCGCCTCGTAATGAACCTCCAACGCATTGTCGTCTGTCAAGACGTAGGTTACCGTCGTGGTCAGCGTGCCGGGATACCCCTCGTCACCGTCGGGGCTGACATGACGCAGCCGCAGCGCCGGTGCGCCGTCGTGTGTGGTCGGTTCCGCCGTCCACACCGCCTTGTCGAAGCCCTTGATGCCGCCGTGCAGGTGGTTCGGACCGTTGTTCCGGGCCAGCACATACTCCACGCCATCCAGCACGAAACGCCCCCCTTTGATGCGGTTGGCATACCGGCCCACAATCGTCCCGAAATACGGATGTTCCGCGAGGTAGCCATCCAGGGAATCGAAGCCCAGTGTAACATCCTCCAGTTTGCCGTCTTTGTCCGGAACCTCCAGTGACAGCACGATGCCGCCGAACGTCATGATCCGCGCTTTCATGCCGTGTTTGTTGACCAAGGTGTACGCATCCACCTGCACGCCATCCGGCGTTGTGCCGAACGCTTCCTTTGTGATATTCGCCATTGCTTTTCCTTCCTCCGCGGCCAGGTCTGCGCTCAGGCACAGCGCCGCCGCAACCATCGTCCATGCCAATGTCTTCATGGCTGTCCCCTTTCCAGAATAGACACCCGCCGCGTCCGGACCTCCAGGCGCGTTCCGCATAGTAAAGCACCCCCCGCCGTCCTTTTGCAACGCGCCCATCCGCGCCGGAACATAACCGGCAGAGGATGTGCGGTGATGGTCGGGGGATACGGTGTTTCCCTTGGCGTCTTGGCGTTTCAGCGTTGTCCAAAACAGGTTATTTTTGTCAAGGAAATGAAAAGATATGGCCAGAACCCTTTGAAAATCCGGTGGAATCAAGATGGTGTGGCGGGCTTGTCCTATGCGTAAATCTCTCCTTGGCGATTCCTGAGATATCATTGTCTCCTCCTTTGCCAAGGTGTCCTATGTTGTTTTCCCTCACCCCACCCCTCTCCCGGAGGGAGAGGGCGCGACAGCATGCCCAAGGTTTCACCATAAACACCCTCTCCCTGAGGGAAAGGGAGTCGTGGGCCATGAAGCCTCCCGTGGATAAATACCCGACCCCTCTCCCGGAGGGAGAGGGCGCGACAGCATGCCCAAGGTTTCACCATAAACACCGGGTCGCGCATCGCAGATTCGCGGCGCGCAGGCGCGACAGCATGCCCAAGGTTCCACCATAAACACCCTCTCCCTGAGGGAAAGGGAGTCGTGGGCCATGAAGCCTCCCGTGGATAAATACCCGACCCCTCTCCCGGAGGGAGAGGGCGCGACAGCATGCCCAAGGTTTGACCATAAACACCCTCTCCCTCCGGGAGAGGGGTGGGGTGAGGGGAAAGGTTAATATGACAAAAGGATTTTCTCGGGACGCAGAATATTTTGGACAGCGCTGTTGGAGGCATTTGCGAAATAGGCTTTTTCACGGAACTTCAGAAAAATTTCCGTCGGAAACAGCGAGCGTTTTCGATCGCAGGGTCGCCAAAAATGCTCATTTCGCAAATGCCTGTGTTGGCGTTTATTTCATAGCATGGTGGAGATCAAGCCGATGATTACGCCGCCGAGGATGAGCCATATGGAATTGAGTTTGAAGCGGAGGAGCAGGACGGCGCTGGCGAGGGCGAGAAGAATGGACAGGGGATCGCGGAGGCTGTCGGCGCCGAGTTGGAGGGTGACGACGGCCATCAGGGCGAGGGATGCGGCGTTGACGCCGTCGAGGAACGCGCCGGCCGGCGCGGAATTGCGCAGCCGGGGAATGATGGGCCCGCTGATGGCGACGAAGATGAAGGACGGCAGGAATATCCCGGCGGTGGCCACCGCCGCGCCTGGGATGCCCGCGAGCAGGAAGCCGATGAAGGTGGCGGTGGTGAAGAGCGGACCGGGCGTGACCTGGCCGATGGCGACGGCGTCGAGCAGTTGGGCGCGCGTTATCCATTCCCATTGGTTGACCAGGCTGGATTCAATGAAGGCCAGCAACACGTAGCCGCTGCCGTAGAGTACGCTGCCGACTTTGAGAAAGAACAGGAACAGGGCGGTCAGGCTGAAGGGGCGCGCGTCCGAGACTGCGCCGATGCTCACGAAGACCATAACCGCAAAGGCCGCAAGCACTCCGGCCACAAGGATGGCAATCTCTTTGACGTGGCGGCGGGGGCCTTCGCTGATCGCGCACAGTATCGTCATGATCGCCCCAATCAGCACCAGCACGGACACTTCCCCCGCCCCAAGCCACACGATGACTGCGCCGATTGCGGCCAGCGCGCCCAGGGTGCGCGTCTTGACCGCGGTTTTGCCCAGCCCCCACAGCGCCTGCGCGATGATGGCGATGACGACCGGCTTGACGCCGTAGAGGACGCCCTCCGCCTGCGGCAGGCTGCCGTAACGCAGGTAGATCCATGCGCACACGGCGACGATGAGCGATGCCGGAAGAATGAAGCAAACCCCCGCGGCAATCATCCCCAGGATGCCCGCGCGGCGATAGCCGATGTGGATGACCATTTCGGTCGAGTTGGGACCGGGGATCAGGTTGGTGACGCCCAGCAGATCGAGAAACTGCTCGCGGGTCAGCCAGCCCCGCCGCCGCACCACCTCGTCCTCGAATATCGCGATATGCGCCGCCGGCCCGCCGAAGGCGGTGAACCCCAGGCGCACAAAGAGCGCGATGAGTTCCCACAGCCGCGTACGGAGGGCTGTAGCGTCAATAGGCGGTTCTGCCATTTTGCCTCCCTGCAAAATCCCGGGCGATCGGCGCTATTCTATTGAAATACCCCCACAATCCTGAATAAATTCTGCTTGCTCGATCCGCTGCAACCAAGTACAACCCAACACAAATAAGTTTACGTTTGATGCGGGATTGTAGCATGGCCGTCTCGTCCGTGGTGTTTGCTGACCACGGACGGGACGCCCGTGCTGCGCCATTTATTACTTTCATTGTGTTCGGTTGTACCAAGATTGGCGCTTTCTGGATGCGATTGCGAAGATACGCTTTCGAGGTTTGCGCGCGGTCTGTTTGGGAAAACAGGCTGTTCGGATGTATAATTAAAGTGTGAAAACACGGGGGGATGATCTTGACATGGCATCCCCGATTTTCGGATGATTCCGGCATTCTTTGGGCGCGGCCGAAGGTCCACGGTCATTAATTCATGGGTGCATGTCATGCAGGTAATCGGACGCCGGCCGCGCCCGGCACATTATCCGGGGTCGAGCGAATCGCCGGAATGGGGCAATAGAGGCTGAACGGCAAATGAATATCTTTATCGCGGGGGGCGGGCGCGTGGGGTCACACTTGGCGAAACTGTTATGCGCGGATCGCCAGAGCGTGACGGTCATCGAAGCCAACCCCGATGAAGCGGAAAAAATTGATTACGCACTCGATGTGAGCACGGTCGTGGGCGATGCGCGCTCGGTCATGCTGTTGCAGTCGCTGGGCGCGGGCGGGGCGGACCTGTTTGTCGCGGCGATGGGCAACGACGAGGTGAACCTCATCGCCGCCGCGACGGCGAAGGGTCTGGGGGCGAAGCAGGTGGCGGCGCGGGTGAACAACGCGATGTACGTCGAGTCGCAGGTGCTGTATGAATCGTTGCTCAGCGTGGATTATCTTCTCAGCCCCGATTCGCTCGCCGCGCTGGAAATCGCCAATTTCATCGAGCATCCGGGCGTGCTTGCGACCGAAGTATTCGGCCGGGGGCTGGTGCAGATGCGCCAAGTGCGCACGCTGGCCAACGCGAAAGCGGACGGCAAGGCGCTGAAAGACATCATGCCGCCGGGCAGCGGCGTGTTGCTGGGCCTGATCAACCGCAACGGCGACAGCATTATCCCGCACGGCGACACCATTATCCAGGCGGGCGATCATGTGACCCTGATCGGTCACCGGGAAAGGATGGACGGTGTACAAAGACTGTTTCGGGGGCAGGAACCCAGGTCGGTGCGGGTGGCGATCATGGGGGGCGGGGCCATCGGGCTGCGCCTGGCACTCACCCTGGACGACAAAATCAAGACCGTGAAACTGTTCGAGCGGCGCGAAGAGCGGGCCGCTTATCTCGCCACGCAATTGAAGCGGACGAAGGTGGTCTGTCGCGACGGCACCTCGCGCGCCACGCTCGAGCAGGAGCATATTGACGATTTCGACGTGTTCGTCGCGGCGACGGGCGACGACGAGCGCAACATCATGGCGGGGGTGTTGGCGAAGGAGGTGGGCGCGAAGCGGGTCGCGGTGGTGGTGCATCAGCCGGACTTCGCACCGCTCGTGGAGCGGCTGGGCATTGACGCCGCCGTCACGCCGCGCAGTTCTATCGCCAACAGCGTGCTGCGCATCGTGCACCAGGGCCAGGTGACCGCGCTGGCGGTGCTGGGCGAAGGGCAGGTGGAGGTGTTGGAATTCACGGCGGAAGAGGGTGCGCCCATTGTGGGCGCGCCGCTCAAGGACTGCAAGTCGAAATTCCCGCGCGGCGCACTGGTCGCGACAATCCTCCGGGGGGAAAAGGTGATCGTGCCCAGCGGCGACGACGAAGTGCTGCCGGGTGATTCCGTGATCCTCATCGCCTCGTCCGAATCTCTGGAAGCCGCGCGAAAACTATTCCTGTCCAGATGAACTATCGAATCGTCGCAAAATATCTCGGCCAATTCGCCGTCGCCGCCGGCGCGCTCATGCTGCTTCCCGCCGCGTGGGCCGTGTATTTCGGCGAATGGAACGCGTTGATTGCCCTGCTGCAAAGCGTTGTCGTAACCGGCCTCTTCGGCGGCGTGCTGTATCTCGGGGGACGTACCAGCAAAGCGCCGATGTACCAGCGGGAATCGCTGGCGCTGGTGGGGCTGAGTTGGCTCATGATCGCCGGCATCGGCGCGCTGCCCTACCTGTTGAGCGGCACGCTCGGCCCGATTGACGCCTACTTCGAGTCCATGTCCGGCTTCACCACCACGGGGGCCAGCGTGCTCACGAACATTGAAGCCGTGGACAAGAGCATCTTGTTCTGGCGTTCTTTCACGCACTGGGTGGGAGGCATGGGCATCATTCTGCTTTTCATCGCCGTGCTGCCTTATCTGGGGGCAGGCGGCAAGCAACTGTTCAAATCCGAGATTCCCGGCCCGGACCCGCGCGGCCTTTATCCCCGCATCAAAGACACCGCCTCCATGCTCTACAAAATTTACCTGACGCTCACTGCTGCGCAAACGGCATTGTTGATGGCGGCGGGAATGGATTTGTACGAAGCGCTCTGCCACACCTTCGGCACGCTTGCCACCGGCGGCTTCTCCACGCGCAACGCCAGTATTGCGGCTTTCGACAGCGTGGCCGTGGAACTGATCATTATCATCTTCATGTCGCTTGCAGGCGTGAACTTCGTCCTCTATTTCGCCATGATTCGCGGGGACTGGCGCGCGCCTCTGCGCAGCACGGAATGCCGCGTGTACTATGCGTTGCTGGCGGCCGCCGCCCTCCTCATCACGATAAACCTTCTTACGGCAGGCGCGTCGTTTCCGACGGCGTCGGAGACGGAGAGTATCCCATCTTACGCACCGTTCCATGCGCTGCGCGTGGCGGTGTTTCAAAGTGTTTCCATCATGACCACCACGGGGTACTGCACGGACAATTTCGATGTCTGGCCGCAATTCTCACGCATGCTGCTCCTCGTGCTGATGTTTGTCGGCGGCTGCGCCGGGTCCACGGGGGGCGGCATCAAGGTGGTCCGCATCATCGCGCTCTGCAAGATGGGCTATCACCGGCTCGAGCGCACGTTCCGCCCGAGAACCATGCGCGTGCTGCGTATGAACGACATCATCATTGACGACGAGATTCAGCGCAGTATCCTCGTTTTCTTTTTCATGTATCTCTTTATTTTCGCCGCAGGTTCCGTGTTCATGGCGTTTCTCGGCCTTCCCTTCCAGACCGCCGTGAGTGCCGTCGCGGCCACCCTGAACAACATTGGCCCCGGCCTGGAACTGGTGGGGGCGGTGAAAAACTACGCGTTCGTGCCGCCAGTCGGAAAAATTGTCCTCAGCCTCTTCATGGTCATGGGCCGCCTGGAGTTGTTGACGATCTGCGTGATGTTCGTGCCGGCTTTCTGGAAGCACGGATGATCGGGGAAAAGGACAGCAAAGACGACAGGGTAATAGATAAAAATAACATAAAATATAAAAATGATATAATCGTAAAAAATACAACAAAGACAAAAAGAGATTCCCGGAAGCATTGTCCGCCCCGTCCGATTGGTCCGACTCGTCCAAGATAATTGCATTCTGACTATTCGGCAGGTAGTCTATACCGACATGCGGCGGGGCGCGCCGCAAATGTAGACGCCAGCAAATGAGGAGCATTGTTTTATGAAGAACACAGTGAATCGGCGGCGTTTTCTTCAGGGGGCCGCAGGCGGCGGAGTGCTTCTGGCAAGCGCCGGGACATCGCACCGGGCCATGGCGGAGGGAGTACCGGCGAAGCGATACCAGGAAGGTATCAGTCCGTGGCCGGTGGTCATCAACACGAGCACCATCCGCCCGACGCCGTTCTTGGATAAAATCCGTATCGCGGCGGAAACGGGCTGGGACGGCATCGAAGTCTGGGTGAATGAACTGGAGCGGTACGAGTCGGAGGGCGGCGACCTCAAGGCGCTGGGGCAGGAGATCAAGGATCGAGGCCTGTATGTCCCCAATGTGATCGGTCTGTGGGAGTCCATGCCCGCCACGTCGGAAGCCTTCGAGCATTCTTTGGAAGCGACGCGCAAGCGCATGCGCATGTCCGCCGATGTCGGCTCCATCTACGTTGCCGCGATTCCCTCGCCGGACCGCGCCGATTTTGACCTGAAATGGGGCGCGCACTGCTACCGGGAACTGCTGCGCATCGGCCGCGAAGACTACAACATCACCGTCGCTTTCGAGTTTGTAGGCTTCCTCGAGGGCGTGCACCGGCTCGGCCAGGCATGCGCGGTCGCCGTGGATGCGAACGATGCCGAAGCGTGCCTCATTGCGGATACGTTCCACCTGTTCCGGGGCGATTCCGGCTTCAACGGACTCAAGCACCTCCGGGGCAGTTTCATTGCGAATTTCCATTGGAACGACGTGCCCGGCGACATCCCGCGCGAGGAACAGAAAGACGAGCACCGCATCTATCCCGGCGACGGCATCCTTCCGCTGGGACAGGTGTTGCGTGACCTCAAGGCCATCGGATACGAGCGCGCGCTTTCATTGGAGACGTTCAACCGCGCCCATTGGGAACAGGACCCCAAAGTGGTGGCGGAAACGGGCCTGCGCAAGATGCGGGAATGCATCGCCGCGGCGGGGGTATAGACGTCATCGTTCGTCGCGGCCGGTCCGGTTGTGGCCGGTCTCCAGACCGCGCCAGGAAAACGTCGTTGTGGCCGGCCTCCACACCGCGCCACGGCAACGACCGAAAGTCTCCAATGGGAGTCAGAAGGAAAAGTACCGGGCATGGAAACCTTTGTTGACCGCGTCATCCGCCTCTTTGAGGCGATTCATCCGCTGGATTGCGTGTCGCGCGCGGGCTATGTGTTGCGGGGCGTCCCCGCCCCGGAATCCGTCGCGGCGCACAGCCATTTCGTGGCGCTGCTTACCCTGCTGTTCGTCGAGGAATATCCGGAGCAGTTCCAGCGCGACCGCGCGCTTGCGATGGCGCTGATTCACGACCTGTCCGAGGCGCGATTGATGGACATCCCCATGCCCAGCGCCGACAAGTATCTGAGCGAAGCGAAGAACGCGGCGGAACAGGCCATCATCGAAGAACTGCTCCAGGGATTTCCCGCAGCCTTCGCCGATCTGCACCGGGAATTCCTCGAAGCCAACAGCCCGGAGGCGCGGCTCCTGCGCGGGTTGGACAAGGCCCAGATGATGCTCAAGATTCTCTGCTACGAGCGCGAACACCGGGGGCGGCTCGCGGAGTTTTGGGACAATCCCAGAAATTTCGAGGACTATGGCGTCGCGCCGGTTTCCGCCCTCTTCGACGCCGTATGCGCCCGCGCGGGCAAACCCCGGCCGCGCGCGACGCCAACTCCCTGAGTCATGTTTGGGAATAGGCGCACCGCGCCGTGATGTTCTTCCGCCAGTGAATCAATGTGGGGAAATCGTGTTGTGGCAAAAAAGTATCAGAAATCTCTATGGACCATTTTGGTCTGTGACGGTGATTCGTGCCGGGAACACAAGTCGAAAAAAGTCGCCAAACGCCTCAAAGAGGCCGTGAAGACACATCAACTCGAGCAGAGCGTAGCCGTCCGCAAGGGCGATTGCATGAAACACTGCAAGCGCGGCCCCATCGTGCGCATCCAACCCGCCAATATCGAATATGAACGCGTCAAACCCAAGGAAGCCGCCGCCATCCTCGATGCCCTCCTCGCCCAAATCCCCGAAGCCGCCGATGATTGACTGTTGCGTTTTCGCATCCGACAAGCGCTTTCGCGGCAAACCGGAATCCCGAACAGGCATCATGCTATAATTCGCCGGACGCAGGGGACCGGAAAGGGCTGAAACAACGATGCGCAAAGCAGTGCATTTCGGCGCGGGTAATATCGGACGGGGATTTCTCGGTCAATTGTATTTTGAAAGCGGCTACGAGATCGTTTTTGTGGATGTGGTGGACGAGATCGTGACGGCATTGCGGCAGCGCCGCGAATACCCCATTCGCATCGTAGAGGATAAGGAAGAGACGATCCTGGTCCGGCGGGTGACCGCCGTTCATGGGACAGACCTGGAGGCGGTAGCCAGGGCGCTTGCCGAGGCCGACCTGGCCTCGACCGCCGTAGGGGTGAACGTTTTGCCGCATATCGCTCCGTCCCTCGCGCGCGGTATTGAGCGCCGTTTCCGGGACCATGCCGCCCCGCCACTGAACATCATCGTGTGTGAAAACCTGATCAATGCCGGGCCATATCTCCGGGACCGCGTGCTGGAACATCTGGACCCGGCGTATTTGCCTGATTTTCGCGAAAAAGTGGGCTTTGTCGAAGCCTCCATCGGGCGCATGGTACCCGTCATGACGGCGGCGCAGCGCGCCGACGACCCCCTCCTGGTCTGTGTCGAGCCGTATTGCGAATTGCCGGTGGACGCCAATGGCTTCAAGGGCCTGATTCCAGAATTGCAGCATATGAAGCCGCTGCCGAATTTCAGGGCTTATGTCGAGCGGAAACTGTTCGTGCACAATCTCAGCCATGCGGTAACGGCCTATCTCGGCTATCTGCGCGGCCATGAATATATCTGGCAGGCGATCCGCGACGACCGTGTGCGGGCGGAAGTGGACGCTGCGACGGCGGAGAGTTGCCGCGCCCTCGCCCGGAAACACGGCCTGGATCCGGTGGGCCTTGACGCGCACCGCGCTGACCTTATCCGGCGCTACCACAACCGCGCGCTCGGCGACCAGGTCGCCCGTGTCGCCCGCGATCCTCTGCGCAAACTGGGGCCTGACGACCGGCTGGCGGGATCGGCAAGGATGTGCATCGAGAACGGGGTGGAACCGGTTCATATCGGGTTTGCAGTCGCCGCCGCAATGCTGTACGATCCCCCCGACGACCCCGCCGCACAGGCGTTGCAGCGTCTTCGCAAGACGCAGGGCGTGGAGGGGGTGCTCCACGAGGTCTGCCGTATCGCGCCGGATTCCCCCTTGGGGACATTCGTCAAAATGGGGTTACAACGTCTTCAGAGAGAAGGCTGGAAAGCATAAGGACCGCCATGTACGAAGTGAAAATGCCCAAACTGGGTCAAACCGTCGAAGAAGCCGAAATTGTCCAGTGGTTGAAGCAGGAAGGCGACATCGTGAATGAAGGGGATGCCCTGTTCACGGTGCAGACGGACAAGGCGGAAATAGAATACGAGTCGCCGGCATCCGGCATACTGCGCAAAATCCTTATCGGCGAAGGAATGGAAGTGCCGGTTTTGACCACGGTGGCGTTGATCGGCGCTGCGGATGAGGCGCTTCCGGACCTCGCGCAATATGGCGCCGCGCCAGCCGCCGCGTCGCTTCCAGCGGAAGCCGCCGCATCGGCATCCGCCCCGGCCGTCCAAGCCGCCCCTCTCCCATCTCCGGCGA
Organism: uncultured bacterium; assembly: GCA_937951485.1. GTDB lineage: Bacteria > Hydrogenedentota > Hydrogenedentia > Hydrogenedentales > CAILVY01 > CALEDJ01. The sequence continues at coordinate 56,821 of CALEDJ010000011.1, forward strand.
CAGCCCCGGCCGCAGGCGGCGTCGCGCCGGTATCGCCGCGCGCGCGCAAAATTGCGACGGAACGCGGCATTGACGCCGCGACATTGCGCGGCAGCGGGGTCGGCGGCCGCGTGACGGCGGCCGATGTACTGTCGCACGCGGCCAAATCCGAGAATGTGCGCATCACGCCGACCGCACGCCGCATGGCGGCAAATGCCGGCATAGACATTACGGCTGTCCCGGGGACCGGCATCGGCGGCAAGATCACGAAAGAGGACATCAGCCGCGCCGCTGCGCAGCCTGCGGCCCCAGCCCCGGCCCCAGCGCCCGGCGGCGTGACCCGTGTGCCGCTCACCCCCATGCGGCGCATCATCGCCCAGCGTATGAGCGAAAGCAAATACAGCGCGCCGCATTATTACATCACCATAGAAGTGGACATGGCCAAGTGCAAGAAATTCCGCGCCGGCTTGACGACATTCAAGGCATCGTTCAACGATCTGGTGCTCTACGCCACGGCGCGCGCGCTGCGCGAATTTCCGGCGGTCAACGCGCGCTGGGCGGGCGACGCGATTGAGCAGGTCGCCGACATCAACCTCGGCGTCGCGGTGGCGCTTCCGACGGGGCTTATCGTACCGGTCATCCGCCAGGCCCAGAACATGTCGCTCGAAGGCATCGCCGCCGCGGCAAAGGAACTCGCCACAAAAGCGCAGACCGGCAAACTGCTCCCCGACGACTACGCCGGAAACACGTTCACTGTATCCAATCTGGGTCCCTACGGCGTGGACCATTTCACCGCTATCATCAACCAGCCCGACAGCGCCATCATCGCCATCGGCCAAATCAAGGACCGCGTTGTGGTCATTGACGGCGGCATCCATATCCGGCCGATCATGAAACTGACCATCTCCAGTGATCACCGCGTGATTGACGGCGCGCTCGCGGCGCAGTTCATGGCCCGGCTCAGGGAAATCCTCGAAGCCGCGGAGTTTTGATGGGCCTGGCAAGCATATCATGGGCGGGACGCCCATGCCAGGATAAAAGGCATCGGTGGGTCCCGCTTCGCTGCGCCCACCGCACAGGGTTTGCACCTCGGAGGGGTGCAGAACAATGGCACGCTGAAACGTGAACACCATGCCCGCTTCTTTGCATCCCGGAGGGGTGCAGAACAATGTCAGTCAAAAAAATGGCGAGATACAACAGAATCACGGAGATTGAACTCATGGCTGAATACGATGTTGCGGTGATCGGGGCTGGACCAGGCGGCTATGTTGCGGCGATCCGCTGTGCGCAGCGCGGCGCGAAGGTGGCGGTGATCGAGCGACGATACCTGGGTGGGGTCTGCCTGAACGTCGGCTGCATCCCCACGAAAACACTGATATACACCGCCGAACTCTACCGAAAAATGACCCACGCGGAGGACTACGGCCTGAAAATCAAGGACCTGCGCCTCGACATGCCCGCCTTGCTCCAGCGCAAGAACAAGGTTGTGGACATCAACACCGGCGGCATCGCGGCGTTGTTCAAGGCAAACGGCATCGAGCACATTCACGGCGAAGCGGTGGTCACCGCTCCGGGGCGCATCCGCGTCGGGAAGGAAGAAGTGGCCGCAAAGAAAATCATCGTCGCCACCGGTGGTCGTCCCGCGCAATTAAAAGGGCTGGAGTTCAACGGAAAAACCATTATCGGCAGCACCCGCGCCCTGGAACTGACCGAGGTCCCCAAGCGCATCGCCGTGATCGGCGCGGGCGCGCTCGGTGCGGAATTCGCCTGCATCTGGAATGCCTTCGGCGCGGAGGTCACCCTGATCGAGGCCATGCCCACGGTGCTGCCGAGGGAAGATGAGGAAATCACCAAGCGCATGGAATCCGTCTTCAAGAAACGCGGGATGGACGTGCGCGCCGGCACCAAGGTGGCCAAGGTCGAACACCGCGACAAGGGCGTGCGTCTGGAGTTGGAGGGCAAAAAAGACGGCAAGGTGGAGGTTGACATGGTGCTGGTGGCGGTGGGACTGGAGTGCAATTCCGAAGTGGTCACCCAGACACCTTCGCTGGGGATCAAAGTGGGACCGCGCGGCGGGATTCTGGTGAATGAACATCTGGAGACTGACGCGCCGGGCATTTACGCCATTGGCGATGTCATTGACAAGACCTGGCTCGCCCACGGCGCGTCCGCCGAGGCGATTGTCGCGGCGACCAACGCCACCGGCGGCAATCGGAAAATGGATTACCGTGTGGTGCCCGCGTGCAACTTCACTTCGCCGGAAGTCGCCAGCGTCGGGCTGACGGAAAAGAAGGCGCGTGAGCAGGGCTATGAGGTCAAAGTGGGACGCTTCATGTACGCGGGCAACGGCCGCGCGCACGCCATCGGCGAGACCGACGGCATGGTCAAGATTGTCGGCGATGCGGCCACCGACGAGATTCTCGGCGTGCACATCATGAGCGCCGAGGCCGGGGAAATGATCGCCGCCGCCGCGCTGGCCATGTCCATGGAAGCGACTGTCGAGGAGATCGTTCATACCATCCACACCCATCCCACGCTCTCCGAAGCCATCCTGGAGGCGGCGGAGGATTACTACGACATGGGCATCCACACCCGGCCAAAGAAGAAATGATAGCCGTTGCTGATGTGTTGTCAGCGCAGGCAACGCACTCGCGCAAGCCAGTCTCCCTGATTTGAGGGAAGACAGGCGATACGGGTTTCCTGTAGCCTATACTGATACTGACAGGACATGACGCGAAAGCGAAATCCTTGAAATGAAACTTGTGCACACCAAACGCATCGAAGAGTTGTCATGCGTGGCGTTGCTGGCGGCGCTGCCGGCGGCAATTGTGCTGTATGGGGCGGTACGGGGCGACCTGCCCATGGCCGTGGAGAGCGTCTTCTTCGATCCCCCCTGGGAAGAGGCGCGCCCGGCGGGTTTTGCGGATACGGCCACGGCCTACGAACGGATTGAGGCGCACCGTCTCTACCCTTGGCAGCGTTTTCTGCATCATTCCGCGTCGCAAGGCGAATCCGTTCTGTGGAATCCCCAAGAAGGGTACGGCGCGCCGTTTTTCGCGCTGTGGCGCACCCGCGTGCTCTCTCCCTTCAGTCTGCCGTTGTATTGGTTCTCCATCGGGCGTGCGTTGTGGGTGTCCGTTTTTCTGAAACTTCTTGTGGCGGGCTGGTGTGCCTATTATGTGGGCCGCCGATTCGGTCTGCACGCCGCCGGGGCCTTGTGCATGGCGGTCGCCTATCAACTGAGCGGGCCGGTATTCCTGTGGTCTTCCATGCCGATGTCGGACGTGATGCCGTGGTTCCCCCTGATGGTGATAAACGCGGAGCGCCTCATGCTTGGCCATGTGCATGCGTGGCCGGGCGCCGCAATCACCACTGCGTTGATGCTGCTGGGCGGTGACCCCGAAACCGTCTCGGCGGTGTTGCTGTTTATCCTCCTGTATCAGTTGGCGCGGCGTGTGCGCGACAGGGGTTGGACCCATCTGCGCAAAGCGCTCTTCGGATTGGCTGTCGGCGGGGTGTTCGGCGTGGGGCTTTGCGCCGTACAGATTCTGCCGTTCATCGAATTCCTGCTTCACGGACGTCTGGACGCCGCCCTGCCCGATATCATTGTCCGTCCCACGGACACGGCTGCGCTGGTCGCGCCCGACCTCATTCGCGCAGCGCGCGGCGATGCCGGACCGGCTGTCGCGCTGCTGCACGCGGGATTGGTGCAGGTGATGCTGATTCCCTTGTGGTTTGCGCTGCGTCCATTCGTGTTCAACGCATTGCGGCGCAGGCTGGAGGCGCTGTTTATGGCCTCGCTCGCGATGCTGGCCGTGCCGTTGATCGCTGGTCCGTGGTGGGCCATGCTTCCCGGATTGCGGCTCCTGCGCCCCGAGCATTTCCTGGTCACGCACGCCTTTTCGCTGGCGTTCATGGCGGCGGCCGCCGCTGAAGAATGGAATGAACTTAATCCGGAGGAGTGCAAGGCGACGCTCGTGCGCCTGCTGCTGCTGGTCCCGGCGGGGTGGGGAATGCTGTTTCTGTTGTCCGCTCTGCCGGTCATTTTCGGCACTGCTGCAACCAAGAGCCTCCTGTTCCACTGGGTGGCTCCGGCGTGCTTCGCCTTGGCAATCCTGATCGTGCTGGGCATCACGCTGCTGCGTCCCAGCCCCCGGGCCATGGGATATGTCCTCTCCGCCATGACCGCATGCGCATTGCTCATGGCGCATGCGCCCGCGCGTTCGCGCACGCCGCGGGACCACGTATTTCCTGAGACGCCGTTCGTCCGATCTTTGAAGGACATGGATGCACGGGTGACAGGAAGCCGATCGCTGGCGGACTGGCCGCTTGCGGGCAATGGGATCGCGCAGGCATTTACGCCGTCGGGCGTCTCTCTAAACCGACACGCCGCGTTTATCGCCCGCGCCAAAACGGACCCGCTGCTTCTGCGGCTTACCGGCGATCAGGCCGTGCTCTTGACAAAAGAAGATATCCAGGGCGCGTTCGCCTCCCTTCGACCGGTATTGAACATCCAGCAGGTTTTCCCGACCGGCGCGATTCTGTTCCGTGATTTGGAGGCGCAGCCCCGCGCACGCATGGTCTACGCAGGCCGCCGTGTAGAACACTTCGATCCCGCGCGTCTGCGCGAGGACGGCCCGCCGCTTCTGGAAAGCGTCACCCTGCCGGAACATGACAATGGCCCGGTGGCTCCCGTCGCCATCCGGAAACCCGAATCCAACACCCGCATCGTGATCCAGGTCAGCGAGACGCGCCCCGGTGTGCTCATTCTCGCCGACGCGTGGTATCCGGGATGGCGCGCCTATGTAAACGGCCATCCGACGCCTGTTTTTCCCGTGGACGGTCTGTTTCGCGGCGTGGAACTCGGCAAAGGCGCGCATGAAGTCGTGCTTTCTTACGAACCGGCCTCAAGAAGATGGGGCGGCTACATCAGCCTCGCCGCCGTTCTGGGTGTGCTTCTCGGCGCATACCGCGCCGCACAGCGCCGCAAAGAAGACTTGAATGCCTTCTCCTAGGCACTGCCCATCGAGGCGAAACGGGATGTATGATGGAATCCCATCTGGTGGTTTGTAGTCGGGTGCCTGCTGTGCGTGCTGCGCCCCTGGTATGTTATGCTGACAAAAGACGCTGGAAGCGCGGACAACGCGGCGTGAAGCCCTGGTCATAAAACCGCCCGTCGTATCATCCCCAGGCAACCCAGTACGCAGAATACAGGCGTTGACTTGACGGAAAAGGGCCGATTAGACTGCGGGACAGAGAGAATGAGTGGGTTCGGTTGCATCTGCGGGAATAGGAAAGCGCTGCGAACGTGTACATACCCACAGTAAGAATAAACAACGGGCGCATCGCGAAGGGCATGCACGGCGGCGCTCCGGCGGTCGGGATACCATGACAGGAGTTCGATGGCGATGAAAATGTGGAGACACTGGCGAATCCATGCCGGGATGTTGACAATTATGCTGCCTTTGGCAGTGGTCGGCTGCGGTTCGGGAGAATCCCGGAAAGAAATCAGGGAAGTCCGGGATGCTGCGGCCGGCTCTCCAGCGGCGCCGGTGGGTATCAGCACCGCGGAACGCCTGGGATTGTCGCAGACTGAAGCGCATCCGCCGACGATGGGGATGATGGGCATGGCGGGCAGCGAAGCGGCTGCGGCGTTCAAGTGGACAACGCCGGAAGGCTGGGAACGCGCGCCGGACCGCGCCATGCGGCTTGCGACTTATCTGTCGCATAATGGCACGGTGGAATGCGTGGTGAGCCTGCTTTCCGGCGGAGCCGGCGGCGTGGGGGCCAATCTGAACCGGTGGCGCGCACAGATGGGCCAGCCGCCGCTCAGCGACGATGCCATTGCCGAATTGCCCACGCTGAATATCCTGGGCCGGAAATCTCCGATGATTGACATCAGCGGCGATTACACAGGCATGTCGGGCGATTCCGTTCCGGGGCAACGCATGCTGGGGGCAGTGTGCCCGTTGCAGGACCAGGTGCTTTTCATAAAGATGGTGGGGCCGGAGGCGGCGGTGGCGGCGGAGGTTGATCATTTCCGCGCCTTCTGCAACTCCATCACGCCTGGAAATTCGTGATCGTATGGCCACGCCACTGAAAAAAACCCTGAATTTTCTCGCTTCCTACGGCTTCGGCGCTTCACTGCTGATACTGTTGCTGGCGCTGACCTTTCTTGGGACCCTGCAACAGACGCAGCATGGCATCTATGAGGTCCAGAAGCGGTACTTCGAGTCCTTCGTCGTGGTGCATTGGCTGGGGCCTTTGCCCCTCCCGCTGCCGGGCGCCTACCTGTTGCTGGGACTGCTTTTTATCAACATCCTCCTGGGCGGCATTGTGCGCGCGCCCAAGAGTTGGCGGCGGCCGGGAATGCTTATCGCACACGGCGGCATCCTGTTCATGGTCTTCGCGGGTTTCGTCACCTATCATTTCTCCACGAACGGCCACATGACTCTTTACGAGGGTGAGCAGTCAAACGAATATCAGAGTTTTTACGAATGGGAAATCATTATCGCGGAGATGGACGGGGAAGGCCGTGAGTTCGTGATTCCCGAACGTGACTTTGATCATCTTCGGGGCGGCCGGTCGGGCGTTTTCCATGTGGAGGCGCTTCCGTTCGAGTTGCAGGTGCGCGGATTTCAACGCAATTGCGCGCCGCGTGCGGCGCCCGATGGTCTGGGCGGTGCGGTGGACGGCGTGATGCTCGCGGCGCTGCCGAAAGACCCCACGGCGGAGCGCAACATCGCCGGGGCCTACGCGACGGTGCTGCCCAAGGGCGGCGGCGCGCCGGTGGATGGCGTGCTCTGGGGCCTGGCGCGCGCGCCATGGACGGTGCAGGTTGGCGGGCGCACTTATGCGATAGACCTGCGCCACCGCCGGTGGCGCGTGCCCTTCACCATCACTCTGGACCGGTTCGTTCGCGAGTTGCATCCGCGCACGGGCATTCCCGCAAGTTTCATGAGCATCGTCACCCTCACGCAGCATGGCGCGTCGCGCAAGGTCGAGATCAAGATGAATGAGCCGCTCCGGCACGAAGGCTACACCTTTTTCCAGGCGTCCTGGGGGCCGCAGAACGCCGGGCCGAATACTCCGCTCTTCTCCCAGTTCGCCGTGGTGAACAATCCCGCCGACCAGTGGCCGCTCTATTCCTGTATCGTAGTGACAATTGGATTGCTCATCCATTTCACGCAGCGTCTGTTGCGCCATCTGCGCGCGGAACAGCGGAGACGCACCCCATGATGCGCAAAGGACTTGTGGCGATAATCATTTTCATGACGGTATGTGGTGCGGCGACCGCGCAGTCCACGGAAACGCCGACACCGCCGCCCCGCTGGGACAAGGAGATTCTGGACCGCTTCGCCACCCTGCCCGTCCAGGACCAGGGACGGGTCAAGCCGCTGGATACCTTTGCCCAGTTCACATTGCTGCGCCTGAACGGGCAACGCCGCTTCAGCGACGAAGACAGGACGCGCCTGTCATCGCTGGAGTGGCTGTTGAATGTGTTGTTCTATCCTGAAGTTGCGATGCATTACCGCAATTTCCTCGTGCAATCTTCGGAAGCGGTCGTGGCCATCGGCATTCCGGCGCATGCGGAGCGGCGCGACCGTTATTCCTACCATGAATTGCTGCCGGGCCGGGCCATGCTGGCAACGCTCGCGCAACGCTACGCCGAGATACCTGCGGCGCAGCGATCGCGTGTCGAGCAGCAGATTCTCCATCTGGCAACCAATGTTCACCAGTTCGAGGAATTGCTTTATTTTTTTGAGTTTGCCCGCCGGCGTTTCACCGTGCCCGGCGATTCGGAACTGGCGACGGCTTTTCCCGAAGCCGAGGGCGTGCCGTTGAGCGAGGCGTTGCGGCGCGCGCCCGCCGTGCTGGGGTCGGTGCGCGACCGGATCGAGGCGATGGACGATGCCGCGCTGGAAGCGGAACGCGCCGCCATGGCGGGGCTGTTGAATGAACTGGAACGGGCGGTGGCGGGATCGGACGGGCTGGCCCTTTTCCCGCCGGAGGACCCCGACGATATGACGTGGCGGAGTCCGGCGGACCTTGCCGCCTCGGTCTTCGACGTATCCCGGCAACGGAGCGAGCCGCTGGATTTGCTTGCCGGACTGGAGCGCCTCCATGCGCTGCGGGATGACCGGGCTGCCTTTACGGCGGCCTTCAACGCATTTCATGATGCGGTGACGGCGCGCGCCGCCGCGCGCGGCGAATATAAGAAGATTCCGCTGGAAGTGGCGTACTATCGCGGCAACTACATGTTCTACAGTCAATGGCTCTACGTGCTCAGTTTCATACTGATTGCCGTGTCGTGGGTCATGCCCGGGCGACGCTGGCTGCACTATCTGAATCCGGCCGCCGTGGCCGCGCCCACGGCGCTGTTGATCATCGGCATCACGCTGAGGTGCATCATCAGGGGACGTCCACCGGTCACCACCCTCTACGAGACCATTCTGTTCTGCACTGCCGTGGCGGCGGTGACGGCGCTGATCATCGAGGCGATGAGCCGCCGCCGCATCGCGGTCGCGGTCGGGGCCTTCCTGGGGGCGCTGGGCATGTTCATCGCGAACCGCTACGAGGCGAAAGAGGCGGTGGACACCATGCCGAGCCTGGTCGCGGTGCTCGACACGAATTTCTGGCTGGCCACGCACGTCACAACGATCATCATCGGCTATGGAGCGTGTTTCTTCGCCAGCGCGCTCGCCCATGTCTGTATCTTCGGGCGCTTGCTGAAAGTGCGCGAGCAGGACCCGGATTTCTACCCGCACCTGGCCCGGCTGGTGTACGGCGTGGTGTGCTTCGGTCTGTTCTTTTCTATTGTTGGCACGGTGCTCGGCGGTATCTGGGCGAATGAGAGTTGGGGGCGCTTCTGGGGCTGGGACCCGAAAGAGAACGGCGCGCTCATGATCGTGTTGTGGGGTCTGGCGTTGGTGCATCTGCGCCTGGGCGGCCACATCCGCGCCATGGGGATATGCGTCGGCGCTGTAGTGCTCGGCATGATCACTGGATTCGCCTGGTGGGGCGTCAACCTGCTCGGCGTCGGCCTGCACAGTTACGGCTTCACCAGCGGTATTCTTAATATCCTGTTGGCCTTCTATGCGATGGAGACGGCTGTGGCCGCCCTCGGCATTCTCATCGGCGCGCGCGATAATGCACGGGATGCGGCGCCGGCGCATGACTGCGCGGAACGATGATATCATTCTGGATTGGGCTTTGCCCTGTTGCCGCGTTTTTTCAACCCCGCATTATCGCACCAGCATGACATCGCCGTAGGAGTAGAAGCGGAACCGTTTTCTGACGGCATAACGGTAGGCTTCGAGGATGAGTTCCGTCCCGCCGAACGCGCAGACCAGCGCCAGCAGGCTCGATCGCGGCAGGTGGAAATTGGTCTGGAGGATGTCCACGGCCTTGAAATCGTAGGGTGGATAGATGTAGCAATCCGTCCAGCCCGCGCCCGGGCGGATGCGCCCGGCGCGCCATTGGCTTTCCAGTACGCGGGTGACGGTGGTGCCGACCGCGACAATGCGCCCGCCAGCGGCACGGGCGGCATTGATGGCGTTTGCGGTCTCAGCAGAGAGGTCGAATTCCTCCGCTTCCACGCGATGGTCTTCAAGGCGCTCTGCAACAATCGGCCGGAATGTGCCATAGCCCACATGCAGTGTCAGAAAACAACGCCGCACGCCGGCTGCATCCAGTGAAGCGAAGACCTCCTCGCTGAGATGCAGCCCCGCCGTGGGCGCGGCCACCGCTCCGGGATGCGCGGCGTAGATGGTCTGATAGCGGCGCAGATCGCCGGCGTCCGGCGCGTTGCGCCGGATATAGGGTGGCAGCGGAATCCGGCCGAGTTGCTCAAGCATGGACAGGACGTCGTGCCGCGGGAAGCGCACGCGGCGGCGGCCCCCCGGCAGGACATCCTCCACCACAGCGTCCGCCGATTCCTCGAAAGTCACCGTCGTTCCCGGCCGCACTTTGGCCGAAGGCCGCACCAGCGCCATCCACACACCCGGCGATTCCTCATGCAGCAGGAAAACCTCGACACGGCCGCCGCTGCGCTTGCGGCCCATCAGCCGCGCACGGATGACCCGCGTGTCGTTCAGCACCATGCAGTCCCCGGCGCGCAGATATTTGGCAACATTTCGGTACACATCCGCCGTAAACGTCCCCGTGGCGCGGTTCACCACGAGAAGCCGTGATGCATCGCGCCGTTCGCTCGGATGCTGCGCAATCAACGATTCCGGGAGATCATAGTCCAAATCGGCGGTGTTCATGGGGTGAAAGGGTATCATGGGGGTGTTTCGCGGACAAACCGGCGCTTGATCGGCGGATGGGACCGTGCTAGGCTCGCGTTTCGGCGGGATTCTCTTCCACCGCCGGGAGGGCCGATGCAGCCATGAGCGAACTGAACAGCGCGCAAAGGAAACACCTCCGGTCCCTTGCGCATTCGCTGGAACCGACCGTGATTGTGGGTAAACAGGGTGTTTCGGACATGCTGGTGCGCGCCGTATCGGAGGCGCTGGATGCGCATGAACTGATCAAAGTCCGTTTCAATGAGTTCAAGGGTGACAAGAAAGCGCTCACTGAGGAAATCACCCGGCGCACCGGCGCATCCCCGGCGGGGATCATCGGCCATGTCGCCATCATTTACCGCCCGCACCCCGACCCGGAGGAGCGTCGAATCACCCTGCCGCAGTAGCCTCGAGAAATTTTCGGAGACCCGGAAAACAGGGCGCACGACAGCACCGCCATCGAATCTGCTATAATTCATAGGCAGTTTCCTCTTGGGAGATATTGAAGAAATGGCGCAACGCCGATTCATTGCCATCGTTCTGGGGGTTATGCTCTCTGGTGTTTCGGCGTGTTCAGTGGTTGCGGACGCGGGCCGCGCGCGGCCCGGTCCCGTGGCGGTGCTGGAGGTGGAAGGGCCGCCCGGTGCGCTGTTGCCGTTTCTGTACGATGGCGGATTTGATTTCGAGCGCATCGGCACGCACAAGGCGCGCGTCTATGCCGACGAACCTGAGAGGAAACAGTTGGAATCGTCGCCGTTTCGGCGGCAACTCATGGAATGGCAGCCGAATCCGCCGCAATTCGATGGCGACGCCAAAACGCTCGGCACGTATCACAGTTATGATGACGTCACGGCGATGCTCTCTGGTTTCGCCGGTTCCTATCCCGCCATCTGCCGCCTGCACAATCTCGGCAGTTCCGTGCAGGGGCGCAGCATCTGGGCCCTGCTGATCACGGACAATCCGGACGGGGAAGAGGAAGAACCGGAATTCAAGTATGTCTCCACCATCCACGGCGACGAACCGGTGGGCACGGAAATGTGCCTGTATTTCATTGATCTGCTTCTGAGATCCTATGGCGGTTCAACGGCGGAAGCGGCGCGCATCACGTGGCTGGTCAACAATACCGCCATCTGGATTGTTCCGCTGATGAACCCCGACGGGCTGGTGCTGGGAACACGTTATAACGCCCAGGGCTATGACCTGAACCGGAAGTTTCCCAGTTTCGTGCAGGATGGCGCCGGCGGAACGGTCTATAGCGGCGCGCCGCTCGATGACGCGGGACGCCCGGCGGAAGTGCAGCACATCATGCGGTGGACCGCCGACAACAGTTTTGTGCTGTCCGCCAATTTTCACACCGGCGCGCTGGTGGTCAACTACCCCTATGACGAGGATTTCGGCCCGCTGCATGTTTACAAAGCCTGCCCCGACGACGACCTCTTCATCCACATCTCCAAACTGTACTCATTTTACAATCCCCCGATGTGGAACAGTCCGTCCTTTCCCTATGGCATCACGAACGGTTCGGCATGGTACACCATATTCGGCGGGATGCAGGATTGGAACTACCGCCATGTCGCCTGCAATGAAGTGACAATAGAATTATCGAATATTAAAAAACCCGCGCAGTCCACCCTGCCGACTTTGTGGTCGAACAACCGCGAATCCATGCTGCGCTATCTGGAGGCGGTTCACATCGGCATCCGCGGTGTGGTGCGGGATGCCTTGACCGATGCGCCGGTCTACGCGAAGATCGAAGTGCAGGGCCGCGGCCAGCCGGTCTTCAGCGATCCTGACGTGGGCGACTATTACCGCATGTTGCTTCCGGGCAAGTATCCGTTGACCATCGAGGCGCACGGGTATCACATGCGCACCGTCCCGCCGGTCACCGTGGCCGAGGGCGCGGCCACCCGCCTCAACATCCATCTCATGCCGCTGAGTGCGGGCGGCGCGGGACGGCATGCAGCGGATTCCGACGCCGATTACCGCATATCCCTCTCGGAGATCTTGCGGGTGGTGCAGTTTTTCAACGCCCGGGCCTACCATTGCGACGCCTCATCTGAGGACGGCTACGCCATCGGTCCGGGCGATCAAAGCAGTTGTGATCCCCATCACAGCGATTACGCCCCCCAGGATTGGACGATCAGCCTGTCCGAAGTCCTGCGGCTGGTGCAGATATACAACAACGGCGGTTACATTCCCTGTGAGACCGGGGAAGACGGATTCTGTCTCGGATTTGAATAGCCGGAAAATTCTTTCAACAAGTGCCGCGCTCTCCTGCTCGGAACGCCGCCTCCATCATTTTTCCCCTCCCCGATTTCCTTGATGTCTATGCCGTCTTTGATATCCCTGATGTCCTTGAATACACCTATGTGTTGGAGCCGGTGACAATCCGCACTTCGCTCGGCGCTTCCCATTCGCTCTGGATTTCTCCGGACGCCGTTTTGCGGTGGGCGATGCGCACGTCGCCACAGGGGGTGGGAAAGCGGCCTTCCGCAAAATCGAGATCGCCAAGATGTGGCTGCACGCGCAGCACGGCGCAGCCCGCTTCCAGCGGTCGCACACCGAGCACGTGCTCGGTCAGCCAGGCGGTGGGGCCGGCCGCCCAGCCATGACAGAGGCTGTGCCGCAACCCCTTGTAACAATAGTCCCCGTAGTCCGCGTGGATGCTCTTGCGGCCGGGCGGCACGATTTGGTCAATGCCGACGGCGTCCTCCGCCCACGCAAGATTGAAATCCTCCCAGAAGGTCGTTGCGCCAAGTTCCAACATCCTGCCCCAGAACCGCCGGATTACTTCAAGGCATCCCTGATAATCACCGCCCATGGCGCGCGCCTGAAGCACATAGTACCCGTAAAACGTCGAAATCCCCTGCAGCGGGTCCCTGGCCAGAATATCGCGATTAATGGCCGCCGCGTCGCCGTAGCCCGCGAGGACGCACAGGGCATTGGCCTGCTTCGACACCGTGGGCGGCGGCGTGTAACGGGCCAGGCGTTCGATGTGTTCGCGGCAGCGCTGTTGCAGGTCGCGTTCGCCCAATACGCCGCACAAGGCCGCGCCGTCCTGCAGCGCCAGCCGCAGGAGCGCCTGTAATCCGCCATGGATGGCCGACTTGTCCTCGCTCGACGGCCAGTCCAGAAAACGCCCACCGCCCATCTGCTCGCGGCCGTCTTCGTCCATCTGCGTGAAGAGCAGTTCGAGCAGTCCTTTCAGATAGTCGCGCTGCGCTTCGAGGTATTCCGTGTCACCGTGGTACTGGTGCCAGCAGCGCTGAATGATCACCCACCACAACGAATATGAACTGATCCCGTTCATCCATTGCGGCAGCGGGGTGATGTCGCGGACATAATCCAGGCTCTGCGGGACCACGTCCACCTTTCCGAAAACGGTGTTGATGACCATCGTTTCGGGGTGCATGTCGCCGATCCAGACCAGCCGGTCGCGCTTGATGCCGTCCCAGAGGTGGTCCTGCATGCACAAGTGGACGGTGTACGCGCCGACATCCCAGATGCGGTTGATCAGGTCGTCGCTGCAACGGAAAGCGCCGCGATAGGGCAGGTCGCGGTATACGCAGACCGCGCGCAGTTTTTGAATCTCCAACTGGCTGCCTGGATCCACAAGGTCCAGCCGCACATAGCGGAATCCCGTGTTGCCGAATTCCGCATGGCCGTACCAGGGAACCAGAATCACCTGATCATGGATTGCGTGGTCCTGGTTGGGGTCGCCCATGGCCTCGGCGATGGATTCGCCGAAGCGCACACGCACCGGTACGGGTTTGTGGGCGGGTGTCGGGCCGTTGGTGATTTGAATGCCGCCGTGAATTTCCCTGCCGAAGTCGAGCAGTATCCCGGCCGGCGCGTCCTTATAACGCATAAGGCAGGACACGCCTCCTTCTTCGATCAGGCCGGGGGCGCCCGACGGCCGGGCCGACCCTTCGCTTTGCCACACGACGGAAGCCGGAAGCAAATACCGGCGCACCCGTGGATCAAGACTGCCAATCTCCCATTTTGTCATCCCGATGACTCCTGTTCCAATCGTTTGCGTGGTTCCCGGGCGTATCGTTGCCGCAGTGCAATCTTTTCCGATTCGCGTTCGAGAATGATCTCCGCCAGCGCGCGGGCCTTCTGCGCAATGCCGGGCCGGCGCATGGCGTCCTGGTAGCGCCGCTCCGAAATGTCCAGCAGATAAACCGCGGTGGTGAGTTTCCGGGGATTGTTCAACATCAGGTCGCTGATGCGCTCGGTGAGCGCCTCCAGCAGCAACTCCCAATTCATGTCCCTGTCCGGCCTGGGAGCGACGGTCACTTCCCATTGCTGTTGCAGCACCTCACGGGCGGCGGCAAAATTGTCTTCCTCCATGCCGCCTCGTTCCTTTGGTGACTGGTCCATGCACCGGGGTCCTGTTCCTAGTCCGAAATCTCGATGGTGCGGCGGAATTTCGCGGAGTCGTACACGGCCTGAATCACCTGCATGTAGCGGCGGCCATCCTCAAAATCGGGATGATAGGGGCGACCCTCGCGAATCGCCGCAACAAAATCGCGTTCGACCGACCAATTCTTCACGTCATAAAAGTCTTCCGGCAAAATCGTTACCGGAGTGCGTGTGCCGTCCGCCGCCGCCCGATACAGCACATCGTCCGGAACGTCGTAATACAGCGACGCCTTGGCGCCGTGGATTTCAATCGCGTCCCGCCCGCAGGGCGTCATCCCGCTGATGACGTATTGCACGACCAGTCCGCCGTCCATGTCCGCGTTGAAGAGCAGTTGATCGGGAATTTGCACATCAATGACCTTTCCCGATGCGCACATCCGCTGCGTGGTGTAGATTTGTGTTTGGGCCGTAACGGTGCGCGTCATGCCGAACCAGCGGTGCACCACCTCGATGAACATGCCCAGCGTGAGCATGTTCAGTCCGGAGAGGCGGTGATCCTTGCGCCAGTGCAGCGGCGTATTCGGGTCCACATTCGCCCCGGAAAGCCCCTGCACCCGCACCAGATGAACCTTGCCCAGCGCCCCTTCCCGCAGCAGGCGCGCAATCGTCTTGTCAATACTCAGGCCAAACGGCACCGGGCACAACGCCGCCACCTTGCCCGATTCTCGCGCTGCCGCGCACATTTCCACCGCCTCGTCGTGGTTCATGGCCATCCGCGCCTGGCAGAACACATGTTTTCCCGCCTGCAGCGCCGCCACACTCACCGGACGGTGCAGGTACGGCCATGTCCCGATAATCACCGCGTCCACGTCGTCGCGCGTCACCAGTTCCCGCCAGGTCCGGCAGACCGTCGGAATGTTGAACTCCTGCGCCGCCGCCGCGCTCGACGCCTCCGTCCGGTTCACCACCGCCGTAAACTGAACGCCCTCAATTCGAGAAAAGCCCGGCACATGTCGCTGCCGGCAAATGCCGCCCAAGCCCACGAACCCAAGCCGAATGGTTTCCATGCCGTTTTACGCCTTTCCGTTCCGCTGTTCACCGTCACGCGGCTCCGCCGCGTGTGCATGACGCATTCGCGCCCTTGACAATCATTCCCCTATGGTACGGCCAGACGCCCCCTCAATCAAGGTGCGAACCACAGCCCAGCGCCGCAACGCCGCGCCCAGGGGCAGACGTCCCCGCAATCGAGGTGCGAACGCCGCTTGCCATCAAGCGTAGCCCAATTTTGCCTCACCTGGCCTCCGAGATGTCACATGGCAACAGGGCAAAAAGTTCTATTTTGTTGATGGATCGTTTCAGAACTGTATTTGGAACGAGAAGGGAATTCTGCAGAAATTGACAATCCCAAGCGCCGTCTTGGCATGAGGAAAACGTCCCAATTTTGGATAGTGTCGGCTTGCACTTTTGTTCAGAACTGAGTAGAATGAAATCAGAGCAAGCAGGAGGTCGGCGAGATGGACCGCAAAAAAGTGCTTTGCGCGCTGGCGCTGTGCGTGGCGCTGTGCGTGGCTTTGGCGATGTGGACGGAACTCGCATCCGCCCAGCGGGGTGATTTGGGTATGGACAAGGAACTCGCCACCAAGAAGGGCGTGGGGGGATCCTTGGCAAACAAGGAATTTGACAAGAACAAACTCCCCGGCCGTTGGAAGATCAGTTTCGGGATTGGTTCCATCGTCCTGGCGATTGCCGTGGTCAAGTATCTCTGAGGCGTCTGGAGATTCCTGATTTGGCGGGGGCGCCCGAATCGGGCAAATGGGCATCGCCCGAGGGAGAATCGGCGTGAAGGAATCCATTCTGGTGCTGGATGACGAACCCAGCATCCTGGAGATCCTCAGCCAATACCTTTCGGAAGAGGGGTATCCCTGCGATTTCACCGTCTCTGCGCATGAGGCGCTTCGCCTGCTCCAGGAGAAATCGTACAGCCTGCTGCTCACCGATCTGCGCATGGAGGAGATGCACGGCATCGAGGTGGTGAAGCGCGCCAAGGCGATGGACGAGAACCTGGCGGTGGTCGTCATTACGGCGCACCTGGAGGTGCAAAACGCCATTGACGCAATGCGCGCGGGGGCCGACGATTATCTGCTCAAGCCCTTCAATCTCAGCGAAGTCTCGCTTGCCATCGAACACGCCCTGGAACGCCGCCGCCTCGTTATCGAAAACCGCCGTCACCAGGAGGAGTTGGAGCGCCGGGTCAAGGAAGCCACGGCGGATGCCGAGCGGACCAATCGCGAACTGCGCCGCACCAAGGAATACCTCGAGAATCTGCTGAACAGTTCCGTGGACGCTATTGTCACGGTGGACCTGGACCGGCGCGTTTCATTCGCCAACCAGGGCGCTTCCGCGATGCTGGGCTATTCCAATGAGGAATTCATCGGCGCTCCTGTGGAGGAGTTTTTCGTCGGAAAAATGGAGGAGGTGCAGTATCTGCGGCGCATGATCCAGCAAGGAAAAGTGCTGCAAAACTACGAGACGGAACTGATTCACAAGAACGGCGAACAAATCCCCATCAACATGTCCATCTCGATGGTGAGAGACACCGACGGCGCGGTGATATCCATTCTGGCCATCTGCAAAGACATCACCCACCAGAAGCAGTTGGAGCGGGAACTCAAGGAAATGTCCATCAAGGACGGCCTGACGGGGCTCTACAATCAGCGGTATTTCTATGATCGTCTCGAAGCGGAAATCGAGCGCGCCAAACGCCAGGGACATCCCCTTTCCCTGCTGTTGTTCGATATCGATCAATTCAAGCAGTACAATGACTGCCACGGACATCTGGAAGGCGACAAGGTGTTGAAGGCGGTGGCGAAGGTGGTGATAGATTGCACCCGCGAGCACGTGGACGTGGCGTTCCGTTACGGCGGTGACGAGTTTACGGTGATCCTGCCCGAAGCCAACGAGGCGCAGGCGTTGGCCATCGCCGAGCGTATTCGCGCCACCTTTGAAGCGCGTCGCTTTGACCATCTGACCCTGAGCATCGGACTGATGTCGCACACCAAGGGAACTTCATTGCGTTCATTCATCCGTTTCACCGATGCCATGATGTACGACGCGAAGCGGTTGGGCGGCAATCGCGTGCTGGTGTGGAATCCGGCGAAAAATCTGGAATGGGAAGAAAGCGAGGAAACAGGACGGGAAACAGCATGAAGTTCGGTATTTGCAGTGAAATCTTCAAGGACTGGAACGACATCGAGCGCACCATCGCCTACGTGAAACAGATCGGCTATGATGGATTGGAAATAGCCCCGTTCACATTGGCGCAATACGTAACAGAGATTCCCGGCGAAACGCGGCGGCGTATCAAGTCCTGCGCCGAACGGGAAGGACTCGACATCATCGGCATCCATTGGGTTTTTGTCGGTCCGGAAGGGGTACATTTGACCCATCCTGATCCCGCCGTCCGGGCCTTTACGGCCCAGTATCTCCAGGACCTTGTTCATTTCTGCGGCGATATCGGCGGGAGCATCCTGGTCTTTGGGTCGCCCAAACAGCGCAATGTCGGGCGCGATGTCACCTACAATCAGGCCTTCGGTTATGCCCGGGAAATTTTTGCGCAGGCCATGCCGGTGTGCGAACGGCGCGGTGTCACCATCTGCATGGAGCAACTCACGCATCTGGAGACCAACTTCTGCCAGACCGTCGAAGAAACGGTGGAACTGATTGAATCGGTGAATCATCCCAATTTCCAATTGCTGCTGGATGTGAAGGCGATGGCCTTTCAGGCGAAACCCCGCCCGGAATTAATCCGGGAAAATGCACGTTATCTCAAGCATTTCCATGCCAATGATGAAAATCTGAACGGCCCCGGCTGGGGCGAGGTGGATTTCGGCCCCATTTTTCAGGCGCTCAAGGACATCAAGTACCAGGGTTATGTATCGGTGGAAGTGTTTCGCTTTGAACCGGGACCGGAGGCCATCGCTACAAAAAGCCTTGAATATATGCGCCGATTCGTGTAAAGACGCATGGCGGAATGCCTGCCGGCATTTCACCGCGATGCAAGGGGGCCTGCGGCTGCATGGGAGTTTGCAATTCCATGGCGATTCATGACGAACCTGATCCATTTGTTCTTTTCCGGGGCTGGTATGCCCAAGCGGCCGCGTGCCCGGCCATTGACGACCACACGGCGATGGCCCTCGCCACAGCCGACGCCCAGGGACGGCCCGACGTCCGCATGGTGCTGCTCAAAGACTGGGATGCGCGGGGCTTCGTCTTCTACACGAATATGGGGAGCCCCAAGGCCCGGCAACTCGCCGAGAACCCGCGTGCCGCCCTCTGCTTCCACTGGATGCCATTGGAGAAGCAGGTGCGTATTCAAGGCCCGGTGGTCCAAGTGACCCCGGAAGAGGCTGATGCCTACTTCACCTCGCGCGAGCGCCTCGCCCAGATCGGCGCTTGGGCATCCCGGCAGTCGCAACCTTTGGCGGGACGCTTTGAATTGGAGCGCCGCGTCGCACGGTATGTCGCCCGGTTCGGGCTTGGCGCGGTCCCTCGTCCCCCCTTCTGGTCGGGATTCCGCCTGTCTCCCGACCGAATGGAATTCTGGTTGAAGCAGCCGTATCGCTTGCACGATCGCGTCCAATATGAGAAAACAGAGGAAGGTTGGACCAGAACGCGCCTGTTCCCATAGTCAACTTGCCATTTTCCTGTAACGCTTGCAGTAGCGATTTTGTCAAAGGCCGCCCACGGGCAAGGGATTTGCGATATTGCCTTGAGAGGAATATAGTTGCGCAACGCTTGGGCGCGTAACAGGGATTGCATCTGCCGGGATTTTTCAGTAGAATGGGGCGGGATTTCATAACGAACGGTAGGTAAGATAAGGAATCCTGAATGAATCAAGACAATCACGAAGCCAAAGCCGCCAATCTTGCAGAAACGAAACTGCTGGCCAGTGCATTGCGCCTTTTCTCGGAAAAGGGGTACGAAGGCACCAGCATCCGTGAGATTATTGAAGGCGCTGGGGTGACGCGGCCGGTCTTATATTATTATTTTCAGAATAAAGAAGACCTTTTCTGTCGGCTTGTGGAGACGAAATTCAACGAGTTGACAATGGAAATCCGGAAGGCCAGCGAGAGTGTTCAAGGGTGCAAGGCACGGTTGAAAGCCATCATCCGCACCACCTTCATGCTGGCGGAGAACAATCCGGAAGCGGCTCGGTTGATTCTGCAGGTGTTTTTTGCGCCGCCGCAGCAGGGACCGCCAATCAACCAGGCGCACTTGGGCAAGAAGCGGTTTCGGCTGATTGAAGAGATCATGCGGGATGGATTGCAGCATCGGGAACTCGCCGGCGGGGATGCCCAAAGCCTTGCCTTGGCGTTTTTAGGTATAATGGACATGTTCGTTATGGCCAAATACACCCGTCCGGAGACGCCGCTGACTCCGGAGTTGGGAGACGGTTTGGTGGAGTTGTTCTTTCATGGAGCGGAATATCGGGAGCATCCGCCGATGTCGTTGGTGAGTCCCTATGCATCCGCGTTTTCTTCCTGAAGAATATCCTGCCGCGATCGATCCTCCTGTAGTAAGGTGATGATCATAAGAGAGTAAATCGAAAAATGAAACGGGTAATAAGCGTTATCATCTGTTTGGCCCTGCTGGGGGTGTGCGGGGGCGTCATTTATGCGGTGGCGGACCATGTATCCAGGAACCGCCATGCAGTGGAGCCGTCGCAGGACGGCAAGGTGACAAACGTTCAGGTGCGGGTGCTCGAGGCGGTGACCGTGGAGGATGTGATCCCGTTAACGGGGCGGATTGAGCCGTGGGAACGCATCGCGATCAGTTCGGAATCCGTCGGAAATATCGAAAGTCAAGGGGTGAAAGAGGGGGACATAGTGACCCCTGGCCAGGAGTTGTTCCGCGTGGACACGACGGCCATCCAGACCAGTTATGAGCAGGCGGTGGCGCGCCGGAATCTTGCCGTCCAGGAATTGGAGCGTATCCAGAATCTCCGCCGCGACGGTATTGAGTCGCCGCAGGCGTTGGACAGGGCGGTTGCCAACCGGGATGTGGCGCAAGCGGACGTAGATGCGATCAGAATCCGACTGGACAAAAGCATTGTGCGCGCTCCGATAGGCGGGGTCGCGGACAGGGTGTATCGCAAGAAGAACGAGTTTGTTGACGTGGGGGCGCGGCTCGTGGATATCATCCAGGTGGACCGGGTGAAGGCGATTGTCGGCATACCCGAACGCGATGTGCGCGGCTTTGCTGTGGGTGACACCGTGGCGGTGAACCTGGACGCCCATCCCGGTGAGACCTTCGAGGGACGCATTTACCGCATCGCCGCATCCGCCGATATGACTACGCGCACCTTCAACACGGAAATTGAACTGGACAATGCCCATGGCCTGCTCAAGCCCGGAATGACCGTGCGTGCGCGGCTGCTGCGCGGCATCTATCCCGATTCCGTCGCGGTCCCCATTTTTTCCGTGCTGTCCATCCAGAACCAGCGGCTGGTCGTGGTGGAGGAAAACGGCGTGGCGCGTATTCGCCCGATCGAGGTGGGCGTGCTCGAGGGTGATCGGGTGCAGGTGACACAGGGGCTGAAACCGGGCGACCGGCTGATCGTTGTCGGCCACCGTGATTTGCGCGACGGTGACCGGGTGCAGGTGACTTCCGAGACTGCCGGATGAAAATCAACGATATCGCGATAGACCGCCGCATCACGGTGTATGTGGTGCTGCTCCTTATCCTGGTCACCGGGGTCTATTCCTACGTCGTGCTCCCCAGGGAAAGCAACCCGGAAGTTGTGATCCCCATCATCCTGGTGCAGACGGTCTATGAAGGGGTTACGCCAAGCGACATGGAATCGCTGGTGACCATTCCCATCGAACGCAAATTGACCGGCCTGGCCGGGGTGAAAAAAATCGAATCCACCAGTAGCCAGGGGCTTTCCGTCATTTCGATCGAATTCGAGGCGGCTGAGGATATTGACGTGGCGCTGCAGCGGGTGCGGGACAAGGTGGACCAGGCCAAGCAGGATTTGCCCGCGGATGCCGAGGACCCGCAGATTCAAGAGATCAACATCTCTGAATTCCCCGTAATGTATTTGTCATTGACGGGCGATGTCGGGCTGGCCCTCATGACCAAGATCGCCGAGGATCTGGAGGACGAACTGGAGAGCATCCGGGGGGTTCTGGA
The DNA here is from genome assembly GCA_937951485.1 of uncultured bacterium. Lineage (GTDB taxonomy): Bacteria > Hydrogenedentota > Hydrogenedentia > Hydrogenedentales > CAILVY01 > CALEDJ01. Next base: position 78,642 of record CALEDJ010000011.1, read on the forward strand.
TGTCAGGGTGATTGGCGGTATCGAGCGGGAAATCCAGATCGTAGTGGACCCCGTCCGCGCGACGGAATTCGGCATCTCCATGGCCGACCTGGTGCTGCTGGCGCAGGTGGAGAACGTGAACACACCCGCGGGCGCAATGGAGTTGGGCGACGCCAGATTCAGCGTGCGTGTGCCGGGCGAGTTCACCGGCGCCGATGAAATCAGGGATCTGGTGGTGAAGGCCGGGCCGGACGGCGTGGTGTACATGCGCGATATCGCCGAGGTTTACGATGGTTTCAAGGAAATGGAAACCCGATCCCGGGTGAACGGGCGTGAGGCGGTGACGCTGACGGTGACCAAGCGGGCGGGGGCGAATGTCATTTCCGTGACCGATGAAGTGATGCGCGCCCTGGACCAGTTCCGTGACCGGTTGCTGCCGGGCATGGACATTGAAGTGACCACCGATCAGTCCGTACATATCCGTGATATGGTGTCGGAACTGGAGAACAGCATTCTGAGCGGTCTGATCCTGGTGCTCACCGTCATCTTCATTTTCCTGGGCTTCAGCAATGCGATCATGGTGGCATTGGCGATTCCGATCTCGATGCTGATCACCTTCACGGTGCTCTATATCACTGACACGACGCTGAATTTCGTGGTGCTTTTCAGCCTCATTCTGGCCTTGGGCATGCTGGTGGACAACGGCATTGTCGTCGTCGAGAACATTTTCCGCCATGTGCAGCAAGGGATGGCGCCTGTAGAGGCGGCCAAACGCGGCGCTGATGAAGTGGCCCTGCCGATCATTTCCTCCACCATGACAACCATCTGCGCTTTTGTGCCCTTATTTTTCTGGCCGGGGATTTGGGGCAGTTTCATGTTTTTCCTCCCGCAAACCGTATCACTGGCCCTTTTAGCGTCGCTTTTCGTGGGTCTGGTGGTCAATCCGGCGCTGGCCTCGGTGTTCATGCACTTCAGCCCGCGGACGGCGCAACGGGAAGAACGCAAACATCATTTCACCATCAGATTCTATGCCTTCCTGTTGCGCAAAGCGTTGCGTTGGCGGGCGGTGACGCTCACCATGGCCGTGTCGGCGCTGGTGATTCTGAGTGCCTTGTTCATGAAGAATGCAAGGGTGGAATTCACGCCCGACACGGAGCCGTCGGAAGCGTATGTGGACATTGACTGTGCGGAGGGGGCGCGCCTGGAGTTCACCGATGACATTGTGCGCCAGGTGGAATCCGTCATCAGCGAATATCAGGACCATCTGAAGTTTGTCATTGCGAATGTCGGATCCCGGGGCGTTTCCGCGATGGGCGGCGGGGGCACCAGCAGCCACATCGGCCGGGTGAAGCTGGATTTTCCAAGGCTGGGCACGACCGATATGCTGCCGAGCGTGATTATCCGTGAGGTGCGCGAGAAACTGGAGCATATTACCGGCGCTGAATTGCGGGTGCGGCAGAGTGAGCACGGCCCCCCGCCCAAGCCGCCGGTGAATGTGGAAATCAGCGGCGAAGACTTTGATCTGCTCGCGGACCTTGCGGTGCGGGTGCGCGAACGGATTCACCGCATTCCCGGCCTTGTGGGGCTTCGGGATGACTATGAGCGGGGCCGGCCGGAAATCCGGGTCACGGTGGACCGGCAGCAGGCGCTGTTGATGGGACTGAACACGCGCTTCATCGGCCAGGCCGTACAGGCCGCCATCAACGGACGCAAGGCGGGCGTATATCGGGAAGGGGACAAGGAGTACGACGTGATTGTCCGGTTCCCGCGCGAATTTCGCGAGAACCTGACCAATCTGGAGGCTATGACCCTGGTGAATCTGCAGGGCACGGTGACGCCGTTTTCCTCCGTGGCGCGCATCGAACAGGGTGCGGGACTGGGAACCATCAAGCGAATCAACCGCAAGCGCACGGTGACCGTTTCAGCCGAAGTGCAGGGCCGCACGGGACCGGAGGTGCTTGGAGATGTGCAGGCAGCGCTGGAGGGGTTCCCACTGCCCACCGGATACACCATCGCCTATACGGGTGAAAAGGAGGAACAGCAGGAAGCGCAGGCGTTTCTGGGACGCGCATTCGTCGTCGCATTGTTTCTTATCGCGTTGGTGCTGGTGAGCCAATTCAACTCCATTTTCCAGTCCCTTATCATTATGACCTCGGTGATTCTCTCGTTGGCCGGCGTCTTTTTTGGCTTGTTTATTCATGGGTTGGCCTTCGGCGTTATTATGACGGGGATTGGCTGCATCAGCCTGGCGGGCGTGGTAGTCAACAACGCCATTGTGATGATAGACTTTATCAATAAGCGCCGCAGGGACTGTGATCTTACCCACGACGCGATTGTTTCCGGCGCAATCACCCGCTTCCGGCCTGTAATGCTCACGGCGGTGACAACGATTCTCGGCCTGATACCGATGGCAATCGGGGTGAGTTTCGATTTCCGCAATATGACATGGCTCGTCGGCAGCGAGAGCAGTCAATGGTGGGGGCCGATGGCCATCGCCGTCATCTACGGCCTTGCATTCGCCACAGTCCTTACCTTGATCGTCGTGCCCACCCTGTATAGCATCAGTATCAGCGTGCATAATTTCTTCCTGCCCAGGGAACAGCGCGCGCAACTGTGATGCGCGACAAGTCTCTCAGAGGATTCATCCCTCGGATCACTGCCGGGGAAAAAGGACTCAAAGGTCTTCAAGGACGAAAAGGACAAAACGGATGCGCAAAAGCGCACAAGAAATCATCGCAAGTTGCAATGATCCTTCTCGGGATTCCATGTTCGCCGTTTTCATGTATCGCGCGTTTTTGAAAATTGTATTCCACTTGATGTGCTTGTCGTCCCTTTGGTCCCTTAGGCCCCTTAGGTCCCTTATGTCCTTTTGGTCCTTCTTTCCCTTTGATCTTTCTATGATCCCTCATCCATGGCGTCTTCCTGCCACGTTTGCTGCATCCTATGACAAGGCATGACAAAAAGCCGATTGTCGCCCTCACCATGGGCGATGTGAACGGCATTGGCCCTGAGATTCTGGCAAAGGCGCTGGCGCGCCCGGAGCCTTGGGCGTGCTGCACGCCGGTGGTGGCGGGGGCTATTGAGGCATATCGGGAATGCGCGGCTGGGGTTCCGGGCAGTCCGGAGGGGGTGGCGACTGCAATGCCGGATGAAGCCCACCGTATGTCGCCGGGAACCGTGGCGGTTCTTGATGGCGGCTTCAGCGCACCGCCGGTGCGCCCCGGCGTATTGGACCCGCAGGCGGGCCGATGCGCCATGGAGTGGGTGCGCATGGCGGTGGGATGGGTGAGGGACGGGCTGGCGGATGCGGTCACGACGTGCCCCATCAACAAAGATTGTGTGCGGCGCGCGGGATATGAGGTCGCAGGCCACACGGATTTTATCGCGGCCCTGACCGGCGCGCAGGCCCCCCGGATGTGCCTCTTTGCCGGCCCGATGCGGGTGATGCACCTCACGGCGCATTTGTCGCTGCGCGATGCCATCGCGGCTATCAGCGAAGAGCGCATTGTGACGTCGGTGCGGCTGGCCGATGAGGCGCTGCGCGGCCTGGGAATCGCCCGACCCCGTATCGCGGTGGCCGGCCTGAACCCCCATGCGGGCGAGGCGGGGGCCTTCGGCCGCGAGGAAATGGAAATCATTGCGCCAGCGGTGGCGGCGTGTCAGCGGGAGGGCATTTTATGCTCCGGACCCCACCCACCGGATACGCTCTTTGGGAAACTGCGTGATGGACATTTCGACATGGTTCTCGCGATGTACCACGATCAGGGACATATTCCGGTGAAACTGGTGGCGATGGATGAAGGCGTCAACGTAACTTTGGGTATTCCCATTATCAGGACTTCGGTGGACCATGGCACGGCCTATGACATCGCGGGCAAGGGCGTTGCGCGGGAGCACAGCCTGGTGTCCGCGATATGCCTCGCCGCGCGGTGGGCGGCGGGAAGGAAATGAAGCGTGTCTGGAGTAAGGTTCAAAGGGCTTTCCCCCGCATATGTGATGGCGGCGGCAGTTGTGTTTGCGGCGCTTTGCGCCGATGCGCAAACTTTCAGCGTGCGTCCCCGGCTGCTGCCGGTAGGCCCCAATCCCAGCGCCATTATCGCCCATGACTTGAATGGCAACGGCCTGCCGGACATCATCACGGCGGACCGCGGCATAATGAGCGATCCGCGTGATGAACGCCCCGCGAACGACGAGTTGTCATTGCTGATGGCGCAGGGGGAACTGAACTACGTCAAATTGCATCCGTCTTTGAAGACCGATTTCGCGCCTTATGCCGTTGCGGTGGCGAACATTGACGCGATCAAGTGGCCGGATATCATCGTTGCAAGTTTTCTGGCTGCGCGGCACCGGGACATTTCCCTGTTTCTGAACAAGCCCGAGAAGAATCTCTTCGAGCCGTTCTTTTTTCGCGTGCCAGATGATCACCTCCCCTATTTTCGTCAAAGCGACGGTGACGGCGCGGAAATCTTCACGCGACCAGGACTGACATCGCTTGTCGTGCAGGACATCAACGGGGACGCCCTGCGTGATGTTATCGCCACCGGCTGGTCCAGCGATGTGCTGGTCGTTTTTCCAGGTCATGCCGACGACTATTTTGACGCCCCCCGCTTCATCCCAGCATCCGGGGCGCCGCGCGACCTGTGTCTGGCCGATTTCGACAAGGACGGCCACATGGACCTTGCGGTGGCAATGTACGCCACGGCGGAGATTGCGCTGTTCAGGGGGGACGGGAAGGGTTCATTCGTGGAAACCCGCCGCTTTGCCACGCGCGGTCGTCTGCCCAATCGTGTGCGCGTGGCGGACGTCAATCGAGACGGCATCCCGGATATCATTGTGTCCCACCGTTACAGTGACGATTCGATAGTAATCTTCTATGGCGACGGCGGATTCCAATTCAGTGTTTCGCAGGAGATCATGCTGGGAACGGACCGCGAAATACTTGAGCATGAGATTCGGGACATGGTGGTGGAGGATTTGAGCGGCGACGGGCGTCCGGACATCGCCGTTGCCTGTTTTGCTTCGGCAAGGATTGTCGTGCTGGTGAATGAATCGAACGACAGTGTTCTTCCGCAGCGGTTCCGTCGCGAGAACTACGCCTTTGATCAAGGCCGTCCGCGCGCACTGTGCGCGGCGGACTTCACTCAGAACGGAAAAAAAGACCTGGCAGTTGCCTTGTGGGATGTGGATTCCGTCGGGTTTCTTCTGAACCGGAAATGAGTGGGATCATGTGCCGGGAAACCTGACGGCGCGCATTTGCCGTTTAACCGCCATATATTCCTGCGCGGGAAAGGGGCGTCTGCCGAAGCGGACTTCGCTGTAGCGTCGAAGCGCATTCAGTATCGCATCCGGCGCGGTGCATGGTATCTCAGCGAGCGACCGAGCCAGTTCTTCCGCGGTCTTCCCTTCGCAGTTAACGCCCGCACGCGCGAGGGTTCTGCGCAATCGGAGAAAGAGACGCACGGCCCGGTGCTGGTCTGGGGTGAGCGGCATGCCGGGGGGGGTGCGGGCGCCCATGCGGCGCAGCAACAACAACGCGGTTACGCCGCCTCCAAGTAACGCGATAATGACTGTCGTGCGGACGGGCGGCGGGTGCAAGGTTCCAGGGCGCGCCTCCGGCAATTCCATGCCCGGGAGCGACCCAAACATGCCCAGCGAGAGATTGCGCAGCCAGGCCCATTGCACGTTTTGATCGAAACCCACCACGCGCTGGTACCAGAACATCTTCGAGCGCAGGGCAAGCAGCGAAGCCAGGTTGCGCAGACGCCGCATGCCGGTGATGGCTTCGTCAGTGCGGGGCGACGGGTCAAAGACGACCCAGCCATGATCCAGGAAAAGCACCTCCACCCACAGGTGCGCCATGTTGGCCCGCACTGTGTAAGATTGATCGAGCGCATTCCACTCGCCGCCCCGGAATCCGCTCACCACCCGCGTCGGCACGCCCAGGCTCCGCAACATGAGCGCCATCGCACTGGCAAAGAGTTCGCAATGGCCCCGTCGCGTTGCGGTGAGGAATATGTCAATGGCGGCCTGGGAACCCAGCGACGGAAGGTCCAGGGTATATATGAAGCGGTCGCTTCCCAACCACTGCAGGATGGCCAGGGCCTTGTCATAGACTGTTTCGTGACCCTGGGTAATGCTCAGGACAAGTTGCCGGGTCTCTGGCAGCAGTTCATGGTGGGTGAGCAGGTCATAGTCGCGGGGATGCAAACGTTGGGCGTAATTGTCGGGGGCGGCGCGCAATTGCTCCGGCGTCGGCCTGAGAATATCCGACCACACCTCATAGGCCAGGCGACGCGTGCCGACCTTGTTCAGCATGACCGTGAAATCCCTGCCGCTGGCCCATTCAATGGAGACATTTGGAGTATTGTCCAGCACGCGGACCATCTGCACGAGGTCCAGGCAGGGCAAGCCCTGATCCGGCGCATCGTCAATGTAAATCATCTGGCGGACGCGCGGCTTGTCCGGGCGCGGCCTGCGCCGCACTTCCCGCGAGGCGCTGCGATACGCGGTGGCGATGAGTTCCGGGACCGCAGGATCGTAGGCTCCCCGCAAATCCCGGCGCGACCATTGAGACCGGTTGAACAGGGGCAACGTGGTGCTGCGCCAGTACATCAAGCCGCTGTTGAAGCGCCCGCCCGGTTCCTCCGGAAATTCCACCCGCATCACCGCCGTCGTATCCTCCTGCACCAGTACGCCGCCCTGCAAATCCACGGTGTGATTCAAGCCGGTAACCCGGACCAAGGAGTCTCCGCGCCCCAGGAATCCCGCTTCGATGCGCGGTGTAAGCACGAATATCGCAATGGTAAGCAGCATGGCGGCCGCACTGATGGCCGTGGCCGAAAAGATCAGTCCTGGAGTGATCGGGTTTTCAAAGGCGGCTATCGGGCGGCGGTGCGCGTCGCTTCCTGCGCTGACAATGGCAGACACCGTGCGCCCGGCGTTTTCCGTCAAGTCCGTATGCAGCCGCAGCATGAGAAAGGCCCAGATGGCGCTGACCAAAAAGAACGGCAGCACGAGACCGATAATGGGTTCCGGCGATTGTGGGCATGCCGCCAGCAACAGGAAGAACGACATCAGAAAAATGTGGTGATAATTCCGGGTGTTTTTCTGGTGAAGGGCGCTGTGCGCCTGAATGTATATAACCAGCGCGATGACGCCGTCCAGCAGTCCCAGCGCAATCACAGACAGGGGAATGAAACAGAAATACATAATGGAGATCGCTTTGGTCAGTACGCGATAGAGAGCGAAGCGGCGGTCGAGCCATTCGCCGATCGGCATGGCCAGGCAGATCAACACCGGAATGATCAGCACTGCGCTGCCATATCCGCGCACCGAGGCCAGCGCCATGTATCCTGCGAAAATGAGGGCGCAGGTGGCCAGTTTCAGGGCGATTCGCACACGGTCATACATGGACGATCTCCCTGGGGTCCAGATACGCGGTCCGTTGCGAAGCGCCGATGCGGCCCCACAAGTCCGGATTGGGTGAGATGCAGATCATGCGCGCTGCGCCGGCGTCGTGCCGTCGCGCCAATGTTTCCAGATGCTCACAGATATCGCCGGAAATGGGCTCCACCCGCGCAAGCATTTCCAGCACCCGTCGCTCCTGCCCGGTGCCTTCGCCGGGTTTCACGGCATACTGCTGCGATACCACGCCGACATTATGTTGCCGCTTGAGCAGGGTGATGGCGAGCGACGCCGTCCACTCAACCGCATCCTCGAAGCGCTCTTCAAAATCCGGCATGCCGGGGAGGACGCAGGCATCCAGCAGAAACACCACGTCACGCGAGTGGTGCTGGGTTAGTTCGCGTACCACCCAGACACCCAGCCGTGCGCTGATGCGCCAGACAATCCGCCGCAGGTCATCGCCCGGTAGATACTCCCGCAGCGCGAAAAACTCATCGCCATTGGGATCGGCCGTGCGCGGCGAAGCCGCCGCGCCGGGGAGTCGATCCAGCAGATTGACGCGCACGGCGCGCACCTTGGGATAGACCACCACCTCGGTGTTGTCCGTGAAGCGGCGCCGGTGCTCGATCAGGCCGAAGGGAAAACTGGTCGCCAAATCAAAGGGGGGCAGCGCATGGACACCGCGCCGGGAAAGCGTCTGGGTGACGCTCAGTGTGATGGTGCGGCGCGCCGGTGCCTGCATCACGTATCCGATCATGGTTCCCCGCGATCCGGCGCTTTCCACGCGCAATGAGAGCGAAGGCGTGATCCATTTGCTGTTGCCGATGCGCACTTCGACGAGGAAGGGTTCGCCGCGTTGCACCGCGTGCGGGCTTTCCCGCCGCATGGTCAATCCATGCAATGACCAGACTGCCAGCACGCTGGAAAGGATGATGAAACTGATGACACCGCCCAATACGATAAAAAGCAGGTTGATGCCCGTGTTCAGCGCAGCAAAGATCAGGAGAATTGCGGTCAGGATGAATATCCACCCCGCCGGAAGGATGCGCACACCGGCGCGTCTGCCGCGCACTTCCTGCATGATCACACCGGGACCGGGATGCGCTTGAGAATTTCCAGCAGCACCCGTTCACGCTCCCGCGCCGCCGTGGCCAGATCGGCGCCGCGCGAACGCACGAGAATCCGGTGCCCCAGCACCGGCACGGTCATATGTTTCACATCGTCCGGCGTGACGAAATCCCGTCCTTCGACGAGTGCGCGCGCTTGACAGGCCTCATAGAACAACAGGGCGCCGCGCGGGCTGGCGCCCAGTTGAATCTGTTCATGCTCGCGCGTAGCCTGGACGATGGCAAGCATGTAGCGGGCGACGGCGTCCTCCACCGTAATGTCGCCCACATGGTCCTGCAATTCCAGAAGTCCCTGGCCGGTCAGCACGGGTTTCAGGTCTTCGAGCGCCTTCAGTGGATTGCGGCGGCGCATGATGCGCAATTCGTCTTCTGCGGGCGGATAGCCGATTTCCACACGGAGAATGAACCTGTCCAGTTGCGATTCCGGCAGGGTGTAGGTGCCTTCATACTCAATGGGATTCTGTGTGGCCATGACGATGAAGGGCCGCGGCAGGGCATGGGTCTTGCCGTCCACGGATACCTGGTATTCGCTCATCGCTTCGAGCAGGGCGCTCTGCGTTTTCGGGGGCGTGCGGTTCACCTCGTCGGCCAGGACCACATTGGCGAAGACCGGCCCCGACCGGAATTTGAAGTCGTTGGTTTTGTGGTCCAGGATGGATACGCCCAGGATGTCCGAAGGCAGCATGTCGCTCGTAAACTGAATCCGGCTGAATGTGCAGTCAATGGAACGCGCAATGCCCTGGGCGATGGTGGTCTTTCCGATGCCCGGCACATCTTCGATGAGGATGTGGCCGCGCGCAAGAAGTCCCACCACACAGAGTTTCACCACGTCGTGTTTTCCAAAGACGACTTGCTCGACATTTTCCACCAGGCGCTGCACGCGCGCCGTTATATCAGCGTTCATTCTTGTCTCCCTGTCGGGTGCGCCGGTTTGCGCCGGATGGCGATGACGGGATTCAGAGCCAGCGCTCGAACCACTCGTCCGCCACTTCCAGGGCTTCCGGAGTGATACGGTGTCCATCATGATGGCCGTAGAAATCCAGCGCGTTGGGCGCCCCCAGCAGTTTATATACCTTGGCAGCCATGCTCACCGCTTTCTGACAACTTCTTGGATTTGCAAACTCGGATTCCGACAGCGCCGTAATGATCAAAGTCGGACTGGGGGCTGCCATCGCCAGAATGTGTTCCCAGTCAAAGGGAAATTTGCCGCTCTGCACATAATCCAGGATTTTGGGTATTAACAGGAGTCCGTCACTGCGCGCCCAGCGCGCTGGTTCCTTGTCTGTGGTAAAGCGCGTAAAACCGCAACTCGCAACGCATGCCTGGATGCGGTCATCGAAGGCCGACAGCAACAGCGCGTTGAATGCGCCAAGGCCGTGCCCGATAACGCCGATGCGCGCCGCGTCCACGCGCTTGACCTCCGCAAACACATCCAGCGCACGCATGTGGTCCACCAGCATCTTGGCGGCGATAGAGCCTTTGGGGTTCTCTTTGTAATAGGCTTTCGCGTCATACGCTTTCGCGCGTGAGATCACCCGGTCTCCCGCGGTAATGCAATCCGGGGCCAGCGTGACATAACCCAATTCGGCGTAATGCTGGGCAAAAGCCATTCGCGGATCGCCCTCCAGTCCCGCCGGCTCGTCTTTTCCCTGGGGCGATTGCTGGTGACAGCATAAAATCCCGGGCGCTTCGTCTTTGCCTTCGGGGATAAACAACCACGCAGAGATGCGTTCCCAGTTGTCCACAAAGTAGTTGATGCGGCGGCGGGTATAACCGCGGAAATCCACTTCGTCCACAGTTTTCACCTGCAGATCAATTGCCTCTTTCGATATTGGACCCAACACCGTACGCACCGCGGTTTCTATTTCACCCCGCACCGCGGTCCAGTCCGACGGGCTTTTCAGTTTCGTCAGGTCAACCATGCTATGCTTTTCTCCCGCCTCCGGCCGCTTTTTTCACTCCGGGGGCGATTCCGGAATAATTCCCACGGATGAATGAACTTAATGCAATGGTAGGAATTGGATTATACAAATGCAACCTTCTGCGACGCACTTGGCAAACGCATCGAAAAAACGCCCAAAAGCCGGTAATAATTGTCCGCGCGTCCAAGAAAAAGAAGACAGTGAAGGCACGCCATGCACGCGACATATGCCGCCAATAAAGTGACAATGACCCTTTTGGACCGCAGTGGATTGCCGCCGTTTTTGTGCGTCCAGGTTTGCCTGGATTGCCAGTCTGCAAGCCGTCGGACAGGATGTGCATGCAAGCAGACGTCCAAAGAAGCCTCTCAAGTTTTTTTCGTGGTAATCGCCGCCAGAGGCGTCGTCGTGGTCGCGGTGAAAGCAGCAAATCCCTCCTTTCCATCCACGGGTCTTTTCTATTGTGTGCCCTGCTCCTGGCGTACGCGCCGCTGTGTTTTGCAGCAACGCCCCCAAGGCAGCCCGATGCGGACAGTCTCCAGACTCAGGCCAGGCAAGTCAACCGCGACCATGCGTGGACCCGCGACCGCGCCGATGTCCTCTCCGGCGCATTCTCGGCTGGATTCCACCCGATCCCGACAGCCCGGCCTGTCATGTGCCTTCGCCGATCTTGCACCGCGACGACGCCGGTCTGTGGCTTGTGGTCTTCTATTCCTGTCAAATCGGGGGAGAACCCTATGATTATCGTTACGACCGCATCCGATACATGAAACGGAAACTGGGGGAATGGCGACTGCCCGTGTTCAATTGTTTGTGTGCGGGGAATAGCATGTTTTGGCTATACTCTGCGCCATGACCAGCGGGGTTCACAAAGCGCCGGCGGCGGTCGCGCGGCGGGTCGAGGCGCTTCGGGCGGAAATTGTCCGGCATGACCGCCTGTACTATGTGGAGGCGAAACCGGAGATTACCGATCTGGAATATGACGCGCTGATGCGCGAACTCCAGGAATTGGAAGCGCGTTACCCCGAACTTGTCACCCCGGATTCTCCCACGCAGCGTGTCGGCGGCGAGCCGCTCAAGGAATTCGCGACGGTCGTGCACCGGGTGCCAATGCTCTCCATTGAAAACACCTACAACGAGGCGGAACTGCGCGAATTCGATGCGCGCATCCGTCGCGCTCTGGAGGGCGAGTCGCCACAGTATGTCGTCGAACTGAAAATAGACGGCGTCGCAATATCGCTTCGCTATGAAAACCGTGTGCTTGCCTGCGCGGCCACGCGGGGGGACGGGGTGCGCGGGGATGATGTCACCCAGAATGTCCGGAAAATCCGTTCCGTTCCATTGCGTCTGGCGGCGGATGCGCCTGAGACGCTGGAAGTGCGCGGAGAGGTTTTCATGCGCAACGCCGAACTGGAACGGCTCAACCGATTGCGGGAGGCGGCGGGGGAGGAGCCTTTCCGCAATCCGCGCAACACGACGGCGGGCACACTGAAGTTGCTGGATCCCTGTCTGGTGGCGCAACGCCGCCTGGAGATTTTTGTCTATGAAATCACCCCCGGCAGCGGTGCGGAGCCGGCCACGCATCGCGAAGTGTTGCAATGTCTTGCGAAATGGGGCCTTCCAGTGAATCCGAACCACAGTTTCTGCGCTGATATCGAGGAAGTCATCGGTGTCTGCGATATGTGGCGCGAAAAGCGTCACGGCCTCGGCTACGAAACGGATGGCATGGTGATCAAGGTGGATTCGCTGGCGCAGCGCCGCCGTCTTGGCGCGACATCGAAATCGCCGAGGTGGATCATCGCATATAAATTCCCTGCGGAGATCGCGCGGACGCGCCTCCTGGACATCAAGGTGCAGGTAGGCAAGTCCGGCGCGCTTACGCCCGTGGCGGAAATGGCCCCGGTGAAACTGGCCGGTTCCGTGGTCAAGCGCGCCACCCTCCATAACTTCGAGGAACTCGCCAAGAAAGATCTGCGCATCGGGGACATGGTGGAGATTCAGAAGGCGGGAGAGATCATCCCGCAGGTTCTACGCGCAATTCCCGAACAGCGCCCGGCAGATACCGTTCCCTTTGCGGTTCCGACTGCTTGTCCCGCCTGCGGCGGGCAAGTGGTGAAGGACGCTGACGGCGTGTTCATCCGTTGTCTGAACATGGGGTGTCCGGCGCAAGGCAGGGAGCGGCTGGAGCATTTTGCCGGCAGGAAGGCGATGGATATCGCAGGATTGGGGCCGGCGATCATCGGGCAATTGGTGAACAAGGGGCTTGTACGCGACCCGGCGGACCTGTATGCGCTGACGCAGGAGCAAGTCGCCGCGCTGGACCGCATGGCCGAGAAATCCGCCGCCAATCTTGTGGCGGCCATCGAAGCGAGCAAACAACGCCCGCTCAGCCGCCTGCTCTTCGCGCTGGGCATACGCCATGTCGGCAGCCACACCGCCGAGTTGATCGCGATGCGCTTCGGGACGATGGATGCCCTCATGGCAGCGTCTGAAGAGGAACTTCAGCAAGTCGAGGAAGTCGGCGGGATCGTGGCGGCGAGCGTGAAAAGTTTCTTCGAGAATCCGCGCAACAGGGAAATGATCGCGCGCCTGCGCGCGGCAGGCGTGTGCATGACGGAATCACGACCGGATGCCGACACCGGCCCCAAGCCGCTGGCCGGCAGAACCTTTGTGGTCACCGGGACCCTGGCGCGTTATTCCCGCGATGAAATCCATGATCGCATCAGGCAGTTGGGCGGCCGTGCCGCGACCAGCGTGAGCAAGAAGACGGACTACGTGATTGCGGGGGAAAACGCAGGGTCGAAATTGGACAAGGCGCGCGCATTGGGCGTGACCGTCCTGACCGAGGATGAGTTCGAAGCGCTGGCCGGAGCGGGTTTATGAGCGTCATCCGGATCAAAACGCCCGCGAGGCTCGACAAAGAGACGGGCAGCGCGCTGTTCAAGGAGGTGCGCAAGCGGAAACCGGGCCGGGGCCAGACGTTGGTGCTGGATTTCTCGGATACCCGCGAGATGGATACGCTCGGCGGAGCGTGCCTGATTGAAATCGCCGATCATCTGCGACGCAGACAGGCGGAGATGCAGTTGGAAAACCAGTGCGACAGCGTCGCGCAATTGCTGGAGGTGCTTGGCCCCAGCCTGAGGTCGCCCGCGCCGCGCCCGGCGCGGCATCCGGGATTCTTCGAGGAAATCGGCGGAAAATTCTTGGATGCCGTCGGGGAGTTCCGCCAGTTTCTGAATCTGTGCGTGGATGCCGTTTACTGGACCTCCATCGCGCCGCTGGAAGGCCGGGGCTTCCGCTGGAATCTGCTGATTGACGAAATCCATGAAATGGGCGCGCGCGCGGTCGGGATAGTCACCCTGATGAATTTTCTGCTGGGCATCATCATCGCCATGCTGTCGGCCAAACAGGTCGAAGCCTACGGCGTGCAGATTTTCGTCGCCAATCTCATCATGATCGGCTTCGCCCGCGAACTGGCCGCCGTGATGACCGCCGTGGTCGTGTCGGCGCGCACCGGCGCCGCTATCGCCGCCGAACTCGCCACGATGCAGGTACAGGAGGAAATAGACGCGCTGCGCGGCATGGGCATCAACATCAATCAATTTCTCATCGCGCCAAAACTGCTTGCACTTACCATCTGCATGCCGTGCCTGTGGGTGTTGGGGTTATTGTCCGGGATTCTGGGCGGCTTTTTCTGGGGGGTGTTTGCGTTGCGCTTTCAACCGGATGTGTGGTTCAACCAGACCCTGAGCGCCGCGTATTTCAACGATCTGCTGCAGGGATTCCTCAAGGTGCTGGCGTTCGCCGTGGCCATCGCGTTGATTGGCTGTCACAACGGACTGCGCGTCACCGGCGGTTCGCGCGGCGTCGGGCTGATGACCACCCGCGCCGTGGTCATGGATATCTTCAGCATCATCAGCATTGATATAGTATTCGCCACAATTTTCTATTACATTTTGAAGTAGGAAAACTCGTGGGACGGAATGAGGGTATGGAGTCGGATACCATTGTGGAAGTGAAGAACCTTGTCACTTTTTACGGCGAGACCAAAGTGCTCGACGATGTCTCGTTCTCCGTCCCGCGCGGCAGAATCTTCGTCATTATCGGCGGCAGCGGCTGCGGCAAGACCACTTTGCTCAAGCATATGTGCGGCCTGCTGCGCCCCGTATCCGGCGAGATTATCTATCAGGGTGAAAACATCGCGGCGATGGATGAGGAGAGACTGAGGCTGATGCAGCGCAGCATCGGCATCGCCTTTCAGTCAAGCGGCCTGATCAACTCCATGACCGTGGGCGACAACGTGGCGCTGCCCCTGCGCGAATACGGCAATATGGACGAGAAACTCATAGATGCCGTGGTACGTATGAAGTTGGGCCTGGTCGGTTTGGGCGGCGCCCAGCATCTTATGCCCAGCGAACTGTCAGGCGGCATGAAAAAACGCGCCGGGCTCGCCCGCGCCCTGGCGCTGGACCCGCCATTGGTTTATTTCGATGAGCCGTCTGCGGGGCTGGACCCCATCATCGCCGCCGGGCTGGACGACCTTCTCATCAAACTCAACCGCCTGCTGGGAAGCACCTTTGTGCTGGTGACACATGAGTTGGACTCCATCCGGAAAGTGGCGGACCGCGTGCTGATGCTTGACGACGGACGGGTTGTTTTCAACGGCACGCTGGAAGAAGTGGAAACGGCCGACAATGAACGGGTGCGCCAGTTTTTTGAGCGGCGCGCCGATGAATTCATCGCGCAGCGCAATTTTGGATAAAGGAGAAGCGGAATCCGTGGCTACCCGAAAGCAGAAAATAAAAGTGGGCGTCTTCCTGTTCGTATGCACGGCACTTGCATTGCTCGGTATCATGCTGGTCGGCGGCATGCTGGAGGAGAAGGGCGACGGCTACTGGATTGAATTCAACGAGTCCGTGCTCGGCCTTTATGAGGGCGGGATCGTGGAATACCTTGGCGTTACGGTGGGGAAGGTGACCAGCATCTATGTTGCAGACGGCAACAGGGCGCTGGCGCAGATCGTGATAGACCCCAACAAAGTGCGACTGCGCGAGGGCGTCGAAGCGCGGCTGGTGCTGTACAGTTTCGCCACCGGCACCATGGCCATATCGCTGAGCGGGGGAGAATCACATGCCCCTGTGCTCAAACCCGGATCTCAGATTCCCTCGAAAACATCCATGATTGGCGCGCTGAGTTCGCGCAGTGAAAGCATCATCGAGGACCTCGCTTCCATCTCCGAGTCCATCAGCACGGGGCTTGCCGGCATCCAGGAAGGCGACTTGACCGCCATCATTGACAAGGTGAACCGCCTGCTGGAAAAAGGCGAGGAGATCGTGGACGACGGAGCCGATTTCATCAGTACCGCGCAGGACACCGTCACGGATTTGCGCGGCGACATGAAGCGCCTCATAGAAGAGTTTTCTGAACTCGCCCGGGACATCCGAAAACTGGGCGGCAATGTGGACGACCTGGTGGTGGCGGTGCGCGAGCGGGTTGAAGTGATCGAGATGGACCGGCTTCAGACGCAGTTGAACCAGGTCCTCGACAACTTTGCCTCGGTTTCCGCCAAATTGGAGGAAACGCTGGCGCATTATCAGGACGTGTCCACCCACGTGTTGTATGAAGTGGACAACGTGGAGTACACCCTGCGCGCGGCGGTGGAGGAAATCGGCAGGACCCTCGAGAGCGTGCGGGTGCTGGCGGACCAACTCAAGGAAGACCCTTCCTCCCTCGTTCGCGGGAGAGGGGCAATGAAGGAGCCTCGATAATGATACGCAAGGCCGGGATATTGGCATGCGTCCTGTTGTGCGCGGGATGCCTCACGCCGAAGAGAATCGTTCCGACGCAGTACTACACCATTGATCCGGTGATTGATGTGGGCGGGGCCGAGGCGACGGCCCTGACACTTGGCGTGCGGCCCTTTGCCGTTGCGCGGCCCTATGATGCCGGCATGGCTTACCTGGACAGCCGCCACCGTCTGGCCTACCGCGTCAAAGAGGAATGGGCGGAATTGCCGCGCGATGTGGTCACCCGCGCCGTCATGGACGCCATCACGGCCACTGGTCGCTTCGCCGATGTCGGCAAAGCGGCGGAGATGTCCCTTCCCGATTTGATGCTCACCGGCGAAGTCCGCAAGTTCCACGAGAACCGTTCCGTGCATCCGCCCGTCGTGGAACTGGAGGCGCGTCTTGAACTGCGCCGCACCCGCGCCAAGGACCCCATCTGGGCGGAAACATTGCGCGTGGAAGCGCCCATCGCCGATGACTCCGGCGATGCGCTGGCCGCCGCGATGAGCGAGGCCGTCGCCGCCCTCGCCCGCCAGTCCGCCGAAAACCTCGCCCGCGCCGACCTGCGCGTTCCGGAAACGCCATGAACGAATTCATCCACGCCTTTGCGAGTTCCCCACCTGCTTCGGCGGCGATTCACAAAAGAAAGAGAGTGTGTCACAGTTTAGCCGAGTGGCGTGCAGGGGGGGATGTAAAAGGCCATATAGTGCGCCAAGACAGCCCATGTCATTCCGCTGAAGTGTTACGAGGATGCGCTTTCGCAACTTTTTAGACAAATGAACCCGGTATTCAGTGGTAGTCTCCGTTGTTGGATGTTTGCGGTGGCCTTGGACGAAATCTGTGGAGTTCTGGGGCAGTATACGCAATCATATCCCGGAAATCGCGCTCGCTCTTTGCCACGTAGGTTGAGAAGCATAATTGAGTATATTGCCGCCAAAACTCATTTTTCATAAAAACAACGTTTCAGTTCCGGACCGCGCAAGCCGTGCTTGCGCTTTAACCATCATGGAACCGTAATCTTCGGGTTGATAGACCACATTCGATGTTTTCGTGAACCCGAAGGAAAAAGCGCAAGCATGGCTTGCGCGGTCCGGAATTCGTGCCCTTGTTCGGAATTATGAAACCTTCATTGGCGTCTGTCCGTTAGCTTGGAACATGGGGCAGGTCACCTGTTGCGGATTTATGGCTTTCACGCAGATGATCAAAAATCCGTTCTTCGTCGCCCCGGTAAATCATCGCATCGTCAATGCGGAGCGTCTCTTCCTTGCTGAGCGGCAGGAAACGCGCCTCCGCCCGGGCAAAGGCCGTCCCTTCCGTGTCCACAATGACCGCTTTCGTGCTGACCAGCCGCCGGTGGGCACGGACCACCTCGGCGCAGACCGTCAATTCGCGGTCCGCCGGGGTGCGCCGGAGGTAGCGCACGGTGATCTCGGCGGTGACGCACATCAGGCCGAACGCACGTGTTGCGGCCCATGCCATGCACTCATCCAGCGCCGTCGCAACGATGCCGCCATGCGCGGCTTTGGGATAGCCGCAATGGTCGGCATGCACCCGGAATGTGGTCTTGACCATGCCGTCTTCCACGTAAAAGCGCAGACGCAGTCCGGCGGGGTTGTGCTCCCCGCAGGCGAAACACGTGGGCGACGTCGGCAGATATCTTCTTCCGTTGTTTTCGCTGCTGTTTTCTGTCATTGTCCCTGTATTACTCCGTGTCAAACTCCCGCAACAGCACCGGGCGGTTTTCCTCGTGGGAGCGCTGTGCGGCGGCGGCCAGGAGCACCGCGGCACGGCCGTCCACGCCGGAGACCATCGGCTCGGTATCGTCCAGCACGGCGTTTATAAAAGCCGCCATTTCCATGAGAAAACTCTCGGTGTAGCGGTCCATGAAGAACTTGAACGGCAGGTCGCGCCGGACGCACACCGCGTCGCTGATTGTGGCGGAGTTGGGATAGTTGTTGCTCACCGCGATGGCGCCCCCGCTGCCGAAGGCCTCGACCCGCTGATCGTAACCGTACACGGCGCGGCGGCTGTTGTCTATGGTGGCCAGCACGCCGTTGGCGAACTTGAGCATCACCACCGCGGTGTCAATGTCGCCCGCCTCGCCAATGGCGAAATCCACCTTCACCGCGCCTGAAGCATAGACCTCTTCAACCTCGTCGCCGATGAGGAAGCGCGCCATGTCGAAATCGTGAATGGTCATGTCGAGGAACATGCCGCCGGAACTACGGATGTATTCAATGGGCGGCGGGCCGGGGTCCCGGCTGATGATGTGCAGCAGGTGAGGCTGGCCGATCTCGCCCGCGACGATGGCGCGGCGAACGCGCGAGAAATCAGCGTCAAAGCGGCGATTGAACCCGATTTGCAGTTTGACGCCCGCGTGTTCCACGGCTTCGAGCGCCTGGTCAATCTCCCGAAGCGTGCGCGCGATGGGCTTCTCGCAGAAGATGTGCTTGCCCGCCGCCGCCGTTTCCTCGATCATGGTCGCGTGCAGGTCGGTGGGCGCGCAGATAACGACGGCCTCGATGCCCGCATCCGCGAGGATTGCATGATAATCCTCCTCTGTCCTCGATATGCCGAGGCGCTCCGCGCAGTCCTGCGCGGCCTCGGCGTTCGCATCGGCGATCGCGACCAGCCGCGCGCGCGGGATGCGGCGGCACAGATGCTCCGCATGCAGTTTTCCAATCCGCCCGGCGCCGATCAGCCCGACATTCAATCTTCGTTGTCCCATGGTCACAGCCCCAATGTCTTCAGGAATTCACGATTCCGCCTGGCGCTCTCCCTGGGCGCGCCCATGCCCGGCAGAACATCCTGTTCCACCACAATCCACCCCCGATAGCCGCGCCGCCGCAACCAGTCCACGGTGTGCGCGAAATCCACACAGCCTTTTCCCAATTCGCAGAAAACGCCCCGCGCCACCGCCTGAAAATAATCCAGGTTTTCCCGGTGCGCCGCATCGGCGACCGCCGGATCGCAATCCTTGAAATGAACATGGCGAATGCGGTCCGCGAAGCGGTCCAACGCATCGCGCACCGATGTGCCGTCGCGATCGCCCGCGCCGAAGGCGTAGTGCCCGGTGTCAAAGACCAGCCCGACCAGCGTCGGGTCCGTCATCTCCAGGAGGCGCGCGATTTCCTCCGGCGTCTCCACATAACCGGCGCAATGGTGGTGAAACGCTGTGCACAACCCCGTTTCCTCGTGGATGGCGCGCGCGGCGCGATCGACGCCCGCGGCAAACGTGCGCCATTCTTCCCCTGAAAGTTCCATTTCCGGGGCGATGCGTCCGGCGTGGCGCGTGCGCACGGCGTCGCTGCCGTTGTCATCGGCCAGGATCAGCAACGGCGCGTGGTCGGATGCGGCCACGGCGGCAATCAACCGGGCCACGCGCAGCGCCGCCGCGATGCCCGGCGCGTGCGCCGCATCATACCGGAACGCCACGGGCACAAACGCGCCGACCATGGTGACGCCGCGCTGCTCCAGCGCGGCGCGCAGCGCATCCGGTTCCGTCGGCATGAAACCCCAGTCGCCCAGTTCCGTGCCGGCGTAGCCCGTCTCGACGAGTTCGTCCAGCATCCGTTCCCATGTGATGGTTTCGCCCTTCATCCCGTCGAATTCCAGACTGCCCCAGGAACACGGGGCATTGGCCACACGAATGAGGTGCATGGATGATGGTTCTCCTTTCAGAACTTTCGGCTCCATTCCCGCGGCCAGCGTTCGACGACCACCTTGGTTTCGGTGAAGAATTCCACGGCGTGTTCGCCCTGGCCGTGCAAGTCGCCGAAGAAACTTTCACACCAGCCGCTGAAAGGATAAAACGCCATTGGCGCGGCCACACCGATGTTAATACCGATGTTTCCCGCACGCGCCACGACCCGGAAGCGCCGCGCCGCTGCGCCGTCCGCGGTGAAGATACAGGCCATGTTGCCATAAGCGCGGTCGTTCACCAATGCGATGGCGTCGTCCAGCGAGTCGGCGTGCATCATGCTGAACACAGGGCCGAAAATCTCCGTGTGCGCCGTCCGGCCGCCCGGCGGCACATTGTCCAGCAGGGTGGGGAAGAGGAAACTGCCCTGTTCATATCCGGGCACCATCTTGCCCCGGCCGTCCACTGTCACTTTTGCGCCTTCCCTTTCCGCCTGCGCGATGATGCCTTCAATGCGCGCCTTGCTTTCCAGTGAGACGAGCGCGCCGGTCTCTACGTCGGCGTCCAGGCCATAGCCGACGCGCCGGTTGCGTGCCGCTTCCGCGAATTTTTCGCGGAACACATCGCGCGCCTCCCCCACCGTGATGCCCACCGACAATGCCAGGCAGCGTTGCCCGGCGCATCCGAAGGCCGAGTCGGCCAGAATGCGCACCGCGGTGTCCATATCCGCATCAGGCATAATCACCACGGGATTCTTCGCGCCGCCCTGGCACTGGGCGCGTTTGCCGTTGGCCGCGGCCCCGGCATAGATATGCCGCGCCGCCGGGGTGGAACCTACCATGCTGATGGCGCGAATCAAGGGATGATCAAGGATGGCGTCCACGGTCTGTTTGCTGCCGTTCACCAGTTGCAGCACTCCCTGCGGCAGACCGAGTTGGTCAATCAATTCAAAAATCCGCTGCTGGGTGATGGGGCACTTCTCGCTGGGCTTCACAATGAAGCAATTGCCCGTCGCCAGCGCATAGGGCAGAAACCAGAAGGGGATCATTGCGGGGAAATTAAACGGAGCAATCATCGCGCCGACGCCGACCGGCTGGCGGTACATGTGTTCGTCTATGCCGCGCGCGATGTCCTCGTTGTTCCGTCCCTGCATCAGCATCGGGATGCCGCAGGCCACCTCGACATTCTCGATGGCGCGCCGCAATTCCCCCACGCTCTCTGCATAGGTTTTGCCGCATTCCTCCGTGCAGGAGCGCGCGAGCGGGTCCAGGTGCTCCTCCAGCAGGTGCTTCAGTTTGAATAGAAACTGGATGCGGTCCGGGGCGGGCACGCGACTCCATTCCAGGAACGCGGTGTGTGCGGCCCGCGCCGCAGCGTCCACTTCCTCCAACGGCGACAATGGCACGCGGGCCAACGGCTCCTGTGTGGCGGGATTCTTGATTTCCAGGGTTTCCCCCGCGCCGGACGAAACCCACGAACCGTTCACGTAATTTTTCAGCGTTTCCACGGAGGCCACTTTTTCCTTTCAGTTTTGCAGGGTGGGTGTAGCGCAGCGGAACCCACCGCTGCTTTGGTCGGACGCGTCGGAGCAGTCGGACGAACGAGTCAGGTCCGCGGCGTCCGACCGGTCTTGCAGGATGGGTGCAGCGTAGATGAACCCACCATCATGCCATCATGCCGTCACGCCATTACGCCTGCCGGTCTCGTCGATCCTGTCGGCATCGTGCGACTCGTGCGACTCGTCCGACTTGTCCGACTTATTCGACTGGCAACTACGAAATCACGTTAAAGATAATACCGTTCGCGGGCGCGCATCTGCTCCCAGGCTTTGCGCGCGGTGCGCACCGATTCCATCTCGCTTACTTCCGCCACGTGCACGTCCCACCAACTGTCATATCCCGGCACATTCACATAGCGATCATTCTGAATGTAGATGACACTGGTGCGGTCGGTTTTTTGGGCGTCATGCATCGCCTGGACGAAATCCTCGTAGGTCTTGCACTCGAAGACATGGGCGCCGAGGCTGCGTGCGTTTGTCGCCAGGTCCACCGGCAACAGTTGCACGTCATCCCCGCATTCGTCCCCCGGCAGCACACCATCCTTGGGATATACATAGCGCGTCGCGAACCCCTCCTGCCCCAGCGATCGGCTCAGGGATCCGATGCTCTTGTAGCCGAAATTGTCGAAGAGCACGATGATCAGTTTGTATCCTTCCTGGACCGACGTGACAATTTCCGCGTTGAGCATGAGATAACCGCCGTCGCCCTGCATCACATAGACGTCGCGTTCCGGCGCGGCCATCTTCGCGCCGAGCCCGCCGGCGATCTCGTAGCCCATGCAACTGTATCCGTATTCGAGGTGGTAGTTTTTGGGGTGGCGCGCGCGCCACAGTTTGTGCAGGTCGCCGGGCAGCGATCCCGCGGCGCAGACCATGATACTCTCCGGATCGCTGAGTTCGTTCACCGCGCCGATCAATTCGCCCTGACTTGGCAGCGGCGTATTGCGGATGGCGTAGATGCGGTCCACTTCCTCTTCCCATGCATCGTGCAACCGCTGCACCTTTGCCTGGTAGGCAGCATCCGCGCGGTATCCCTGCAGGGCCTCCGACAGTTCTTCCAGCACGACGCGTGCGTCGCCCACCAGCGGCACGGCGCTGTGTTTGAAGGCGTCGAATTCCGCCACGTTGATGTTGATGAAGCGCACATCGGGATGCTGGAATGCGGTTTTGCTCGCCGTGGTGAAGTCGCTGTAGCGCGTGCCGATGCCAATCACGAGATCGGCCTCGCGCGCGAGCGCGTTGGCTGCGCTGGTTCCCGTCACGCCGATGGCGCCTGCATTCCCCGGATGGTCGTAGCGCAGGCTGCCCTTGCCCGCCATCGTTTCCGAAACAGGGATGCCGGTCTGGTCCACAAACGCACGCAGCGTCTCTGTCGCTTCGCTGTATATGACCCCGCCGCCCGCGATGATAAGCGGCCGCTTTGCGGCGCGGACCAATTCTGCGGCGCGGCGCAATGCAGCAGCGTCGGCGCGGTTGCGCGGAATGCGCCATACCCGCTTCTCGAAGAGTTCATCCGGGTAATCCCATGCCTCCGCCTGCACGTCTTGCGGCAGGGCCAGCGTGACGGCCCCCGTGTCCGCCGGACTGCACAGCACCCGCATCGCCTCCGGGAGCGCCGTGATGATCTGGTCGGGGCGGTTGATGCGGTCCCAATAGCGGCTCACCGGGCGGAAACAGTCATTCACCGAAATGTCCTGCGAATGTTCCGACTCCAACTGCTGCAGGACGGGCGCCACATTGCGTCGCGCGAAGATGTCGCCGGGCAACAGCAGTACCGGCAGGCGGTTGATGGTGGCGCCCGCCGCGCCTGTCACCATGTTTGTGGCGCCGGGGCCGATGGACGACAGACACGCAAAGGTCTGGAGGCGGTTCTTGATCTTCGCGTAGCCAGCCGCGACATGCACCATCGCTTGTTCGTTGCGAATCTGATAGAACCGGAAATCGGGATTTTGCTGCAACGCCTGCCCAATCCCCGCCACGCACCCGTGTCCGAAGATGCCGAAACATCCCGCGAAAAGCGGCCGCTCAACCCCGTCGCGTTCCGTGTATTGCCGTTTGAGAAACGCAATTACCGCTTGTCCCATCGTCATGCGTTGCATAAGAGTTCCTCCCGCTATTTGGTTGCCTTCGCATCTATCCAAGTGACACACAAAATGCCAACACTTGCGTTGCCTGCAACCCGATTTACGTCATTGCGAGTGAAATGAAGCGCTCCTGTTTCCCCGAATTACCGCCTCGGGCTTGCGCCTGCCTCACAATGACGACCCTGCTGAAACTCATGCCGTTGATTACAGAAAACGACCGATAAGGCGCTTAACCATCGAAACAAGCCAACGCCATGCGACTTAGGGTAACACGGGCGGTGTTCAAGCGCAAGATCGGCGCGGTGTCTGCAGACGAAGCAGGGGGTAAGTCAGAGGTGGGTCAGGCCATGAAAGAGATTTGCGTGGAAAGGGATGTTTCGGAATCAGTTCGGGGCGTTGAGTTCCTTGGCCACGATGCGGTTCCCGGGATGGGTTGCCGCATGAAAGAGGTTGCGCATGGCTTCCGCCAGCACTTCATCGGCGTTTCGTGAGTGACCGTTCCGACATGCGACGATGCCGAAACTCAACTTGGCGCGCGTGGGGAAAGAGGGATCACTGTAGGTGGTGGCTGTCACTTCCTCTTGAATCTTGTTGGCGTAGCCGATGGCGTCTTTCAGTCTGGCGTGGGGGAGCACCGCCACAAACAGCGCGCCTTCGTAACGGGCCAGAATGTCATGAGTGCGTGATGAATTCCGCAGGCTGAGTGCAATCTCCACCAGCAAATCATCCAGGGAGGCCCCGCCCATTTCCTCATCCACGGCGCGGATTTCATCCACATCCAGTACGACACAGGCCACGGGATAGTCGTATCGGTGAGACTTCTCAATTTCCTCTTGAAGCCGTTCCAGGAGGAAACGGCGGTTCCGCAACCCGGTCAGGTGGTCCGTGTATATCGGGTCCTGCAACAGTTCCACACTGGCGGCAAGGTAATCGTTGGTTTGTCGTGTCCGCATGGCGCTTTCCACCCGAATCATCACGAAGGGAAGGTTATAGGGCTTGGTGATATAGTCCACCGCCCCGAGCGCATAGCCTTGGGCGATATCCACCGCCTCGCCACGCGCCGTCACAAAAATAATCGGGATATCCTTGGTTTTCTTGTTTTCTTTGAGTCTCTTGCAGACTTCGTGCCCGCTAATGTCCGGTAATCCAATATCCAACAACAATAGATCTATGTCACCATCCGCACAACGGGCAATGGCCTGCGCACCTGTAAGTACGCCGACCGCTTCATAGCCGTTCAATTTCAGACCTTCGCAAAGGACTGCAGTTTCCTCCCTGCAGTCATCCGCCACCAATACTTTATACGGTCTCACTGCTCACCCCCGGACACTTGACACACAATCGTTTCGTCACACACCCTTCTAAAGCAATTCTACCTGATTTTGAGCAATATCGCAACTCGAAGAACACAATTTGTCTCGGGATCGCATCACGGTTAGAATGCCGTTCCCATGCAATTGTCCGGAGATTGGGGCTGAACAAAGGATTTTCCGTGTGGAAGGCGCATTTGGCAGACAGCGACGTTTCCGCCGCCCGACCATCAACATCACTCCGTTGATTGACGTGATGTTTCTCCTGCTGATTTTTTTCATGCTGACCACCACTTTCCGTGAGCATTTGGGCATTGATGTGTCGTTGCCGCAGGCGGCCACTGCTGAGAGCATGGAAACAACCAAACATGAGATTACGGTCAAGGCGACAGGCGAAATCTACTTTGGTGGAAACCGGGTTGATTTGCCGGGGCTTCGTTCCGCTCTGGAAACAGTCCTCCAGGAAGAACCCCGCACCCCAATTGTGCTCCGGGCGGACAAAGACGCCGCCTTTCAGGATGTCATCCGCGTGATTGACATGTGCCGCGCCGTGGGTGGGCTGCAGTTGATCATTCCCACGCATCTCCCCGGTGAAGAATGGGAATGGCGGAATTGACCGGGGCGACTATATCGCCGGCGGTCCGGACGGAATTGTTTTGTGTGTCAATGGCGGCTGGTTCATTCATAGCGGTTCCAGGGGCGCGCCGTTGGATTTTCCACGGGGCGAATCGAGGGCTTCATCTTCCGGAGCGACACTCTCTGTGGCATCCAGCGGAACCACTTCCGGCAAATCGTTACGAAGCGTCACTTCCTCGGTTTGAGAATCGGGAAGGGGCGCCGGACAGGCATCAAGGGCTTCAATCTCGGCGTCTTGGCGTTCCAGTTTCCTTTGCCGGCGGGAGCGCCGGGAACTTTTGGCGCGCTTCGGAGCCTCCTCCTGCAATGCGCCGTCTTCAATAGGCGTTTGCGCCAGCGCATCCAAATCCACCGGACGCTCCAGGGAATCAGCGGCTCCGATCTGACGTCGGCGCGCCCGCACTGCATCGGCGTGGGGGTATGCCGGATGTTCGTCCAGGAAGCGGTCCAGCACGTTTCTTGCGTCATCAGGGCGGTGGAGCACCCGGTCATATATCTCGCAAATGCGGCTTAAAAGAGGCAGGACGCTTTCATCCGGTGGAAGATAGCGTACGGCGCGTTCCAGCCATTTGATGGCGTCTTCCGGGCGCTTGAGTTGGATACAGCATTCCGCCGCGCGCTGGTTAACCACGGCATTTCGGGGAAAAATCCGCAGCAGGATCAGGTATTCCTGCAGGGCGCCCTCCCAATCGCCTCGGCGTTCGAGGATTTCCGCCGGACCGAAGCGGGGGCGGTCGCGGATATCTTCGTCTCCCGGAGCAACCACCTCAACGATCAGACGTGACAGCAGAGACACCACCACATGGCCATAGAGGGCCAGACCGGCGACGAATAACCCCAGAACGCTGAAGAAATAGGCAATCCGCTGGTGATGCAACCAGACCCGGAGTTCTTCGATTTCAACGGTGTAAAAGAGCGCCAGCGCAACAATGGTAAGCGCTTCCACCCACATCGGCCACTCTTCCCGCAGCCGATATCTCCGATACAGCATGACAAGGCCCCAGCCAAAAAAAGGCACAAGAAATATCGGCGCGACAAAATACATGGGCGGCGTCCACCTCGGCCTCCACGACTCCGGTTCGACCCTTACTAGAGCACAGGCGCACGTAGAAAATCCAACCGCTTCCTGAGGCTTCTGCAAAACCTTCTGTGATCCGATGGAGCACGGGCATCCTGCCCGTTTTTCATGGGCGAGACGCCCGTGTCACGGGAGGTTCTGCAAGGACCTCTCCTGCCCGTATTTTGAATTTTCTCCGGCAGGCCGCTATCATACGCGCGCCGGCGCCGCGCCGGTATCGAGCGCATGGCGGCTGCAGAAGAGTCGCCGCTTATTCAGGGTCGTCTTTCCGCGTTCGCGGCAATCACAAGGGTGTATTTTGGATGAAACTTACAGTTGTCGGCGGCGGCAGTTCCTACACACCGGAACTGCTCGATGGGCTTTTTTCCCGCCTCGATGTCATTCCCGTTTCCGAGGTCTGGCTGATGGACCGGAATCGGGAGCGGGTGGGAGACAATGCGGCCTTTGCGCAACGTATGGCAGCCCGACATGGCAATCCCTTCACCGTCCACGCCACGGCGGATTTGGAGGAAGCGGTCGCCGATGCCCGCTACGTCATCACGCAGATCCGGGTCGGGCAGATGCAGGCGCGGATTGAGGATGAAAAACTGGGCCTGCGGTACGGCATCATCGGCCAGGAGACGACCGGCGTCGGGGGGTTTGCCTGCGCCCTGCGCACCATCCCACGCATTCTGGATATTGCCCGCGCGATGGAGACGCTGTGCCCGGATGCCTTCCTCATCAACTTTACCAACCCCGCCGGCATCAACACCGAAGCCGTGATTCGCCACAGTCGCATCCGCACCGTCGGCCTCTGCAACGTCCCCATCGGCATGATCATGGAGGTCGTCAAGCATTTTGGGGGGGCGGTGGAGGACATCGAACTCGATTATGTCGGGCTGAATCACCTCTCCTGGGTGCGGGGTTTCAAGAAGGCCGGGCAGGACATAACGCGCGCGGTGTTGGCCAAGTTCATCGAACATGCGCGGGAGGAATGGGAACACGAGGGCACCCGCAACAACATGATTCTGGCGATGCAGAGCCTCGGCATGTTCTGCAATTACTACCTGCAATACTTCTATTCCACAGAAACCGTATTGGAAACATTGCGTTCCAAGGAAAAGACGCGCGGCGAGGAAGTGCTGGAAATCGAACAGCGTCTTTTTGAAAAGTACCGGGATCCCCAGTTGGCGGAAAAGCCGGAGGAACTGGGCAAGCGCGGCGGCGCGCACTACTCCACGGCGGCGTTCCACCTGATAGATGCCATAGAGAATGACCGCCGCTCGCGGCAGATCGTATGCTGCCGGAACAACGGCGCCATCCCGACCTTCGACGACGATGTGTCCGTGGAAGTACCGGCGGAGATTGGCAGGGATGGGGCGCTGGCCGTTCCGCAAGCCGCTCCGGAACCGCCCATTCGCGGCCTGATGCAGGTGGTGAAGGCGTATGAAACCATGACCGTAGAGGCGGCTGTGACGGGCGACCGCGAAGCCGCATTCCAGGCGATGCTCCTAAATCCCCTGATGCCACGCCACGCCGGAAAATGCCGCGCCCTGCTGGACGAACTGCTTGCCATCAATAAACCGCACCTGATGGGCACGTTTTTTCAATAGTCAGCGAAACGAGGCAAATAAAGGAGATACTCTATGAGCCGCGCCGCCGTATGTGAAACGACCTTGCAAGGCCGCCAACCGGACAAGCGGGGGAAGGTAAGAGACATCTATGACCTCGGTGACCGCCTCGTTCTGGTGGCGACGGACCGCATTTCCGCCTTTGATTGGGTCAATCCCGTCGGGATTCCGGATAAGGGGAGGGTCTTGACCCAGATATCGCTGTTCTGGTTCGAGCAGATCGGCGATATTGTAAAGAACCATCTGATCTCCGCCGATCTGGCCGATTTTCCGCCGGCCTTTCAGGCGCAGCCGGAGATGTTCGCGGGGCGTTCGATGCTCGTTCGCAAATGCGAAATGTTCGCCGTTGAATTTGTGATTCGTGGTTATCTTGCGGGCAGCGGCTGGAAGGAATACCGGGAATCGGGTACAGTCTGCGGGATTCAACTGCCGTCCGGACTCCGGGAATCGAGCAAACTCGACACACCGATCTATACCCCCGCCACCAAGGCGACCGACGGGCATGACATCAACATCAGCCCGGAGGAAGCGGGACGTATCATCGGCGAGGAGTGGAACCGCAAAGCGGCGGACGCCTCGATGCGCATCTATGAACGCGCGCGGGATATCGCGGCGGAGCGCGGGATTATCCTCTGTGACACGAAGTTTGAATTCGGCGTTCTGGATGGCGAACTGGTGCTCGCCGATGAAATCCTGACGCCCGATTCTTCCCGCTTCTGGCCCGCCGACCAATACGCCCCGGGTCGCAGTCAACCGAGTTTTGACAAGCAGTTCGTGCGGGATTATCTGGAAACGACAAATTGGGACAAGAATTCTCCGCCGCCGCCCCTGCCCGACGACATCGTGGAAAAGACCCGCGAAAAATATCTGGAAGCCTACCGTCTGCTGACCGGCAAGAAGGAACTCTAATCCACATGCGCCGCCTCGATTCCCTGATCGCATTCTTGGCCGACAGCGAAATCAATACATGCGCCGATGCCATACATTCCGACCGCCCGCGTGAGGAGTGCGGCGTATTCGGCGTGTTCGGTCACGAAGAGGCAGCAACGCTCATTTATCTCGGTCTTTATGCCCTTCAGCATCGCGGTCAGGAGGGGGCGGGCATCGTCTGTGCCCAGGACGGCGTGTTGACGACGCACCGGGGCGTGGGCCTGGTGAGCGATGTCTTCAAGCCGCACAAACTGGCCCGGGTGCAGGGAACGCACGGCATCGGCCATGTGCGCTATTCCACGTATGGAACGAGCAATCTCAAGAATGTGCAGCCCCTGGTGGTTGATTATGCGCGGGGGTCCATGGCCCTCTGCCACAATGGGAATCTGGTGAACGCGGCCGTCATCAGAGAGCGGTTGGAATCCGAAGGCGCCATTTTTCAGGCGACCACGGACAGCGAAACTATTATTCATTTGATCTCGCGCTCCAAGGAGCAGTCTTTCACCGAATGCGTGATTGACGCACTCCGTCAGGTGATCGGCGCGTACACCATCCTGGCGATGAATGGCGGGGAAATCGTCGCCGTTCGAGACCCGCTGGGTTTCCGGCCCCTGTGGCTGGGCCGCCTGGAGGAAACTTTTGTGCTGGCCAGTGAAACCTGCGCGCTCGATATCATAGACGCCGATTGGATTCGCGAGGTGGAACCGGGCGAGGTCATCACCATCGGGCGCGACAAACTGGAATCGCGCAAACCGTTTCCCCCCGCCACGCCCAAACAGTGCATCTTTGAATTTGTTTACGTGGCGAGGCCGGACAGCGTGATTTTCGGCAAAAGCGTTGATATTGTGCGAAAGGCAATGGGGCGCGCCCTGGCGCGGGTGGCCCCCGTCGCTGCGGACATGGTGATGGCGGTGCCTGATTCTTCCAATCCCGCGGCACTGGGATATGCCCATGAATCCGGCATCCCCTTCGACATGGGCTTCATCCGCAACCACTATGTCGGCAGAACCTTTATCGAGCCGGATCAAGGCATTCGGGACTTCGGCGTCAAAATCAAGTTGAATCCCTCCCGCAGCGCCGTTGACGGCAAACGTATTGTATTGGTGGATGACAGCATTGTGCGCGGCACGACCGCCAAGAAAATCATCAAGACCTTGAGGCGTTGCGGCGCCAGGGAAATCCATTACCGGGTGGCGTCGCCTCCCATTATTAATTCCTGTTATTACGGCATTGACACGCCGAATCGGCACAAACTCATTGCGCACAATTTCAGCGTGGAGGAAATACGGCAATTCCTGGATGTGGATACGCTTGCGTATCTGCCCATTGAGGAAATGCTGCGGGCGACCGAAAACAACATGCCGCATTTCTGCACGGCCTGTTTCGACAACAATTATCCGACGCCCACCCCGGACCGGTTTCAGCCGCGAAACAATGCTGCGCGTCATATAGACCACAGCACGGATGTTTACGGGGAATAGGAAACGCGGCGCCGCGTCGGCCTTGCGGTGTCGGCCGACCCTATTTGACCATGTACGGGACCCTTGCGCCGAGAAACGCCCTGACGGATTGGGCCAATCCCTCGCAATCCAGTCCGCACATCCGCAGTTGCTCTTCGCGCGTGCCTTGTTCAATAAAGTGATCGGGCACACCCAGCCGCAAAAGCCGCAATCCTTCCAGATGCCCGCACGCCGCAAAATGCTCCAGGACCGCCGAACCAAAACCACCTTCGAGAGTGTTTTCTTCCACCGTGATGATGGGGCGGCCGGCGAGGGAATCAATCAGCGCAACGTCCAATGGCTTTACAAAACGCGCGTCGGCCACGCCGATGGAATAGCCTTCCCGTTCCAGGTGTTCGGCGGCGGCAAGACAGGCGCCCGTCACAGGGCCAACGGACAGGAAGAAGGCATCATCGCCGTTTCTCAGGATTTCCCCCCGGGTGACGTCGCGTCCCTCAGGCGCGCCGATGGTCGGGGCTGCGCTGCGCGCATACCGGATGGCCACAGGTCCCCGTTGTGCAAGCGCCCAGCGTAGCATCAGGCGCATGTCTATGTCATCTCTCGGCGCCAAGACACATATGTTGGGTACGAGGCGCAGATAAGAAAGGTCGAAGGTGCCGTTCTGCGTGGGGCTGTCTTCGCCGACAAGTCCGGCCCGGTCAATGGCAAACACCACAGGCAGGTTCTGAATGCAGATATCATGGATGAGTTGGTCATAGCCACGCTGAAGAAATGTGGAATAGATCGCCGCCACCGGCCGCATGCCGGAAACAGCCAACCCGCCGGCCAGTGTCACCGCGTGCTGTTCGCAAATCCCCACATCGAAGAAGCGGTCGGGAAATTCCCTTTCCAGGGCGGTAAGGCCGGTGCCCGTGGGCATGGCCGCCGTGATGCCCACGATCCGGTCGTCTTCCCGGGCGAATTCCACCAGCGCCTGCGCGAAAGCGCCCGTAAAGGATGTGGCCTCCTTATGCTGCTGTTCTTCCCGCGCGGGCAGGGGCACCCCTTCAGAATCGTGCTTTTTCAGGGAAAGCGGCTTGATGCCGTGGTAGGTCAGAGGGTCTTCCTCGGCTTCCTTCAGTCCCTTGCCTTTTTCCGTGCGACAGTGCAACAGCACGGGTCCTTTCGTGGTCTTCAGGCTTTCGAGGCATGCGATAAGCAAGGGGAGGTCATGACCGTCCACCGGCCCGACATAGTTAACACCGAGTTCCTGAAAGAACGCCCCTTTGGTGATAAAGCCTTTGACGGATTTTTCCAGGTCCTGGATGGTGCGCGTCATCCGATCGCCAATCAGCCGCTTTACAAAACTCCCGACGTCTTCCTTGGCCCGCTTATACGGTTCGGCCATGATCATGCGGTTGAAATAACGGGCGAGCGCGCCTGTATTGCGGGAGATGGACATTTCATTGTCGTTGAGAATCACCATCAGATTGACGCCGATATGGCCGGCGTTGCTCAGGGCCTCGAGGGCCATGCCGCCCGTTATGGCGCCGTCCCCGATGAAAGCGATGACATGATGGTTTTCGCCCCGCATATCTCGGGCGATAGCCATCCCGAGCGCCGCTGAGATGGATGTGGAGCTGTGTCCTGTGCCAAAACAGTCATAGGGGCTTTCCGAAATTCTGGGGTATCCGCTGATTCCGCCCAACTTCCGCAAAGTGGCGAACAGGTCGCGTCGTCCGGTGATTAACTTATGGGCATAGCACTGGTGGCCCACATCCCAAATCAGTTTGTCTGTGCCGATGTCGAACACGTAATGAATGGCGAGCGTAAGTTCCACCACACCCAACGGCGACGCCAAATGGCCGCCGTTGCGGTTAACCGTTTCGATGATCAGGAGACGCAATTCCGACGCCAGCGTCTCCAATTCGGCAATGGAGAGACGTTTCAGATCCCGGGGTGTATCAATACTATCAATCAACCTCATTCTTCAGGCCTGTTCAGCGGTTTTTGCATTTAACGAGAGCCGAATACGTTTCGCATCAATATCCTGATTTTATCGCCGATGAAGCGATGCACAGTATAACATAACAGCGCCAGAAAAATTTCCTTCCCCAGTACACATCAGCCGCAACGCGCTGCAAATCTCTGCACTGTGAAGGTCTTCAGGATGGCGCGCCGCTCAAATCGAAACCCGTCCCGTTCTCGCCATTGTAACTTTCCGTGCGCTGAAGTAGTAAGTCCTTGCGCACTTTTCCCGATGCATCTCGGGGAAGATCGTCCAGAAACTCATAGGTTCGGGGGCACTTGTAGGACGCCATTTGCTCGCGGCAATAGGCGGCAAGTTCTTTCACGGAGATTTCCATCCCCGGTTTCAGCACAATGAATGCTTTTGGTTCATGCCCGCGAACAGGATCAGGAATACCGACCATTGCGGCCTCCTGCACCGCGGGATGCTCCATCAGGATTTTTTCCGTCTCAAACGGATAGACATTCATGCCGGCCCGGATGATGATGTCTTTTTTCAGTCCGGTGATGTAGATATATCCGTCCTCGTCCATGTATCCGTAATCGCCGGTGTGAAACCATCCGCCGGCCATGATCTGCGCGTAGATATCGGGCCGGTTGTAACAGCCTTTCATGAGATTATGGCCGCGCATCACGATTTCGCCGGTCTCATTCGGTTCGGCGAAAGAACCGTCTTCGCGCATGATTCGGATGCGACACCCCCACAAGGGGCGGCCAACAGAACCAAGTCGGTTTCCCTGCACCGTATTGGTTGAGATTACCGGGCTGGTTTCTGTCAAGCCGTATCCTTCCACCACCGGCACCTTAAATCGCTCCATGAAGGCCAATGCCAGGTCCTTGGGCATAGCGGAACCGCCCACCGTGATGAAGCGCAGCGAGGACATGTCAAAATGGTCGTCTTTCTTGAAATTCAGCAGAAGATGCATCATCGTCGGCACCAGGCATGTCAGGGTGATGCGCTCCTTCTGGATAACACTGAAAAACTGTTGTGGATCGAAACGGGACATGAGCGCCACGGCGCTTCCGCACAAAAGGGGAATAGTCATCATCGTCGTTTGCCCGAATCCGTGGAACAGGGGCAGCACTGCAAGGCAATTGTCGTCCGGGGTAAAATGCACCGCGTGTTCCCGAATAATCATCGCGCTGTTGAACAGATTGAAATGCGTCAATTCGGCGCCGTACAGTTCATCACCGGTAGACGAGGTGTAAATCAGCACGGCGGTGTCGGAGGGGTCGGTCTGCACCATGTCGTATTCCGGCGATGCGCCCGCCATCAAGGCCAGAAACGACTCGCCGGCAGGCGGCATTTCGGGTTTCATACCGGGTTCCACCGAAACCAGACGGCAGCCGTGGGAAACATCCGCGACGGCCTTTGCGGCCTCTGAAGCCGCGTCACGCCACGCGAATATCGCCTTTGCGCCGGAATCCTGCAATTGATACAGAATTCCCCGCCGTTTGAATGTGGGGTTTATGGGGAGCACCGTAGCGCCTGCATACAAGATGCCGAAATAGATGATAGGGAAATGCGGCGTATTGGGGAGCATGATCGCCACGATATCCCCATGACCAATCCCCATGCCGTTCAAAACATTCGCCACGCGTTTTGCGGCGGCGGCCAGTTCGCCGAAAGACATGTATGTGCGCTCAAAAATCAGCGCCGTCTTGTCGGGCATCAGTTCCGCGTTGACATCAACACTGTCTGCCAGGTTCAATCCCATGCGTTGCCATCTCCGTGCTTAAACGAAAAAAACCTTCCCCCCTTTCAATGTGCGCATAGGAGATACACGAAAGGTTTTCATGTGTATGTAAAGAATGTGTAAAAGTATAGCACCACTTGCCACTGAAAACGCAAATCTCTTCCGGGAAATTCCATCTGTTTGCTTCTTTTTGATACAATAAAGTTCTCCTCGGCGGCAACTGCGCCGGGTGCGCAATTATCTGGAAGGCATCCTTATGAAGGCTGCCTGCCTGCCTCGCGTGTCAGAAAAGGGCGTCAGTCGGCAGTATCTCGGATTTGATCGCTGATCTGTCCGCAATGTGGAAAACAGGCGATAAGATGGCGGAACTCGAAACAAAAGAGCCTTGGGATCAGATTATGGCGTTGGCGCAGCAGGAGGATGCGCCTGCGCTCCAGGCCTACCTGCGCGAGTTGCCGCCGGGTGAAGTGGCGCGTGCGTTCACCCGCTTTGACGACGAGGAAAACCATCAGATTCTGGCGTTGCTGGGACCGGAAGCCGCCGCTGATTTGCTTCAGGAATTGGCCGACGCGCAGGCTGCAGACATCCTGGAAGAACTGCCCCCGGAACACGCCTCGGCGATTGTCGAGGAGATGGAGAGCGATCACCGGGCCGACCTGCTCGCTGAACTGGACGAGGAGGATGCCGAGGCCATCCTGCAGGGCATGGCTCCGGAAGAAGCGCAGGACGCCCGCAATCTGCTCCGTTACGAGGAAGACACCGCGGGCGGGGTGATGGTGACGGAGTTTGTCGTGTATCCCCAGGAGATGTGCGTGGGCGATGTCATCCGGGATATGCGCGAGAACGCCGAACAGTATTCGGACTATGGCGTGCAATACGCCTATGTGCAATCGGAACACGGCACGCTCATCGGGGTGCTGCGTCTGCGGGACCTGCTGTTGGCGCCCGCCGACAAGAAACTTTCCGAAGTAATGATTGTCAACCCGGTGTACCTGCTTGATACCGCCCCCCTCTCAGAAGTGAGTCTTCTTTTCGACCGGTATTCGTTCTGGTGCATTCCGGTCACAGATGAACGGGGGCGCATGGTGGGCGTGGTGCGTCGGGCCGACGCCGAGGAAGCCATCGGCGAGGAACACGGCAGGAATTTTCTGCGCTTCAGCGGCATCATCGGCGGTGAGGAACTGCGCAGCATGCCGCTCAGCGAGCGCACCTCCCACCGGTTGGTCTGGCTGTGTCTCAATATGGCGTTGAGCATAACAGCGGCGAGCGTGGTTCTGCGCCACCAGCACACTGTCGAGAATCTGTTTGCGCTGGTGTTTTTCATGCCGATCATCTGCAATCTGAGCGGGTGCAGCGGCAATCAGGCGGTGGCGGTAAGCATTCGGGAACTCACCTTGGGACTGATCAAGCCAAAAGACTATCTTCGCGTATGGGCGCAGGAAGTGTCGGTCGGCCTGATCAACGGCGCGATGCTGGGTTGCCTGCTGGGCGGCGTTGCATACCTCGGATGGCACGGCACGCCGTTCCTGGGCGTCGTTGTCGGCGGCGCTTTCGCCCTGAACACTCTTGTCGCCGTATCCCTCGGAGGACTGGTGCCGCTGATGCTCCGCGCCATCAAAGTGGACCCGGCGCTGGGCGCACCGCCCATTCTCACCACCTTGACCGACATGTGCGGCTTCGCCCTGGTGCTCACCTTTGCGCGCATTGCACTGGATTTGGGATGGTTGAATTGAAACGGGGCGCACACCGAAGCGCTTTTACGGAATAAAGCATGAAGCATGATCACAATATATTCCGGTCGGTGATGCAACACCTGCCGGGGTGTCTGTTCCTGTTGGCATGTGGCATGGCGGCCGGTGAGGCGCCCACCGCCGCGCCGCATTGGGTACCGGCCACGGCCTATGGCGTCGAAGCCTGCGCCATCCAGATTGCGCCGGGAATCCCCGTGGACAAAGCGCCGGGATTGGAGGATTCGGAGGAATCCTCATGGATGCCCCTGCAACACGGCGACCTGCTCCTGAATGCGCATCGCCTCCGCGTGGACGGCAAATATATCCTGAACATGGGGATGGAATCCCTCCAATGGCGGGATGAAGCATCGCCGGCGGCGCTGGACTTGGGGCGCGGGTCCACCATGATTGACCCCGGTCATGTCATTCACTTGTATCTGGAACGCAAGCCCAGGGGATTTACGCACGGGCTGCGCATTCAAATCGAAGCCCCCGACAAGGAGGGGTTTATCTCCGTGCATTTCACCTTCGCCCCGCTTGATGCGCCGCTCATTTTCAAATCTGACACGCCAACTGACCCGGGCACGGAACGCCGGGTGGAAGCGGATTTTTCCGTGGTGCCCAACGCATGGTTCTGTTTTCCGGACCAGACGGAATCCGGGGAAACCATCCTCCTGTTCGCCCGTATCGTCCGCCAGCCTTACAAGCCATGCGGTCAGTAAAACGGCTATAATGCCTGCAGACGAGTGCCTGAAGATAAGCGCCTCCGGCCAAGGAAACACAACATGAAGAACATGCGCTGTTGCCCGATAATTGTGGGACTCACGATGGCGGCAAGCGTGGCGTCCGCAGACGACATTGCAGAAAAGGGCCGCAACGTCTTTGAAATGCATAAGAACGCCGTGGTGACCGTCCAAGCCGTCATCGGCATGTCCTTTGGCGGCGAAACCCGCGACCGGGAGACCTGGGCCAACGGCGCCATCATTGACCCCTCAGGGCTGACCGTGGTCTCGTTGAACTTTCTCGACCCGCTCTCTCTCTTCGATTCCATGGACAGTCAACGCGGGGAAATGTCCAGCAAGGTGGTTTCCGTCAGAATCCTCCTGCCCGACGCCCAGGAACTGCCCGCCGTGGTGGCGCTTCGCGACAAGGACCTCGACTTGGCCTTCCTGCGGCCCACGAATCCGCCCGACAGCCCTATGCCGCACATCAGTCTTGACAACAGCGCCGTGCCGGAATTGCTGGAGACCGTGGCGGTGATCACCCAACTCGGCGAAGTGGCGCGCCGCGCCCATTGCGTGCTGGTGGACCGTATCGAGGCGATTGTCGAGCGCCCCCGCAGTTACTACATCATGGGCAGCCACCGTTCCCGCGACGTCCTCTCCTCGCCCGTATTCACCCTCGACGGCCGTTTCGTCGGTTTCGGCGCCATGCGCGCCATCAGGACCGCGAGGTCCCGCGACTTCGGCGACAACGTCCTCGTCGTTGTTGTCCCCCCCGAAGACCTGCGCGAAGCCGTCAAACAATTGCCCGAGACCCCGGAAGAGGATGATTATCAAGACGCTGAAAACAGCGTGGAAACCATGACCGGCGTGAAAGCGGCTGATGAGAATTGATGGCGGGGTAATTCACACGCATGGATGGTCCTGCTGCCGAACATCGTCCCCTCGTTACACCGCTCCCGTGGTGTAACGCACCACTGGGACCCTCCCGCGTCGCGGCATGTGGCAAAGCGTTTCAGGGGAATACATCGCGCCCCGGCGCTGAGCGCCTCAAGAAGGCGCTGCACCGCGGGATCGGTGCAACGAGGAGACTCAGAAATCGGCCACCTGAAGATTACAGGGAGTTCCGCTCCGCTTCACCCACACGACAAGACCTTTTGTTGTGAATCGCCATCGAAGGCGGTGAGGGACTCACAATCACGATGTTATGCGGAGTGATTGCCTCAGTCGGCTGAAATGTTACGATGTTCGACCATTACATGCTTTTATCGGGGAACGAATCTTCCATGAACCGCAGAACATTTCTTGCGGCGCTTGGCGCGGGCGGCGCTCTGGCGGCCAAAGTTGGCGCTAAGCCGGCGGAGCCGATAGCCAGGGTGTCGCCTGTGAAAGTGCTGTTATGGTGCTGGGATGCGCGCATGACATGGGACGACGAAGCCGACCGCGTCGCAACGCGCATGGCCGCTTCAGAACAGCATTTCCCCTATCCGAAGCGCCCGGAATCGTATGAGGTCGGATTTCGGCGGCTGGTGGATTATTGCGCCGCCAACGGCGTCTGGGGCGTCATTGTCTGGGGGTTTCTGCGCGATGCGCACGGCGGCGTGGCCGCGGCGCGCGACCTCTGCCGCTATGCCCGCGACCGGGGCGTCGCGATTGTCCCGGGCGTCGGCCTGTGCGCCTATGGGGGCTACTACTACCACGGCGACCATCTTTTCAATCTGGACACATATCTCCGGAAGTATCCTGAACGCGCGAGCGTGGCGTACGAGGAAGGCGGGGGGCGCGAAGTGCGCGGGGTGCTCGATCCTTCTCTGGTCGAAAACCGCCAATGGTGGCGCGACGGCCTGGAATGGATGCTGGAAAACTTCGAGATTGCCGGCATTGATTACGAGATGGGCGACTTCATTGTCAATCCCTCCGAATCGGCGAAGGCCGCGCGCGCCGCGCTCGGCTTCGATGCGGATGAGAACATTCTGGATATTGTCGTGGCCACGCGCGAACTCATGGACCATGCCCATGCGCTCAAGCCCGACGGGACATTTATCAATGCCCTGTACCGCGGCTATCACCAGATTCGGGGCTTCCCCGCTGTTCCCTATGCGGAGGCGATGCACCCCCGTACCGTCTGGGAATACACCCTGACACGGATGGTACACGAGAAGGCATTTCCAGACGGATTCTCTGGTGCGCCCGCCCATCGGCAATACGGCTATCTGCATTGGTTCAACATCTCCACGAAGACGGAGGACAGGGACTATGTGGCGGAGATTGCACGTGTCTTTCCCGCCGCGCACGCGCTGGACTTCGAGTTTATCGGGACCTACGGTGAAATCCGCGCCGACACGCCAACCGCCGACCGCAACTACCGCGCGCAAGTCGCGTGGGCGCAAAATCCCGCATTATGCTTTGACGACTTCCGGTGAACGAAAAACTTGCCCTGAACCTCGCCGCCGCTTCCGGGCATCGAGGCCTTGATTCTTGTCCGGTGATATGCAGCGGGTGGGAGAAAGCGCAAGGCGTTGCCGATACCATCGCGGTGCTTCTGCGTGGGGTACCGCTGTTTATTGCTGCCCAAACGGCGCATCCAGTATACTTCGAGAAAAGTCTAAAGGCGACCCATGATCACGAATGCCGCACTATGGAAAACCTGGGAGGATGAATTGGCGCGACGTATGCCGGTGGACTTTGCCCGGAACCTGAAGCGTATGGAAGCCCTTTACGAGCATGCCGTGTTGTTGGGGGGGTGGGGTGTGCGGGCGCCACTGGACGGACTGGAGTCGCGATTGGAACTGGCGAGAATTCTGAATGTTCGGCGATCTCTTGGCAAAACTGGCGCGGGCATTTGACGCACATGCCATCCCCTACATGGTCATCGGGGGACAAGCCGTGCTCCTGTACGGCGAACCCCGGCTGACCCAGGATATTGACATTACATTGGGGACAACCCCGGACCAGCGCCTTCCCGATGTGTTGGCGGCTGTGGCGGAGGCAGGGTGCAATCCGCTGGTCGCTGACCCCGCGGCCTTTGCCGCTCAAACCATGGTGCTGCCCTGCGCCGACCGGGCCGGGCCGCGCGTGGACCTCATTTTTTCGTTTACGCCGTATGAGCAGCAGGCGATTCAGCGCGCACGAGTCGTCCAAATCGGGGAAACCCCTGTAAAGTATGCGCGCCTGGAGGATTTGGTCATCCACAAGGTTTTTGCCGGGCGCCCGCGCGATCTTGAGGACGCGCGATTGATTCTGCTGCGCCATCCGGAAGCGGATACAGATTATATCAGCGCGTGGCTGACACGCTTTGAAAATGATCTGAACGAGCCTTTTCTGGAGCGTTTCAAGAATTTGCTCAAATAGGATTCTTTTCCAAGATGCTTGACCCGACAGACTCTTTCGACAATGCGTATGGTATTTCTCCTGGTATGTCTGGGGGGCGACGCCACGATGGCGCTTAAATAGTGTAAAAAATGAACGGTGTCGAAGTGTCCGAGTTCGTACGCATTCCTGACGAGGGTGAAACCGGGATTGAGCAGGAGACAACACGCCTGCTGAACGCGCCTGTGCGGGCAGCAATCCACGGGGATGCGGCATGTGGCCTTGCGAAAAATCCGACACACGGCGTTGTTAAAGACAGAGATATAATCCCATGAAAAAAAACGGCGGCGACCCGCGACAGGGGTTCTGCCACTGTCGTTTCGGCGAACAGTCCTGTTTCCAGACCGACTGGGCGATTGTCCTTGACCACTACGTCACACCCGGCGCTGAATCGCAGCGCGTCTTGATGTCGCCGACCGCGACGCCTTTGCGGCTTTCGCCGAGGCCGCACCTGTCCCGGATATTCTGGTCAACTGCGCCGGCGTCTTCGGATTCTCCGAAGCCTTGCGCGAAGACCTCCGGTCCACCGGCCTCAGTGCTTCCCGGTTTTATGCAGGCAACGCCTGCAATGCGGCGAATGC